>JAFQHV010000029.1 GCA_017397835.1 Oscillospiraceae bacterium
ACGCAGGCCGATGGGCATGGCCACGTCGGCGTACACGTTGCTGAAAGCGCTCTGCAGCTCCAACGTGAAGGAAGCGTTGGCGGGGGCGTACAGGTCCATGGACACGGTGCCGTTCTGCAGGTAGGGGACGGAACGGGTGACCACGGAGTTCTTGGCGACCTGCATGGAGTACTTGTCCCGGGCGTTGGTGGTAGAGACCAGGGCTCCGTCACCGGAGTTGGTGATCCAACCCTCATACTGAGCCGTGCCGTGCTCGAAGTTGTCGTAGCCGCCGCGGGTGCGGGTGAACCACTTGTCGAAGTCCTGGATCAGCATGAACAGATAGGATCGGGCACCGCTGAGGTCCTGGAACGTGATGATCATATCGGTGTCGTTGATCTTGGCTGCAGTGGGGTTGGTAATGGTGTAGTTGCGGGCACCGTAGCTTTCCATCTCGGTTTCAAAGAACAGGTTCTGAATGTTACGGTAGGTCTCACTGCCGTTGATGGAAAGGGCTACGTTCATGGGGTTTCGGATATAGCTGCGGCAGCCCAGTGCGGTGTTGCCGCCCCAGATGGACAGGTCGGCGGACTTGCCGTTGACGGGGAAGTCGGCAATGGTGGCCTGGGTATTGGTGGTGTACATCTTGGACAGGGTGGCTTCCTCCATCCAGGTCACGCCCTGATCCAGGGAGTAGGATACACCGAAGTGGTCCAAAGACTCATCCTGGCAGCGGGTGTACAGAGTCAGCACACCCTCGCCGTTGTCCTGAATATACGCCTCGGAACAGCCGTTTTCGGAGTTGGTGGCGATGTCACCGTAGGTGATCAGGCTCTTGCTCAGGTGCCAGCTCTTGCCGGCATCCTTGGTGTAGGCCACGCGGCAGCAGAAGCCGCCCATGTTGTTGTACTGGGCACCCATGGGGAAGACCATATCCACCTTGGGACCCTCGCCGTCGTAGGTGGTCAGAACGGTGCCGCCGGAGTAGGTCAGCATATAGGCGGACTGGGGATCATTGACTACGTCACGGGGCAGGGTGTCGGCCAAATACCAGCTCTTGCCGCCGTTATCGGAGGCAATGACCATCTGCACGCAGTTGGACCTGGTGATATCCAGAGGAGTGAACTTGTTGTTGGGGTCGACCCAATAGGTTTGGAAGAAGATGCGGCCGGTGTGGTAGTCAAAGGTGAAAGCACCGCTGCCGCCCATGCGTTCCACGGGGGTCTTCAGGACGGGGGACACGGTGTTTATCACCTTGGAGTGTTCCTTCCAGGTGCGGCCGCCGTCGGTGGAAATGTTCAGCTTGCTGCCCATGGCGTAGATGGTTTCCTGCTCCAACTTGGTGCCGTTGGGGAATTTGGTGCCGGCGGGCAGAGCCATGATCCAGCGCTGGGTCTTCTCTGCGCTCTCGTTGTTGTAGATTTCACGGTTTCCGTAGGTGATCTCGTACACGTTTTCCTTGCTGGCAAGCTCGATGGCGCCGGCCGCGGCCTGCTGCACGTAGACCGTGGCGCTGGCGCCGGGGGCCAGCTCGGGGTAACGGACGATGACGGTGTCGCCGTCCACGCAGTGGTACAGGAGGTTTCCGTCCTTGTCAAACACGCGCAGGCGGTTCAGATCGCCGGTCAGACCGGCAATGGGCAGGGACGGGTCGTACTTGACGGCGGTGGTATTGGTCACGGTGTACTCGGTGGCGCCGCCTTTGACAAAGGAGTTGTTGTAGCCGGCAGAGATCATGGTGCCGTAGGCGCCGATGAAGTTGGCATCTTCACCGCGGTAGTGAGTGTAGTGGACCTTGACGTACTGGGCCGTGGTTTCAAAGCCGTACAGATACCAGTTCTTGCCGGACTGGGTCAGCATGAACTGCTTGATCTGCTTGTAGGTGACGTTGTCATTACTGACCCAAAGAGTCAGGGACTCGGCGTTCAGGCGGGCCCTGTCGTCGCCGTCGGTCAGGGTGACAAAGTTGACCTTTTCACTCTTGTCCTTAACGGCGATCAGGCTGTTGTTGCCGGTATCGAACGTGAACAGCAGGTCGTCGTAAGCCACACCGGCGCCGGTGGCGGGGGAGATGTCATTTTTCAGATGCAGCACCTTGCTGTTATCCATGGTCTTGCCCAACACCACCACGTCGAAGCTCTTGTGCTCGCCGCCGGCAGAGGCGGTCAGGGTGGCAAAGGCGACGCCCTTGCTGGGCTGGGTCACCACGCCGGTGCTGGTAACAACGCTTTCGTCCGAGCTGGTCCAGGTGATGGGATAGGTGTTGTCCATCAGACCGTCGGTGATGGTGCCGGTCATGTTCAGATTGCTCGTCACCTGATCGGCGCTGGGGTTGCTGCCGGCGATATCGGCAAAGGTGATTCGGCCCAGCAGACCGCCATCCTCGTTGTAGCTGTGTCCGAAGGAGAGGTTGCCGATGGTAACGTCGTAGCTGTCCTCGGGGCCGGTGGCACCGGACAGGTGGGGATTGCGAATCACGTTGAACACCACGGTGGAGTTGGAGGCACCCCTTTTCCACAGGGAGGCGGCGGGCATGGAGCCCTTTTTCACACCGTCCACGTAGATGTCCAGGGTGTCATCCAAATTCCACTCCACGGCGAGGTTAAAGGTGTCGCCCACCTTTTTGTCCAAATTGACCTTGTGGGCCGTATTATTGCGCATGGCGAAGACCAGGCCGTCTTCGGTGTTGACGATGCCGCAGACCACCGACCAGGCATCCTGATTCTCGTCGTACTTGGTGCCGAAGGCAAAGGTGAAGCCGTAGTTGGAGTAAGCGCTGATGGCCACGGCGGGTTCGTCCCACTGGCCGATGGGCATGGAGTCGGCCCGGAAGTCGAACTCCAGACGGGTGCCCATGTTGCGATCGTCAAACCCGGGGTCGCTGTACAGCACATAGGTGCGGATACCGGCGGGGTTTTCTCCGCCGGGGTTATACAGGTCGTACAGACGCCAGCCGTTTTCCAGCTTGACAGCGCCCTGGAACCCGGCCACGGGATCGTTGTTGGTTACCTTGACCTGACTGGCAGAGCTGTATTTGGGGCTGTTGTTGCGGTTGACGGCGGAGAACCACACCACGTCGGTCAGGGTCAGGGTGTTGGTGGGGCCGTCAACGCCGTTGACGGTAATGGCCATGGGCATGGACTTGCCGTAGGTAGAGAGTTTGTCACCCAAACCGATGACGCGGAAGGGGAGGGACAGCTCCACGGTGTGAGCACCTACGGCCACCGCGGCCCCGGCGACTTCGGCACCGTTTGCCAACAGCTTGCCGTTTTCCACGGTGAAGGAATGGCCGTTGAAGGTCAGGGCCACGGGAGCGATGGCATCCACAAAGTCAACGGCGGTGAACAGGTGGGTCTGGTTCCACTGGAAACCGTACTCGGCAATCAGCAGACCCTTTTGACCCAGAATACGGCCGCCCATACGCCAGCCCTTTTCGGCGGAAACGCCGTCCAGGGTCACGGCAGGCTTGGCAAAAGATGCCTCCGCGCGGGCAGGGGAGGGGTACGCGGCCTCAGGACCCTTTACGACCACGGTAAAGGACTTGGTTTTGGCAGGGTCGTTGGTCAGCTTGGCGGTCAGGGTGACGGTTTCGTCTTTTTCAACCTTGGCGACCTTGCCGTCCGCGGTGATGATTTCAGGGTTGCTGCTGGTCCAGGTCAGGGGGATGGTCAGAGGGCCGGGGATGGACTTGACCAGGTTCAAATCGGAGTAGACAGCGGAGGTGGAGCCGTTGATACCTTTGATGGTGTCAAAGGTCAGGCTGTTCATCAACGCGGAGGGGTCCATCACCTTTTGGGCACCTACGGTCATGTGGGACAGGGTGATGTCGAAACCGTTTTCGCCGCTGGTGATATTGCTGGGGAAGGAATAGGCGCCGATCTGGAGGTGGGCAACGTAGGCGTCTTTGGCAAGACGGAAGGGGTTGTCGTACTCGGCGCCTTCGATGCGGCCTTTGAACACGTCGTCGACAAAGACGTCAATGGTATCGTTGGCGGCATCGTAGTTCAGGCGCAGGTGGAACTGCTGGCCCAGCTTCTTGTCCAGTACGATCTTATGCGGCGCTTTGGCCGTATCAGCGTAGGCGGCCCCGTCGGCAAAGTCGGTGGCACGGACCACCAGGACCAGACCCTCGTCCACATTGGTGATGCCGAAGCTCATACCGGAGGAGTTGGTGTTGGCGATGGCCCCGTCGTCGTTGGCGAGCTTACCGGTGACGAGGAAATACAAACCGTAGCACAGCTCTTTCTGCGTTGTGGTGGTGTAGTAGCGGGCGTACACCGGCATTTGGTCGATGCGGCAGTCGAACTCCAGCGCCACGGGGGGCTTGGACGGATCGACGCACCGGAACGGCACGGCGATGGTGTTGCTGGTTTTTTCGGTGGCACCGCCGGTATGGCGCACCAGCACGGTGCTGTCGCCCTTGCCGGTCAGGCGCAGCGTGTCGGTGCTGCTGTTATAGTTGGCTTCGGAAGCGGTTTCGGTCTTGGTGGCGGGGAATTGGTTGACGGACGTACCCTCCACGGAATCGAAGATCACAAACCCGTCCCACGTGGCGCTGCCCATGCTGACGCTGAGCTTGGCGGACTGGTCGTAGTCGGTCACAGTGAGCTTGGCATCGCTCAGGGGGATGCGGATCTCACGCTGCGTGGCACCGGCCTTGCCCTCCCGGGTCACGGACACGCCGTTGAGCGTGATGGACGTGGGGGCGGCGGGAGCGGAACTGCCGGTGAAGCCGAGGTACAGGTTTTCACTGTCCCATACGGCACCGAACTTTAAGTCTTCGGTCAACGTGGCGTTGGTCTGCCACGCGGTCTCCTTCAACGCGCCGTTTTCGCTGGTGGCGGCGGAGTACTTTGCGTGCAGGACCTTGTCACCTGCGGTCAGGGATGCCGCGGGCGCGTTTGCGGCAGCGGTACCCGGGAGCATGCCCAGAACCATGGTCAGGACAAGGATGGCGGAACAGAGTTTTTTTGTCGTCTTCATAGTTGATCCCTTCCTTTTGTTGCGGTTGATGTTTCGGTTTCGGTGATATTTACGGTTTGATATTTTCGGCGGTATTGCGCGGGGGAAATTCCATGATGCTGTTTGAAATTGGTGTAGAAAGTGGGTTCGGAGCTGTAGCCCACCTGCTTGCATATTTCGGACGTGGTTTGCTGTGTGGTGCGCAGCAGCCACGCGGCGTAGTCCATGCGCGTGTCCAGCAGCTTTTCCCGGAAGGTCATGCCGTAGAGCTCGGGGATCAGGCGGCACAGTTGCCGTTTGGACATATGTAACCGGTCAGCGAGCTGCTGCATGACACCGTAGCTTGCCATGTTTTTTGTAAAAAAGGCTTCAATGGCGGTGACCATTTCGGTGGTATCTTTGGACCCGTTTCGGCCTGTGTTCGTTTCGTTTTTTTGCGCGTGCTTTTCCAAAGCCGAAAGCTGCCGCAGCAGGAACACCAGCAGTTGCCCAAGCTGAAAATGCAGCAGGGTTTCCGTATAAAGTGCCTCGCTGCCGTATTCCCGCATCATGGCATTGCACAGGCTGCGGATCTCCGGTGGTGCAGTCATGCGTACGTATGGGGCGATCACCGTTTGCAGGCGGGGAGCCAGGGCTGATTTCGGTGTGGCGAAGGTGATGGTAAACCGCTCGAAGGAACCGTTGTCTACCTTTGCCGCATGGTATACGCCGGGGGCTATGATCAGCGCATCCCCCGCAGAAAGGGAGATGGTGTCTTCCGCGACCTCCACCACACAGGAACCGTGCAGGATGATGTGCAGTTCGTAATTCACATTGCTGTGACGGGGCGGGTTCCAAACGTAGCGGTGATTGAGAAAATTCGGGTTGAACTGGAACAAAACACGGGCATTGTCTACGGTTAATTCAAAATCGCGTTGCACCAAAGTGACCCCCCCTTTTTTGTTCTCTGCGCACAAAAAAGTCGCTATTATAAGCTTATTATAAGATATTTTGACATTGGTGTCCATTCCATAAAATGACAGGTATTCGCAAGATATGGCGCAATCGAATAATGCCGGGCGCAGGCGAATAAACTGAAGCAGACATATGTTTGGGGAAAACGTCTTGTTTGGATATTTTGCTGCGGGAGAATTGATGGTAAAATACCGGTGTGTATGCAGTTCTGATGTCTGTGCGAGGGGTGGGCAAAATGCCAATTTATCAGAAAGACCAACTGAAGCAGATCGTATTCCCCTTGGGCGGGATCGGAGCGGGCAGCATCGGACTGGCCGGAAACGGCAAGCTGGTGGACTGCGAGATCTTTAACCGCCCCAACCGGGAGTCTGTATTCAAATATTCCTGTTTTTCCGTCAAGGCGGAGGACGAGGCGGGCGTGGTGGACTGGCGTGTGCTGAACGGCGACAACAACCGTGACTTTGCGGGTACGCTGTATCAGGACTACGGCCGGGGCGTGCCCGATCCCATGTCCGGTATGCAGCACTTCGAGGACGTGACCTTTCGGGGGGCGTTTCCGTTTGCCGAACTGGAATTTGCCGACCGCAGATTTCCCGGTGCGGTGACACTGGAGGCGTACAACCCCTTCATCCCCTCCAACAGCGAAGACAGCAGCCTGCCCGGGGCTTTTTTTGCCGTGCGGGTGCGAAACGATTCCGGACGGCGGCTGAATTACTCCGTGTCCTTTAACGTGACCAACCCCTTTGAGAAGAAGGGCCTGCACACACTGCGCAAGGAGGATGGCATCACCGCCATCACCCTGCACAGCGCGGAGGAAGACCGCGGCAAACCCCAATACGGCAACCTGACCGTCGCCACCGACCATACCGGGCCGGTTTCCTATCAGCAGAACTGGTTCCGGGGTCTGCACCGGGATATGCCAACCATGTTCATCAACGACTTTTCCGCCTTTGGCCCATTTCGGAACCGTGTTTATGAGTTGAGTGACAAGGGGTACGACGATACGGCCTCTCTGTGCCCCGGCTGCGTATTGGAACCGGGGGAGGAGACCGTGTTCCGCTTTGTACTGAGCTGGTACGTGCCCAACATTTACGTGGATTGGTTCAGCGGTGTGGAACCTTACGTGCTGAAGAATTATTACAGCACCCGGTACAAGGACTCCGGGGAGGTGGCGGACTACGCACTGCAAAACTGGGCGCGGCTGTATGACGAAACCGGGCGATTTGCCGATGCCCTGTCCGGGTCCACGTTGCCTGAGTGTGTTGCCGATGCGATCCAGGGCAATCTGGCCACCCTGAAATCCACCACCTGCCTGCGGCTGGAGGATGGCAGTTTTTGGGCGTGGGAAGGCGTGTGGCAAACAGTCGGGTCGTGCCACGGCACCTGCCAGCACGTGTGGGCCTACGCCTATACCCTGCCTTTTCTGTTTCCCGATCTGGAGCGGGGGGTGCGGTCCAACGAGTTTGACTACAGTCTGCGCCGCAGCGGCATGATGCTGTTCCGCCTGCATCCGAACTTGGACGGCGAGGGACTTGAGATCGCCTGCGTGGACGGGCAGATGGGCGCGGTGATGCAGGCGTACCGGGATTGGAAGATATGCGGTGACACCGAGTGGCTGCGGGACTACTGGCCAAAGATCAAACGCGCGCTGGAATACGCCTGGAGCCCGGAGAACCCCCACCGCTGGGATCCCGAACGCAGCGGCCTGATCACCGGCCGCCAGCACCACACTTTGGACCGGGAACTGTTTGGCCCCTACGCGTGGTTGACCGGGTTTTACCACGCCGCCCTGCTGGCCGCAGCGGAAATGGCCGAGACGGTGGGTGAGGCGGATAAGGCGGAAGAGTACCGGGATATCTTCCGCCGCGGCCACGAAACGCTGGAGACGGAAACCTTTAACGGCAGCTACTACGTCCACAAGATAGATTTGACAGACCGGTCCGTGCTGGACGCATACCCCGATGCCGCCGAGACCTATTGGAGTGATGAGACCGGACAGGTAAAGTATCAAATTCACAATGGCTGCGAGATCGATCAGGTACTGGCCGACTGGCACACCGACCTGATGGGTCTGCCCCACGTGTTTGACCAAAACCACCGCAAATCGGCGCTGGAGGCCATCTATGCCAACAACTTCCGCGCCATGCGCGACCACTCCAATCCCTGGCGCATTTTCGCCTGTAACGAGGAGCGGGGCGTGGTCATGTGCGCCTGGCCGGAGGGGGAGGAAAAGCCCCTGATCCCCATCCTCTACACCGAGGAGTGCATGACCGGTTTTGAGTATGCCTTTGCCTGTAACCTGCTCCAGTGCGGCATGGAGGATAAGGCGCTGGAGGTGGTGCGGGCAGTCCGTGACCGGTACGACGGGGCCAAGCGCAACCCCTGGGCCGAGCTGGAGGCCGGGGCAAGCTATGCCCGTGCCATGGCCAGCTATGCATTTTTGCTTACTTACAGCGGCTTCCGGTATGACCTGTCCCGGGATATGATCGGCTTTGTCCCCCTGCGCGGCGGCCGGTATTTCTGGGCCGTGGCGGGGGCCTGGGGCAGTGTGGAGCTGGACGAGAATCATGTGACACTTGAGGTTCTGTACGGCACACGGAAGCTGGGCGAGTTTGTGACCAACCTGAGTACCATTTCCGCGGTTGCCCACAACGGACAGGCGGTCGCCTTCACCGCGGAAGGCGGCACGGTTGGCCTGACCGACGTGGTCCTGTCCGCCGGCGACACGCTGGAGGTAACGAAGTGACCGAAACATAAAAAATGCAGATGCACAGATGTGCATCTGCATTTTTGTTTTGCTTGGTTACTTGCTCAGGTAGTTGGTCAACATCTGAGCCGTCTGTGCGCGGGTGGAGGGTGCGGTGATGTCGTTGTAGGGCAGGTTGTCCAGCAGACCCTTTTCCACGCACCATTTCAGGGCGTTGGCAGCCCAATCGCTGTAACCCTTGATAGTGCTGATGTCACCCTTGCTGCTGGGTCTTCTGGCGTAGTTGTGCAGGATGACAGCCACCTGCTCCAGGGTAACGGGATCGTTGGGTTTGAACACGCCGCCGCCGTAGCCGCTGACCACACCTCTGCCGGCGCCCCAAGTAACCGCGTTGTTGAACCACTCGGTAGCGGGCACATCCTTGAAGTTGTGCTTCTGACCGTTCAGGGAGGGCTGGCCCTCCTTGTTGTACAGCACCTGCACCACCATGGCGCGGGTTAGAGTGTCGTTGGGGCCGAAAGAGTGGGAGTTATAGCCGCTCATGATCTTGTTTTCCAGCACGTAGTTGACGGCATCGCAATACCACATACCGGGGATGATGTCGCTCATGCCGTCGGTACCAGTGGTCTGCTGCTGGCTGATGATCAGGTTGTCGATGTCTACCTGGTTGCCGTAGCCGTTGCTCAGGGAGCCGCTGGAATAGAACTGGAAGCGGAAATGGTTGGGGGTGTCGGTGGACAGGCCGGGAACCTGGGCGATGGCGGTCCACTCGGTGGGTTCGGGCTGGGACTTGGGCCACATCTTGGCGTACAGGGCGCCGTTGACGCAGGTCAGCTTGAAGGTGGCCCACTGTCGGTTGGGGACGACACCCTGCCAATCGCCGCCGGCAAGCTGGATGCCGGTGGTACCCTGTATGCGGTACATGGCGGTGTTGGGGTGGACGGCACCGTCGGAGTTTTTCTGGAACATGGTGGCGTAGATGCTGTTGGCACCCATCTCGTAGTTGCGGTAGTCGAACTGTACGGTGTAGTTGCCGGTGACGGTGGTGTTGGACATGATCCAGGGGGAGAGCATATTGCCGTCATCATAGAGCTGCAGGAACTTGTTGCCGTTCTCCTCCACAATGGAGTAACCCTTGCCGGGTTCGGTGCCGGGGGGTGTGGTGGCGAAAGCCTTGTCCTTGCCCAGATAGGCATAGAAGGCGTTGTCGCCCACAGGGTAGGAGGAGAAGTCCTCGGTCTGCATGACCTTCTTCTCGCCTGCGCCGGTCAGCTCGGCGGGGGCGGGACGGACGGCAACCTCCACCGTGCGGGTAGCCTCGCCCAGGGTGACGGTGATGGTAGCCATGCCGGCGGAGAGGAAGGTGATCACGCCATCCTGATTCACAGGGGCGACATCGGGATTGCTGCTGGTCCAGACCATGGTACCGGCGGTGCCGTAACGGTCGTACGCGATGGCGCGGGTGCCGTCGCCGACGCTGCCGGTGATGCTGGACTCTACATCCAGCATGGCGGGGACCTTAAGAGCCAAATTTTCCGCAGAGGCCTTACCGGCGGTGGCGGTCAACGTGGCGGCGGGGGTCATGCTCTTGTTCAGGTGATCGGTACACCACACGGACCAGGCGGGTTCGGCGGAACCGGCGACCCAAACCTTGCCCCACAGCATCTTGCCGATGGCGGCCACCTTGACGCTGTACTTGGTGCCGGCGGTCAGGGCGGTGTTCTGCAGGCAGGTGCCATCCAGACAGGCAACGCCCTTTGCGCTGAAGGTGACGCCCACATCGGTGCGCATCAGGGCCTGTACTGCGGAGCCGGCGCTGTCCAAAGTCAGGTCGAATTCCATGACGAAGCTGCCCATGGGCAGTTTGTCGGCGGGGGCGGCCCACTGGCCCAACTGGACATTGTCAGCGGAGGCGATGGTGGCAAGATCTTTGGTAGTCAGGGTGTTGGGCAGGAACTCCTCGCTGTTGGGGTCATCCTTCACACCCACGATACTGAGATACGCCTGGTCATACTGGACGGTCATCACAGTGCCGTCATCCGCATAGACACAGGAGGGGTCGGCGGCGTCCTGCTTTTGGCGCAGGGGGGAGGCGTAGATCAGGCGGGTCTCGGTTTCGTCCCAGCCGGCATCGTAGTAGAACACCTTGCCCATGGTGCTGCGGGGGCTGTCCTCGTTCGCCCAGGTGACAAAGGCGCGGTTGGTGTCAATGAAGGCAAACTGGGGCTGCTGGGCAGAGCCGGGCTCGTTGGCGAACAGCTGCCAGGTGCGGCCGCGGTCATAGGTGACATAGACCACGCCGCTGGAACGCACCATGCCGTACACCACCTTGTCGGTGCCGTCGGGAGAGACCATGGAGAACTCGTTGAAGGCATCGTTCTGGCTGGTCCAGTCACCGGCGGGAGCCAGGTTGGGCACATCGCGCACATTGTCCACGGGGTCCCACTCCCACTGCTGGGTCTTGGGGTTGAAGACCATGTCATAGATGATGACACGGCCGCCGGTGTAGGTGGGCAGCAGCATGGAACCGTCGTCGAACTGCACGGCGTCGCCGCGCTTGTTGGTGCTGGAAATGGTCTGGAAGGGCGACCAGTCCTTGCCGGGCTCGCCGGCCATCCAGCCGGCCAGATCGTCTACGGCGATCCAGGTCATCACAACGTCGCGGGTGTGGCTGGCGTTGCTATACACGCTGAAGAGGGAACCGGTGTACATCAGGGCATCCTCTGCCACGCCATCGTTATTCAAATCCATCTTGACGGGCAGCAGGTCGCTGTCGCCGGTGATGCCGCCCAGAGAGTAGGTGGCGCTGGGACTTTGCTTCAGGAAGTCGTAACGGCTGTAGAGGTTCTCCATGCCGGGGCCGTTCATCTGCAGCGCGGCCTTTTCCAGGTCGTACAGTTCCCGGGAGGTCCAGGTTTTGCCGTTGTCCTCGCTGATGGCGAAGCGGACGGAGTAGATTCCGACGATGGGTTTGGTTTTGTCAATAGAGTGGACGGGTGTGTCGGAATAGGCGGCCACCAGCCGTCCGTCGGGCAGCTTCTTGATGTCGGGGAAGCGCAGGACGGAGGGGGCGTCGGTCTGGTCCACGGTGATGGCACCGGGGGTCGTGGTGTTCTCGGGGTGGCCGGGGACGTTCAGTTCGGTCAGCTTCTTGTCCGCCATGTCGGCAAAGGCGGCCTTGACCGCATCCACGATCTTGGGCAGATCGGAAGCCTTGTAATCCTTGTCGGGATACTGGGCCTCGCCGTCCACCAGGAAGTTGACCTTGTCCGCGGTCAGCAGGGACAGGTCGGGGGTGTAGTCCGCCTCAAGGCACAGGCTGTTGAACAGGGTCACACCGGCGGCCAGACGGCCGGTCTTGTTGGTCAGGTGGTCGCTGTCCCGGGTCAGATCACGGCCCAGGGCGGCGCGCAGATTCTGCACGGCCACGCCCACGGGAATCGCGTTGTCGAACCAATCGGTGCGGCCCAAAATGTAGCGGTTGGTGCAGCGGATGATGGCGTTGTACATCCAGGCGCTGTTCTTCAAATAGTCGGAGTAACCCATGTTGACGGAGGTGCCTGTGTTGTAGGGGTCATAGCCGTCGGCGTAGGACCAGGCTACGGGCCACAACAGCTTGGCGCCGGACTCCACATCCCGCAGGTAGTCCAGCAGATACTTCATATCGGTGCGGTAGGCGGACTCGTGACCGGCCACGTAGTTGTGGCTGCCGACGGAAACCACGTCCCAGTCCTCGCTGGTCAGCATCTCGGAGATGCGGACATTTTCGCGGCTGGCGACCAGGCTGCCGTTGCTGTCCGGGGTGTACAGGGTGTAGGCAGCCGCATCGGCAATGGCGTTGCGGGCATGGCCCTGCACGGAGATATCGCCGCCGTGGAGCAGAGCCACCTCAAGATTTACGTCGGGATAGATCCGATCCAGTTTCTTAAGGTAGAAGATGTTATCCAGGTCGTAAGTGCCGCCGATAGCCAAATACTTCAGGGTCTTGACGGTATCGCCCGCCTGGATGGTGACGGTATCGGAGGAGGGGGCGCCGTTGTGAAGCCAGCTGGCGGTGATTTTGGTGATACCGCGAGCCTTGCAGGTAACGGTACCGTTTGTATCCACCGTGGCTACGGACAGGTCGGAGGAGGTCCAGGTCACGTTGGTGACGGCCTGGGTCAGCTTCAGTTGAGCGGTGTCACCAACATTGTAGCGTTTTGCAACGCAGGCGGGGTCGATGCCGGTGACGTCCACGGTCACTACGCAGGAGGCGGAGGAGATCACAGCGCCTGCGGCGTCCGTCAGGTTGATGGTGACGGTGGCCTTGCCGGCCTTCATGGCAATGAGTTTGCCTGTGTTATCTACTTTGACTACGGAGGGGTCGCTGCTGGTCCAGATGTAGACAGGGTCGATGGGTTTGGCACCGGCGGTTTCGACCGTCAGCTGTCCGCCGCGCAGACCGATGATGGTGTCAGACAGGCTGAGCTTTACCGCGGCGGCCAGGGTCAGGTTGTCCATCCAGACGGTATAGGCTTCGCCGGGACGGTTACGGTTGCGGGTCATGATACGCACCTGAGACTGACCGGCCATAATGCTGTCGTCGATCTTTTCACTGTTGTAGACCGCCACACCGACGGTGTCGGTGTCGGCGGGTTCGGCGGCACCCTTGGCCCACATCTTCAGGACCATTTGGCCCTTGGTCACAGTGACCTTGATGGTGTACCAGGTGTCAAATTCGGGGCGCAGAGGAGTTCCATCATTCCCGTTGACCAAAATCTGCTCCAAAGAACCGTTGAGGTCGCCGCGGAACTTGACATCGCCCTTGCCTTCAATATAAGCCAGCACGCCGCCGTTGGCGAAGGCCTGACCCTCCAGCGGGTTGATCACCAGGCCGGGGACAGAGGGGCCGCTGGGTTTGCGGAAGTTGATATCCGCAGTAAAGCTGCGCTCACCGGTGAGGCTTGTCAAGGTGTGGAAATAGTTGGGAGTCTCGTTGACGGAGGTCAGTTCCATGACATGGTTGTTGCCATCCTTGGCAATGCCGTAGGTGGCGTAGCTGGGGCTGCCGGGGGCGTTGTGGTACGCCTCGTAAAACCCGGTGTAGTTGGCGTGCTGCCACAGGGTGTCGCTGCCCACGGGATAGGAACTGAAATCGTCGGTAGAAACGGTGGCCATACCGGTGACGGCCGCTTCCGCGGCGGCAGCCGGAATCGCCGTGGCGGGTACCATCCCGACACACAGCACAAGGGCCAGCAGAAGAGAAAGTGTCCTGTTTGATCGGGTCTTTTTCATGTCCTCATCCTCCTGTTGTTTGGGTTCGGTCGTATTGACAAAGCGGGGGATTTCCTGTACCATTTCCCCGTAAACGTATGCACGTTCGCGCAAAACCGGCTTATCGTATTGCTGCCATCATTTTAGCATAGCGCAGGCCCTTTTGAAATGTTCAAACGGGGCATTTCACCCGCAAAGATGTCCCGTTTGATGTATAGGAGATTTTTACCATGCCGAAAAAAGAAATCATCAAAACCACGATTGGCGGCACCGCGTTTGAACTTCACATTTCTCCCCGGGCCCTTCTGTCCGCCCGGCACGAATGGGTCACCAACCGGCACAGCAACGTGGATCACGAATTGCACGTTGTGGTGGACGGCACTTGCAGCGTGGAAGTGGAGGGGGTCGTGTATGACCTGCACGCCGGGCAGGCCATCCTCATTCTGCCGGGCAGCTTTCACAAACCCCTCTCTCATTCCCGGGATCTCGACAGGCTGACCCTTGGCTTTTTCCCCACCGCGGGCCGCCTTGTTCCCGATGAAGACACGCCCTGCATCATACTGGACCTCTCCACCACCACCGTTGCCCTTGCCCGGGAGCTGATGGACGAGTATGACTCCCCCGGCCCCTTCCATCAGAAGATGACCCGCTCCCTGCTGGACCAGCTGACCATCCGTCTGCTGCGCAGGCTGGGAGTGATAGAGGCGCAAGTAACGCAGACGGTGAGTGTTGACCTGCGCATCGACGTGATCGACGGTTTTTTTGCCGATTCCCTTGCGGATAACGTGACCAAAGAAGACCTTGCCGCCCGGCTGCATCTATCCTCCCGGCAGGTCAACCGCTTTTTGCACAAGCGCTACGGCATGAGCTTCCGGGAAAAGCTGTTCACCAGTCGGATGCAGCACGCCGGCTGGCTGCTGCGGCATACCCGGCTCCCTGTCCAGCAAATCGCACTCCAGGTGGGGTATACCTCCACTCCGGCATTTATCCGCAGTTTTACGCGGTTCCATGACCGGACACCACAGCAATTTCGTGAACAGACAGGCGAATAAGCTGAAAAAACGCCTCGTGGACGGCAAGGTCCATGAGGCGTTTCGGTTTATGGGCCTGCACCTGCGGCGTGGTATGGCCAATGACACGGCCGCCGGGAGAAGACTGTTGGGATGGGACATTTTACCGCTGAAAAAAGTGAAAAAACCACATAGTTTTGTTTTGCTTCTATGGTAGAATTGAAATAGAATGGATGTGTGTTCGTCTAAAGGAGGAGATTCCCATGAAACGACTGATGTCTTTGGTGCTGGCTGCAATCATGCTGCTCGGCTTCCTGCCCGCCACAGCTGTCCCTGTGTCCGCCGCCGAACCTACTGCTCCCCTGCAGGCCTACTACACCGACAAAAATATGTCCATAGACGGCCTGCTGCGTGAGGAGCATTGGCTCCTGCGTGACAAGGTTGGCAGCACGCCCATCAGCATGCTGTGCAATCAGGATTCACTGTACGTCGCTCTGCAGACCGGCGAAAACGAGGTGGAATTCACCATCAACGGCGTCACACTGATGGCCAACCTCGCCGTGGGCGCCGTGCTCATCGGTGCGGAAAAGGTCGGCGTAGCCGCTAAGGACGCCGCAAACGGCACCGCCGAGATGGAAATCCCCCTGTCCGAGATCAACGTGCTGTACAGCGTGGGCCAGGAAGTTCCCTTCTCCTGCAAGGTCGGCACCGACCGCTATGACGGCACGGCTGTTTTGGCCGCCAAGGCCGTGCGTTTGGCCCAGAGCTTTGATGATATTTCCCAGCAGCCCTACGCCTCCAAGCTGGGCAACCCTCAGACCGGCGAGGTATTCGGTGAGCAGGGCGAGAACGGCTCTCTCCACATCGGCACCGGCACCCTGACCGAAACCGGCAGCTCCCTGGGTCAGCCCGCCTGGACTCTCGAGGCAATGAATTTGGACACCACCCAGGGCTACGAGATGTCCTTCATCGCCGACTTCAACGACCTGACTGTGTCCGCCCCCGGGCAGGAGGCTTACGTCGCTCTGGCCGGCATCGCCTTTGACTTGCGTGGCGAGGTTTATCTGCGCCACGGCTTCTCCGCAGATAAGAACGGCAACTTGGTGGTCACCCAATATGAAAACACCGCCGACCTGACCAAGGTCATCGACACCGGCTACGACCTGCCGGTCAAGAACCTGTTCGTTCAGATCGTGGTGAATGACAACTTTGAAGTTGAGGTATTCCTGAACGGCAAGAGCACCGCCAAGTTCGGCACCACCACCCGCCGAACCACCGCCGGCCGGTTCAACATCGAAACCACCACCCTGCGCCGTGACACCTCTCTGCCCAACAAGAACGACATCAATCTCTACGATCTGCTGATTACCCAGGCTGCCCCCGACGAGCAGATTTCCGTGAACAAGGTGGCCAACACCGCCGACCTGAAGCTGGACGGCACCCTGGCCGAAATGCTGTGGGCGCTGCCCTATTCTGTGGGCGGCACTCGGTACGGCCTGCTGTACGACGCCGAGAACCTCTATATCGCGCTGGACACCCAGCAGACTCAGGTAGAATTTTTGTTCGGTGACCAAAGTGCCACCGCCAAACTGGGCAAGAAGCCTACCTTCGCGTTGGGTTACACCATGGGTTCTACCATCGCCGGCAATGGCAACGGCCAGTACGAAATCAAAGTCCCCCGCTCTCTGTTGAAAGTAGCGGAACCCATCCCCTTCACCGTCCTCTCCGACGGGCAGACCCGCAAGAGCGAGCTGACCCTGAGCAACACCGCCATAACCGTAACGGAGCGCCAGCCTGCCGCCGGTGACGGCAAGGTGGGCGCCATCGCCTACCTGAACACCGACAAGGTAAAGCTGGACGGCAAGCTGAAGGAAAACCACTGGTACACCCCCTATCAGACCGCCGGCGCTTCCGGCTCCATCTCCACCGACATCGGCTTCATGTGGGATGCCAACTACCTCTACGTGGGCGCCGAGATGTTCAGCCGCAGCCGTGCCCAGTCCCTGAACCTGACGGTGAACGGCAAGTCCTTCCAGGCCAATTTGGCCGCCGGCACCGCCTCCGCGGGTGACGTTGTGGTGGACGGCCAGACCCTAGAGTGGCGCGTCCCCCTGACCGCGATTGGCCTGCCCGTTGGCGGCAACGTGGACACCACCTTTAAGCTGGACGTGGTCGGCGAAACCGGCACCTCCACCACCCAGGGCAACTTGAAACTGGAAGCCACCGTGGTAGTCTTTGGCGACACCTGTAACGATGTAAATACCAAGGACTACGTCCTGGCCAGCGGCAAGATGAAGGGCACCTACTGGGAGCAGGGCAACGACGCCTACGCCCTCACCTGTGATCCCACCTTCACCGGCAACGAGTACATCACCAAGTACACCCCTCTGCTGAATTACGAGGGCGGCGCCTACGAGTTCGTCCTCGACATGACCATCCACTCCCTGCCCAATAACCCCCGCACCCTGGGCTGGCGCGGCCTGAACTTTGAGATTCGTCAGCCCGCCCTGCAGACCCGATTCGCCCTGCGCGGCGATGGCAACGGCAATGTTCTGTTTGACGTGCTGAACCGCCGCAACGCCGCCACGCTGGACACCGGCATCGACTTTGGTGAGCGGGCAATCATCAAGTTCAAGGTGGACGAGAATCTGAACCCCACCCTGTACGTCAATGACAAGCAGATCGGCGGCTTCCCCGCCCTGGATCGCACCAGCTTCACCATCAACGACAGCCTGCACATGCCCCGCATGATTATTGAACAGCTGAACTACGACCGCGACCCCGATGCTGACGGCACGCTCAGCGGCATCAACGTGGACATCCACGATATCCTGTGGACGCAGGTGTATTTCACCGATGCCAAAACCGCCGCGGCCAGCGCCATGGAAACCATCTCTCAGGACAACCTGCTCCTGGGCGCAAGTGCCGATGACGTGACCCGACTCTACCTGATGGACTCCATTTCCGACACCAACACCGGCGCCACCAGCACCGTCACCTGGAAGGCCATTGACAAGTCCACCGGCAAAATCGCCGCCAACGTGAACACCGAAACCGGCGTGATCACCCGTGCGGACAAGCCCCTGTACTTCGACCTGATCGCCACCGTGACCTACGAGGGCGTGGGCGTGTCCAAGACCTTCACCCTGCAAACCAAGGGTAAAACCCCTGCCGGCAGCGTGGCGCTGCTCGTCGAGGACACCAATCCCCTGACCGGCAAGGTTGAAACCTGGGGCGGTAACAGCTTTGAGTACTTCGACACTACCCACAACAGCCTCGTGTTCGACCAGGGCAGCAGCAAGGAATTCAACACCATCAAGCTGTATGACTTCGACGACTTCTCCCGGATGAGCAAGCAGCATCTGGGCGTGTTTGTCAGCGAGGACGGCGCCAACTACACCAAAATCAACGGCTGGCACCTCCATCAGGACGGCAACGAGTACACCATCTACAACCTGTCCGCCAAGGCTCGCTACGTAAAGGTGCACACCTACCACGACGACCTGGACAACACCGGCGTGCAGCCCAGCTTCTACAACGCCGTGTCCGACATGATGGCGGTCAGCTATAACTCCAATCTGGCCGGTGCCAACGGTGCCTTTGCCAATAAGGCCGACTACGTGGTGAAAAACCCCACCGACAAGGCCGTCAAGGACTACCCCGCCTTTATCTCCCTGACCGACTTGGGCGCCAAGGCCGGTCAGTACAAGAACGGCTGCGCCGACTTCCGCTTCACCATGGGCGGTCAGCAGCTGGCCTACTGGTACAACGGCGTGGACGGCTTCCACGTCCGCATTCCCGACATGGCGGCGGGCGGCTCTGCCACCGTCACCGCCCATTGGGGCTGTTCCTCTGCCGCCGACTTCTCCGACGCCGAGTCCGTCTTTGAGGTGACCTACGGCAACGTGACCCTCATCGACCTGACCCGCACCACCGGCCTTGCCTCCCACGGCAGACCCTTCACCATGCCCAACGGCGACATCGTTGTGGCCGGTCGTACCTCTGACACCAACGGCAACCTGGGCTTCGTCCGTTCCACCGACGGCGGCCGCACCTTTAACCCCGTGCCCGAGATGGTCGCCCGTGACGCAGATTATCCCGGCCGTGCCTTTGGCTTTGGCGGCTTCCTCTATGACGAGGCGCTGGGCCGTGTGTGGGTGATTGGTTACAGCGCCAGCGCGTCGAACAAGCAGGATATGCGCCTGGTGCTGTCCTATTCCGATGACAGCGGCAAAACCTGGTCCGAACCCCGGTTCATGACCCTGCCCGATATGCCCACCATCCGGGACAACGATATCATCCTGCAAAACGCCATTCCCACCGCCACCTACGTCATGACCTACTGTGACGGTATCACCCTGCGGGATGCCGACGGCAAGGGCCCCAACGTGGACTATATCATCGCCGCCGACGGCTCCGACTACACCATCCACCGCAACTTCACCCAGTGCTTCTACTCTGCCGACGGCGGCGAGACCTGGAGCTGCAGCGAGCTGATTTACGTGGACATCGACAACATTGGCAACAATGCCGAGCACGGCGTCACCGAGCCTACCATTACCCAGCTGGATGACGGCAGCCTCTATATGCTCATCCGTGCTCAGATTCCCGACAACCACTACCTGTACGAGGCGCGCTCCACCGACTCCGGCAAGACCTGGACCTCCGGCTACTCCAAGGTCATCTCCGCCAACACCTCCCCCGTGCTGACCACATACAACGACCAGCGTGTCCTGCTGTGGACCAGTATGAACGGTCTGGGCGGCACCAGCTACCGCCGCACCCCCATGCACGTGGGCTTCACCAGCGACAACTACGCGACCTTTGACCACATCATCGACGTGGTGTTCGGCACCTCTTACGACAGCCTGGAAGAGATGTACACCCACATGACCCAACCCGGCCTCACCTTCACCAAGGACGGCAAGGATGCCCTGGCCGCCTTCTGGGACGCCAACCAGCTGCGCCGCTACGATGAGCGCGCTACCAACGCCGTGCTCATGGAGGACTTCAGCGACCTGGTCAACTACACCAAGGGCGGTTACGAGGACTTCGAGACGGTCAACCTGAAATATGAAGGCTGGCTGACCGTTGATGGCGTGATCGTCGAGCTGTCCCGCGAGGCCGCCACCTCCGGCATGCAGTCCATGAAGATTGCCGACGTCAACCCCGGCACCGCCATCCACGCCACCCGTCAGGTTCCTTCTATGAAGTTCGGCACCGTGGGCGCCAAGATGATGGTGCCCGCCACCAACAGCGAATACTTCGCCCTGGAGCTGAAGGCCGGCTTCAACTTCACCCATATGCAGCATACCCTGGCTGCCGTGGCGGTCAACGGTGACGGCACCGTGGCCCTGTGCTATGACAACGAAAAGATTCCCGTGGCCAAGGTTACTCCCGGCAGTTGGAATGACTACGCCATCAGCTTTGATATCGCCACCGGCATGGGCAAGCTGAGCGTCAATGGCAAGGTGGTCAGCGACATCAAGCTGGAAACCGGCGAGTATATGTTCGGCGAGATGCGCCAGGACGTGGTGCGTGAGATTTCCTGCGTGCAGTTCATGCAGACCTCTGCCACCGCCGGTGTGGGCGACTGTCTGTACGTAGATGACTTCTACGCCACCGAGCTGACCTCTGCCCTGAGCCGTACCGTTTACAACATCAACTTCGCCGACGTGAAGCAGGGCGATTGGTATTTTGACGCTGTCAACTTCGCCGTGGAGAACGGCATTATGTCCGGCTACAATGCCACCAAGTTCGGCCCCAATGACACGCTGAACCGCGCCATGGTGGTGCAGGTGCTGTACAACAAGGAGGGCCAGCCCGACCTCGGCGGCGCCAAGCACAGCTTCTCCGACGTGCCCGCCAGCCAGTGGTACAACAACGCGGTCACGTGGGGCAGCAGCCGCGGCGTGGTGTCCGGCTATGGCGGCGGCGTGTTCAAGCCGGAGGATGCCGTGACCATCGAGCAGGTGGCGGTCATCCTGTGGAACTACTCCAACACTCCGGCCGGTTACGGCGACCCCAACAAGGCCGGCAGCCACAGCGATTGGGCGGCCAACGCCCTGAAGTGGGCGGTGGAGAAAGGGATTTTGAACAACGTGCCCTTCACCAACGCGACGGAAAAAGCCACCCGCGCCCAAACGGCCCAAATGCTGACCAACTACCTGCGCGGCTGAACCGAATTTGCTTTCCTCTCCTTTTTTCCCATATCCCATAGCAAAACCCCGCGGCTGTTTCCGGCCGCGGGGTTTTGCTGTGAGTGGGGAGGTCCGGGCGTGACCACCGCGATCGGGGATCTGCGCCGACGACCGTGGAGATCATTCCTTCGCACGGGTCTGCCGGTATTCGGACGGCGTTTGCCCGGTGTGGGCGGTAAAGGCCTTGAAAAATGCGTGGTAGGAGCCGTAACCCACCCGCTCCGCAATGGCCTTCAGGGACAGGTCGGTGGTGTCCATAAGGAACTGGCTTCGCTGCAGTTTGGCCTGAATCAGCCGCTCCTGAAAGGAAACGCCGTAGTAGCGCTTGACCACCCGCCGGGTCTGAGCCGCACTGAGGCTCAAAGTTTTGGACAGTTCGGTCAGGTTGGCTTTGTGCAGGGGGAGACTGAGGAAGAAGCTGTCCAGAATGGCTGTATAAAATACCTGCGGTACGTTATCCAAAAGCCGGTGCTCTTCGGTTGCGGTCGGGACGATGGGGAATTGCTGGGGCAGGGAAGGGGCGGGAAGCTCCAAAAGACTGCGCAGCAGCTGGGTATAAAACACCTGCAGCAGGGCGTCGATGGTGGTGTCGTACAAAGGCTGCTGCAGGGCGAATTCCTGGCGCAGCAGATTCAGCGTGGACAGCAGCGTTTCCTGCCCCTGCAGAAGCACCGGGGAAGAAAGCGTGGAAAACAGACGATCATAAAAAGAACGTGTTTGCTTGCGGTTGGGGGAAAAGGAGAACTGCAGCGAGTACAAAAGTGCATCCGGCGAGATTTGCAAGCGGTTATGCTGGGTACCGGCGTTGATTACAAGGATGTCGGAGGGGTTGCAGGTATAGTCCCGGTCACCGCAGCGGAAGGTGCATTGCCCCTGATTGACGAAAAACAGCTCGCAGTTGAGGTGAGAGTGGACGGGAGCCAACGTCGGCGGCGCGTGCTGCATAAAATCAGCGCTGAACACAGTTTGGAAGCATATATCGGCCACATCTGTGGAGGCACAGACAAAATTGATACGCCGAAACCAAAACACAAAAACACCCCTCTTTACAAAAGCGATCATTGTGTGATTCGATTTGAACACTTATCGTATCGAAAGCGCAACAAAAATATACTACACTAATAGCATAATAGCAACTGTTTTTTTGGTAAAAACGCAATAAGTTCGGAAAAGCAAAGAGGAGGAACCCAAATGAAGAAAGTAGCATCGTTTCTGCTGACGGTGGTCATGTTTTTGTCCATGCTGCCGGGCACGGCGCTTGCCGCGCCGCTGCTGATCGCGCCGGCACCGGGGGCACCCATTGAAGCGAATTATCTGGCCAATGTGCCGACTGTGGACGGCAAGCTGGACGAGGCGATGTGGCTGCTGCGTGATCGCATCGGCAGCGTCCCCGTAACCATCGTCACCAACGAGGACAAGCTGTTTATCGGTATGAAAACCAACGAGGCCAAGGCCTCTTTCACCGTCAATGACGTTGCGGTGGAAGCGGATCTGAATGGCAAAGTCGTGCTGGTAAACGGCGAGAAGGTCGGCGTGTGTGCCAAGGACGATACCGCCGGCACCGCCGAGGTGGAGATCCCCCTGTCTGCGGTGGGGATGATCTATGCCGTCAAGCAGGACGTGCCCTTTGCGGCCAAGGTGGGCGGCGACGGCTATAACGGCAAGCTGGCCTTTGCCTACAAGGAGATCAAAGTCGCCGATAATTTTGCCAATCTGGCCGGACAGGCATATGCCAAGGAACTGGCCCTGGGCAAAGAGACCCAGGAGGTTCACTCCGCTCAGGTGGAGGGCGGCGGCATCCATTTCAAGACCGGGACCCTGACCGACGCCGGCGCCATGCTGAACTCGCCCAAGTGGAACGCGGGCACGATCAACAACAGCATGGGGTGGGAGGCGTCCTTTAAGGCCGACTTCAACGACCTGCCTGTGGCCAATCAGTTGGGCTATCTGGCTCTGTGCGGCGTCGCGCTGGATATCCGTGCCGAGGAGTACGTTCGCATCGGTTTTTACGCCGATGCGGCGGGTAATCTGCGCGTTTCCATGTATGACGAACCCGCCAACCTGACCAAAGACATTGATACCGGTCTGGACCTGCCCGCCAAGGGTGTGGACGTGCGCATGGTGGTCAACGATGACTTTACCAGTGAGGTGTTCCTCAACGGCAAGAGCGTGGCAAACTTCCCCGTGCCGACTCGGACCACCGCCCCCGCCGGTATCTATTTCAGCGCCACTACCCTGCGCCGTGACACGGCCGTCGAGAACAAGGTGGACGTGCTTATCTACGACTTTATGCTGACCCAGGCCGCCCCTGCGGCGCAGCTGCCCGTCAGCATGGCCAATGGCCTGAAGCAGGACGGCGCGCTGGACGAGCCGTTCTGGACCTTGAATCCCGTGAACAAGACCCAGTTTGGTCTGCTGTGCGATCAGGAGAAGCTGTATATTGCCCTGAACACCACCGAAAAGCAGATCGAGTTCAACATCAACAACACCAAGGCCACGGCCAAGCTGGGCAGCAGTCCCACCTTTGCGCTCGGCTTTACCATGGGCAGCACCATCAAGGGCAACGGAAACGGACAGTACGAGATCGCCATTCCGCTGAAGCTGCTGAACGTGGACGAACCCACCGGGCAGAAGGTTCCCTTTGTCGTTACGGTGGGGGAGACCACCCGTGAATACGAGATGAGCGTGGGCGGCGGTGCCGTGCTGACCGTGCTGGAGCGCGAAGTTGCCTCCGGTGACGGGACGATGGAGGCGACGGCTTATCTGGACACCGCCGGCCTGGTTCTGGACGGCAAGATCAAGGAGAATCAGTGGTATACCCCCTATCAGACCCAAGGCAAGAAGGGCAGTCTGTCGGCCGACATCGGTTTCCTGTGGGATTCCTACAACCTGTACGTCGGCGGTCAGGTGTTCAGTGCCTCCCGTGCCCAAAAGCTTGCGCTGACGGTGGGAGGCAAGACGGTAACGGCCGACCTGGGTGCCCAGACCAGCACCGCCGGCGTTATCCTGCCCGTGGGACAGACCTTTGAGTGGCGCATTCCCCTGACCGGCCTGGGCATTGACGCCCCCCTGAACCACAAGACCACTTACAAGCTGGACGTGGTGGGTGCCGACGGTACCTCTACCATTCAGGGCAACCTGACCCTGGCAGGTCAGGTGGTGGTGTTCGGTGACACCTGCGGCGACTTCAGCGGCAAGGCGTACACCGTGACCAGCAACACCACCTACACCAAACAGAGTCAGGGCAACGGTGCCTACGTCATCACCACTGACGAGGGACTGGGCAACAACAACGAGATGATCCAGTACTACACCCTGCTGGACTTCGACGGCGGCGCCTACGAGTTTACCATCGACATGAACATCAAGGATGTGGGTGCGTACAACGCCACCCTGGGCTGGCGCGGCCTGTGCTTTGAGATCCGCCAGCCTGAACTGCAGACCCGCTACAACTTCCGTCAGGACGGTCAGGGCAACATCCTGCTGGACATCCTGTACAACCTGCCGGTGGAGACGCTGGATACCGGTGTGGATCTGGGCGAGCGGGCTACCTTTACCATCAAAGTCAGCGAGAGCCTGGCCCCCACGCTGTACGTCAACGGGGAGTTCATCGGCGGCTTCTCCACCCTGAACCGCACCCAGTTTGACATCAAGGATAATATTCCCATGCCCCGCCTGATCTTCCAGCCTCAGAACTACGGCCGCGTCCTGAATCAGGACGGCTCTCTGGGCGAGCTGGAGGCGGAGATTTACGACATGCTGTGGACACAGACACCCTATGTGGATGCCGCCACCATCGTGGAGACCGCCGCCCGCACCATTACCGAGGAGTACATTTTGGCCGGCGCGAATGGTCAGGACGTGACCCAGCTGCGCCTGCCCAAGGAGGCGGTGGTGTCCGACCTGGGCATCAACTGCGCGGTCAAGTGGACCGCCATTGACGCCGCCACCGGCATGACTGCCAAGAACGTCAACGTGGACACCGGCGTCATTACCCGCGGCACCGAGCCTCTGCTGCTGGATCTGATGGCCACCATCAGCTACAACGGCTCCGGCGTGACCAAGAGCTTCCGGTTCCAGACCAAGGGTCTGCCCAGCGCCGGCAAGGTGGCCATGATCTACGGCGATGAGAACCCCCTGACCGGCCAGGTCACCGACTGGACGGACAACAGCTATCAGTACTTTGACACCGAGCATAACAGCCTTGTGATGGATCAGGGTTCCAGCAAGGAATTCAACCGCATCGTGCTGCATGACAACGATGACTTCTCCCGCGTCAGCCAGCGTCATCTGGGCGTGTTTGTCAGCGAGGACGGCAAGAGCTGGACCAAGGTCACCGGCTGGCTGCTGCATCAGGACGGCCCCGACTACACCCTGTACAACCTGAAAGCCAAGGCACGTTTCGTGAAGGTGCACACCTACCACGATAACCTGGCTGTGAGCGACTACCAACCCAGCTTCTACAACATCGTGCCCAACATGATCACCGTCAGCAACGAGTCCGGTCTGCCCGGCGCGAGCGGAGCCTTTGCCCACAAGGCCGAGGTCAAGGTGACCACCGGTGAGCAGGACTCTCCCGTGTTCATCAGCCTTGCCCTGCTGGGTGCCAAGGCCGGCCAGTACAAGGCCGATTGCAGCGACTTCCGCTTCACCGTGGGCGACACCGCGCTGGCTTACTGGTACAACGGCAAGGACGGCTTCTATGTCCGTGTGCCCTCTGTGCCCGCCACCGTCACCGCCCACTGGGGCAACGGCAATGCCAAGGACTTCTCCGATGCGGAGATGACCTTTGAGGTGACCTACGGCAACGTGTCCTGCATCGACATCAGCGGCACCACCGGCATGGGTACCCACGGCCGCCCCATCACCCTGAGCAACGGCGACATCATCGTGGTGGGCCGTCAGGCCAGCACCAAGGGCGACCTGGCCTATGTCCGCTCCACCGACGGCGGCCGCACCTTCATCGAGACCCCTGAGGTTGCCATGCGCGACGCGGACAACAAGGGTCGCGCCCTGGGTTACGGCGGCTTCATTTACAACAAGCACATCGACCGCCTGTTCCTGTTCGCTTACAGCGGAAGCGGCAAGGATGCCAACGATTACCGTATCGTCATCACCTATACCGATGACTGTGCCAAAACCTGGTCCACCCCCCTGTACCTGCGCGGCGCCGATGCCGAGCCCTTTATGAACGACACGGTCATCAACAACTACCCCGACTATCTGGGACGCACCGTGTTCTACGGTGACGGTCTGACCCTGTCCACCTACGATGGTGACGGCCCCAACATCGACTACGTGTTCTCCACCGGCGACAAGAACATGGAAAATCAGCACAACGTTGCCATCGCCATCTTCTCCGCCGATGGCGGCAAGACCTGGACCGCCAGCGACACCATCCTGACCATGAATTTGGGCGGCGGGGAGTTCGGCCTGTCCGAGACCAGCCTGTCCGAGCTGGACAACGGCGACATCTATCTGGTGTCCCGCGCCCAGCAGAACGACAACTTCTACCTGTGGGAGGCTACCTCCAAGGACCAGGGTAAGACTTGGACCCAGGGTTACTCCAAGATCATCTCCTCCAACACCTCTCCCGTGCTGGCCCGCTACGGCGAGGATCGCCTGGTGCTGCACTCCAGCCGCAACAGTCTGGGTGCCCACGTGTACCGCCGTACCCCCATGCACATCGGTATCACCAGCGACAACTATCAGAGCTATGACCGCTACATCGACCTGACCCTGGGTACCTCCCTCGACACCCTGTACGAGCGGGAGTCCCGTATGACCCAGCCCGGCATCGCCATCTCCGCCGATGGCAACGAGGCCTTCGTCTGCTGGTTCGACCACTTCTGGCTGGCCCACGGGGAGTCCTTCACGCCCGGCAAAATGGGCGCGTATGCCGGTGCCACCGGCACCATCGGCTTCCGGGTGGAGGAGTTTGACGAGCTGGTGTACGACAGCAAGGGCGCCTACGACAACTTCGAGGTGTCCAGCCTGAAGTATCAGGGTTGGCTGGCCGACATCGGCAGTACCATCAAGCTGGTGAAGAGTGAGTCCGCCTCCGGCCTGTACTCCATGATGCTGGTGGACGAGAATGCCGGCGCGGCCACCCATGCCGCCCGCGAGATCCCCGCCATGAAGGCCGGCACTGTGGGCGCCAAGGTGAAGGTGTCCTCCACCAACACCAACGACTTCGCTCTGGAGCTGAAGGCGGCCTTTAACGAGACTTTCCTGCGCCACGCGCTGGCTGCCGTGTCCTTCAGTCCCGACGGCACCATCAGCCTGTGCTACAAGGACGAGAAGGACGTCATGAGCAAGAAGACGGTGGGCAAGGTTGCCACCGACACCTGGTTCGACGTGGCCGTCAGCTTTGACATCGCCGCCGACACCGGCGCGCTGTACATCAACGGCGAGAGGATCAGCGACATCGACCTGATGCGTGACCAGCGCATGACCCCCGCCGTGGTGGGCAGCTACAACACCGAGCAGCAGGAAACCATTGAGTATTACCACACCAACGTGGTCAACGAGGTCATCAGCATCATGTTCACCCAGACCGAGGCCAACGCCGAAAACGGCGGCGTGCTGTACGTGGACGACTTCTACGCCACCGAGCTGACCACCCCCATCGTGCGAACCTTGCAGAGTGTCAGCTTTGCCGACGTGAAGCAGACCGACTGGCACTATGACGCCGTCAGCTTTGCCGTGGACAACGGTATCATGAGCGGCTACAGCGCTGATAAGTTTGGCCCCAACGACACTCTGAACCGCGCCATGGTGGTGCAGGTCCTCTACAATAAGGAGGGTCAGCCCGACCTGAAGGGCGCCAAGCACAGCTTCTCCGATGTGCCTGCCGGCCAGTGGTTCAACAACGCCGTCACCTGGGGCAGCAACCGCGGCGTGGTCAGCGGATACGGCGGCGGCGTGTTCAAGCCGGAGGACGCCGTTACCATCGAGCAGGTGGCGGTCATCCTGTGGAACTACAGCCACACCCCGGATGGGTTTGGTGACCTGAGCAAGCTGGGCAGCTACAGCGATTGGGCCGCCAACGCCCTGCGCTGGGCGGTGGACAAGGGCATTTTGAGCAATGTGCCTTTCAAGAACGTGACCGAACAGGCCACCCGCGCCCAGACCGCCCAGATGCTGACCAACTACCTGCGCGGCTGAATTTAATTTGCTTTTTCCCATAACAGAACCCCGCGGTCCGTTCGGACTGCGGGGTTCTGCTATGCGGTAAGTCTGCTTGCAATTATCGGAAATAGACGATATAATAGCTTAACAATTTGAGTGAAACGCAGGTGGTTCTATGAGCAACGTTCCCGGCTATGTTCGTCCCGGCGGGAAGTCCTATGTCAGTGATGAGGGCATTATTTATTGTACGGACGGAAAGCTGCGCTGGGTGTATGAATTGGATCAGCGTAAGTGCCCCACGGTGCTGCTGGATCTGCTTTGGAAGTACGTGGCCATCGCGCTGGTCGTGGGTGCGCTGTTTCTGCGCCTGCCGCCGCAGGCGACCCTTGGCACTGCGGTCGTCGCCGAGCTGACTTTGGTCGGCGCTGCGGCTTTGGCGGCATTGGTTGTTTTTGGCGTGCGTCTGCTGGAACATGGGCGGTTTATCTGTTTGGTATATACGCTGGATGAACAGGTGATCTCCTGTCAGCAGATCAGGGGGAAGACCAACAAGGAGTACGTAACACACGCCTTTGCCGTATGGGTGGGGGGACAGAGCCAACCTGCCGTGCGTACCTGCAAACTCCGGCAGACCCCGCTTGCGTGTGTGCGCAGCGTTGTGGCCGCTCCGGCGCGGAACCGGCTCCGACTGCGAGGAGCCAAGGGGCTGCGAACCGTTTTTGTCGCGCCGCGGCAGCTGCCGGTGGTGCTGGATTGCCTGACCCGATACTGCCCCGAAATGAGCCGGAAACGGGCCGGAAAATAAAACGCGAGGGTGTGCGGTATGTATAATTTTTTTGTTGATGCGTCTGCCCGGATAGGGGAGCGGTTCCGAATCAGCGGAAAGGACCGCAACCATATCTGCAACGTGCTGCGGATGCAGGTGGGGGATACCTTCCTCGTCAGCTGCGGCGGGATGAGCAGCCTGTGCTGCCTGAAGTATATGGATGAAACGGTGGTCGAGGCGGAGATCGTGGAGGAAGATCACAGGAATACGGAGCTTCCGGTCCGGCTTTATCTCTTTCAGGGTCTGCCCAAGGGAGATAAGCTGGAGCTGATCATCCAAAAGACTGTGGAGCTGGGCGTGGCGGGCATCATTCCCGTGGAAATGAGCCGCTGCGTGGTGAAACTGGATGAGAAGAAGAAAAAAGCGCGGAGGGAACGTTGGCAGTCGATTGCGGAAAGCGCGGCCAAACAGAGCAAGCGAAACGTGATTCCCGACGTTTCGGATGTCTTGAGCTATAAGCAGGCCATGGAAAAAGCCGGTGAGATGGACCTGTTTCTTGTGCCTTACGAGAACGAGCGCGGCATGGCGGCTACCCGGGAGGCACTGGAGCGCATCAAACCCGGCATGTCTGTCGGCATTTTGGTGGGCCCGGAGGGTGGATTTGAGGACAAAGAAATCGAATTGGCCCGCCAAGCGGGGGCGGCAGTCATTTCCCTTGGGCAGCGCATCCTGCGGGCGGAGACGGCCGCGGTGACTGCGGTGGCCATGGGAATGCTGCACGTGGAGATGAATTTGGACGGTGACGGGCAATGAAAACGTTACCGGCGGAATTTGCGGCAAGGATGAAGAAACTGCTGGGGGAGGAAGAGTACGCCCTTTATGAGGCTTCTTTTGACCGGGATGCGGTGCGCGCCTTCCGCGTAAATACAGAAAAGATATCCGTGGCGGAGTTTGCCAAAATCGACCCCTTTTCCTCGGAGCCGATCCCCTATGCGGAAACGGGGTTTTATCTGGACTGTGACAAGGTGGGAAACCACCCGTTCCACCACGCAGGTATGATTTACGTGCAGGACCCCGGTGCTATGGCCACGGCAGAATGTTTGGACATTCAGCCGGATTGGTGGATTCTGGACCTGTGTGCCGCACCGGGGGGAAAGAGCAGTCAGCTGCGCAACAAGTTGGGGGAGGATGGAATCCTCATTTCCAACGAAATTGTGCCGTCCCGTTGTAAAATCTTGACGGGGAATATAGAACGGCTTGGGTTCCGCAACACGGCTACCACCTGCCTAGATCCTGTGCGTGTTGCGCAGCGGTTTCCGGAAACCTTTGACATGATTATGGTGGATGCACCCTGTTCCGGTGAGGGAATGTTCCGCAAGGACGACACCGCCATCCGGGAGTGGAGCGTGGAGAACGTGCTGCACTGCGCCAAGCGGCAGAGGGACATTTTGGAGCAGGCTGTACTGGCTCTGCGCCCGGGCGGGTATATGGTCTATGCCACCTGTACGTTCTCGCTGGAAGAGAATGAGATGGTGGTGGATGACTTTTTGCGCAGCCATCCGGACTTTGAACTGGTTCCGGTGCGGGAAGCGGTGCGGTGCTGCACGGACGATGGTATCGCCTACGAAGGCTGCACCTGCCAAAACCTGCGCGATGCGCGCCGGTTTTATCCCCACAAGAGCCGGGGAGAGGGGCAATTTATGGCTGTGCTCCATGACAGACGACCCTGTGCGCCGCGCCCGGCTAGGACGAATCGGCCGGCGGGCAAGCCGGATCCCGTTGTTATCGACTTTTTGAATGAAACCCTTGCGGACTACGAGCCGGAGCGGGTTTCGACTTATAACGGCAATCCCGTCTACGCGGCACCTGCGCTGACGATGGACAGGGGCGCCGCGTTTTCCTGCGGCGTTACCATCGGGGAAGTGCGAAAGAATTACATCCAGCCTCATCACCAGTTCTTTATGGCTATGGGAAGACAGTTCAAACGGAAAATCGAGCTTGCACCCGACAGCGCGGAGCTGGAGCGGTATCTGCACGGCGAGGAGATCGCGGTGGACTGCGAAAACGGCTGGGCGGTGATCACCACGCACGGGTGCACCGTGGGTGGCGTGAAGGTGTCGGCGGGCCGGGCTAAGAACCATTATCCCAAGGGGCTGCGAAAAGTATAACGACAAAAAAGCGCCTGAACGTTCAGGCGCTTTTTTCGTGGGCAAATATTTGGTTTGGGTTCGGTCAGGCCTTGCGCAGGGAGATGGGTCGGCCTTTCTGATACTCGACGGTGTAGCGTTCGCCGCGCAGCCACAGGTTGGACAGACGGAAATAGTCCCAATCGGCCGGGATGTTGGGGGTGAGGTACAACGCCTCCTTGTCGGTGCGTACACCGGCCAGACCGGTGATGACGAGGTCGCAGAAAGTGGAGTGGTTGTAGTAGCGGCCCCGCTCGGCGGGCGGCTTTTGGCGGGATTCCAACCACGTTCTGGAGGGCCACTCCCCGGTAAAGGGGTGCTGCATTTCGTCCACCCAGGGGATAAAAGTTCCGTTTGCGGAGGGCATGACGTGGCTTTGAGCATACTGTCGCAGGAGGGACAGGAACATATCCTTGTACGTTTGGCTGTCGTTGTAGTGCCAAACATAGTTGCGCAGGGCGGTGAGGGCCTGTGCCGTGGCAAAGGGCCACACGTAGCCGTTCCACAGGCACATATGGTCGGCCTCGTACAGGAAACGGGGGTGGGAGCGGTCCGCTGTGGTCAGGCCGAAGGGGGCGTGGAACACGGCAGGGTCAGTCAGCAGGTCGAAGGCGGCGTCGTCTTTGCGCTCCGGGATGCAGAATGCCCAGGGGATGTACCCAAGCAGTTCTCGCACGATGGCGGAACCGCCCTGGTCAAAGACGTCGGTCAGGTCGTCCCGGGTGGAGTGGAAGGCACGGTAAAAACCGTCTGCATATAGATTTTCGTTTATCAAGCGACGCAGATCGGCGGCTTTTTGGCGGTACGTACGGGCGATTTCCTCCTCGCCGAGCCGTTCAGCCAGTTGGGCGATGGCGGCGCGGTCGGCGTACATATAGCTGTTCAGGGTGGGGCGGATGCCCTTGGTTTCGATCAGGCCGTCCCGGCCGCTGATGGAGTACTCCATGCCGTCGGGCAGGTCCTTTGACCAGAACATTCCGTTGGGCAGCAGGTGCTTTTGCTCCCAAACTTCGTGGTAGCGGCAGGCTAGGGTCAAAATGCGCTTGGGGTCAGGGCCGAAGCCGGCCGTGCGGTAAAAGTCCAGCAGGGCGGAGATGAGCCAGCTACTGTATTGGTGGGCCTTCACGTCCTCCTGCCCGCTCAGCAGCAGGTCGATATAGCTGTCCAAATACTGGTGGGAGGTTCGGAGCCAGCGGCCCTCAGCGATGTGATGGCCGGTGGAGGCGTTGATGATGTTGTGACGGGCGGACCAGTGGACCTGGGGCAGGAATTCGGAGATCATAAAGCCGTCGGCGGTGTTTCGGATATGCTTGCGGAAGGTCCACCAGCGGAAGTAATAGGTTCGCTCGATGTCCTTGTCGGGGCACTCCAGAACGGGAATCTCCTCCCGCATCCAGGCGGCGGCATGGGCGTTGTCGATGTGGTTGATATACCGCTCGTTGTCGGTGGCGTTGAATTGGGCCACGTATCGTTCGATGATGTCCATGGGCGGCACCTCCTGTGGATGATTTTGGAAAATTATATCACAACGGCAAAGAAAAGCCAACCCTCGGATAAGGGCTGGCTTTTTTTACAGAAGGGCATTTAATTTGACCATGGATTCCGCGGTGGGTTCGGGAACGTGGGCCAGGGGGAAGGGGATATTCATAGCTTCGTACTTGGTGGAGCACAGTTTGCGGAAGGGGAGCAGCTCCACTTTGTCCACGCAGGGGTGGGAGTCCCGGATTTGGGCCAGTGCGCGGATATTGTCCTCGCTGTCATTCAGGGTGGGGACGATGACCTGGCGCAGGGTGGTGGGGATACCGCGGCGGTTCAGTTCCGCCAAAAAGTCCAGCACCGGGGTCAGGGAGCAGCCCACGTGGGCGCGGTAGTCGGCATCGCTCGTGTACTTGATGTCCAGCAGGACCCGGTCGGTGACGGTGAGCAGGTTTTGCACATCCTGGTTCATCACGCAGCCGGAGGTATCCAAACAGGTGTGGATACCCTGTGCCTTGCAGAGGGTGAACAGGTCGGCAACCTCTGCTGCTTGCAGCAAAGGTTCGCCGCCGGACACGGTGATGCCGCCGTCGGCACCGAAGTATTCCCTGTACCGGGCGGCGCGGCGGGCCAATTCTTCTGCGGAAAACTCCTGACCGCCGTCAAACGCCCAAGTATCGGGGTTGTGGCAGCATTTGCACCGCAGGGGGCAGCCCTGTGTGAACACCACGAAGCGCACGCCGGGGCCGTCGAGGGTCCCGAGGGACTGGATGGAATGGACCCGCATCACATGGCCTCGTGGAAGGTGCGGCTGATGACCTCCCGCTGCTGCTCCCGGGAGAGCTTATTGAAGTTGACCGCGTAGCCGGACACACGGATGGTCAGGTTGGGGTAGGCCTCGGGATTTTCGTAAGCCTTGAGCAGAGTTTCCCGGTTCATGACGTTGACGTTGATGTGGTGGGCCTTTTTGGTGAAGTAGCCGTCCAGAATGGAGACCAGGTTGCCCTTGCGCTCGTCGTCGGTCTTGCCCAGGGTGTCGGGGGTGATGGAGAAGGTGTTGGACACGCCGTCACGGCAGTCGTCGTAGCTGATTTTGGCCACGGAGTTCAAAGAGGCCAGCGCGCCGTTCTCCTCCCGGTTGTGCATGGGGTTGGCACCGGGGGCGAAGGGTTCTGCGGCACCGCGGCCGTCGGGGGTGGCGCCGGTGTTTTTGCCGTACATCACGTTGGAGGTGATGGTCAGGATGGACAGGGTGTGGACGGCGTTGCGGTAGGTGGGGGTCTTGCGCAGCTCGGTAATGACCTTGTGGGTCAACTCTTTGGCCAGCAGGTCCACCCGGTCATCGTCGTTGCCGAACTTGGGGAAGTCGCCCACAGTCTCGAAGTCCTCGATAAAGCCCTCGGCATTGCGGATGGGGCGTACCTTGGCGTGCTTGATGGCGGACAGGGAGTCGGTCACCACGGAAAGACCGGCCACACCGAACGCCATGAGCCGCTCCACCTCGGTGTCGTGCAGGGCCATCTGGGTCTTTTCGTAGGCGTATTTATCGTGCATATAGTGGATGACGTTCATGGTGTTGACGTACAGGCGCATGAGCCATGCGATGTATTCGTCATAACGCTTCATGACGGCGTCGAAGTCCAGCTCGTCGCCCTCCATCACACCCATCTGGGGGCCGAGATGCATGGCGCTGGGCACGTCGTAGCCGCCGTTCAGGGCGATGAGCAGAAGCTTGGCCAGGTTGCACCGGGCGCCGAAGAACTGCATCTGCTTGCCCACCCGCATGGCGGAAACGCAGCAGGCGATGGCGTAGTCGTCACCGTAGTGGGGACGCATGAGGTCGTCGTTCTCGTACTGGATGGAGTCGGTGTCGATGGACACCTTGGCGCAGAAGCGCTTGAACGCCTCGGGCAGCTGGGTGGACCACAAAATGGTGATGTTGGGTTCGGGGGCGGAACCGAGGGTATAGAGCGTGTTCAGGAAGCGGAAGCTGCTGCGGGTGACCAGACTGCGGCCATCCTCGCCCATACCGCCAACGGCTTCGGTGATCCACATGGGATCGCCGCCGAACAGCTCGTTATACTCGGCGGTGCGCAGGTGGCGGGCGATGCGCAGCTTGATGACGAAGTCATCCATCAGTTCCTGGGCCTGAGCCTCGGTCAGGGTGCCGCGCTTCAGGTCGCGCTGGATATAGATGTCGAAGAAGGTGCTGACACGGCCCAGGGACATGGCGGCACCGTTCTGCTCCTTGATGGAGGCCAGATAGGCGAAGTAGGTCCACTGGATGGCCTGACGGGCATCCTTGGCGGGTTGGGAGATGTCGCAGCCGTACATGGCGGCCATTTCTTTCATGTAGCCCAGGAAGGTGATCTGCTGGTACAGCTCCTCACAGGCGCGGGCCACGTCGGCATTGAAATCCTGCCGGCCCATTTTGGCCTTGTCCGCCTGCTTCATTTCGATGAGCCGGTCCACGCCGTACAGGGCCACGCGGCGGTAATCGCCAATGATGCGGCCACGGCCGTATGCATCGGGCAGGCCGGTGATCACGTGGCTGCTGCGGGCGGCGCGCATCTCGTCGGTATAGACGCGGAACACGCCGGTGTTGTGGGTGGTGCGGAAGGTAAATTCCTGCTCCACCTTGTCGCTGAGCTGGTAGCCGTAGGCTTTGCAGGCCTGGCGGGCCATGCGGATGCCGCCGAAGGGATTGACACCGCGCTTGAGGGGACTGTCGGTCTGCATACCCACGATGAGCTCGTTGTCCTTGTCGATGTAGCCGGGGGCATAGCTGGTCAAAGAGGACACGGTTTCGGTGTCGATATCCAGCACACCGCCCTTTTCCCGCTCCTGCCGGAACAGGTCCTGCACCTTGGCCATCAGGGCCTGGGTGCGGGGGGTGGGCCCGGACAGGAACCGTTCGTCGCCCAAATATTCCTCATAGTTGGTCTGGATAAAGTCGCGGACGTTGATCTCGTCCTGCCAGACGCCGCTGCGGAAGCCGTTCCAATGTTCGTGTGTCATATCAATTTCCTCCAAGCAAACAAAAAAGGGCAAATCAGTTGTAAAACTGACTTGCCCAGACGGTCGGCCGATTTGCCTTTTGCATTCCCCCGCGGTTACCCGCTGATCCGTCAGTCATGCAAAGGTTTTCTTTTTGTGCCCTTATTCTATCGTATTCCCATTCGTTTGTCAAGCGGGAAACTGAGGAAAAAACGGGCGGGCACGGCAGGGGAGTAGTGAGGTTAAAAGCTGCGTTACAGTGAAAAAATGTTGCGTGTATGGATGGTCGCGGTACTGCGCCACCTTCCATTTACGCAACATTTTTGGTTATCCGTTTTGCCGTCCGGCGGCTTGGCGTTTTAGGCTTTGGAGTTTGTTTTTGACCCGGTTTTCGCACCGTTGGTGGAGAGGGATAGTTCCTTCGTACAGACCTCGCGGTATTGGGACGGGGTTTGGCCCATGCGGGCGGTAAAGGCCTCGAAAAAAGCGTTGTAGGAGCCGTAGCCGGCCCGTTCCGCTACTGCTTTCAGGGACAGGGCGGGGTTTTTCATCAGAAATTTGCTCCGCTCCAGTTTGGCCTGAATCAGCTTTTCCTGGAAGGAAACGCCGTAATGCTTTTGCACCAGCCGCCGGGTCTGGCTGACGCTGACACGCAGGCGCAAGGAAAGCTCGTCCAAAGAGGCCTTCTGCAGGGGGAAGTTATTGAAAAAGCTGTCCAAAACCGCCATGTAAAATACCGGTGGAAGGTTGTCACCGGGGTGGTGGGGGTATGTGTCAGGCGGAGTGATTGGGAACCGCTGGGGCAGGTCGGCGGCGGGAACCTCCAAAATGCTGCGCAACAATTGCGCGTAGAACTGCTGAAGCAACGCGTCCACCGTGATGTCATACAGCGGCTGCTGCAGGGCACATTCCTGACGAAGCTGATTGAGTAACGTCAGCAGCTTGTCCTGCCCACGCAGAAGGATGGGGGAGGACAACTTGTCACGCAGTTGGGCATAGAGGGGGGAGTCCTGCTTGCCGGTTGGGAAAATAGAGAACTGCAGGGAGTGCAACACGGTGTCCTCCGACATTTGGGACACATGGTGCCGGGTGCCGGCGCTGATGAAAAGCAGGTCGGAGGGATGACAGACAAAGTCCCGGCCGTCACAGCGGGCGGTGCATTGACCGGCACTGACAAAGTAAAGCTCGCAGGTCAGGTGACGGTGCGGGGGACTGGCGGTCCAGGGGAATTGAGGGTGCATAAAGCCGGTGGCTAATATGGTTTGGAATTGTATGCCGGCAAGTTCCGTGGTTATATAGGCCATTTGGGATTCCAGAAACCAAAACATCCCCACACCTCCAATCACAAAAACGTTCAAAAATATAGTGCGGTTGAGCACTGAACGCATCGAAAATTGCGGCACAGATATGCTATACTGATAGCATCGTAACAGATTTTTTGTCCAAACGCAAGAGTGTGGAGACGGAAATAGGAGGGCCCTTTATGAAAAAAGCGACATCGTTCCTGCTGGCCTTGGTGATGCTGGTCGGCATGCTGCCCGGTACGGCTGTGTCCGTGGCGGCGGCGGAGACCGCCGGTACGCTGGAGGCCTATTATACCTACACCGAGGTCAAGGCGGACGGCAAGCTGGACGAGGACAAGTGGCTGCTGAAGGACAGTATCGGCAGCACCCCCGCTATGGTGCTGTGCGACGTGGACAGCCTGTATGTGGGGCTGCAGACCGAGGAAAAAGCCGCCCGATTTACCGTTGAGGGTGTGACCGTGGAGGTTGATTTCACCGCCGGCAGTGTCATGGCCAACGGTGTCAACGCCGGTGTTGCCGCTATGGATGGGGTCAGGGGGACTGCCGAGGTGCAGATCAGCCTTGCCGCTCTGGGACTGGAATACAACCCCGCCCAGTCTATGGAATTTGCCGCCCAGATCGGCGGTGACAAGTTCAGCGGCAGGCTGAACTTTGCCCATAAGGCCATGCTGATGGCGGACGATTTTACCAACACCAGGGACAAGAGCTATGCCTCCAGCCTGAATAAGGTTAACGACGAGGGTTACGTGGTGGAGGAGAACGGTTCCCTGCACTACAAGACCAACACCATGACCGACAAGGGCAGCGATTCCGCCCGTGTTGGTTGGATGACCGGCCGTGTGGCGCCGGGTGCCGACATCAACAAGGGTTATGAAATGGTGCTGAACGTGGACTTCAACGACCTGATCGTGCCGGACCCGGCCATGGCGGCCTATTGGGGCACCACCGGTTTTTCCGTGTATAATGTTTCCGGTTATACTTGGGGCCACGGCTTCTTTGCCGACGAGGCAGGAAATATCTATGTGTCCCAGTACGAGTCCTCCCACCCTTGGGCCACCAAGCTTGATACCGGCCTGGACCTGCCTGCCAAGAATGTGAATATCCGCATTGCGGTCAATAATGACTGTGAGGCGGAGATCTTCGTCAACGGCAAGAGCGTGGGCAAGTTTCGGGTTCCCAGCCGCGCCGGTGTGACCGACCTCGGCAGTGCCAGCCTGTATCTTTGGGCGGCTACCACCCGCCGCGACCTGACCGCCACCCGAAAGAATGACGTGCTGGTGCACGACTTCTGCTTCACCCAGGAGGCGCCGCCTGCCCAACTGACCGCCCCCGCTGTGGCCGCGGGTATGGTCAGCGTGGACGGCAATCCCAACGAGTCCTTCTGGACCATGAGCAGCAAGGTGGGGGATACCCGGTTTGGCGCGCTGGTGGACGAGGAGAAGCTGTACATCGCTTTGGACAGCCAAGAAAGCAGTGTGAATTTCACCTTTGGCGAGGCAAGCGCCGTTGCCAAGTTGGGCAAGGCGCCCAAGTTTGAGCTGGGCTTTACCATGGGCAGCGAGATGAAGACCAACGGCAAGGGCCGGTACGAGATCGCCATTCCCCTGAATTTGCTGCAGCAGGAGGGGGCGAATGGACAGAAGTTGCCCATGCGTATCACTGCCGGGGGCAAGACCCGCGCCTTTAACCTGATTTTGGGCGGCGGCGTGGTGCTGCAGCAGACGGTCTACGACCCCGTCGTCGGCGACGGCAGAAACGACGCCGTGGCTTACCTGGATGTGGCCGGCCTGAAGCTGGACGGCGACATCAGGGATCTGCAGTGGTACACCCCCTACAAGGCGGCGGGTACCGCCGGCCCCGGCGGGGAGTTCGGCTTCCAGTGGGATGCCGCCAATCTGTATCTTGGCGGTAAGATTTTCACCACCTCCCGGGCGGACAATGTGGAGCTGACCGTGGGCGGCAAGAGCCTGACGGCTGACCTGATTGGCAGCACGGCCACCGCCGGAAAGGTGTATGTGTCCGGCCAGTGTGTGGAGTGGGCCATCCCCCTGAGTGAGTTGGGCCTGTCCGGTTTGGGAGCCAAGACCGACTACGAACTTAAGGTGACCAACGCCGACGGCACCACCAAGCTGTACGGTGGGCTGGAACTCAACGGCACCAGCGTGGTCATTGGCGATACCACCACCGACCTGACCACCAAGGACTACGTGTTCCGCTACACCCCGGAGGAGGCCACATGGAAACAGGCCGACGGCTATCAGCAGATTCGCACCGTCCCCGGTCTGGACGCCAAGGTTGTGAACTATGAGCATTACGCCATTCCCTTTATGAACGGCGATGCCTATGACTTCACCGTGGATTTGAAGGTGGATGCCCTGCCCACCGTTGTTTCCTCCTTCGCGTGGCGTGGTTTAGCTTGGGAGATTCGGCAGGAGCACCTGCAGGCCCGCTATGCCCTGCGCGATGACGGCAAGGGCAACATCATGCTGGACTGTCTGTATCAGAACATCGTGGAAAGCGCGGACACCGGCAAGGATATGGGCGATCGGTTTACCATGACCATTTCCGTGAGCAAGGATTGGGTGCCCAGTTTGTATATCGATGGCGTGAAGGTCCACACCTTCCAAAAGCTGGACCGCACCGAAATTACCGTGGTGGACGATTTCCCCTTCCCCCAGCTGCGCTGTGACATCTCCAACAACAACGTTGGCCCCAACCAACAGGGCGTGTACACGGGCTTCAGCGTGGACATCTATGATATGCTGTGGACACAGGCCGCCTACGCCGACGCCGCCTCCGTGGTGAATACCGCGCTGGACCAGCTGACCGAGGAGAGCGTACTGGCCGGCAGCGACCCCCGGGACGTGGCCAAGCTGAGCCTGCTCAAGCAGGTGTACTTCAGCGAGAACGGCATCACCGTGCCCATCACGTGGAAGGCGGTGGACAAGGCCACCGGGCAGGTTGCCGCCAACGTGAACACCGAAACCGGCACCATTACCCGCAGCGCCAAGCCCCTATCCTTTGAGTTGATCGCCACCGCCGGCTACGGCGGCATCAGCGCCACCCGGACCTTTGTGTTCGAAACCAAGGGTCAGACCGCCGCCGGTAAGGTGGCCCTGATCGTGAAGGACGAAAGCCCCGCCACCGGCGCGGCCACTGACTTCACCGTGGACAGCTACGAGTACTTTGACACCACCCACAACAGCCTTGTGTATGACCAGGGCGCCAAAAAGGCCTTCAACCGCATCGTCCTGCACGATATGGACGAGTTCTCCCGGGTGGGTCAGCGCCACTTGGGCGTGTACATCAGCGATGACGGCAAGAACTACACCAAGGTCACCGGCTGGATGCTGTATCAGGACGGCAAGGACTATACCCTCTACAACCTCAGCCAAACGGCCCGCTATGTGAAGGTGCACACCTATCACGATGACATGGATATTACCGGCGAGGTGGCCAGCTTCTACAACTCCATCCAGTCCATGATGACTGTGTCCAACGAGCAGTATCTGCCCGGTGCCAACGGCACTTTCGCCCACAAGGCAGAGGTTAAGGTGACCGACAGTGGCAAGGACGTCCCTGTGTTCGTGTCCATCGCATCCTTGGGCGCCAAGGCCGGCCAATACAAGGCCGATGGCAGTGACTTCCGCTTCACCGTGGGCGATACCGTGCTGGCTCACTGGTACAACGGCAAGGACGGCTTCTACGTCCGCGTGCCCTCCGCTCCCGCCACCGTTACCGCCCAGTGGGGCTGCAGCAGTGCAAAGGACTTCTCCGACCCCGAGGCGGTGTTCGAGGTGACCTACGGCAACGTGTCCCTGATCAATATGTCCAAGGCGACCTACGAGGTTTTTGGCACCAATGACGCCTTTGACTCCCACGGCCGCCCCTTCATCTTCCCCAACGGCGACATCATCGTGGTGGGTCGCCGCCGCGGTACCGACGCCGACTTCGCCGTGTACCGCTCCACCGACGGCGGTCACACCTTCACCACCCGCCCGGTGCTGGCACTGAATGAGGTGGTGGACAGCCATCCCACCGAAGATCAGTACCGCGGTTCCGGCTTCGGCGGTTTCCTGTGGGATGAGGAGTTGCAGCGCCTGTACCTGGTCGGCCACAGCGGCAACGTGTTTGACAAGGACAACGATTACCGCATCGTGCTGACCTACTCCGACGACTACGGCTACACCTGGTCTGAGGTGCGCTACGTCACCAATCCCAAGATGCCCAACGTCAAGGACAACGACTATATCCTGCAGAATGCACCGGCTACCGCCACCCGTGCTATGAGCTATCAGGACGGCATCAAGCTGAAGGATGCCGACGGCAAGGGTCCCAACGTGGACTATGCCTTCATTCACTCCGTCGGTGACCTGCCCAATGACCAGTGGTACACCATGGTCATCCGTTCCGCGGACGGCGGCGAAACCTGGATCGGCAGCGAGCTGATGAAGATGGATATGCCCATGACCGGCCCTGTTACCCTGAATGGCGTGGAGTACAACAACCGGGAAAACGGCCTGACCGAGGGCAGCATTGCCCAGCTGGATGACGGCAGCCTGTACGTGGTTATCCGTGCCCAGCAGAAGGGCAACTTCTATCTGTGGGAGGCGCGCTCCACCGACTTCGGCGCCACCTGGACGGGCGACTATTCCAAGATTATTTCCTCCAACACCTCTCCCGTGTTGATGAAGTACGGTGAGGATCACCTGATCCTGCACTCCAGCCGAAATTCGATCGGTGCCAACGCCTTCCGCCGCACCCCCATGCATCTGGGTCTGACCAGTGATAACTTCCAGAGCTTTGACCGTTACCTCGACCTGACCTTCGGCACCTCCTTTGACGGAATTCAGGATACCTATATGCGTATGACCCAGCCCGGTATCGGTATCTCCGCCGACGGCAAGCGTGCCTTCGTGAGCTGGCATGAACACCTCTATCGCGACCCGGACTACAGCTTCGACTGCAGCCTAGGCTTCCTGGTGGAGGAGTTCGATGAAATGATCTACAACACCAAGGGTGGCTATGAGGACTTTGAGGATGCCTCCCTGAAGTATCAGGGCTGGCTGGTGGATCTGGCCGGTAAGATCGAGCTGACCCGGGAGGCCTCCGTGTCCGGTATGCAGGCCATGAAGGTGATGGACGCCAACACCAGCGGCCCCACCCACGCCGTGCGTCAGGTGCCCGCCATGAAGGCCGGCACCGTGGGTGCCAAGGTCATGGCTCCTGAGAGCAACAAGAGCGAGTTCGTGCTGGAGCTGAAGGCGGCGTTCAACTTCGTCCACCTGCAGCACACCCTGATCGCTGTGGCCATCGCCCCCGACGGCACCATCAGCTTGTGCTATAAAGAGGGCGGCAAGGTGCCCGTTGCCAAGGTGGAGCCCGGCACCTGGAACGACATTGCCGTCAGCTTTGACATCGCCAAGGGTATGGGCAAGCTGACCGTCAACGGCAAGGTGGTCAGCGACGACGTGAAGCTGATGACCAGCCAAACCATGCACCTGTGGCAGCCCGGCGACAAGTACGTGGAACGTACCGACGAGGACGTGGTGCGTGAGATCTGTGCCATCCAGTTCAACCAGATCGAGGCCACCAAGGATACCGGCGACTGCCTGTACGTGGATGACTTCTACGCCATGGAGCTGACCGAGCCTTTGAACCGCGCCAGCGACAACATCACCTTTGCCGACGTCAAGAAGGCTGACTGGTACTACGATGCGGTCAGTTTCGCTGTGGAAAACGGCATTATGTCCGGCTACAATGCCACCACCTTTGGTCCCGACGATACCCTGAACCGCGCCATGGTGGTGCAGGTGCTGTACAACAAGGAAGGCCAACCCGCCTTGAACGGCCTGAAGCACAGCTTCTCCGACGTGCCGGCAAGCCAGTGGTTCAACAACGCCGTCACTTGGGGCTCCAACCGCGGTGTAGTCAGCGGCTTCGGCGGCGGCGTGTTCAAGCCCGAGGACGCCGTGACCGTCGAGCAGGTTGCGGTTATCCTGTGGAACTACTCCAACACCCCCACCGGCAGCGGTGATTTGAGTCAGGTCGGTAACCACAGCGATTGGGCGGCCAACGCCCTGCGCTGGGCGGTTGGCGAAGGGATTCTGGATAACGTGCCCTTCCAAAATGCGACTGAGAAGGCCACCCGCGCCCAGACGGCTCAGATGCTGACCAACTACCTGCGCAATAGTTAATCAAACAGCTCCTTCGTAAGCACAAAACCTCCCTGCCTTGTTGCGGGGAGGTTTTGTTTACGATTGACTGGGGAAAGCTTGGTTGGCTTTAATATGGCGTGGAAAGACTGGCCAAAATACTCGTTGGCGCCGACTAACCTCTGTTTTATGCCGAATGTCGGGAAAAGGTTGTTGGGCCTGACATAGCCAGTTGATATTGGGCAGGGCGGACTTTTTGAGATTACGGGAATTTGGAAAGCTTGCTTTTTATGGCGATACTGGGTATCACAAACAAATACGCCTCATGGCCAGCAAAGGTTGACCATGAGGCGTATTTTGTTATTTCCCACGTGAAGTGAGAATGAATGGTGGAGGCGGCGCGTGACCCTCCATTCTCACGCCCAAACCTATATGGATGTGGAGGCTATCCCGGGCACGGGAGGGGTGGATAGTAAGGAAATCCATTCTTGATTTTAAGGGGTGAAATAAGTTTTTTGGTGGGTCGATTGAGGGACGGAGAGGGAACGGCGGGGGAGTGGTGAGGTTAAAAGCTGTGTTGCAGCGAAAAAATGTTGCGTGAATGGATGGTGGCGGTACCCCACGACCTTTCATTCACGCAACATTTTTAGTTCTTGTTTTACCCCCCATCGGCTTGATGTTTCGGGGTTGCGGAAACGACGAAAACAAGGTTTCCGTACCGTTGGTGGAGGGGGGACGGATTATGCACAGGGGAAGTGCTCTTTAACGATGGGGTTCAGCGAAGCGGTGATTTCTCTGAACGGACGATTTAGAGCCAACGTTCTTGCGCTGATTATATTGCCGCTCATTGATTACACGCTGTCGCAGTTGAGCCGTTTAGATGTGATGCGGACCGCTGTTCAACCAAGCAATGACCTCGGATAGGAACGCGGTGCAGGCTTGACCTTCCGCGTCGCTGGAGCGATAAGAAACACGACAATCGGCTCCCTGTGCGGAGATAATCACGTTGTAAGTGTATTATAATGTATTGCGGCAGTGCTGTCCATTCCATAAAATGACAGATATCCGAAAAAACTGGCGAAATCGAATAATGTGAAGAACAGGCCACCCGTATAACGGGTGGCCTGTTCTTCAATTCGAATGATCCGATCATAAGGCTGAGAAACCGTGATCCGGTTATTCTTTTTTTGTCGGGCTTGTTCCGAAATGTTTTAGGTATACACGGTAAAAATTGCTGTAATTTTCATAGCCAACATGCGCGGCGGCAACAGTTGCCGGAATGCCATCACCTATCAGTTTGCCTGCAAGGGCAAGCTTTTTTTGTAAGATATATTGTTTAGGGGAAATGTTCATTTTTGACTCAAACAAATGACAAAACGAGGACTTGGATCTCGATGTATGTCGGGCAAGATCATCAAGCAGGATCCTTTCGTGCAAATGCAGGTCGATATACTCGAATGTTCGTTGCAAAAACTCGTCGGCTTCAATTCTTTTGGGAGGCTGCGGCGTTAGAAATGTATCATAGAATATTTCGATCATTATGGCTTGAAGCAGAGGAGCAAAAAAAGACGCATCTTCCTTCCGACAGATTTCTTTGATTTTTTCCATACGAGAAGTACTGACGGTTGTAGTTCTTTCCTGATTTGCAAATTTACTTTGCAAAACACACGGAATTGCATCAATGCTAAACAGCGCCGTAATTCTGCGATAGCATCCTTCTCCGTTTACCGTAACGGAATGGTAGAAAAGTGGTGGGATCATGATGATTTCGTTTTTCGTCAGGCGATAATTCTGCCCCTCCAGCATGATGGTAATATCGCCGTCTGCCACTGCGATCATTTCGTATTTTGAATGGCAGTGACGTTCCCACAGAACCGAATGTGCTATCTCGCTTTCGATATATTCAATTTCAAAATCATTCGTACTCGGCTCCAAGATCAAAAAAATCACCACCCTTTCGAGACATTATATCATATTTTGCAAGAAATACAATGAAATATACAAAATTAACTATATAAATATCCTTTATCGATGGTATAATCAAAATATATAATGAGGAAAGGTATGTTGTCGGATGCTTGGAAAATCGATTGAAATAGGGAAAAAGCACGCAGATAATCGGGTAGTATTGCAGCCCATGGAGGGGTGTGACTGCACTGCGGACGGCAGCCCCAGCCGGTTGACCGTTGAAAAGTATCTGAAAGCGGCAAGAAGCGCAGCCGGGATCGTTTGGTTTGAAGCCAATGCAGTTTGCCCGGAGGGAAGAACAAATCCCCGGCAAATGATGCTGACACGGGACAATCTTCAAAAGTTCAAGGAGCTTTTAAGTCAAATGCGTGAGATCGCCCAGAACGAGTGCGGAATATCACCGATTTTTATTTTGCAGTTGACGCATTCGGGACGACAGAGCATAACTCCCATGATAGCCTATCGCAATCCCGTGTATGAGGAAAAGCGCCCCGTAACAGATGAGAATATCGTGACGGACGAATATCTGGACACACTTCCCGAAAAATATGCTGCCTCCGCATGCCTTGCGGTGGAGGCGGGCTTTGACGGAGTTGACGTAAAATCCTGTCACGGCTATCTGTTCCAAGAGTTTTTGTCGGCATTTGACCGTGAGGGACGGTATGGTGGGAGCTTTGCAAATCGGACAAGACTGTATCTTGATTGCGTGCGTGCAGTAAAAAAAGCAATTCCCGACAATATTCTTTTGACTACACGCCTCGGCGTTTCGGATATGGTTGCGAAGCCTTACGGCTTTGGAACGACCGAGCAAAACGAACTTGATTTCACCGAGCCTGATATGCTGATTGAAAAGCTGGTGGCGGAGGGGGTGCAGATATTGAACGTGACCATCGGAAATCCGTATTACAATCCTCACGTCAATCGTCCCTACAGAAAAGGGGGCTACATTGCTCCCGAGCCTGCAAAGGCAGGGCTTGAACGCTTTGAATACGTAGAAAAACACGTCAAAGAAACCTTTCCCGGCCTTTTGGTTGTTGGCTCCGGGCTGTCATATTACCGGGAGGATTTGATGGAGCGATCGGAGAAACAGCTCAGAGCGGGCATTTGCGATATGGTGGGATATGGCAGAATGTGGCTTGCCTATCCAATGTTTTACAGGGATCATCGAAAGGGAACGTTTGACCCAAAAAAATGCTGCCTTGCCTGCTCGAAATGTACCGAGCTGATGCGGGCGAAGCAGGTTTCGGGCTGCGCTGTGTTTAACGAATATTACAGAAATCTTTATAAGGAACTACAAAAATGAGAATTGCGATTGTAACAGGAGTTCTTGGCGGCATAGGGAAGGAAAGCGCCTTGCAGCTTTGCCGTGCCGGTTATGCTGTTGTGGGTGGCGGCCGCAGTGCATGCACGCAGCTATCCGATTTCGACGGATATGACTTTACATATATCCAGGGGGACATTTCAGACGCGAAAATGAGGGAGGCGCTTGTTGCTGCGGCCGTACGGAAGGGAGAACTTTCTGCCCTGGTCAATGTCGCGGGCGTTGCACCTAAGGTGCGCAGTGACGTGCTGGAAATGACCGAGGAAAGCTACGATTTCGTTATGGGAATCAACACCAAGGGGACGCTTTTTCTGACACAGGCGGTGGCCAATGAAATGATAAAGCACGGAAAAGGCGGAACGATTGTCAACATCTCCTCTTGCTCGGCATACACAAGCTCAACAAGCCGAGGCGAATACTGCATATCGAAGGCGGGCGTCTCCATGATCACCAAACTTTTCGCGGACCGCTTGGCAAGAGAAGGGATTACGGTCAATGAGATCTGTCCGGGAATCATCGCCACGGGAATGACGAGTGCAGTCAAGGAAAAATACGATAAACTCATTGCGGACGGTCTGGTCCCTCTCGGCAGATGGGGACAGCCGGATGATATCGCAAAGGCCGTAGTCGCTCTTTGCAGCGGTACATTTGGGTATACCACGGGACAGTCCTTCATTATTGACGGAGGTATGCACATCAGAAGGCTATGAAAAAAAGATATCATACTTTGATAGTCGGAACCGGCTGTGCGGGCTTTAACGCAGCGGATAAGCTGTACGATCTTGGTGTTCGGGACATTGCCATCGTCACCGAGGGGCGACTGATGGGAACATCCAGAAATACAGGAAGCGACAAGCAGACATACTATAAGCTCTCGCTTTGCGGCGCGGAGGCAGACAGCGTGCGCGAGATGGCGGATACACTCTATTCCGGCAGTGGAGTTATGGGGGAGCATGCGCTTTGCGAGGCGGCGTATTCTACGCGTTGTTTCATGCGCCTTGTGGAGCTTGGAGTTCCGTTTCCAACGAATGAGTTCGGTGAATACGCAGGATATAAGACCGATCACGATCCCCGCACGCGGGCCACTTCCTGCGGGCCGTTGACCTCAAAATATATGACCGAAGCGCTTGAACGATCGGTGATTTCCAAGGGCATTGAGATACTGGATTTTCAAAGAGTAGTCAAGATACTAACGGAGGATAACACGGTAACGGGTGTGGCCTGCGTAAACGTGGTAACGGGAGAAGTGTCTGTGATCACCTGTCAAAACGTCGTTCTCTGCACGGGAGGTCCTGCGTGTGTCTACAAAAATACGGTCTATCCGGAAAGCCAGCACGGCGCCACAGGGCTTGCCATTGAGGCGGGAGCGACCCTGGCGAATATGGAACAGTGGCAGTACGGCATAGCAAGCACAAAATTCCGCTGGAATCTTTCGGGCACGTATCAGCAGGTGATACCCCGATATATTTCCGTTGACAAAGACGGAAATGAATGTGAGTTTTTGTATGAGAAGTTGGGTGAGGAGTCCCTTGCATTGATCTTTCTTAAGGGCTACCAATGGCCGTTTGACACGAGAAAGACAGAGGGCTCGTCAAAGGTGGATATTCTCGTTGCGGAGCAGATAAAGCAAGGCAAGCGGGTGTTTCTCGATTTCAGTAAAAATCCCAGGGGTTTGGAACATGGTTTCTCGGTACTCCCTGAGGAAGCATATGAGTATCTTGACCGCTCGGGCGCCCTGTTCGGTACACCCATTGAGCGCCTCGCAAAAATGAATATTGGGGCCATTGAGTTATATGCCGACCACGGTATCGACCTGTATAGCGAATATCTGGAGATCGCGGTCTGCGCTCAGCACTGTAACGGTGGTGTTGCGGTGGACGAGCATTGGCAGAGCGACGTTTGCGGCCTGTATGCTGCGGGAGAGGCCGCGGGAACCTTTGGCGTTTACCGCCCGGGCGGCAGTGCGCTCAATTCCACGCAGGTGGGAAGCCTCAGAGCGGCGGAGCATATAGCCCAAAAAGGCGACACAGTTCAACTTACGCCGAAGTACACGCCGCCCAAAATCCAATTCGGCGTATCAAACGTTTTACAGATACGGGAAGAGTATCAGACAGAAATGAGCCGGATTGCCGATTTTGATCGAAGTACAGACGGTATGAAGGCCCTGTTTAAGAAGACAGACAAATTGTGTGAAACATTTTTCGATACAGCCGTGATTGACCGCGTGTCGCAGATGGCAGAACTTTTCAGGTTGTACGATATGGTATTGACACAACGCTCTGTACTGTCGGCGATGCTTTGTTCCGCAGAAGCGGTAGGTACACACGGGGCGGCCTTTGTTGACCGCAAGCCAATGGGGTGCGCGGGGGCGGAAAGAAACGAGCGCACCCTGACCAAAGGTGCGCACTCTGAGCGGGTGCCGGTTTCGCCCATGCCTACTCCTGAATTGTGGTTCGAAACATTGCTGGCGAGAAAGAAGTGGGAGATGAATGATGGGAAACGGTAAATACGCATTAGGTCTGGTGTCGGTTTCGTTTCGACAACATACGCCCGAAGATATCTTGCAGGCGGTCAAAGCCGCAGGTCTTTCTTGTGTTGAGTGGGGGAGTGACGTTCATGCCCCTTGCCGCGACATGGAGCGGCTGCGTGAAATCGCTGTGCTGCAAAAAGAATATGGCATTTCCTGTTCATCTTACGGCACCTATTTCCGATTGGGCGAAACGCCCATAGAGGAATTGGAAAACTATATTCAAGCGGCAAAAATTCTTGGAACAAACATTCTGCGTCTTTGGTGCGGAGTAAAAAGCGGCAAAGACATGACGAACGAGGAGCGAAATGCTCTTTTGGAGGCCTGCAAGAAAGCGGCGGAGATTGCCAAAAGCAGCGAAATGACGCTGTGTATGGAATGTCATAGGGAGACATTTACCGAAAATCCCGATGATGCCGTTTGGCTGATGCGAGCGGTCAATTCTCCGCATTTCCGTATGTATTGGCAACCGTTTCAATGGCAAAATCCCGAAGAAAACATGAAGAATGCGGCCAAAGTCGCAAATTATGCGGAGCATATTCACGTGTTCAACTGGAGAGGGAAAGAAAAGTTTCCGTTGGCGGAAGCGGTTGAAGAATGGCGGGATTATTTGGAGCAGTTTTCAACCCCTCGTACTCTTTTGCTCGAATTTATGCCAAAGGGAACGTTAGAGGAACTTGCTTGTGAAGCTGCTGCGCTCAGAATGGTTATAGGAGAAAGCGTATGAGAGGAATATTCCTTTGCGAAGGGTACGATAAAGCCTTCCATGTTTATGATGCTGAAACGGTCTGTGAACTGCAAGCATTAGTCAATATTGAAGCGAAGCTGTACGCAAAGGCGGACATTGTCCGCGCACCTGCCGCATTTTCTGATGTGGAGTTCATTTTTTCAACTTGGGGGATGCCTGAATTTACACAAGAAGAAATCAGAGCTTGTTTGCCCAATCTGAAATGCGTATTTTACGCGGCGGGGTCGGTGCAGAGCTTTGCCCGACCGTTTCTGCATTGCGGGGTCAAGGTCTTCTCTGCGTGGGCGGCAAATGCTGTGCCGGTATCTGAGTACACCGTGGCACAAATGATTCTTGCGAACAAGGGATATTTTCTGACCAACCGACTGTACCACGCAAGCGGAAATAAGGCCGCAAAGGCTACGCTTAAGAAATGCAGCGGCAACTACGGGGAAACTGTGGGCATCATAGGTGCAGGCATGATCGGCAAGCTTGTCATTCAAATGCTTAAGCAGTACAAATTGAATGTGATCGTGTTCGATCCGTTTTTGTCGGATGAAAAAGCGCAGGAGCTAGGAGCAGAAAAATGCGCGCTTCACGATTTGTTTGAACGTGCCTTTGTGGTGTCGAACCATTTGGCCAATAATGAGCAAACCAAGGGAATGTTGGGCTATGACCTATTCCGCCGCATGAGAGAAAATGCCGTATTCATTAACACCGGGCGCGGTGCGCAGGTGGTGGAGGAGGATCTGGTTCGCGTTTTGCAGGAGCGCCCCGACCTGACGGCTCTTTTGGATGTAACTTACCCTGAACCCCCTGTGGAGGGGCATCCGTTCTATACCTTGCCCAACTGCCTGCTGACGCCCCACATCGCGGGAAGCATGGGGAGCGAGGTGGCCCGGATGGGCGAGTATATGCTTGCAGAATGTCGGGCATATCTTAACGGTGAGCCGTGCCGCTATGAAATAACGGAAAAAATGCTTGAAACCATGGCGTAAGACGCTTGGAAGGAGAAATAAATATGTACGATCTTCAGCCGATCATCGATAATGTGTTGAAACGCATTGAGACGCACAAGGTGGGACAGGGACAGTATGCCCGCTGGATTTGGCAGAATGCAAACGGGACCAGAGAACTGGGAGTCAACCCCTACGGGTGTGCAGACGCGGCAAATATGCTTTACATGACGGGACATTTCCCCAGAGACACAAAGGAGCGGGCGGCATGGGTCTCTGCCATGCAGGAGATGCAGGATCCCGAGACCGGACTGTTCCATGAAAAAACGCATCATACGCTGCATACCACTGCCCATGTGACGGCAGCGTTGGAACTGTTTGACGCGGCGCCCAAACACCGTCCTCTGGCTGTGCTGCCCTGTTTAGAGAAAGGCGGCTTTGAGAGACTGATGGAGAATTTGGATTGGAAAGCCCCTTGGGCCCAATCCCACCGGGGAGCAGCGGTTTACGTCATTGCCAACCTTTGTGGGGAAGCAACTCCTGCCTGGAACGATGCCTATTTCAAATGGTTTTGGGACAATGCCGATCCCGAAACCGGCTTTTGGCGCAAAGGTGATTATCAGGAGGAAACGCACGCGCCGCTCTATGAGTTTATGGCAGGAGGTTTCCACTACCTGTTCAACCATGAAAACGCACACAGACCGGTACGCTATCCCGAGCGCATCATCGATTCCTGCATCAAAATGTACCGGGAAAAGAGCCTGCACAAGGTGTTTGCAAGAACGGCGGGTTTTTTGGAAATTGACTGGATTTATTGTCTCACGCGTGCCTGTGAGCAGACCCACCACCGCTATGATGAGGTCAAGGCGATCCTGCGCGAGTTTACCGAGGAATACATGGTGTTCTGGAACAATGTGGATTGGGAAACCAATGAATCGGTTAATGACCTGCATGCGCTCTTTGGCAGTGTGTGCGCCTTCGCCGAGCTGCAGCGAGTTCTTCGCGGAGAATTCCGCAGCGACAAGCCTTTGAAGCTGGTGCTGGACAGACGCCCCTTTATCTAAAGGGCAGGAAAAATATGACGGTGAGATAACGAGGATGTACTGGACAAAAGTAAGGCTGCGCCCATATAGCAAGGAAAGACTGTCTATCACAGTCGTTATCTTCTAAAAACGTCAGTAGACTTGGGAAATAAGATGTTGTAAAACGAAAGCAGAAATCTTGCAAAAACGGAGGAAAAGCGAATGAAACGAGTGTTGTCGTGTTTGCTGACGTTGGTCATGGTGATTTCCATGGCCAACGGGTTTGCAGTGCCCGCGGCAGCGGTGCAGGCAGAACCGCTGCAGGCCTACCACACCACGGCCAATATGGCGGTGGACGGAAGGCTCATCGACGGCCACTGGCTGACCCGGGACCGGTTGGGCAGCACCCCTGTGGGCCTGCTGTGCAATCAGGACAGCCTGTTCATCGGCATGAAAACCGCCGCCAAAACCGCGGAATTCACCATCCATGGCGTGGCCATGACCGCCGACTTCGAGGCCGGCTCTGTGGTAGCAAACGGCGTGAAGGTAGGCGTGGCTGCCATGAGTGTGGCCGCCGGAACCGTGGAGCTGGAAATTCCCCTTGTGGAGTTGGGTCTGGTGTACAGCGCCGGTCAGGTGGTGGATTTCGCCTGCAAGGTGGACGGTAATAGCTACTCCGGCAAGGCTGTACTGGCCGCAAAGACGGCTCTGATCGCCAACGACATGGATGACATCAGCAGCCTGCCCAACTACAAGAAAATGGGCACCCCCGGTAAGAGTGAGGTCTATGGCGAGCAGGGAGATGGCAGCTTGCATATCGGCACCGGTTCCATGACCGATGCCGGAGCCTCGCTGCATCTGCCGGAGTGGAGTTTTGCCGAAATCGGGTTTGACAAGACCCGTGGCTACGAGCTGTCCTACACCATCGACTTTAATGACCTGACTGTGTCCGCTCCGGGACAGGAGGCCTATGTGGCAGTCACCGGCTTTGGCATCGAGACCCGCAGCGGGGTGTATAACCGCCAGGGCTTCTCTGCCGACAAGAACGGCAATATTTTGGTTTCCCAGTACGAGCGTACGGCGGACACCACCAAGACCGTGGATACCGGCTATGACCTGGGTGCCAAGAACGTGCTTGTCCAGTTGATTGTGGATGACGAATATAACACCGCCGTTTATATGGACGGAAAGCTGATTATCCAGTACAAGACCAGTGCCCGCACCGCCGACGGCGACTTCGTGCGTACCTCCACCAGCACCGCCCGCCGTGACCTGACCGTGGACAACGGTAACGACATCAACATTCACGATTTGCTGCTGACCCAAACCGCCCCTGACGAGCGGATGATCGTGTCCGGCTTCAATCCCGCCGACCTGAAGCTGGACGGCAGCACCGGCGAGATGGTGTGGGTCATGACCAACAAGGTGGGCGGCACCAAGTTCGGCCTGCTGGCAGACGAAAAGAACCTGTACATCGCCCTGAACACCGCTGAGGGCGAAGCGGAGCTGCTGCTCAACGGCAGCAAGGCCACCGCCAAGCTGGGTAAGAAGCCCACCATCGCCCTGGGCTACACCATGGGCAGCACCATTGCCGCCAATGGCGATGGTCAATACGAGATTACCATTCCCCTGAGTCTGCTGGGCGAATTTGGCGATGTTCTGCCCTTTGCCATCACCGCCGGGGGGCAGACCCGAAAATTCGGCCTGTCCCTGACCGGCACGGTGGTTGATCTGGTGACCAAGACTCCGGCTGACGGGGACGGCAAGCAGGTTGCCATCGCCTACCTGAACACCGATAAGGTGAAGATGGACGGTCTGCTGAAAGAGAACCACTGGTACGCCCCCTACCTGACCGCAGGCGGCGACATTGCCACCGGTGTGGGCTTTCTGTGGGACGCCACCTATCTGTACGTGGGCGGACAGATGTTCAGTACCACCCGGGCCAAGTCCTTGAACCTGACCTTGGGGGGCAAGACCGTTACCGCCGACCTGGCCGACGGCACCGCCTCCGCAGGCGAAATCGCCAACGGCGGGCAGACCTTCGAATGGAAAATCGCTTTGGCCGACCTCGGCATTGAGGGCGGCATCAACGTGGCTAAGGACTACAAGCTGGATGTGGTGGGGCAGGAGGGTACCTCCACCCTCCACGGCAACCTGACCATGGCCGCCACCACCGTAGTGCTGGGTGACAGCTGCGATGACTTCAACGCCAAGGGATATGTGAACAATACGGGTCCTGCGGTGAAGGGTACCCGCCTGGAGCAGGGTGCCGGCTTCTATAACATTACCACCGACTCCGCCATGACCGGCAACGAGATTTATCGCTGGTACACGCCGCTGCTGAACTACAACGGCGGCGCTTACGAGTTTACCTTTGACGTGACCATCCACTCCCTGCCCCACAACACCCGCAGCCTTGGCTGGCGCGGCCTGCTGTGGGAGATCCGTCAGCCGGAGCTGCAGGCACTGTATGCCTTCCGCAGTGACGGCAAAGGCAACGTGTTTATGGATAATCTGGCTGCCCGCGGCTGCAACAGTGTGGATACCGGAATTGACTTCGGTCAGCGGGCGACCATCCAGATTGCCGTAAATGACAGTAACGTGCCCAGCCTGTACGTCAATGGCAAGTTCATCGGCAGCTTCCCCATTCTGAACCGCACAACCTTTACCATTAATGATACCCTGCATATGCCCCGCATGAACATTCAGATGGTCAACCATGACCGGGACCCCGATGCCGATGGCAAGCTGAACGGAACCAACATTGAAATTCATGACATTCTGTTCACCCAGACCCTGTATCGGGACGAGCAGGGGGCGGCAGAGAATGCCCTGCAGACCATCACCGAGGAAAGCATCCTGGCCGGGCAGAATCCCCGGGATGTGACCAAGCTGAACCTGGTGAAGAAGGTCACCGACCCCAACAGCGGCATCACCTGCGATGTGGTGTGGTCGGCCGTCGATACCGCCACCGGCCGCCCCGCCGAGAACGTCAATCTGGAGACCGGCGTGGTCAGCCGTCTGAGCCGACCTGTGGTGTTCGAACTGACCGCCACCGTGGTGTGCGGAAGCTCCGGTGTCAGCAAAAGCTTTACCTATCAGGCGGCCGGTCAGGCCAAGGCGGGCAACGTGGCTCTCATCACCAAGGACGATGACCCCCGTGTGGGACAGGTCACAAGCTGGGCCAGCGGCACCTACGAGTATCTGGACACCACCCACAACAGCGTGGTGTTCGACCAGGGTTCCGGCAAGCAATTCAACACCATCAAGCTGTATGACTCCGACGAGTTCTCCCGCATCAGCTACCAGCACCTCGGGGTGTTTGTCAGCGATGACGGCAAGAACTATACCAAGGTGAACGGTTGGCTGCTGCATCAGGACGGTAAGGAATACACCCTCTATAACCTGTCCGAAACCGCCCGGTATGTGAAGGTGCATTGCTACCATGATGCGCTGGACAACACAGGCAAGGAGGCTCCCAGCTTCTACAATGCCGTGGCCGACATGATGACGGTCAGCAACAACGCCAACCTGGCCGGGGCGGGCGGTGCCTTTGCCCACAAGGCCGACTATGTGGTGAAGAACACCACCGATAAAGCTCTGAAGGATTACCCCGCTTTTGTTGCTTTGGCTGATTTGGGTGCCAAAGCCGGCCAATACAAGAGCAATGGAACGGACTTCCGCTTTACCATGGGTAAGCAGCAGCTGGCCTACTGGTTCAATGGCAGCGACGGCTTCTATGTCCGCGTGCCGGAACTTGCAGCCAAGGGCAGCACCACCATCACCGCCCACTGGGGCTGCAGCAGTGCGGAGGACTTCTCCGATGCCGAGGCGGTGTTTGAGGTTGTCTACGGAAACGTATCCCTCTACGACCTGACCAATGAGACCGGGCTGGGTTCTCACGGCCGACCTTTCACCTTCTCCAACGGCGACATCATCGTTACCGGTCGCGACGGCGGCGAGGGCGGCACGGATGGCTTGGTCTTCGTCCGCTCCACCGATGGCGGCCGCACTTTCCACGAGGATACCGAGGGCGTGCTGAGCAACCTGGAACACGGTGGCCGTGCGGTTGGTTTTGGCGGCTATCTGTATGATGAGGAGTTGGATCGCGTGTTCCTCATCGCTTACAGCGGCGCCGTGGGCAATGACAACGACTACCGTCTGGTGCTGATTTACACCGACGACTGCGGCAAGACCTGGTCCGAGCCGGTATACCTGACCAACCCTGCCGTGGAGAAGTACCGGGACAACGACAGCATCCTGCAGAATGCCGACCCCAACTTCACCCGCGTCATCCTCTACTGCGACGGCATCAAAGTCCGTGAGGCGGACGGTGTCGGCCCCAACGTGGACTATGTCATCGTGAACAATGGCATCGACCATGTGACCAACGAAAACAAGGCGGAGACCATCTACTCCTGTGACGCCGGCAAGACCTGGATTTGCGGCGGCATGGTTGCAATGGATATTGACCGCAGCGTCAACCACGAGGCCGGCATTTCCGAGCACAGCCTGTCCCAACTGGACGACGGCAGCCTGTACATGCTGTGCCGTGCCCAGCAGGCGGGTAACTACTACTTCTACGAGGCCCGCTCTTACGATTTGGGCAAGACCTGGGAGAGCGGCTACTCCAAGGTCATAGCCTCCAACACCTCGCCCGTGGCGGTGGAGTACAGCGGCGAGCGGCTGCTGATGTGGTCCAGTATGAACGGTCTGGACGGTATGTCTTACCGCCGCACCCCTATGCATCTGGGCATCTCCACCGACAACTACCAGAGCTTTGACCACATTGTGGATCTGACCTTCGCCACCTCTTACGATGGTTTGGAGGAAACGTTCAGCCATATGATCCAGCCCGGTATCACCTTTACCAAGGACGGCAAGGACGCCTTTGTGGCCTTCTTCGACAACAACCTATCCCGCCGGAATGTGGAAAAGGCCAGCGCCGGTTTCCTGGTGGAGGAGTTCAGCGACATGATCCACCACACCAAGGGCGGTTATGAGGACTTTGAGACCGCGTCTTTGAAGTTTGAAGGCTGGATGACCGTCGAGGGCAACCAAATCGAACTGACCCGAGAGGTCTCCGCCTCCGGTCTGCAGTCTATGAAGGTGCTGGACATTGGCCCCGGACAGGCGGCCCACGCCACCCGGCAGATCCCAACCATGAAGTCCGGTACCGTGGGTGCCAAGATGATGGTGCCCGCCGGCAATACCGAGTATTTCGCCATGGAGCTGAAGGCCGGTTACAACTTCACCCACATGCAGCATGCTCTGGCGGCGGTGGCGGTCAACGGCGACGGTACCGTGGCTCTGTGCTATGACAATGAGATTGTTCCTGTGACCAAGGTGTCCCCCGGCAGTTGGAATGACTACGCCATCCACTTTGATATCGCAACCAAGACCGGCAAGCTGTATGTCAACGGCAAGGCGGTCAGCGACATCAAGCTGGAGACCGGCGAGTATTCCTTCGGCAAGAAGGTGGAGGACGTAGTGCGTGAGATCTCCTGCGTGCAGTTCATGCAGATTTCTGCTACCCCCTCTGTGGGCGATTGCCTGTATGTCGACGACTTCTACCTGACTGAGTTGGACACCCCCATCAAGCGTTCCGCCTACAGCATCGCCTTTGACGATGTGAAACAGGGCGCGTGGTACTATGAGGCGGTCGACTTCGCGGTGGAGAATGGCATCATGAGCGGCTACAATGCCACCAAGTTCGGCCCCAACGACACCCTGAACCGAGCCATGGTGGTGCAGGTGCTGTACAACAAGGAAGGCCAACCCGCCTTGAACGGCCTGAAGCACAGCTTCTCCGACGTGCCGGCAAGCCAGTGGTTCAACAATGCCGTCACCTGGGGCAGCAACCGGGGCGTGGTGTCCGGGTTTGGCGGCGGTGTGTTCAAACCCGAGGATGCGGTCACTATCGAGCAGGTGGCGGTCATCCTGTGCAACTACTCTGGTGCGCCTGCCGGCTACGGTGACATCAGCAAGGTGGGCAGCCACAGCGATTGGGCGGCCAACGCCCTGCGCTGGGCGGTTGGCGAAGGGATTCTGGATAACGTGCCCTTCCAAAATGCGACTGAGAAGGCTACCCGTGCCCAGACGGCTCAGATGCTGACCAACTACCTGCGCAATATCTAATTTGCTTTCTTCATTCTCCTATTTCCACACAAGCAAAACCCCCGCGGTCCGTTTGGACCGCGGGGGTTTTGCT
>JAFQHV010000030.1 GCA_017397835.1 Oscillospiraceae bacterium
GCGCAATATCTAATTTGCTTTCTTCATTCTCCTATTTCCACACAAGCAAAACCCCCGCGGTCCGTTTGGACCGCGGGGGTTTTGCTTTAGCGTAGTGGGAAGCCGACAGGGGAGCGGTGGGAGTTTCGCGCAGATAAAAACTGCATCAAAAGATAAAAACGTTGCCTGAATGGATGGTGGCGGTACCCCACGATCGTCCATTCAGGCAACATTTTTAGTTCTTGCTTTGCCGTCCATCGGCTTGACGTTTCAGAGTTGTGGATTTGCTTTTTGAGCCGTTTCCGCGCCGTTGGTGGTGGGTGTGCAAGAGGCACCATATACTTCTGTAGTATGTTATCGGGCAGAGAAACGGGATTCCCTTCTGCTTTTAGAGAGTCAAGATGATTTGCTATAGAACGGATTTTGGAAGAGGAAAACTAGCGGTTTAGAACACGGATAGTGGTGAAAATGCTAAAAATGTCAGTAGACTTAAAAAATGTGTTGTTGTAAAATGAAAGCAGAAATCTTGCAAAAACGGAGGAAAAGCGGATGAAACGAGCGATGTCTTTCCTACTGACGTTGGTTATGCTGCTGGGTATGCTGCCCGGCATGACCGCGGGCGTCAGCGCGGCCCAATCCGGCACGCTGCAGGCTTACTACACCGACGTCAAGATGGAGGTGGACGGTAAGCTGGAGGAGAGCGGCTGGCTGTTGAACCAGACCATCGGCAACGCACCGGCGGCTCTGCTGTGCGACAGCGACGGCCTGTATGTGGGTGTTCGGACCGAGGCGCTGACCGCCGAGCTGACCATCAACGGTGTGGCGGTGACCGCCAATTCCGATGCCGGTACTGTGACCGTCAACGGCAAGACCGAGGGTAAGGCTGCCCGCAACAACGCCCAGGGCACTATGGAGTTTATGGTGCTGTACTCTGCGGTGGGCATGACCTATGACCGCGCGGCTCGGGTGCCTTTTGCTATTTCCGTTGGCAAGGACAGCTTCAACGGCGAGCTGCTGCTGGCTGACCAGAAGGTTCTGCTGGCCGAGGATTTCAACGATATCACGAAGTTGCCCGGCAAACCCGGTCAGGATACCAGCGAAATTTACGCTGTGCAGGGTGAGAATGGCTCCGTCCACTACAAGTCCGGCACCCTGACCGAAGCGGGCGGCTCCATGAGTTATCCCACCTGGAAGGTGGACGGAATCGGCCTTGACCTGAACCGAGGCTTTCAGCTGTCCCTGACCGCCGACTTCAACGATTTGGCTATTCCCGACCCCGCCAATGAAAACCGCTTCCCCTTGACGGGCTTTGCCATTGATATCCGCGGCAACAGCCAAAGCCGCTATGGTTTTCATGCCGACGAGGCGGGCAATATCTATGTATCCATGTATGTGCTGGGCAAGGAAACCACCAAGAAGGTGGATACCGGCCTTGATCTGCCCGCCAAGAATGCCAAGGTGTTCATTGATGTGAATGATGACTTCGAGTCCAAGGTGTACATCAACGGCAAGCTGGTGGGAACCTTCCCCAAGTCCGGCCGCACCCCTACCGCTGGCAACTTCAATCTGTGCGCCACCACCGTCTACCGCGGCAGCGACAGCCGCAAGACCGATGTGGAAGTGTACGATTACTTCGTGACCCAGGCGGCTCCCAACCTGCCTTTGGCGGCGGACAAGCTGCCCCGGGTGGGCATCCTAACTCAGGACGGTACCCTGTCCGAGGGTGTGTGGAACCTGGCTACTGTTGTGGGCGACAGCCGATTTGGTGTGCTGTGCGATGACCAGTATCTGTATTTCGGTTTGGAGAGCAAGCAGAGTGAACTGACCTTTACCCTTGGTCAGCACAAGCTGACCTGCAAGCTGGGCAAGAATCCCTCTGCCGCCGTGGGCTATACCATGGGCACCACCATCAAGGGCAACGGCAAGGGTCAGTACGAGGTGGCCGTTCCCCTGAACCTGCTGAACATCGAGTCCATCAGCCGGCAGAAGCTGAATATGATTGCCACTGCCGGCAATGCCCAGCGCCAGTTCGAGTTGGTTTTGGGCGAAAAGGAACTGGTTTTGGTGGAGTATGCCCCTGCCGCCGGTGACGGCAAGCAGGATGCTATTGCCTATTTGAACACCGATACCCTGACCCTGGACGGTCAGCTGAAGGAAAACCAGTGGTACAACAATCTGACCGCCGCCGGCTCTGCCGGTGCCCCCGCCGCCGGCGTGGGTCTGCTGTGGGATGCCAGCTATCTGTATGTGGGCGGTCAGGTCTACAGTGCCAACCAGGCCAAGGGCCTGACCCTGACCCTGAACGGCAAGACCTTTACCGCCAATCCTTCCACCGGTACCACCTCCGCCGGCAATTTTGTAGCCGCCGGACAGACCTTTGAGTGGCGCATTGCCATGGAAGATGCCGGCATTGCCACCGGCATGGATGTGCAGGTGCCCTACGAGATGAAGATTGAGGGCGTGGGCGGCGCCAGCAAGATGTATGGTACCGCCACTTTGGCGGCGCAGACCATGGTCTTTGGCGATACCTGCCGGGATGTGAGTGCCAGGGAGTACACCAACATCACCGCCGCCAGTGTTGTCCACACCAAGTGGGCACAGGATGACGGCTTCTACAACACCAAGACCGATGCCGCCGCTTTGGGTGCCAAGAATGAAATCTACCAGCACTTCACCAGCCTGCTGAACTATGCCGGAGGCGGTGGCTATGAGTTTACAATCGATGTGACCCTGAACGACCTGCCCCATAACGTAAACACCCTTGGCTGGCGTGGTCTGTGCTTTGAGCTGCGTGAGCCCACACTGCAGACCCGCTATAACCTGCGCAATGACGGAAAGGGCAACGTGCTGATGGATATCCTCTATGCCCGTGATGTGGTCACTATGGACACCGGTATCAAGCTGGGTGAGCGCGCCACCATCACCATGAAGGTCAGCGAAACGCTGGTTCCCGCTATGTACGTCAACGGTGAGCTGGTGGCGACCTTCCCCACGCTGGATCGCGCTCGGTTTACCATCAATGACAACTACCACATGCCCCGTATGATTATGCAGGTTGTCAACCACGACCGTGCCAAGAACGAGGACGGTACGTTGGGTGCAGTCAATGCCTACATCCATGACATCCGCATGGTGAAGAACGTCTACACCGATGTGCAGGGTATGCTGGAGGACACCGCCCTGACCCTGACCGAGGACCGGGTGCTGGGTGCCGAGAATCCCGAGAACGTGGGCAAGCTGAATCTGCCCCGTGAGCTGATTGGCAAGAGCCTGACCTGCAGCGTGGATTGGAAGGCCATCGACCGCAGCACCGGCGAAGTGGCCAACTATGTGAATTTGGACACCGGCGTGGTCACCCACGGCAGCAAGCCTGTGGTCTTTGACCTGATTGCCACCATCCGCTATGAGGATGCATCCCTGACCAAGACCTTTACCTTTGCCGCGCAGGGCATTCAGGCGCAGAGCAACGTGGGCCTGATTGTCAAGGATACCAACCCCCTTACGGGTCAGGTGACCGATTGGACGGTGAACAAGTACCTGTACTTTGACACCACCCGCAACAGTATCGTCTTTGACCAGGGCGCTAGTCGCCAGTTCAACACCATCAAGCTGTACGATTTGGACGAGGTGTCCCGCTTCAGCCAGCAGCACTTGGGCGTGTTCGTCAGCGATGACGGCGTTACCTATACCAAGGTGAACGGCTGGCTGCTGCAGCAGAACGGCTGTGAGTACACTATCTACAACCTGTCCGCCAAGGCCCGCTACGTGAAGGTGCACACCTACCACGACGATTTGGAGCGGGAGGGTGAGCAGCCCGGCTTCTACAACAGCCTGCAGGACATGATTACCGTCAGCAACAACGAATTCCTGCCCGGCGCCAACGGCGCCTTTGCTCACAGCGCCCAGTATGCGGTTGCGGACAGCGGCAAGGATGTTCCTGTGTTTGTCAGTCTGTCCGCCTTGGGCGCCAAGGCCGGTCAGTACAAGAACGGCGCGGCGGACTTCCGCTTCACCGTGGGTAATACCACCCTGGCCCACTGGTACAACGGCAGCGACGGTTTCTACGTCCGTGTGCCCGAGGCGCCCGCTACCATCACCGCCCATTGGGGCTGTGCCTCTGCCGAGGACTTCTCCAATGCGGAGAACGTGTTTGAGGTCAGCTACGGCAACGTGGCGCTGATTGACTTCACTCTGGATTCCGACCTGTCCTCCCACGGCCGTCCCTTCACCCTGTCCAACGGCGACATCATCGTGGTGGCCCGCCGCTTTGTCAACGGCAAGGAGGACGGCAGCCTGGCTATGGTGCGCTCCACCGACGGCGGCCGCACCTTCGACAAAAAGAGCACCTTGGTGGCCAAGAATATCTCCGGTGCCGCTCTTGGCTTTGGCGGCTACCTGTACGATGAGGAGATTGACCGTCTGTACGTCTTTGGCTACATAGGCTTTTCGGCGGACAGCAATGACTATCGCCTGTTCTATACCTACACCGACGACTGCGGCTACACTTGGAGCGATTGGGTTGCCCTGACCAACCCTGCTAAGGAACCTATCAAAGATACCGACATCATCGTGCCCAATATGAAGGAGGATATCCACCGCGCCATCCTCTACTGCGACGGTATCAAGCTGCGTGAGGCGGACGGCGCCGGCCCCAACGTGGACTACGTCATTGCCTACAACGATACCGCGCAGAAGACCAAGTTCAACGTGATGACCTGCGTCTACTCCAAGGACGGCGGCAAGACCTGGCTGGCCAGCGACAACGAGCTGATGATGCCGATTAACGCAAGCAAAGAGATTGAGGATGGTGTGACCGAGCACAGCCTGATTCAGCTTAGTGACGGCAGACTGCACGTCCTGTGCCGTGCCCAGCAGGACGGCAATTACTACTTCTACGAGGGCTTCTCCTCCGACGGCGGCATCACCTGGACCGGTGATTACTCCAAGGTGATTTCCGCCAATACCTCCCCCGTGGCGGTGGAGTACAACGGTGACCGCCTGCTGATGTGGTCCAGCTATAACTCCATGGGACAGAAGTCCTACCGCCGTGCCCCCATGCACATCGCTTATACCGAGGATGACTTCCGGAGCTTTGGCAAGGTAATCGACCTGACCTTCGGTACCTCTTACGACGGTCTGCACGAGAAGTACTATCACTTCACCCAGCCCGGTATCTGCTTCACCGAGGACGGCAAGGATGCTCTGGTGGCCTATTGGGATGCCAGTACCTACCGCCGCTCCGATCTGGATATCCGTGCTACTGTGGGCTTCCTGGTGGAGGACTTCGACCAGATGCTGTACAACAACAAGGGCGCCTACGAGGACTTCGAGACCTCCTCGTTGAAGTACGAGGGTTGGCTGCGCCACCTGACCGATCAGTTCGCTTTGAGCAGTGAGGAGTCCGCCTCCGGTCTGTGGTCTATGAAGCTCAACGGCACCGAACCTGTTTACGCTACCCGTCAGCTGCCCTCTATGAAGGCGGGCACCGTGGGCGCCAAGGTCAAGGTGCCCAGCGGCAATGCCAATGACTTCTATATGTACCTAAAGGCCGGTTACAACTTCGATGGTCTGCGGCATTCGTTGGCCGCTGTGGCCTTCAGCCCCGACGGCACCATCAGCGCCGCCTATCCCGACGGTAACGTGGCTTTGGCCAAGGTGACCCCCGGCAGCTGGGTGGATGTGGCCATCAGCTTTGACATCGCCGCCAACACCGGCGCCCTGTACGTGGATGGCAACAAGGTGGGCGACATCGCCCTGAACACCTCCGCACCCCTGCTGGACGAGATGGTGGAGGATGTCATTCAGGAGATTACCTGTGTGCAGTTTGCCCAGCCCCTGCTGGCAAACGGTCAGACCAGCTTCCTGTATGTGGATGACTTCTACGCCAACGAGCTGACCACCGCTCTGAAGCGCAACTCCGATGCCGGCTTTGCCGACGTGAAGCGGGGCGAGTGGTACTACGAGGCGGTGAACTTCGCCGTGGAAAACGGCATCATGAGCGGCTACAATGCCACCAAGTTCGGCCCCAACGACACCCTGAACCGAGCCATGGTGGTGCAGGTGCTGTACAATAAGGAGGGTCAGCCCGCCCTGAACGGCCTGACCCACAGCTTCTCCGATGTGCCTGCCACCCAGTGGTTCAACAACGCAGTCACCTGGGGCAGCAACCGTGGCGTGGTGTCCGGGTTTGGTGGCGGTGTGTTCAAGCCCGAGGATGCGGTCACCATCGAGCAGGTGGCGGTCATCCTGCGTAACTACTCCGGCACTCCCAACGGCAACGGCGACCTGTCCGGTGTGGGCAGCTACAGCGATTGGGCTGCCGATGCCCTGAAGTGGGCGGTGGAGAAGGGGATTCTTAAGAATGTTCCCTTCTCCAATGCTACCGAGAAGGCCACCCGTGCCCAGACGGCTCAGATGCTGACCAACTACCTGCGCAATATCTAATTTGCTTTCTTCATTCTCCTATTTCCACACAAGCAAAACCCCCGCGGTCCGTTTGGACCGCGGGGGTTTTGCTTTAGCGTAGTGGGAAGCCGACAGGGGAGCGGTGGGAGTTTCGCGCAGATAAAAAC
>JAFQHV010000031.1 GCA_017397835.1 Oscillospiraceae bacterium
AGGAGCAGGACTGGCTGCTCATGTTCAAGAACGAGACTCACAACCACCCCACGGAGATTGAGCCCTTCGGCGGCGCCGCCACCTGTATCGGCGGCTGCATCCGCGATCCCCTGTCCGGCCGTGTCTATGTCCATCAGGCCATGCGTGTCACCGGCGGCGGTGATCCCCGTGTCCCCTTTGACCAGACCACTCCCGGCAAGCTGCCCCAGCGTAAGCTGGCCACCACCGCAGCCGCCGGCTACTCCTCCTACGGCAACCAGATCGGTCTTGCCACCGGTCACGTGGCCGAGGTCTATCACGAGGGCTTTATCGCCAAGCGTCTGGAGTGCGGCGCCGTCATCGGTGCCGCCCCCGCCGAGAACGTCCGCCGCGAGCGGCCCGCGCCCGGTGACGTGGTCGTTCTGCTGGGTGGCCGCACCGGCCGCGACGGCATCGGCGGTGCCACCGGTTCCTCCAAGAGCCACAACATGAAGTCCCTGACCACCATGGCTTCCGAGGTGCAGAAGGGCAACGCTCCCGAGGAGCGCAAGATCCAGCGCCTGTTCCGCAACGGCGAGGTCACCCGGCTCATCAAGCGCTGCAACGACTTCGGCGCCGGCGGCGTGTCCGTTGCCATCGGCGAGCTGGCCGACGGTCTGACCATCGACCTGGACGCCGTGCGCAAGAAGTACGACGGCCTGGACGGCACCGAGCTTGCCATCTCCGAGTCTCAGGAGCGTATGGCCGTTGTGGTCGCCCCCGAGGATGCCGACAAATTCATTGCCGCCGCCGAGGCCGAGAATCTGGAAGCCTACCGCGTGGCCGTGGTCACCGAGTCCCCCCGCATGGTCATGCACTGGAAGGGCAACAAGATCGCCGACCTGTCCCGTGCGTTCCTGAACACCAACGGCGCCGTCAAGCATGCCGCCGTGTCCGTGGCCGCCAAGGACCGCGCCCTCATGAGCGCCCCCCGCTTTGCCAACCTGCGTGAGATGGCCTCCAGCCTGAAGTGCGCCAGCCGCCGCGGTTTGACCGAGCGATTCGATGGCTCCATCGGTGCCGGCTCTGTGCTGATGCCCTTCGGCGGTGCGACCCAGACCTCTCCCGCTCAGGCCATGGCCGCCCTGTTCCCCGTCCTGCCCGGTCAGGAGACCGATCAGGCCAGCATCATGTCCTGGGGTTTTGATCCCGAACTGACCTGCGTGGACCCCTATGCCGGTGCCCGCGCCAGTGTTTATACCTCCATGGCCAAGCTGGTGGCCGCCGGCGGCGACTACCGCAAGGCTTACCTGACCTTCCAGGAGTTCTTTGAGAAGCTGCGCACCGAGCCCGAGCGTTGGGGCAAGCCCTTCTCCGCCCTGCTGGGCGCTCTGGACGCTCAGCTGGAGCTGGGTGCCGCCGCCATCGGCGGTAAGGACTCCATGTCCGGCTCCTTCCTTGACATGGACGTGCCTCCCACCCTCATCTCCTTCGCCATCGCCCCCGTCAAGGCTGGCAAGGTCCTGTCCACCGAGTTCAAGAAGGCGGGCAATCCCGTCTACCTCTTCCACACCGCCGACAGCAAGACCGCCTGGGAGTGCTTCCACGCGCTGCACACCGCCGGTAAGATCAAGGCCGCCTGGGCCGTGGAGAACGGTGTGGCCGAGGCCGTGATGAATATGTCCTTCGGCAACCGCATCGGCTTCCAGGCCGGTATGGAGGATGCCCCCTGGTATGCCTCCTGCCCCGGTGCCATCGTGGCCGAGGTCACCGAGGAGGTCAACTGCACCTGCGCCAAGCGCATCGGTGAGACCACCGAGGCTCCCTTCATTGCCCTGCCCGGCGAGGCGGTTTCCATCGAGGAACTGCTCAAGCTGAATGAGGACGTGCTGGAAGGCGTGTATGCCACCCGTGCCGGCGAGGCCGAGGCCGTGGCCGCCCCCTCCTGCGACAAGCGCGCCCCCGTGGTGGCCAAGAGCAAGATCGCCCGCCCCAAGGCGGTCATCCCCGTCTTCCCCGGCACCAACTGCGAGTACGACACCGCCCGCGCCTGCGAGCGCGCCGGCATCGCCCCCGAGATCGTGGTGGTGCGTAACCTGACTACCGAGTTCCTGGCCGAGTCTGCCAAGGCGCTGGAATCCGCCATCCGTTCCGCGCAGATGGTGGTCCTGCCCGGCGGCTTCTCCGGCGGCGACGAGCCCGAGGGTTCCGGCAAGTTCATTGCCTCCTTCCTGCGCTCCCCCGCCTTGAGCGATGCCATCATGGACCTGCTCAAGAACCGCGACGGTCTGATGCTGGGTATCTGCAACGGCTTCCAGGCACTGGTCAAGCTGGGCCTTGTCCCCTTCGGCGAGATCTGCCCCATGGACGACACCTGCCCCACCCTGACCTACAACCTCATCGGCCGCCACCAGAGCCGCTACGTCACCACCCGCGTGGCCAGCGTTCAGTCCCCCTGGATGCTCAAGTCCAACGTGGACGACCTGCACACCATCCCCATCTCCCACGGCGAGGGCCGCTTCGTCGGTCCCAAGGAGGTCATCGACCGCCTGATCGCCAACGGTCAGGTGGCCACCCAGTACGTGGACGAGCAGGGCAAGCCCTCCATGGACATCGCCCATAACCCCAACGGCTCCATGCAGGCCATCGAGGGCATCTTCTCCCCCGACGGCCGCGTGTTCGGCAAGATGGGCCATCTGGAGCGCCGCGGCGAGTTTGTCGGCGTGAACATCCCCGGCAACAAGCACCAGCCTCTGTTCGAGTCCGGCGCCGAGTACTTCAAGTAATTCCCCAAAAACAAATCCCGGTCCCTCAACGAGGGGCCGGGATTTTTCTTCTTTATACAGGATTTGCCCTGCGGGGCGGGATAGGACGAGGGTTGTTCCGCCCCCGGGCGGGTGTCTTTTGTCCCGCCACAAAAGACACGAAAAAGGCGCATAGAAACCCATGGTTTCTATGTACTTCCTTTGGGCAACCTCTGTGGGGGCACACCCACACGGTCGGCGGACATATCTGACCCTGCCTACTCCGATTAGGCTGCCGCACTCTGTGCCATCTGTGAATTGTTGTGTCTAACGAACTCCCGCCGACTTGTACCGCGGAAACGAAACACCCACCGCAGTAGGCGCCTTTGTGTGATAGGAGTACAACTTGGTTGATGCTTGGCAGGGCGACAGCCTAAAGCCGCAACGTGGTGTCGTCGTCGGTGCGCCGAACGCAAGGAACATCTACCGCTTACGAGCCGTTATCCTTGGGGTCCGGGGCGCGGCGTGTTTGAGATGCAGGCGCGAAGTGCCGAATCTCATCCACTCAAACCCCGGTGGCGTTTTGGGTACTTTGCCGCCACGGGCAAAGTACCTCGCCCCACAGGGCGAAATAAAAACGCTCCCGAAACAATCGGGAGCGTTTACTCATTATCAGGGATATAAGTTGCCACATCCTCTAATCTGCAATCCAATAGCTGGCACAGTTTGTTTAAGGTGTGGGTAGAAACAGGCATATCGTTTTGCAACCGCTGCACGGTAGCATGACTGATGCCGTATTTGATGCGCAAGGTATAGGTGGTGGCCTTTTTTGCGGCCATGGTTTTCCACAAGGGTGCATAGGTAATCATGGCAATCTCCCCTTTACACCCATTATTATGGCTGATATAATGGCCATATAATATGGCTATTATTTAGCCATACAAAGAGGCGGCGTGCCTGGATTGCGGGAGAGAGGTGAATATCGGTGATGAGAGGAGCAAAGAAAACAGTTAGTCTGATTTTACCGCAGGAAACGTACGATAAGCTGAAACGTTTGGCAAATGAGGACTACCGCAGTGTTCCGAGTTACCTGCGGGTGATGATAAATAACAATTTGCGACGATTGGAGTCTGCACCTAAGGAAAACGACTGAAAAACACCCCCGACCATTCGGTCGGGGGTGTTTGGTTTTATGGGTTGTACGGTTTAGTACATACCGCCCATGCCGCCCATGTCGGGGGCGGGAGCCGCGGGAGCCGCGGGCTTGGGCTTGTCGGCCACCAGGGACTCGGTGGTCAGCAGGGTTGCGGCGATGGAGGCCGCGTTCTGCAGGGCGGAACGGGTCACCTTGGTGGGGTCCACGATACCGGCGGAGATCATGTCCACGTACACCTCGTTGTAAGCATCGAAGCCGTAGCCGGTCTTGCCGGACTCACGGATCTTCTCCAGCACCACGCTGCCGTCGATGCCGGCGTTGGTGGCGATCTGCTTGACGGGCTCGGTCAGGGCCTTGGCAATGATACGCACGCCGGTCTTTTCGTCCCCGTCGACCTCGGCAACCAGAGCCTCGACCGCGGCAACGGCGTTGACGTAAGCGGTGCCGCCGCCGGCCACGATGCCCTCCTCAACGGCGGCGCGGGTAGCGTTCAGGGCGTCCTCGATGCGCAGCTTCTTCTCCTTCATCTCCACCTCGGTGGCGGCGCCGACCTTGATGACGGCAACACCGCCGGACAGCTTGGCCAGGCGCTCCTGCAGCTTCTCGCGGTCGTACTCGGAGGTGGTCACCTCGATCTGGCTCTTGACCTGAGCGATGCGGGCAGCGATAGCCTCGGCCTCGCCGGCGCCGTCCACGATGATGGTGTTCTCCTTGGTGACCTTGACCTGACGGGCCTGACCCAGCTGATAGAGCTGGGTCTCCTTCAGCTCCAGACCCAACTCGGAGGAGATAACGGTGCCGCCGGTCAGGATGGCGATATCCTGCAGCATCTCCTTGCGGCGGTCGCCGAAGCCGGGGGCCTTGACGCACACCACGTTCAGGGTGCCGCGCAGCCGGTTGACGATCAGGGTGGACAGAGCCTCGCCCTCCACGTCCTCGGCAATGATGACCAGCTTCTTGCCGGACTGCACCACCTGCTCCAGCAGGGGCAGCAGCTCCTGAATGGCGGAGATCTTCTTATCGGTGATGAGGATGAGGGCATCGTCCATGACGGCCTCCATCTTCTCGGTATCGGTGACCATGTAGGGGGTGATATAGCCGCGGTCGAACTGCATGCCCTCCACGACCTCGGAATAGGTCTCGGCGGTCTTGGACTCCTCCACGGTGATGACGCCGTCGGCGGAGACCTTCTCCATAGCCTCGGCGATCAGGCGGCCGATGGTCTCGTCACCGGAGGAAACGGTGCCCACGCGGGCAATGTCCTCGGTGCCGTTGACCTTCTGGCTGTTGGCCTTGATGGCCTCGATAGCGGCCTCGGTCGCCTTGGCGATGCCCTTCTTCATGATCATGGGGTTGGCACCGGCCGCCAGGTTCTTCAGACCCTCACGGATGATAGCCTGAGCCAGCAGGGTGGCGGTGGTGGTACCGTCGCCGGCCACGTCGTTGGTCTTGGTGGAAACTTCCTTCACCAGCTGGGCACCCATGTTCTCAAAGGGGTCGTCCAGCTCGATCTCCTTGGCGATGGTCACGCCGTCGTTGGTGATCAGGGGCGCGCCGAACTGCTTGTCGAGCACCACGTTGCGGCCCTTGGGCCCCATGGTGATCTTGACGGTGTCGGCCAACTGGTTCACGCCGCGCTCCAAAGCCTTGCGGGCGTCCTCGCCATAGCAGATGATTTTAGCAGCCATAATGATAATCCTCCAAATTCAGATGATTGAGTGTAGTTGTGTGGATCACTCCACGATTGCAAGGATGTCGCTCTGGCGGACGATGGTGACTTCCTCGCCGTCCACCTTGACCTGAGTGCCGGAATACTTGCCGGTGATGACCTTGTCGCCTACCTTAACGGTCATGACGACCTCGTTGCCGTCCACCATGCCGCCGGGACCGACAGCCAGCACCTCAGCGATCTCGGGCTTCTCCTTGGCGGCGGCGGTCAGGATGATGCCGCCCTTGGTGGTCTCCTCCGCCTCCACCATCTTGATGATGACGCGGTCAGCCAAAGGTTTCAGATTCATAATGGGTTCCTCCTTATATCATAGTCAAATGAGTTTTATTTTGTAGTTTTAGCACTCGGCCTGTTTAAGTGCTAATTCATAATAACCGCTCTTGCCGGAAAAATCAAGTCCTATTTTGAAAAAAGCGGAAATTATTTACTGCTTGTTCACAAAGCAGCGGCGTGGGCAGTTTTTTCGACGGAATAATCGGCAGTGGCGGGATAGAAGAAGTTAACTTTCTTGTCGGAAAGTCCGATGGTAAACCGGGTGGCCTCCACCACTTCGCCGTCCACCACGGCGGTCAGCGGCTGGGAGGAGGAGAAGGTGACGGACTGGCCGTGATAGTCGCGGACCAGATGGGGCAGCTCCTTATACCGTCCGGCGGCGTACCTGCCGATGACCCGGGCCAGCGTGGGCAGGTTGATTTTGGGGATCAGCAGCATATCCAGCACGCCATCGTCGGGCATGGCCTCGGGTACGGGGTTGAAGCCGCCGCCGTAGTGGCGGCCGTTGCACACGCACAAAAGGGCGGTATCCCCATCCCAGCAGTGATCGCCCATTTGACCTTTCATGGGGCGGTTGATACCCCGGAACAGCACGTGCTCGATCAGGGACAGTACGTAGGCCGCCGGGCCGAACTTCTTGTAGCGGTGGACCCCGGCGCCGATGCGGGCATCCACACCGCAGCACACCACGTCGATACCCAGCTTGCCGTTACAGTCTATGAGGTCAAAAGGTGTTTGGGGCCCCTGTGCCAGCGCTTCCAGATCGTAGAACTGTTCCCGGTAGCGGGAACCGAAGATCTTGAGAAAGTCGTTGCCCGTACCCTTGGGCACGCAGGTGACGGCGGCGTTGTCGTAACCCGCCGCGCCGTTGACCACCTCGTTCAGGGTGCCGTCACCGCCGCAGGCGTAGATACGCACTTCCTCTCCGGTTTGGGCGGCCTGACGGGCAAAGGCCTCGGCATCGCCGGCCTTTTGGGTGTACAGCACCTCGTAGGGGAAGGACAGCCGGGTCAGCAGCTCCTCCAGTACGGCGGTGCTTTTCTTGCTTCCGGCAGCGGGGTTGATGATAAACAGATGCCGCATGGTATCAGCTCCTTAAAAAATAGGAGTTATGCCTTACAGATACATAAATAAATCGCATTTCAGCATACCGTTATACAGCTTGCGTTTCTTGTCAGCCGGCTTGCCAAAGGTACGCTCGAACTCCGTGTGGGAGGACAGCAGGTACAGGTTCCAGCCCTGGGGGAATTTCTGGTACGCCTTGCCGAAGGCGCGGTACAGCTCCTCCGCCTCCCGCCGCTCCATAATACGCTCGCCGTAGGGCGGGTTGGTAACGATGCGGCCCCGGAGCCCCCCGAAGTGGAAGCGGGTGGCATCGGCCACCTCGAAGGAGATGAGGTCGTCCACCTCCGCCAGACGGGCGTTGTGCCGGGCCAGCTCGATGGCGGCGGGGTCCAGATCGCCGCCCCAAATTTCGTAATGGCCGTCAAATTCCTTATCCATAGCCTCGTCACCGGCATCCAGCCACAGCTTCTTGTCCAGCCAGCTCCACCGCTGGGCGGCGAAGCTGCGATTCAGACCGGGGGCGCGGTTTTTGGCGATGAGGGCGGCCTCGATGGGGATGGTGCCGCTGCCGCAAAAGGGGTCGCAGATGGGGTCCCGGCCCCGGTAGCGGGACAGCATCACCATAGCGGCGGCCAGGGTCTCCCGCAGGGGTGCCACCACGCCCTGGGCCCGGTAGCCCCGCTTGTGCAGGCCCGCCCCGCTGGTGTCCAGCATAAGAGTGGCGGTGTCCTTCATGATGGAGAACTGGATTTGGTAGAGGGGGCCGGTTTCCGGCAGTGTCTCCATACCGTACTTCTGCCCCAGCCGGGCGGCCACCGCCTTTTTCACGATGGACTGGCAGGCAGGGATGGCGTGCAGAGCACTGTTCAGGCTGTGTCCCTTCACGGGAAACTGACCGTTTTGGGGAATGAACCGCTCCCAAGGCAGGCTGCGCACCCCCTGAAACAGCGCCTCAAACGTGGGGGCGGGGAAGCTGCCCAGCAACAGCAGCAGCCGTTCCCCGGTGCGCAGATTTAAGTTGATGCGGGGGATATCCGCCGCGGTGCCCCGACACAGAACGCGGCCGTTCTCCGCCTTTACCTCGGCAAGGTCAAGGCGGCGCAGCTCGTCGGCAACCAAAGACTCCAACCCGAACAGGGTGGGGACAGCAAATTGAAGATCAGACATATGGAAAACCTCCCGGTGGAGAAAATGCTCATACACAGATAGTATATCTGTTTTTTCGACAAGTTGCAATCATTATAAACAGGAGTTTACCAAATGGCCCTCCCCACGCAGGGGGGAGGGTGCCCCGAAGGGGCGGGTGAGGGGGATGTGTTGAAAAAATGCACCCTCATCCGTGACGGCTGTGGCGCCGTGCCACCTTCCCCCTGGGAGGGGGAAGGCTTAACAGGTGCGGAAACTTCAAGTTGCGGCAAAAAATCCCCATTGGCAAATTGAAGTTGGTAGACAATTGTTGAAAAATGCGGTATGCTACTGTCAGAGAGCAGATCCGCTTTGGATGAGAAAGGAGTGTCCCTATGCTGATCGTTGGTATTATGGTTGTTGTGTTTGCCCTTGCCTTTGCAGTCGGATACTTTGTCCGCCGGCGCGCGCAGGGGAGCCGGTGTCCCCATTGCGGAAAAGCCTTCGCCATGCGTGAGGTCAGCCGTAACTCTGTGTCCTCGTATGAAACGACGACTCACGTGGGGCTGATCACGCGGGATCTGAAAGGATACGTCACCGGGAACGACACCCGGATCGTCCCGGCAAGGGCGCACATTTACAACTGCGTGGACGCATGCAGGTTCTGCGGGTTTCAAAAAGAAGAACAGCGAACGCAGGTGCATCGGCAATAAGCGTTACGAAAGGAAAAGGAGGGAATCGAATGTCCTTTGGAACACGGCTGCAGGAACTGCGCCGCCGGCACGGCATCACGCAGGAGGCCTTTGCCCAGCAGCTGAACGTGTCCCGACAGGCGGTGAGCAAATGGGAGTCCTCCCGGGGCTATCCCGAGATGGAAAAGCTCCTCTATATATGTACGCACTACGGTGTGACCATGGACGAACTGTTTGCCGATGAAATTCCCTCCGCTCAAAAGGGAACTGCGCAAACGGAGCCGGACGCACTGCGTGAGGGGCCGACCTTGAAGCGGTCCTTAGGCAACTTTTTCACCAATCTGTCCCCCAGAGATCAGTGGACGTTCGGCACGGTGGCGACCTCCATCCTGCTGGTGCTGGTGTCCCTGTTTTTCCTGCTGTGTACAACTATGGCGAAAGGAGCGACGGACAATATGACCATGAAAATCGCGTGGTTGGCTCTGCTGATCCTGTTCAGCGTAGGCGAAGCGGTCACGGTGGGGCTGACCAGCATATGGTTCGCGGTGGGCGCTTTGGGCGCGCTGCTGTGCGCGCTGACGGGCGGCAGCCTGTGGCTGCAGTTGGGTGTGTTTCTGGCACTTTCCGGACTATCGTTGGCGCTGGCACGGCCTATGGCGAAAAAGTTCCTCACACCCGGATACTCCGCCACCAACGCCGACCGGGTCATCGGGCAGGAGGCCGTGGTGACCCAGACCATTGATAACCTGCACGGGCAGGGACAGGTGAACATCGCTGGGCAGGCGTGGACCGCCCGCAGTCAGGATGACGCCGTCATCCCGGAGGGGTCGTTGGTGCGGGTACTGCGCATCGAGGGCGTAAAGGTATTCGTTTCCCCGGCCGAAGAGTAAGAAGAAACCATTTGGACACACTACATACAGGAGGTAAATTATGGAGTATATGATCCCTATCGTTTTGGTCATTCTGGTTTTGGTGGTTCTGGCCGCCAACATCCGCGTGGTGCAGCAGTCCCGTGCCTACGTGGTGGAGCGCCTTGGTGCGTTTCAGGCGGTGTGGGGGGTTGGCCTGCACTTTAAGATCCCCCTCATCGAGCGCATCGTGAAGAACGTGTCCCTGAAGGAGCAGGTGGTGGACTTCGCCCCCCAGCCCGTCATTACCAAGGACAACGTTACCATGCAGATCGATACCGTGGTATACTTCCAGATCACCGACCCCAAGCTGTACGCCTACGGCGTGGAGTACCCCATGTCCGCCATTGAGAACCTGACCGCCACCACCCTGCGTAACATCATCGGCGATTTGGAGCTGGATCAGGCCCTGACCAGCCGTGACCACATCAACACCAAGATGCGGGCCATCTTGGACGAGGCCACCGACCCCTGGGGCATCAAGGTCAACCGCGTGGAGCTTAAGAGCATCATTCCGCCCCGTGAGATTCAGGATGCCATGTAAAAGCAGATGAAGGCCGAGCGTGAGCGCCGTGAGGCCATCCTGCAGGCCGAGGGTCAGAAGCAGTCCCAGATCCTGGTGGCCGAGGGTGAAAAGCAGTCCGCCATCCTTCGTGCCGATGCCGACAAGCAGGCCAAGATCATGCAGGCGGAGGCCGAAAAAGCCGCCCGCATCATGGCCGCCGAAGCGGAAGCCGAGGCCATTATGAAGGTGCAGCAGGCCACCGCCGATGCCATAAAACTCATCAACGAGGCCAACCCCGGCGAGGGAGTCATCAAGATTCGCGCGCTGGAGGCCTTTGCCGCCGCTGCCGACGGAAAGGCCACCAAGCTCATCATCCCCAGCGAGATCCAGGGCCTTGCCGGCCTGGCCGCCGCGGGCAAAGAGATTTTCGACAGCAAGAACTGAACCAACAAAAGAAAAAGAACCCGCTGTCCGTTGGACAGCGGGTTCTTTTTCTCTATTTGATCACGCAGATCGTTTCCATGCCGTAGTGGGTCAGCCATTGGAGTGCGGCTTCGTCCACCACCTCGCCGGACACCACCACGGGGACGGCGGGGGGACAGCTCACCGTGGGAGCGGCACAGACGCGGCCCACGGCTTGTTCTACAGGGATTTGCTCTTGAGGGGCGAAGATGGCCTGTCGGGGGAACATGGCCTGTTTGGGGCACAGCATGGGAAGCTGTGCGCGTGCGGGGACCCCCCAACGGTTTTCGCCCAGTGCGGAAATCAGCCGCGCCAAATCGCCGGGATCAGTGGCAGGGGAAAGCATGAGCACCAAATGCTCACCGTCGGCATACTCGCAAAAAACATTCTGTTTCGCCAGCGCATCAGCGACCTGTGTGCCGGGACAGCGGAGGATCAGCTTCAGGGGTTCGTCCCCCACAAGCTGCCAGCCGTTGGCAATGAGGTCGGCTTTGGCCCGCTCCACAGCGGGCAGGAGATTGGCCAAATCGGCGGAAATTTTGGTTTCCAAATAGTCGTTGCACAAATCAAGGCTTGCGAGGGTCAGGTAGGAGGGGCTGGTGGAGCCGTACAGGGCCATGACCTCCTTGACCGAAGGGGCAAACAGGTTGGCGCAGGAAGCGCTCATGTGCAGATAGGCACCGCCGGTGAGGACGGGCAGGGTCTTGTGGGCGGAGTCACAGCACAGATCGGCCCCCATGTCCATGGGATGCAGGGACCGGGGCAAAAAACGCAGGTAGGCCCCGTGGGCGTTGTCCACCAGCAGCAGGGTGTTGTGCCGGCGGCATACGTCTGCCAGCTCTTTGATAGGCAGGAGATGGCCCAAATAGTCGGGACTGGTCACGTAGACCGCCGCCGGGGTGCGCTTCGCTTGGGTCAGCACCTGCTCCAACTGCGCCGGGGTGATGGGGCAGGAACACAAATCGGCGGGTCCCTCCGGCCACAGCCACTCGATCTCCGCATCCACCAATGCGGCGGCGTACAGAAAGGCCTTGTGGGCGTTGCGGGCGGCGAAAAACAGGGGGTTCCCGTCCCGGACACGGCTTGCCGCCAGATGGATCATGGCGCGGATACACTGGCTGGCCCCTTCGGTGCTGTAGAGGGTGCAGGCGGCGCCGAACAATTGGGCGGCGCTGCCCTCGCTCTCGGCGATGATGCCGTTGGGATGGTACAGGTCGTCCGCACCCGGAATTTCGGTGATGTCAAACCGCTCCGCACCCAGCGGCCCCCGACCCTTGTGCCCGGGCATATGCAGGCGGGCGGGGTCGCCGTCGGCGTAGCGGCTTACAAAGTCAAAAATGGGGGTGTTCATCTTAACCCCGGTCCTTTCGGGCATCCTGAGCCGCCTTCATCATAATGGCGCACTCGATGCGCTTGCGGAACAGCTCACAGCCCGGCTCGTAGATGCCCCGGATGGAACCGGATGCATGGTAGGCGTTGGCGGCGCAGCCGCCGGAGCAGTACAGCTTGGCCCAGCAGTCCTTGCACTCGGGGCGGGCGTAAGCGTTGCAGGCGCGGAACTCCTCCCGCAGGGTGTCGTTGGTCACGCCGTTCCACACGTCGCCCAGCTTGTATGCCTCCTCCCCCACGAACTGGTGGCAGGGGTACAGGTCGCCCCAGGGGGTGACCGCCATGTACTCGGTGCCGGAGCCGCAGCCGGAGATGCGCTTGTAGACACAGGGACCCTCGGTCAGGTCGATCATATAGTGGTAGAAGGTGATGGGATGTCCCTCTTCCTCCCGGCGGAGCATTTCCTTTGCGAGAATTTCGTACTGCTCCTTGACCACCTCGATATCCTCCGCCGTCAGAGCCATGGGGTCGTCGGGGGCGGCCACCACCGGCTCCATACTCAGCTCGGTGAAGCCGAGGTCGGCCATGTGGAAAACGTCTTTGGTAAAATCGGGGTTGCGGTGGGTGAAGGTGCCGCGCATATAGTAACCCTTGCCGCCGCGGGAGTTGACCAGCTTTTGGAACTTGGGTACGATGCGCTCGTAGCTGCCGTTGCCCGCGAAGTCCACACGGGTGGCATCGTGAATTTCGGGGCGGCCGTCCAAACTGAGGACCACGTTGCTCATTTCCCGGTTGGCAAAGTCGATGACGTCATCGTCGATGAGCACGCCGTTGGTGGTCAGGGTGAAGCGGAAGTTTTTGCCCCGCTCCTTCTCCACGCTGCGGGCGTAGGCTACCAGCTGCTTGACCACGTCCCAGTTCATCAGCGGCTCGCCGCCGAAGAAGTCCACTTCCAAATTGTGGCGGGTGCCGGAGTGGTCCATCAGGAAGTCCAGCGCCTGCTTACCCACCTCAAAGCTCATCAGCGCCCGTTCCCCGTGGTACTTGCCCTGGCTGGCGAAGCAGTAGGAACAGTTGAGGTTGCAGGTGTGGGCCACGTGCAGGCACAGTGCCTTGACCACGTTGCCGGAGCGGGCCTTGAAGGTACCGGCCATATTCTCAAAGGTGTCGGGAGTGAAGAGTTTACCCATGTCCTTCAGGGCCTGAATGTCGCCAAGGCACGCCCGCAGCTCCTCCTCGGTCACGTCGGGGCGGTGGCCGTACTTTTCCAGCATTTGGGCCACGATGGTGTCGCCGTCCTGCTGTTCAAACAGGGCGATCATGTCATAGGCCACCTCGTCCACCACGTGGACGGAGCCGGAGCAGGTGTCCAGCACGATGTTGTAGCCGTTGAGCTGATACTGATGTACCATGATAGGTCACTCCTTCGGGAGAAAATAGCAAATAACAAGGAAAAAGGCCGCCAGCAAGTGACGGCCTTTTTAGGTACAGATTTGCGATTAGGCGTCCTTCTCGCAGGACTGGTTGGCCACGCCGCAGCTGGTCTTGCAGGCGGACTGGCAGGAGGTCTGGCACTCGCCGCAGCCGCCGTTGACGGCGCTCTGGCACAGGTCACGGGTCTCCAGGGTCTTGATACGCTCCATAAAATTGCACTCCTATCTATTGAGGTTTAAGAGATTTCCTACTCGGAATAATATCACAAACAAACCGCCCTGTCAACGCATTTGCACGGCGGGGGAGCGATTTTTGCTTCAAGGTGTCCCCCTCCCGGGTCAAAACGGAGAAAGACCGCCGATTGGCGGTCTTTCTCGTTTCAGCGATCATACATTGTGAAAGCGATACTCGGTACTGGTTCGGTAGTGTTCTCCGGCCCGCAGCAGAGGACTGGGATATTCCGGGCAATTGACCGCGTTGGGGAAGTTCTGGGTCTCCAGCGCGATGGCGTTGGGGTTTCCGGTGTAGATCTGCATACCCGGCTGGTCAGAGAAAACCTCCAGTGCGATGCCGCGGTTGCCGCCCTCCAAAGTCGCGATGCGGCGCATACCGCTGCCGTTCAGCACGAAGTTCTCGTCATAGCAGCCGCGCTTGCCCAGCACCGGGTCGGCGGACAGGTCGCCTACGAACAGCTTGGGAGTGCGGAAGTCAAACAGATTGCCCGTAACGTCCCGAAATTCACCGTGGGGGATCAGTTCCTCGTCGGCAGGAGTAATGCGGTCGGCATCAATGTGCAGCAGCAGGCCCTCGGTGGTGGTCTCCACACCGCCCACATTGTAATAGGAGTGGTTGGTCAGGCTGATGACGGTGTCCCTGTCGCTGACGGCGTCATACTCGATGACCAGGCCCCTGTCCGCAGTCAGGCGGTAGGTCACGGTCACGTCCAGATTTCCGGGGAACCCCTCTTCCCCGTCGGGGCTGAGGTAATTCAGCCGCAGCAGGTCCTCCCGGGCCTGCACCACGGTCCAAACTCGCTTGTCCAGGCCCTTGTTGCCGCCGTGGAGACAGTTGGCCCCCTCGTTGGCGGACACGTGGTAGGTCACGCCGTTGATCTCGAAGCAACTCTTGCCGATGCGGTTGGCAAAGCGGCCCACGGTGGCGCCGTGGTAGCCGGGTTTGGTCAGATACTCCTCAAAGGTTTCGTGACCGAAGACCACGTTGACCGGCTTGCCCTCCCGGTCGGGCACCCGCAGAGCGGTCAGGGTGGCACCGTAGGTCATAATGTCGGCCTCCACTCCCGCGCAGGTCAGGGTGTATTGGATGATTTCCACGCCATCCAGCGTTCCGAACGTTACCTGTTTCATGGCTGTCACGCTCCTGTTTTATTTTCTTTATCATATACTTTTCCTGTGTCCGGTTCAAGCAATGTTCCCACTTTTTTGACTTGACAATGGCCATTTTTTGCTGTATTCTATGTGAAATATTTTCGGAGGGGATTATTTTGAATCAGATTTTATCCAACCTTGCCCTCACATTGACCCAGTTCAACCTTGTTTCCGCCCTGTTCCGCATCCTGCTGGCCGTGTTTATCGGCGGCTGCATCGGCTCCGAGCGGGGCCGCCACGGCCGCGCTGCCGGTCTGCGCACCCATATTTTGGTCTGCCTCGGTGCCGCCATGACGGTCATGGTGGGGCTGTACTCCACCCAAGTGCTGCACTTGGACGGCGACCCCATGCGCATCAGCGCACAGGTCATCACCGGAGTCGGCTTTTTAGGCGCCGGCACCATCATCACCCGCAACCACACCCGGGTCACCGGTCTGACCACCGCCGCCGGCCTTTGGGCTACCGCTTGTCTGGGTCTTGCCATCGGCGCGGGGTTTTATGCCGGAGCGATTGCCGCGTGGCTTTTTATGACTGTCACCATCACCATCTTCACCAAGCTGGAGCACGGCATCAAGCAGATGCACTCGGACACCTACTATCTGGAGCTGTCCCATATCTCCCACGTCAACGAGTTTGTCCGCGAGATCACGAATAAGGTGTCCTCCATTCAGGTCCTGCCCGCCAAAAGCGGCACCCCGGAGCACATCGGTCTGGAAATCGTCACTCCGGCGGCGGAAAGCTCCGCCGACCTGCTGGCAACCCTGCAAAACTACGACTACGTTCTCATTGCTGTCCCCGTGGCACAGGAATACTGATGCAAAAAGCACCCAACCGCCAAGCGGTTGGGTGCTTTTTATTTCTTATCTGCGGCGGTAGGCGGGAACGGAGTACTTCAGCATCATGTCCAAGTGCTTCAGCTTCCAGCGGATGGCATCGGCACCGCCGATGTACTCCATAGACGGCTCAAAGCCCAGAGCGGAGTCCCGCTCCACCATGGGAATGGCCGCCTCGGCATTCTTGCGTTCCCGCTCCAGCAGTTTTTCCACCTGTACCGTCAGGCGGTACAGCCGGTCGGGGTTGCTCTCAACGCGCATCTTGTCCAGCAGGACGGTCAGCTCTTTGAAGTGGATGGCCGTCTGATGGTAGCAGCACATATACTCCAGCATATTGATGAGCTTTTTCAGCTCCCTGCCCTTGACGGAAACGGTCCGGATGATGCGCAGGCCATCCTTCACAAGGGACAGCGCCTTTCTGCACCGGGCGATCTCGTCCGGGCGGCGCAGGCAGTAGGGGGCCGCCTGACTGCCGTCGTCGTGGTAATTGTGGACAAAGCAGATGTCGTAGCCGAAGTGCACCCCCGCGGGGTCGGGACGGTGACTGGCGCCGTTGATGTTGAAGGGGAAGGCCGGCCCAATGCGGTAAGGGCCGTATTGGTTCTCGTTGCTGGGGGTGTAGTAGTGGATGGACTCGTCCACCCGCTTCATTCCCGCCAGCAGCTTGTCCTTATCCTCCCCGGCCAGGCGTTCCGCCCAGCCGTCCAAATAGTCCTCAAAGCTCAGGCCGCCCACGGTGTAGGCCTGCTTTACCTGCGCGGAGATAAAAGACGGGGTGAAGCCGAAGTGGTGGGACTCCATCAAACCGCACAGACCATACTCCTCCCGGGCCTTGAGAATGTTCTGATGCAAGTCGTTCCACTGCCAGGGGAAGGGTTCATAGGGCAGCACGCCGAAGTCCCACGTCCGTCCGGCGGTGTTGACCATGGAGTACAGACGGATCCCACGGCGTTTGGCCACCTCCGCCTCCGCCCGGAAGGGGATGCTGGGCGCGGTTTGGGACACGGTGTAGTCCCGGATCTTGCTGGGGGCATTCTCAAACCGGAACACATGGGGCGTGTTGAAGTTGACCTGCAGGGACACGTCGCTCGGCATAGCCTCCACGAACTTCACCCGCTCCTCCACCGGCGCGTTGGAAAAGTTATAGGTCCAGAAGATGATGTCCGCGTCGGGTTTCACCGCGCGAATCACGTCCCGGCTCAGCCGCAGCCAGTCCGGGTAATCGCTGCAGGGGAACCAGCCGGGGCTGGGCTTACCCGTGGGCAGGCCGTCCTCGGTGGTGGAGCGGTCGGGCTTGGCGGTGACCCGGGGGTCCCGGCTGGGGAAGTTGGCGCTCTCGCCCACAAAGACGATGCCCTTGAACTCGGGCACATCGCGGAACACCTGACCGAACACCGCGTCGAACTTCTCCCGGGCACCCTCCTCGTCGGGGTGGACGTAGTTGGTGAGATAGCTGTAGGCGTACACGTCGATGCCGTACTTGGCGGCCCGGCGGCACAGGTCACGGAAATCGTAGTCCGCGCCGTTGGCGCCCTTGCAGCCGTTCTCCACGAAGGCCAGAATGGCATCGTAGCCGTAGTGGGCACAGGTGGACAGATAGTCGTCTGGGTAGTAGTCGAGGCCCACGCCGGAGTGGATCATCCGGGGAGAGAACGCCGCCATCTGCTCCGTGGTGCCGTGGGTCAGATAGGGGGCCCGGCGGAGGTTCATCTTGTCCTCCAGGGCGTAGAACGCCTGCGCCACACCGCGCTCGTCAAAGGCGGCAATGGTCACGCCCTGCGCCGTCACGCTCGTCTTCCGGCCCATATAGCCCTTACACTGGGTCAACTCCTCCGGGGCGACCCGGGCGGTGATGTGGGCGTTGCCCTCCACCACCTTGGCGGTCAGGCCAAAGGCGGTCTTGAGATAGGCGGCAAAGTCCTTCGCCGCCACCTTGGCCACCTGACCCAAGTTGCCCACGGAGATGGTCAGGCCGTCCCGAAGCACCAGTTCGTTGGGCTCCGCCTTGCGCGCCCCGGCCCCAAAGATGCGCTTGTGGGGCTGGCCGTACTCCTTGCGGAAGTCGTAACTCTGTTCCATACGAGGCATGTTAACTCCTCCTATTACTTGGCATCGTGCATCCGCTTGAGCAGCTTGTCGCTGCCCTCCACCAGCTTACTGCCACAGCCACGGACAAACCGCGTACAACCCGGCTCATAGCCGCCCTGGTCATAGGCAACGTCGGTGGGATAGTAGTCACCATAGCCGTTGGTCATGCAGCAGGTAAAGGTCATGGCATAGGGGGAGTTGTTGCGAATCTGACGGCCCAGGTCACAGAAGGGCTCACCAGAGGCACCCATCAGGGCCAAACCGCCAAAGGACACGCCGCTGACGTGGATATCTACATACTCATCCTTGGTTTCGGACAGGTCCCGGATGCGGTAGGCATCGGCCACGATGGGGGTCGCAACCCAGTCGGGGCCAATCTCGTTCAGCTCATCACCATTCTCGTGGATGTCGATAATTCGCTCCGCCTCGGGCAGCAGCTTGGGGTCCCACTTGGTGCGGCAGGTCACTTCCTCCCGACCGAAGGAAATACCGCCATTCAAGTCCACGGGCTTAGCCTCGTCCAGATGGGTCAGCACGAAGTCGGCCAGCTTGTGGCCAACCAGTCGGGCAATGGTATACTTCTCACGGGTGACGGTGCCGAAGCGGTAGTCACGGCAGATGAGGTCGCCCTCGGCGCCGTTGAAGTAGATGCACTTACAGCCGGGGTTCTTCGTCTCCACCTTGTTGCGCAGGAAGCCGGGGTAGTCGGCGGACACCTTGCTGCCGCTGACGTTGTCGGGATGGGACTGGAAGTTGACCAGCACAATTTCCTCGGCATTGGTGCGGATTAGGCGCACAAACCGCACACTGTCATCCACCTGCTCGGCCCAATCCAGCATATTGGGATCATTGTCAAAGCCCCAGGTCTGGTAGTAGCCGCCACGCATCTTGAACCGGCGGACAAAGGTGGTGTTGGGGCAGTTGCCCTCAAAGCCCAGCATCTGCTCCACATCGGTGCAGTCGTTCAGAGCCATGACGGCGGCATCAGCCACCCGACGCTTGAGCCACATCAGGTACTGCTCGTCGCTTTTTTCTCTGCCCACGGCCACGGAAGTGTGGGTGTGAGTGCCGCACAGCAGAATGGCGTTGGGGTCCAGGCCGGCGGCCTCCGCCGCGGCATAGCGCAGCATGTCGCTGGGCTTGTCAAAAATCGCCATCACATCCAGGGTCATGGCCACCACGGCCTTGTCGCCCTCCCGGACGGCCACGGCGTTGATGTACAGGGGATCTTTCACACCCTCCACCCAGCGGTCAAAATAATATCCGTCCATATAGGCACCCAAAGGGGGGGTCATATCCAACCGGGCAAAGCCCACTTGCAATTTATTCATGTTCAGTTCCTCCCTGTATTAACCGTGAATTTTGTTCAGCAGTTCCAGACAGGCCTCGGCCACGATCTCGCCGGTACCCTTGATGAAGCGGGTGTTGGCCGGCTCGTAGCCGCCCTGATCGTAAGCGATGGCGTTGGGGAAGTAATCGCCGCTGCCGTTGACCACCGAACACGCAAAGGTAAAGGGATAGGTGGATTTCTCCCGGATGTACTGGCCCAACTCGCAGAAGGGCTCGCCGGTGATGCCCACCATGGCAAAGCCGCCGAAGGACACCGCACTGACACGCAAATCCACCGTATCCAAATTCGCTTCCTCAAGCTCCACAATACGGTAGGCCTCGGCCACCATGGGGGTAGCCACCCAGTCGGGGCCGATCTCCTTCTCCTCGTCGCCGTGCTCGTGGATGTCCACGATGCGCTTGGCCTCCGGCACACGGGAGGTGTCCCGCTTGGTGCGGCAATTCACCCACCGCTGGCCGTAGCGCACGCCGCCACCGGCGGCAGGAACTGCCTCATCCAAGTGGGCCATCACGAAGTCGGCCAGCTTGTGGCCGGTAAAACGGGCGCAGGTGTATTTCTCCGTGGGCACGGACTTTTTCCAGTAGTCGCGCATGATGAGGTTACCCTGTGCGCCCAAGACGAACATCAGCTTGGTGCCGGGGCAGTTTGCCTCCACCTTGGCACGCAGGAAGCCGGGATAGTCGGCGGAAATCAGGTTGCCGCTGACGTTGTCGGCATGACCTTGGAAGTTGACCAGCACAATCTCCTCGGCATTGGTGCGGAGGATGCGGACAAAGCGCAGGCTCTCGTCCGCCTGCCCGGCCCACCCCTCGATTTCCGGGTCACACTCGGTGGCCCAGGTCTGATAGCGGCCGTCCTTCATCTTCAAGCGCCGGGTAAAGGTGACTCCGGGGCATTCGCCCTCATAGGTCAGTATCTGCTCCACCGGCTTGCAGTCGGCAACGGCCATGGCCGCCGCATCGCACAGGCGGCGCTCCACCCACTCGTCGTACTGTGGGTCGCTTTCAAACTGAGCATCGCCCAAGTTGACCGGGCCGGTGTGGGTGTGGGTGCAGGTCAGGAACACGGCCTCCTCCTCCACCCCGGCGGCAGCGGCGATTTTGGGAAGCCACACGGCTATGGCAGGGTTGCGAAATCCAAGATGGTCGCAGCTCATCACAATGCAGGTCTTTTCGCCGTCCTGAACCGCCATAGCGCTGATGTACAGGGGGTCACGGACGCCCTCAACCTTGCGCTCGAAGAAGTAGCCGCCCATACGCACGCCAAGAGGCGGCGTCATATCCAAGCGTGCAAAACCGGCTTTCAGATTCGTCATGCTTGTTTCCTCCTCACAATCAGCGCAGCCACATAAACCGCTCGGAGGCCAGGTGGCGCATATCAAAGAAGTTCAGCTCCAGCTTGTCGGCGGGGGTGTTCTCAATGTAGGCACGCAGATCCTCAAAGAACTGCATGAAGATGCTGTGGTTGCGCAGGTTCCAGGGCTGCTGATAGCCGTCCTTCACCTGCTCGTGGCGGCGCATCAGGGCGATACGGGTGTCACGGCGCGCTTCGGCCATAGCCTTGACCGCCTCGTACTCACCCTCCGCAGCCAGCTCCATCATGCGCAGCATGGCCAGGTAGTCGTCCACTAGCACCATGTAGTTGTCGGCCTCGTAAGCGTAACGGCGGGCCATTTCCTGATTACAGGCGGGGTCGGCGGCAATCTGCTCCCAGATGGCCATCGCCTCCTTGGCCATACCGGAGATGGACAGCATGGCACGCAGGTGGTCCTCCTTCCGGGCGCAGACCTTCTCCAGAGCCTCACCGGGGAACACACGGGGATAGGGCTTACCGGCCTCTACGTAAGAGTAGAAGTAGTAGCTCAACCGGTCACGGAGCATGAAGTAGTTGGCCAAGCAGGAGGAGTTGCCCTCGGGCTGGTCGATGCGCTCCTCGGTGATGAAGTCAAACATTTGGAAGGCACGGCGAGCCGCCTCGTAATGGGTGGGGAAGTTCTGCTGCAAATATCGGTCGGTCACGTCCTGAATCCCGCCGGCCTGGTCATAGCTCCAGCTCAGCTCGGCCAGCAGATGGTGGCTGCGGTCGAAGCAGGGGTCGTAGGCGGAGTAAGAGTGCATACCGTCACAGCCCTCGTCGTGGGCGATTTTGGCCAGCATATAGATGTCCCGGGTGGAGTTGGTCTGCACGCACCAGTGGTAGTAACCGTTCCAGGGGGAGGTGACCCGCTTCAGTCCGGTCTCCGGCTGGGTGGTGTGGAACATCAGCTTCTCCCACAGGTCGGCGTAGGTCCACCAGGTGATGGTGACGATGTCGAACACGTCCTCCCGCTTCAGAGCGGCCAGCAGCGGTTCGGTCAGCACGCCCACGCCGTTGGGGCCGTGGTCGATGAGCATATCGCAGCAGATGAACACCCGCTTCATGCCCTTCTCCTTCAGGTGCTTGACCAGCCGCACGGTGTGCTCCACAAACAGCAGTCCCTCGTTCAGGTCCCTGCACTTGGGGCACTTGCACCAGGGGGAGCGCTTGCTGAAGATGTCCCCGGCGTACTGGCCGATCTCCGCCCACACCTCGTCCAGCTGCAGAGCGATGCAGTCCGAGCCGTAGGGCTTCAGGTACTTGTCGATGAGCTGGTCGTAGGCGGCAAACAGCAGCTTATACACGTCGGGGTTGGAGGTGCAGAAGCCGGAGTAGCTGGGGTTACCCGCCTCGTCCTTGGCGGACAGCTCGGGGTAGGTATGGGGAATCAGGGTGTTGTGGCCGTAGGAGTTGAAGCCGGGGAACACCTTCATGCCCCGCTCGTAGCCGTAGGCCACCAGCTCGCCAAAGAAGTTCTTCTCGAACATGGGGGGCAGCTTGTCGCCCTCCACCCACTCACCCTTGGCGGGAGAGTAATACTTCACGTGGAAGGGAGTCTTCAATTCGGGGTAGCCCGCAATGGGGACATAGAGATACTCGCTGACCCGGCCGTCGTACTGCACCAGCCAGCAGCCGTACACGTTCACCTGCAGGTGGTTGATCTTCTGGCCGGCCAGATCGTCGATCATGGCAAACCAGTCTTCCTTCTCCATCAGGTCGCTGCCCAGGCGGCTCTCGATGACGTGGCCGCGGAAGTCCATATCGGGCCAGTCCAAAATGTCACAGCAGGGAATTTCCTTGCCCAAAATCTGCACAAAGCTGACGGCGGCGTAGTACACACCCTGCGCGCCGAAGCCGGTCAGCTCCACGCCCTTGTCGGTCACGCGGATGCGGTAGCCCTGCTCGGCAAACTGCACTTGGGCCGGTGCCTCACCCAGCGCCAAGGTAACGGTTGTCTTGGCGCAATCGCACACGCCGATGCCAAGGGCGGCCAGCTTTTTCTCCAGCACGGCGGCGGCCTGCTTGGCAGTGTGGACATCGGCGGTAATCTTCAAAGCCACCTTGTCCAGCTTTAGGGAGCCTTCCTTCACTTCTACCTGCTTAGGCAGGGGAAAAATCTTCTTCTGCAGCTTCTTCGCATTCATTTTCATTTGCCTCCTATCAGTTCATTTCCTTGCCGGCAAGGAACACCGTTTTCACATTCATCTTGTAGTCACACACAAGCAGGTCCGCGCGCTTGCCCACGGCAATCTCACCGCGGTCGTAAAGTCCCACAGCCCGGGCCGGGTTGTAGCTTGCAAAGCGGAACACGTCCACGATGGACGCGCCGGTGTGTTTCATCATGTTGCGGCAGGCCACGTTCAGGGTCAGGCGGGAGCCGTAGATCTCACCGTCAAAGTCAAAGTTTATGTCGTGAACGTGCTCGTAGCCTGCGGGGGCGGGGGCCACACCGGCGCACTGGTCGGAAATCAGGATGACCCGGTCGTCCCCCTTGATCTTCCGAACCAGACGGAGCATATAGGGGTCCACGTGGATGCCCACGCTGTCGCAGATGAGCTCCGCATAAATGTCGTGGTTGTAGCTGACTGTTTCATCCACGCAGACGCCCCGGCACTCGGGATACTTGACGATGGTTCCGGTGGCGTTGGTGTGGTGGGTACCAATGCACAGGCCGTAGGGCATCAGGGCCTCGATCTGATGGGGTTCCGCCTCGGAGTGGCCCACGGCGAAGCGGACGGAGGGGTTAGCCGCCTTGGCGTCACGGACGAAATCCACGATGTTTTCCCGCTCCGGGGCCACCGCCCACACGAAGACCTTGTCCCCCACCGCGTCGATGATGGGCTGGTAATCCTCCTTGCACACCGGGCCCTTCCAGGGGTTGTTGGCCCGGTCGGCGCCGAACTTGGGGTTCATATAGGGGGCCTCCATGTAAAAGCCGGTCAGATTTTCCGCCCCCGGCCGACCGATGGCAGCACGCACACGGGCGGCCTGCTCCAACAACTGCTCCTTGGTGGAGTTGAAGTACAGCGCCGCCAGCAGAGTGGTGGTGCCCGCCTTCAGGTGCGCCTGACAGGGGGCGTAGGGCTCGTCGCTGATGGTCACATCCTCCCCGGCGTGGGTGTGGATGTCCACCAGACCGGGACCCACATAGGCACCCTGCGCATCGATGATCTCGCACCCCTCCGGGACGGACAGGCTTCGTCTGTCGCCCACGGCGGCGATGATCCCATTCTCTATCAGAACAACGCCATCCTCAACAAGATGGTCGCGCATGACCAGTTCCCCATTGACAATCGCTTTCATTTGTCCGCTTCCTCCTGTGTTTGTTTCTCTCTGTGGTTCAGCCGATAGGCTTGGGGCGTCATGCCGACCTGACGGCAAAAAGCCTCACGAAAGGCGGAGTCGTAGGTGTACCCCACCTCACCGGCAATCACGCTGACCGACTTTTCCGTATGCCGCAGCAGCCACTTGGCCCGTTCCAGCCGCGCCTGCAGCAGCTTCTCCCGAAACCCCATGCCGTAGTTCGCCTGCAGAATACGATTCAAGTGCCGCCGGGACAGGTGCAGCTGCCGGGCCAAGTCCTCTGCGCCGGGGTTCTGGGCCAGATTGCGTTCAAAATACATATCGATGGCGGAGGGCATACGCCGCCCCTCCTTGTCCAAACCATTCCCGTCGCCCTGCAGATTCATGGCGCGCAGAATGGCCAGCACCAGTGTGGATACCTTTGCCTGCATCATTTCCCGACGGAAGGGGTCACGCCGGCGGCTCTCGGTCAAAACGCCCCGGCACAGCAGCATGATCTCGTCGGTCACGGCATAGATACCGGTCTGCTCCACCGTCGCCTGCATGGCACGGCGCATGGGTCCCTCGGGCACCGTCAGTCCCATGGACAACCGCTCAACCTCCCCCACGCCCAGTTCCAAACGATGGTACTGGCCCGGAGCAACCATCACAAACTGCTGTTCGCGCAGGGTGCGGCTCGTGCCCTCCATGTCGATGCTGCAGCTGCCGCTGAGCAGGATGTGCACCTCAAATTTAGGGTGATTGTGTGTATCACTGCCCCACATACCCGCAATGGTGTGGGGGCTTGCGTCAATATCTACCTGTATTCTCTCCCTGCCGATCTGCAGGTCAAATTCCATGATTGGATCGATCAGCTCCACCGCGTTTCCACCTCTGTTTCATTATAAAACGCCTTCCCCGCCGCTTCCACAGTTCGGTGGGTCAGCTTTTCCCGATTTATGTCCCAAAATCGTGCCTGTTTCTTGCCTGCATCGCTCAAAAAAAGACTCCGTACGCAGTTGGTGCGAAGTCTTTTTTCTCCGTTGTTTTCAGCCAAATCGCTGCCGGGCAAAGCCACATTTGCGGCACAGTTCCTCCACTGCCTTGCCTTGCCCAAATCCGGCGCAGACGGCCCGGGTCCGGGGAGATGCCATGATCTCGTCCATGGTTTGTTTCAGCAGGTTGCCAAGGGAGATATCCCCCTCATGATCCAGGCAGCAGGGCACCACCGTGCCGTCGCACAGCACGCCGATCTGATCCCGCAGGCCGTAGCAGAATACCTGTCCGCCACCGTCCTCCGCCTCCAGATCGGGCCAGTCGAACTTCTCTCCGTGTTCCAAGAACACGCCTTCCGCCAGCTTCACACCCCGGCGCTGCGGCTTCCACTCCCCGGGAAACGCACGGTGGAGCGCATCCAGCACCTGCCCGTTCAGCCGGTCCGCGCCCCCCTCGTTCCACAGGCGGTAAACCACCAGCTTCTTCCCCCGGGCCGCCTGTCCAAAGGCCACGCAGCCGGACAGGTAGTCCGCAAAGGACATGGGCAGGTCGTTGGCTTCAAAGGCGTGGAGCGATACGTTCACCTTATGCAAAGCAGGCGACCCCAGCAGCCGTTCCTGCTGCTGGAGCAGCAGGGTGCCGTTGGTGGTCAGAACGACCCTGAACCCCCGCTCCCCCGCCAGAGCCAAAAACTCTCCCAGCAGCGGGTGACACAGCGGCTCCCCCATCAGGTGAAAGTAGAGGTAGTCCGTCCACCCCACCAGCCGGTCCAACAACCGGCAGAACCGCTCCCGGTCCATGGCTTCCGCCTTTCGCCGGGTTCCGGGGCAAAAGCTGCAGTGCAGATTGCAGAGATTGGATATCTCTAAATAAACCTTTTGAAATCGCTTCATATACTCTCTACAACAAACGGCAGCCGACCGGGGTCAGCTGCCGTTTTCGGCTTGTTATTGAATGCTCTCCAGAGGACTCAGGAACTCAGCCTTGCGGCCTTCCAGCTCGTCCACGTAGGAGCGGTCGCCGGACTCGTGCAGCTCCTGCAGGTAGAGATGGTGGTTCTTCATGATCTCCTCGTTGTGGCGGCCCAGCATCAGCATGGCGATGCTGGAACACTGGTCGGCAGCACGCTCCAGCAGGGTCAGCACCTCCATGAACACCAGGCTGGTGTCCACGGTGCAGATGCCCTGACGCAGGCGGGCGGCGTGGCGGTCACGCAGCAGCAGGACCATATCGTCAATGACCTCTTCCAGCGGCTCGATGCGGCGGGCGATGTTTTCATCGTCCTGCTGCAGGGCGGCGGCAGTCAGACCGATGATTTCCTCCACAGCACCGCCCAGAATGTCCAACTCCCTCTGGGCGCTTTCGGAAAAGCTCTGTCCCGCCTCGTGCAGCTTCTTGGCCATCTCGTCGTAGTTGGTGGCGTAGTCACCGATACGCTCCACAGCAGGCACACACTGCATGACCATGTTCAGCTGGCGGTTGTCCCGCTCGTTCTCCACATACTGGAACAGCTCAATGAGGAAGTTGTCGGACGCATCGGCAAAGTTGTCCAGCTTCTCCTCGCACTCGGCGATTTCCGTCGCGCGCTCCTCGCTGTACGCCTTAAACTGGGCAAGGGCCAGCTTGGTGTTGTCCAGGGCGGCACGGGCCATCACGCCCAGAGAGCGGCCGGCCTGACCCAAAGCCACGGTGGGGGAGATCATCAGCTTTTTGTCCAAAGCAGACAGCTCGGGATACTTGTCCTCCTTGGGCGGCTCCTCCTTGACCCAAGTGCAGGCGATCTTCATCAGCCAGCCGGTGAACGGCAGCAGCACGATGGCGGTGATCAGGTTAAACAGCGTCTGGAAATTGGCGATGGTACCGCTGTCGGCAATGCTGCCCCACAGCGCACCGAACAAACCAAAGCGGCGCAGCACCAGCATGGCGATCATGAAGATCACCGTGCCAAGCGTATTGAACACAATGTGGACAACGCCGGTACGCTTGGCATCCTTGCCGGTGCCGATAGCGCACACCATGGCAGTGGTAACACAGGTACCCAAATTGATGCCCATGATCATAGGGTAGATGATGTCAAAGGTCAGCGCATCGGTGGAAGACAGCGCCTGCAGAATACCCACCATGGCGGAAGAACTCTGCACAATGACGGTCAGCACCAGACCCGTAAAGATGCCCAGCACGGGCATATCCTGGAAATAAGTCAGCACACCCACAAAGGCAGGCGAGTCCGCCAGCGGCTCCACCGCATCGGTCATATACATCAGACCGGAGAACAGAATACCAAAGCCAAGGCAGATCATACCCACGTTCTTGGAGGTGTTCTTTCCAACAAACATGAACAGAACGATACCCAAAATCAGCGCAATGGGGGCCAGAGTGTCGGGCTTAAAGAAGTTCAGCAGAGAGGTTTCCCCGGCTTCCAGATCCATCAGACGAATGATCTGAGCGGTGATCGTGGTGCCGATGTTGGCACCCATGACGATACCAACCGCCTGCCGCAGGTTCAGGATGCCCGCGCCGATCAAACCCACCGTCAGCACGATGGTGGCGGTGGAGCTTTGAATGATGGCGGTGACCAGTGCGCCGGTCAGCACGCCCATAACCACGTTTTGGGTCATCTTGCCCAGCACGTTTTTCAGTGCCGCGCCGGAGCCCTGCTTCAATCCGTCGCCCATGATCTCCATGCCATAGAGGAACATGGCCAAACCGCCCAGCAGCTTGATAATGGTAAGAATCGTACTCATGTCATAAAACAACTCCTTCGTTTGTTTCTGTCGCCACACAGGACGACCTTCTTTCCCATTCTAATAACACCAACATTATACCTTATTCCCCTTTTCTTGGCAAGAAATTTTCTGCGGGCAAAAAACAAAGCGCGCAGCCTTCGCTGCGCGCTTGTTTGTAGCTTTTGTTTACTTTGTTTTGCCGGTCTTGGGGTCCCACTTGGCGCTGCGGATGATCTCCATGGTCTTCTCGATGGGGGCCTTGCGGCCGATCTCGGCGATGGCGTCCATCTCGGCGGCGGTCAGGGGGCGGGTGTTGATCAGGTTGGCGTTGTCAACGACCTGCTCCGCCTTCTCGCAGCCCAGCACCAGGCTGGTCACGCCGGGCAGATCACGGATGTAGGCCACAGCCAGCTGAGGCATGGTCAGGCCGCCGGCCTTGGCCACCTCGTTGACGGCATCCAGACTGGGCTGCATGAGGCTGTGCTGCTCGGGCGCTTTCTCCATGCACAGCATACCCTGCAGGAACACGCTGCGGACGAAGACGATGATGTTGCGCTTACGCAGTTCCTCCAGCAGACCGCGCTCGGCAATGCGGGTATCCAGCACGCTCATGGGCAGCTGGACCGCCTCGATCCAGGGGGTCTTCTCCAGCATATACTCCACGTCGTCCGCGGTGTAGACGGAGGCGCCCATAAAGGCCACCTTTCCCTCTTCCTTGGCGCGGTGGAACTCATCGCAAATCGCGTCGCCGTGGCCGCGCAGGTCGGCCTCGCTGTGGAACATATAGCCCGTTACGCTGCCCAGCCGCTCCTGGGACAGGGCCAGCTGCGCCTTGAACTGACCGACGGGGTCGGCGGGGTCACGGACCTTGAACTTGCTGACGATGTTCATGCCGCCGCCGGTAGCCTTGTGCCAGTCGCCCACCACCTGCTCGCTGGTGCCGTAGGCATTGGCGGTGTCCAGGCAGTTGACGCCCACCTTCCGGGCGGTATCCAGCAAGTTAAAGGCCTGCTCTTCACTGGGAACGCCGATGGTGTTGGCCAGGCCGTAGTTGACACCCAGCTGGACGGTACCCAGGCTGAAGCGGGAAATGTCAAGGCCGCGAATGTTGATGGTTTCCATATTCTTTCCTCCTCTATTGTTCCAAAGGCAGGTTTACCCCGGGCAAAAGCCCGGGGTAAACAAGATCCACAATTGAATTAACCCTTAACGCTGCCGATCATAACGCCCTTCTCAAAGAACTTCTGAACAAAGGGGTACATGGCAATGATGGGGGCAGAGGTGACCACGATCAAGCAGTACTTGATCAGGTCGGCCATACCGGCCATCTGGCGGCGCAGCTCGGGGTCGGTGACCATTTGGTCCACCTGCTGGGCATCCAGGATGTTACGCAGGACGATCTGCAGGGGCTGCTTATCGGCATCGCGCAGATACAGCATGCAGGTGAAGTAGTTGTTCCAGTGGCCCACGGCGTAGTACAGAGTGACCACACTCAGCACGGCCTTGGACAGGGGCAGCACCACGCTGAACAGGGTGCGCAGCTCGGAGCAGCCGTCGATGCGGGCCGCCTCGATCAGCTCACCGGGGATGCTGCTCTTGAAGTAGGTGCGGATAATGATCATGTTGTAAGCGCTGATGGCACCGGACAGCAGAATACCCAGACGGCTGTTGGTCAGGTGCAGCTTGCTCATCAGCAGGTAGGTGGGGATCATGCCGGCGGAGAAGATCATGGTCATAGTGAACATGACGGTGACCACGCCGCGGCCCTGGTAGTGGTGGCGGGACAGAGGATAGGCCGCCAGCACGGACAGGAGCATATTGATGGTAGTACCCACCACCGTGTAGAAGATACTGTTGGCAAAGCCGATCCACACGCTGTCATAGCTGAAGATGATCTCATAGCCCTTCAGGGACGGGTCCACGGGCCACAGCAGCACGCGGCCGCTGGAAACGGCGATGCCGGAGGAGAAGGAGTTGGACAGAACGTAGATGATGGGGTAGGCAACGACCAGCAGCAGCAGAACCAGAACGATATCGGTCAGACCGTACAGAAGCTTGTCGTCCCAAGTGCGGTGACGCTTGATCTTAATGTCATGTGTTTTAGCCATTATGTTCAAACCTCCCTTTCTCAGAACAGGCCCTGCTCGCCGTTGGTCAGCTTGCTGGTGACAGCATTGATGGTAACCAGCATAGTGGTGTTGATAACGGCGTTGAACAGGTCGATGGCGGTACCGTAAGACTGCTGATTGGCCTTGGTAAAGCCAACCTTATAAACGTAAGTAGAGATGACCTCGGAGGTGGACAGGTTCAGGTCGTTCTGCATCAGGTAGACCTTCTCATAGCCCACGCTCATAACAGAGCCGAATCGCAGGATCAGCAAAATGCAGATGGTGGGCATGATGGCGGGCAGGTCCACGTTCAGCACGCGCTTCCAGCGGCTGGCACCGTCCAGCTCGGCCGCCTCGTGCAGCTCGTGGGACACGCCGGCCAACGCGGCCACGTAGATAATGGTGGACCAACCCATCTGCTGCCACACACCGGACCAGACGAACAGGTGGCGGAAGGCGGCGGCGCTGCCGCGGATATCGGGGCAGGTGCCGACACCACCGAAGAAGTTGTACACCGTAGTGGCCACACCGATGGGGCTGAGGATCTGGTTGACGATACCGACCAGAACCACGACGGAGATAAAGTGGGGCATGTAGGACACGTTCTGAGTCAGCTTCTTCAGAACCTTACGCTCGCTGACGTGCAGCATCAGGGCCAGAACGATGGGAATGGGGAAGCTGGCCGCGATGGTGTACAGAGAAAGCACCAGCGTGTTTCGAATCAGCTGCCAGAAGTTATACGCCTTGAAGAAGGCGATAAAGTGCTTGAGGCCGACCCACTCACTGCCCCAGATACCGGCACGGGTGCGGAAATCCTTAAAGGCGATCTGCAGACCGTACATGGGGGAGTAGTAAAAGACGATCAGGTACAGAACAGGCAGAGCGATCAGCAGGTGCAGCTGCCAGTTCTTGCGGACGCGAAGCCAGAAACCCTGCTTGCGAAGCGGAGTCTGTACGTCCAAAGTGTTTTGGGCAGTAGTGTTCATGCGCTAACTTCCTTTCTTGATTGTGGGAGGACCCACGTTCTCGGCCTCGCCGGAGTAGGAAAACTGTCCGGCGACACCATCAGAAGGTCCGGCCGAAACGCTCCGCGCCGACCTTTACGGACGATGTGTCTGCCCTGACAGGCAGGGATGCTGCCGCTCACACGGGAGCGGGCGCTATTGTTACGCTATATTATATATGTACTTGTCCGTTTGCGCAAGCACAGATTTTTTCGCCTATGGTCAAATGTAACAATAACGGCCCCCATCAAGGGGGCATGTCCAGTGTATATTTTAATTCCTCCCCCTTCCTTTCGCAATATCCAATCCCCTTTCCCCTTTCTCATTTTTCGCACATCGCCCCTAAAACCCCCTTTGTTTCTCCTTGTTTTTTCCTGTATTTCCTTTTGCTTCCATTTTTTATTCGCCCGACTCAATTCTGTCAAAACGCACAACATTCTCAATTGTTCACAACGCATTTCTCACGAACCCATTTGTTTTCAACGGTTTCGCGTTTGGTGGTTTTGTCAACATTCTCATTTTCGTCGTTCCGACGAAAATCCCCCCGGCTTTTTCTCATTTTTCGCTCCGTTCCGGGCCATTCTACGCCCGTTGATTTTTTCTTTGCCGCTATTTTCAATTTTACTATGGTCATTTTTGCTTTTATGCTTTATAATGTATGTCGATTTGAAAGGGAGTGAGAAAATGCGTCGGCTGTTTGACCGCCTTGTGGCACGACTGTCTCTGTTTTGGCGGTACTTTATCCTGCTCAGTGCCGTGATGGTCCTGTTCCTGGCCGCATTTTCCGTCTCCACCCGTCTGTTCACCCAGTCGCTGCAGGACTCCTACCTGACCCAGGCACAGGAGAGCTTTAATCAGAACTGCCAGTCTTTCTCTCAGGCCCTGTTTCTGACCCACACCCTGCCCGCCGCACTGGAAAACAACAGTGAATATACCACTATCACGTCCTCGGGCTACCCTTTGGAGCGCCGTGTCATCCCCTCCCTGCTGACCTTGCGGGACTCCTTTACCATCCAGTGCACCATGCTGGACCTGCCCACGGAGTGCTTTTTGCTGTTTGGCCGGCCCCAGGCCTGCCTGACCCGCAGCAGCATCTTCACCACAGGAGAAGACTGCTTTTCCTCCTACTTGGTGTATGAAGACGGCGGGGCCGCCCTGCGCACCGCGCTGGACCAACCCCGAGGGCACAGCAGCCTGCAGCTGCTGCCCGCCCAAAACGTGTCCGTAGCCGGCGCCGCTCCCGCCCCCTATCTGACCCTGCTGGTTTCCTCCTCCTACGGCACCGACACCTACGGTTTTCTCTACTCCGACAACGCCATCAGTGAGTACTTCCGACTCAGCGCCCTGCCCGCCGACACATATCTGCAGCTGGTCCGCTTCGACGGGACCGTGCTGTTTTCCCACGGCCAGGCCGCTGACGACGGATTTATCCGGCTTTCCTGCCCCATCCCCAGCCTGTCCTGTGATGCCGTGATCGGCGTCCCCCGTTCTTTCTTCCTGCAGACCACGCAAAGTATGCGGACCATCCCCCTGCTGATCTTCCTGCTGTGCATGATCGTCGGCACGGCCATGTGTCTGGCTTTTTCACACATCAGCGTACGACCCTTCCGCCGCCTCATCGAGACCCACGCCATGGGGGAAGCCTCCTCCGCCGTGGAAAACGAGCTGGCCACCATCGACAGCTTCCTGCGCACCACCCAGCAGCGGACCGCCGCCCTGCACAGTATGCTCACGTCCAGCCTGCTGGTGCGCTCCTTCTCCGGTCAACCCATCCGGCAGGACGAGTATCAATCCCTGTCCGTGGCCTTCCCCCAGTTCCAGCAGCCCCAGCGCGCCGCCATCATCCGGGACCGCAACAGCGACAGCAGCATTCACCACAGCGAATCCATGTTCAACCTGCTGCACGACGCCCTGCCGGAACAGTTTTTGTGCGAATACATCAGCCTGCAGGAGGTGCTGGTCCTCTTCCCCGCCGAGCCGGCTGACCTGGACCTGCTTCAAACCGCCCTGACCGACCTGAGCATCGACGGCTCTCTGCCCCGCTTTTTCTGCGGTGTCAGCGCCCCCTTCGTGGGGCTGAGCGAGCTGTCCAACGCCATCCGCCAAGCCCAGTTCTGCATCAGTGCAGACAGCCGCCGTCCCATTATCCAATTCTCCGAGGAGGCCGTGGGCGGTAACCTGTCCTCTCCCGGCACCGCCTTTGACCTCAAACGGTTCCAGCAGGCCCTGTCCACCTGGAATCAGCACGAGCTGCTCTCCCTGCTGGACCAGGCCGGTTCCAATCCCGGCTCGCACCCGGAGGAGCTGTTCTACAGCATTCTCTTCCTGCTGCGGGACACCGCTGCCTCCGGCAACATGGATTTCCCCGACCACGAAAGCTGCACCTATCTTCCCACCGGCACCCCCGCCGCCAATCTGCAGCGCCTGCGGGAGATCGTCAACGACCTGTTCCGTCAGAAATCCGCCCTGCAGCTGTCCGACAAGCAGCAGTTGTGTGAGGATCTGGTGGAGTTCATCCGTCAAAACTTCTCCGACCCGACCCTGTGCCTGTTTTCCCTGTCCCGGCAGTTTGGCGTGTCGGAGCGGTACACCCACAACGCCATCCAGTCCACCACCGGCATGAATTTCAGCAGCTTCCTCTTCCAGTGCCGTATGCAGGAGGCGGCCCGCCTGCTGCAGCAGACGGACATCTCCATCAATCAGGTGGCCGAGCAGTGCGGTTACCCCGCCATCAGCACGTTCTACCGCAACTTCAAGAAGTTCTATCAAATGACCCCCGCCGACTATAAGGACAGCGTCCATTGACCGGGGCCGAAAGGAGAAACCCATGAAACAGTTTTCTTCCTGGGCGTTTGCCCTGTTGGATTGGATCATGCACACCGCCGTACTGAACGTGCTGTTCCTGCTGTGCAGTCTGCCGGTGGTCACCATCGGCACATCCCTGACCGCCCTGTGCGCCGGTCAGCGGGCCTTAATTAAAAAGGAGCCCTGCTTCCGCGCCTTTTTCCTTGCATTCCGCGTCAGCTTTTGGCGCTCTGCCGCCGCGTGGCTGATCCTGCTGCCCATCAACGGTCTGCTGATCTTCCACACCGTTTCCCTGCTCCCCTACTGGAACGAAGGCGCCCTGCCCCAGCTGTTTTTTGCCGGACTGCTGACCCTGCTGGCTCTGTCCGTCACCATCACCGTTTTCGTCTTTTACTCCCGGTTCGAGGGCAAGCTGTTCCGGCTGCTGCGCTGCGGTGCGGAGCTGGCCCTGTCCAATCTGCCCCGAGCCGTCCTGACCGCGCTCCTGTTCGCCCTGCCCTTCGCTCTGCTCTTCTTCGCCACCTCCATATTCTTCGCTTTGAGCGTGCTGTGGGCGTTCTTCTACTTCTCCGTGGCCGCCTGGGCCGCCGTATGGCTTATGAACAAACCCTTCATCCGCTTTGCACAGCAGACGTTGGGATTGGATACAACAAAACATAACAAGGAGGATGCACGCAATGATTATTGACCGCATCGAAAACGCCCCCCACTACTTTGGTCTCGGCCCCCAGTGGAAGACCGCTCTGACCGCCATCATGGAGTATGACCCTGCCAAGTTCGAAAAGGGCAAGAAGACCGAGCTGGAAAACGGTGTCCGTTTCCTGCAGTTCGAGCCCACCACCAAGGACCGCAGCGAGGTCATTTTCGAGGCTCACCGCAAGTACGCCGACATCATGATCTTTGCTGCCGGCGAGGAGAAGCTGGCCTGGAAGTCCACCCCCGACCTGAAGAACATCACCGAGGAATACAAGGAAGAGGGCGACTGCCTGCTGGCCGACCTGGATGACGATGCGCTGGAAGTACCCATGAAGCCCGGTTACTTCATCGTCTTCATGCCTCAGGATGCCCACGGCCCCGACATCGCCATCGGCGCCCCCGCCGCTGCCCGCCGCATCGTGGTCAAGGTCCCCATGTCTTTGGACTAAACCTCCCCAACAGCGTAAAGCGAGGTAATCATCATGGAAAAGCCTGTGTTCCCTTTGGGAAACAAGGAAATTCGCATCGGTATGCTGGGCATGACCGAGGGTAACGCCCACCCCTTCTCCTGGAGTGCTATGATCAACGGCTACGACCATGAGGAGATGGTCAAGTGGACCGCCAAGGACTACCCCACCATTCCCGCCTACCTGTCCAAGCAGCCTGCGGACACCTTCGGCATCCCCGGTGTCAGAGTTACCCACGTCTGCTTCACCGGCTACGCCGAGCGGGAGATGGCCGAAAGCTGCGCCCGGGCCACCTTTATCCCCAACGTGGTGGATAAGCCCGAGGATATGATCGGTCAGGTGGACGCCATCATCTGCGCCACCGACATCGGCGCCGAGCACGTCCAGCGCTGCCGTCCCTTTATCGAGGCCGGCCTGCCTATCTTCATCGACAAGCCTTTGGCCGACAACGAGGAGGACCTGCGTACCATGGTCAAGTGGTACGACGAGGGTGCCCACATCATGTCCGGCTCCTCCCTGCGCTATAAGAAGGAGATCGAGATCTACTACGACCGCCACTTTGAGTTCGGCAAGTTCCGCTACATCATCTCCCCCATGGCCAAGAAGTGGGAGACTTACGGTATGCACGCCATCGAGGCGTTCTTCCATCTGGTGGGCTGCGGCTTTGAGTGGGTGGAGAACCTGGGCACCTACGAGCAGCCTTTCGTCAACCTGTACCACAAGGACGGTTGCCACGTGACCATCCCCATGAACACCCCCGCCCCCGGCCTGTGGCTGTGCGGCGAGTATATGTCCAAGAACGTGGCCAGCGGCGACTCCTTCTACTCCTTTAAGAAACAGCTGGAGGTCTTTGTGGACTACCTGCGCACCGGTGTGCACCCCTTCCCCTTTGAGGAGACCATCGAGTGCACCAAGATCCTCGTGGCCGGTATCCGCAGCCGGGAAGAGGGCGGCCGCCGGGTCTTCCTGTCCGAGATCCGCGAGCGGTAAGGAGGTCGTCCCCCATGCAGAATCTTTTGACCGCCTTCTCCCTGTCCGGCAAGAACGCGCTGGTGGTGGGCGGTGAGCACCCCTACGGCATGGAGCTGATCGCCGGTCTGCAGGCAGCCGGCGCCCGGGTCTGGACGGCGGGTTCCGCCCCCGTGGACGGCGCATCCGGTGAGGGGTTCTTCCCCTACCGCCACGCCAACGCCGACGAGGCCGAGGCCCTTGCCGCGTGGGCTAAGAACGCTATGGGCACTGTGGACGTGCTGGTGGAAAACGTGCTCAACATGGACACCGCCCCCGGCTGGAGTCACGACTTCGATACCATCAACGCCCAGGCCCAGACCGCCATGGGCGGCATGATCCTCACGGTGCAGGCCGTGGGCCGCGTCATGGCGGCTCAGGGGCACGGCAGCGTGATCCTGTCCACCGACTACGGCGCGCTGGTGGGTTACGATCCCCACAACTACGGCGGCTGCCCGGAGCTCTACGAGCGGGACTTCTCCCTGCTGCGGGGCTACGTCCGGGGCAGCTGCGTCAACTACGCGCGCCAGGCCGCAGGCTTTTTGGGCGAACACGGCTGCCGCTGCAACGCTCTGGCCTTCGCCCCCATGGCGGGCAAGCAGCCCAAATCCTTTGAGGAAGCCTTTGCCGCCCACAGCCAGATCAAGCGCCTTGCCACGGCGGAGGACATCGCCGCCGCGGTGACCTTCCTCGCTTCCGACGCCTCCGCCTACGTCACCGGCATCACCCTGCCCGTGGATGGCGGCTACACCGCAAAGTAAGGGAGGGTCCGCTATGTTCAATACCTACGATTTGTTTTCCATGAAGGGCAGGAACGTCCTGATCACCGGTGGCCGTGTCATGTACGGCCTGGGCGCCACCATGGCTTTGGCCGACGCGGGCGCCAACCTGTACCTGGCCAGCCACTCGGTGGAGAGCGCCCGGGAATTTGTGGAGCAGCTCAGTTCCGAAAAGGGCATCAAAGTCACCGCCGTCCCCTTCGATCAGGGCGACCCGGCCAGCATTGACGCCATGTTCCAAACCGTTATCGCCGACGGCGGCAGTCTGGACGCGTTCATCCACTGCAGCCGCACCATCCCCACCTCCGCCAAAAACGGGCCCACTCCGTGGGACACCGGCGACGATGCCGTTGAAGCCAACGTGCGCACCAATTCCGCCGCCACCATCCGTATGGTGCAGCTGGCCGGGGAACAGATGATAAAGCAGCGCAGCGGCTCCATCGTGGTCTTTGGCTCCATGATGGGCTTGATCGGTGTGGAAAAGCACAATTACGACGTACCCGAGCAAAATACCTTCGGCGCCGTGGGCGCCGGCGGTCACACCTATGCCGTGGACAAGTCCGGCCTGACCGCCTGGGTGCGCCACGCCGCCAGCTACTACGGTCAGTACGGTGTGCGCATCAACGCCGTGTGCCCCGGCGGTCTGAACTCCCATCGTACCAGCGAGGAGTTCGCCCGTCAGTATTCCAAGCACACCCAGCTGGGCCGGCTGGCCAATCAGGAGGACGTGTCCGGTCTGATTTTGACCCTGGCCTCCGACGCCGGTGCCTACCTCACCGGTTTGAGCATCCCCATTGACGGCGGCTACACCGCCCTGTAACGAACAGAAAACGCCCCCGATGCGCTGCATCGGGGGCGTTTTTTCTCTTATTCCACTTCGAACTTCAGTTTCAGCTTCAGGGACAGTTCCCGGCTCAGGCGGTACTGCTCCAACAGCGCCCAGCCGCAGCTTTCCGAGCCGATGCCCGTCTGTCCCATGTCAAGGCACAGCACCGTATGGCCGGAATGCTTCAACTCGTGATAATGCCCGGTGGCGGTCAGTTCCTCCTGGGTGTAGTGGCTGGCGTTGAAGGAAAACTCCTCCCCGCCGACCACCGTCAGCTTCACCCCTCCGCCGGACAGCTCCAGCAAGTCACAGCCCTTGTGACTTCCGCTCTCCTGGGGCTTGATATTCGGCTCCATCAGGTTGGAAACGGTGTCGGAATACGCGCCGTAGCAGCTGGCCCGGCATTTGTCGGGGTAACTCTCCAGCGGGCCGACACCGAGATACTCCACCCGCTCCATTTCCTCGTTCAGGAACAGCCGCACGCCAAAGCGGGGCAGAACGGGCAGCCCGTCGCACAGCTTGGCATCCACCTCAAGGCGCACATCGCCCGCTCCATCCACCAGCCAGCAGACCTCACCCTCTACCGCGCGCTGGCGGCCATGGGCAATGAGGATGAAGGTGGCGGTCAGCTTCACGCCCTCCTCCGTCTGTTCGATTTGGTCGGAATAGGTATTGCCGAAGGCGCGCTCGTAGCCAAGGGCGCGCCATTTCACCTGTTCCTTGCAGTCGTTGTCCGTGGGGGCGCGCCAGATGTTCCACGCCATGGGCTTTTCCAGCAGTTTCCTGCCGCCGCGCTCCATAGCAGAGAACAGGCCGCTTGCCCGGTCATACTCGTAGACAAAATCCGCGCCGGTAATGCGCACATACCGCTGGCCCTGCTCCACCTTGAGCTCACCGCGGGCCGTCTGCTGCCACAGCTTTTTGGCCGCCTGGTTTGCTCCGTCAGCGTTGGCAACCGTGATGGCATCAAAGCCCAGCTCATGGCCGGCATCCACAAGGTCGGTACCCCGCTTCTGTCGCCAGGTGATTTTCAGCTGGCATTTGCCCTCCGCCGGCACGTTCAGGGGCAGGCCCACGTCCACCTGCGCTCCGGCCGGAACACTGGGCAGGTCCAGCAGGCCACCCTGAACCAGTTTCCCATCACAGGTCAGCTCCCACTCCGCCTCCACATAGTCGGCAAGGTCCACAAACTCCATGTAGTTGCGGACGGTCAGTATTCCATCGTTCCATTCGGAACGGGCCGGGCGGTTGACATTCTTGTACTCCAACAGACCCGGATGGGGCTTGCGATGGGGGGACACCATGCCATCCACGCAGAAATTGCCGCCGTGGGCCTGCTCGCCGCTGTCGCCGCCATAGAGGTAGATGGGCCGGCCATCCTCGGTCTTGCCTTTATAGACGCTGTGATCGCACCACTCCCACACAAAGCCGCCGCAGGACTGTTCCCGGTTGCGGAAGTACTGCCAGTAGTCCTCATAGTCGCCGGCACCGTTGCCCATGGAGTGGGCATATTCGCACAGCACCAGCGGCTTGGGGGGATGCTTTTGCACAAACTCGTCCAGCATTTTGGGTTGGTAGTACATCCGGCTGAGCACATCCAAGTTGGAGTGGTCGTCCTGCCGTCTGCTGTCATTGGGGGAAAGATGCTCGTAGTGGGTGGGGCGGCTGGGGTCGTGACCCTTGACCCATTCCAGCGCCTTTTCAATGCACACGCCAAAGCCGTTCTCGTTGCCCACGGACCACATGACCACGCAGGGACGGTTCTTGTCCCGGCGGACACAGCGCTCCACGCGGTCCAAAATGGTGGCCATCCAATCGGGGTTGCCGGCAATGATATTGGCGCGGCCGCGGTCCAGGAGGTCACGCTGTTCCGCCGGGGTGGGTGCCTCGAAATACAGCGCAAGGGGGCCGTGGGCCTCCACATCCGCCTCGTCCATGACAAAAAAGCCGTAGCGGTCGCACAGCTGATAGAACCGGGGGTCGTTGGGATAGTGGCTGGTGCGCACGGCGCTGATGTTGTGTTGGCGCATCAGGCGCAGGTCCCGGCGCATATGCTCCATATCCACGGTGGGGCCGGTCTCCGGATCACTGTCATGGCGGTTGACACCCCGGAATTTCACCGCCTGCCCGTTCACCCGCAGAACAACGCCGTCCACCTCCACCTTGCGCAGGCCCACCTCGTCCACGATGACCTCATCGGGCATGGTCAGCTCCAACCGATACAGATTGGGGTGCTCCGTGTCCCACAGACAGGGGTCGGTCACATTCAGCACCAACTGATGGGTGTACTCCCCGCCGTCACGCAGGGGCTCACACACCGCCGTGTCCACAACGCCGCCATTCCACAGCAGCTTGGCGGACACTTCCACCGGTGCGCCCTCAAACTTCATGCGCACACGCACCTGCCAGCCGGCATTGGTCGGCTCGGTATTGACAAAATAGTCCCGCAGGTGATTGACGGGGCGGCGCAGCAGGTACACGTCACGGAAGATGCCGTTGGTGCGGAACTTGTCCTGATCCTCCAGATAGGTACCCTTGGTCCACTTCAGCACCAGCACGGCGAGGGTATTTTTACCCTCCACCAGCTTGTCCGTCACCTCGAACTCGCCGGTGCTGTGAGCTACCTCGTCGTAGCCCACAAACTGACCGTTCAGCCACACATAGTAGCCGCTGTCCACGCCCTCGAAGTTCAAAAAGGCCCGTGGCGCGGCGGGATCGGCAGCCCAATCAAACTCCCGCACGTAGGCCGCGCAGGGATTCTCCCAGGGGACAAAGGGCGGATCCATGGGCTGGGAGTACTCGCTGTCATCGTAGCGGTGACTGTCATAGCCGTTGTACTGCCATACCGAGGGCACGTGCAGCGTGTCAAAGCCGCTTGTGTCATAGCCGGGCCGAAAGAAGTCCTCCTCCACCTGTGTCATATCGGTGTAGTAACGGAACTTCCAGTCCCCATTAAGCAGCACAAAGCGGTCGGATGCCTCACGCCGCTCCACATGCTCGTCCATAGGAGTTGAGGCCGGGATGTAGTAGGCTCGGTCCGGGGTGGTGTTTACCCGCTGGCAGGTCAGATCTTCGTAATAAGCAGGCAGTTTCATCAAAACGCCCTCCCATCTCTTTTTTCCTTTATCATATCCCCCTTCCCCCTGAAATTCCATAAATAACATTAGACAAAACATGCACAAAATGATACAATTGCAAAAACATGACCCAAGGAGTGACCCGGTATGTATATGTCCTGCGGCTACCTGAACATCCCCGAGATCCCCTTTGCCGACCGGTCCGTTCCCCTGTTGGTATGCTGCTGCGGCAACTATCGGCTCAGCGGAGAAGATCGATCCTGCACCCAGCGGCCCATGGGGCGCCCGGATTACCAACTGCTCTATCTGGCAAGCGGCAGGGCGGAATTTGTAATCGGCGGAAAGGCCCACCAGCTCACCGCCGGACATATGGTGCTGTTCCGCCCCGACCAGCCTCAGCACTACCGCTACCACGGCAAAGACCACACCGAGATGTATTGGGTACATTTTACCGGCAATCAGGTGGAGGAAATACTGGAATCCAGCGGTTTTACGTCCCGGGACTGCATCTTTTTCGCCGGCGCAGACCCGGCCCTCCCCCAACTGTTCGACCACATGATCCATGAGCTTCAGACCCGCCGTGCCAACTTCCAGACCATGCTGGAACTGTATCTGCGCCAGCTTCTTCTGCTCAGCCGCCGGGTCGCCCCCACTCCCACCTCACTGACCTCCGCACTCCACAGGCAGGTGGAGCAGGCCCAGCGATACTTCGCCCAAAACTACAGCTCCCCCATCAACATCCGCGAGTACGCCGCCGGGCAGAACGTCAGCATCAGCTGGTTTCTGCGCTGCTTCAAGCAGGTCACCGGCCAAACCCCCATGCAGTATATCCTCTCCACCCGCATCACCAACGCCATCACCCTCATGCGGGACACGGACTGGAATCTGACCCAAATCGCCGCCGCCGTGGGCTACGACAACCCCCTGTACTTCAGCCGTCTGTTCCGCAAGCAAAAGGGGATGTCCCCTTCGGACTACCGCAGGCTGCTGGCAGGACCCCGGGCCGAATAACAGGTATTTCCCGCCCACCTCGGCGCATATACTCCCACAAAGAGTTTGTGGGAGGTCAAATCAGTATGAAAAAGCCCGTGTTCAGCGTGATATACCTGCGCCGAAAATCCCTGTCCGTTTTCGCCTGTCTGGCTGCGGCGTGCGCCATCTTTTGGGCGGTCAGCTATCCCGCCGCCGTGGGCGCTTCCGCCAGTCCCCGTCAACTACCCATCTACTGCGTGCAGCGGGACCAGAAAATGCTGTCGATCAGCTTTGATGCCGCCTGGGGCAACGAGGACACCCAGCAGCTTATCGACACGCTGGCTCATTACGGCGTCAAAGCCACCTTTTTTGTGGTGGGCGACTGGGTGGACCGTTACCCGGAATCGGTCAGGGCACTCCACGACGCCGGGCACGAAGTCATGAACCACTCCAACACCCACGCCCACCTGCCTCAGCTGTCCACCCAGCAAATCGTGGATGATCTGACTACCTGCAACGAAAAAATAAAGGCCATCACCGGGGTCTGTCCCACTTTGATCCGCCCACCCTACGGCGATTATGACGACAACTCCATCCGGGCCATCCGCTCCATGGGCATGGAACCCATCCAGTGGGACGTGGACAGTCTGGACTGGAAGGATCTGTCCGCCGCCGACATCACAAAGCGGGTGACAAACAAGGTCTGTCCCGGCTCCATCGTACTGTTTCACAACGCCGCCAAGCACACGCCCGAGGCCCTGCCCACCATTATCGAGCAGCTTTTGGCCGACGGCTACTCCTTCGTCCCCATCTCCCAGCTGATTTTGAACGGAGCCTACACCATCGACCACACCGGCCGTCAGTGTCCGGCTTGACCGCATCAAAAAACGCGCGCCCTGTCGCTGGACAGGACGCGCGTTTTTTGTGTATTCAGAAATTGACCGCCGGCTCCTTTACGCAGCTTTGATATTGCGCAAACACGATATCACCCACACGGTCCAAGTTGTAGTCTGCCACACTTCCGGCAGCCTGCTCACCCAAGCGGCAGGCAAGTTCCGGGTCATTGATCAGCCGCTCAACGGCTCGCGCACAGGCCACGTGGTCCCCGTAGGGGTACAGCAGCCCGTTTTCTTCGTGCCGCACCAGATCCACGTGTCCTTTTACCGCGCTGGCCACCACGGGCAGTCCGCAGTACATAGCCTCCATCACGTTGAACGGCAACCCCTCACTGCGGCTGGACGGCACCACGACGTCCGCAGCGGCATACCACCGGCCCACGTCCCGCACGTAGCCCGGAAAGTGCACCCGATCGTTCACGCCCAGCTCCCGGGCCAGACTGCGGCAGCGTTCCAGCCGGGTCCCTTCCCCCGCCAGCACCAGCACCACGCGCTCCGGCAGCAGCTGCATGGCCCGGATCAACACGTTCTGGCTCTTGTTCTTGGAAAACTCCCCGGCAAAAAACAGCACCGTCGCATCCGCCGCAATTCCCAGTTCCCGGCGCAGGTCCTCCCCCATATCGGCCGCAGTATCAAGCTGTGCAAAGTCCACGCCCATCCCCGGGATAAACGTCACGCGCTTTCCCAGCCCGTGGCGACGAGCCATGTCATAGTCCGATCGGTCCATGGTCAGCATCAGATCCGTCACCGGGGCAACCATTCGCTCCGCCGTCAGCAGGATCCGCCGTTTCCATGCCGGACTGTTTTCATCAAACAAAAAGCCGTGGACCACACCAACGACTTTGGGTCGCCGGCCCGGTCCCAGCACCGCCAGACGAGTGAAAAAAGACGCCAGGGACGTGTGGGCCGTGACAAGGTCGTATCCCTCCCGCCGGATCAACCCGCGCAGCTGAGCCGCCGCCCAAAAGTTGCCCGGCGCGATCATGGACTTTTTAAGTGGGAGATGGAACACCTTATCCGCACCAGGGATGTCCATTTTCTTTCCGCCGCAGGCCACGTGCACCTGCCACCCCGCCGCCCGGAACCGTTCCAGATAAGGCAGATGAAAGCTGCGGATGTGGGAATATGTAGAGGCGGTAAACAGCACCTTTCGTTCCATCGACGGCTCCTCCCTCCGCGGTCACGCGGCTTATTTCAGCTGTTCACTGTTAATGAACTTTCCGCCAAACACGGTCATAAGCAGGATCTTGATGTCCAGCAGCACGTCCCAATGCTCGATGTAGTAAAGGTCGTGCTCAATGCGTTCCTTGATGGAGGTGTCGCCCCGCAGTCCGTTCACCTGCGCCCAGCCGGTAATACCCGGGCGCACCTGATGCTTGACCATGTAGAGGGGCACTTCTTCCTTGAACCGATCCACGTGAAACGGCAGCTCCGGTCTGGGCCCCACAAGGCTCATATCCCCCTTAAACACGTTGAACAACTGGGGCAGTTCGTCCAACGAGAACTTGCGGATAAAGGCGCCAAACTCCGTTTTACGGTTATCCCGGTCACTGCTCCAGCCCGTATCCTGACTGTCGTTGACCCGCATGGAGCGGAATTTGTACATATAAAATTTCTTCTTATTGCGTCCCACCCGTTCCTGACGGAAGATGATGGGTCCGGGCGAGGACAGCTTCACCCCAATGGCGCAGGCCAGCAAAACGGGACTGGTCAACACCAAAAGCAGACCCGAGCAGAGTATATCGGCCAGTCGCTTGGCAAACGCATTCCCCCAGTTGTCCAGCGGTATGCGGCGGATGTTCAGAAGAGGGATGCCGCCGATGTCATCGAACTGCGGATTCGCCGTGATGTAGTCGGAATAAAACGGAATGATGGACATCTTAGTCCCCGTTTTCTCGCAGGCCGCGATCAGGGTCGGCGTGTACTTATAGTCCTCCATCTCAATGGCGGACACCACCTCGTCCGGGCGGTACCTGTCCAAAATTTCTTCCAGCCGGTCGTAAGTACCCAGATGCTCCGGGACATCTTCCCCCTCCATGGGCGTCAAGGCAACATAGCCCGCCACATGGTAGCCCAAATACCGTTGCCTGTCAATGACGCTGATATAGTTTTTTGCAATTGGACCGTTTCCCAACAGCACAACATACTTTTGATTATAGCCTTTGGCCCGCATCTGCCTCATAATGCCACGGCCGATCACACGTTTCGCACTCAGCGCGCCCACGCTCAGCACGAGGAAAATCGCCATGACCCAGCGCGAAAAGTCAATGCCGCGAAACAAGAACAAAGCACTCAGGCCCAGAGCCATATCCATCAAACTGGCCACCCAAAGGCGAGCCAGTTCCTTCAAGATCGTCACCCGCCGGAACGACTGATACATACCGAAGGCCGCATAGGTAAACAGGCACAGCACCGCCATTCCCAGCGCTAGAAGCATATAACCCCCGAACGACACCGAGATGCGCCCGCCCGGCATAACGAAAAAGCGCAGCCAGAACGCAAGCGGCATCATCAGCAGGATGATGGCACCGTCACTGAGCACATTCAGCTGGTTGATCAATCTCTGATTCTCTTTGATCATAGTTCCTCCTCAAATGCACCGGGAGCCGTGTTACAGCCCCATTCTGTCAAGAAACACACGGTTCCGTTCCTGCAGCACGATTTCTCCCATGTTCTGCCGGTTCCAGTCGTCCATCAGTCCGGCAATGTGGGCCACGCCGCTGCGGAACTCCAACGAGTCTTCCTCGTAGCGCTCCAGCAGGTCGAACGCCCACTGCCACGCCTCCGCCTTGGAGGAAACGTAAGTCACGTACTTTTCTGTCATCGCGACGCCGCGCTCCACATTCCCGTTGGCGAAATAGTATTCGGCAAGGTAGGCCGGGATGGTGTTGGAGTCCACCTGCTCCAGCCGGGCGGCGTACACCTGTGCCTGCTCCTGCACCTGCGGAACATCAGACGCGCTGGGGGCGTTGGTGACGTAAGAAAGCATATAGTCCGCCCATTCGTACCGATCCAGCTTGATCGCCTTGTCCAGTGTGCCGAAGGTGGGCGTGGTGACCACAAGGTGCTTGGCCCGGACGTTGCCGCCCAGCAGGCCGAGGAACACCGCCAAAACCACGGCTCCGCCCGCCAGAACGCCGACTTTCACCCCCGTTGTTTTCACGGGAGAAGCACAGCACAAATTGATCAGCGCAAATACGCCGAACGCGAAGGGCAAGTAGGCAAAGTGGGAAAATACCACCTCCACTCCACCATGGCCGATCATAAATACCAGCGCCGCACCCAGCGCCGCAGTCAGTCCAACCCCCGGTTTTTTTCGCCGGGCGCGCAGCACAGCCGCCGCCGAAACGGCCAGCAGCCCAATGAACAGAAACAGTCCGATGATGCCGGTTTCCGCCATGACCTGAATATAGTGGTTATGGGCGTACTTGGTTTCATAGAAGAATTGCTGCACGCTCATAATTCCGTTTTCGTAATATCCGATCCCGCCGCCAAAAACGGGACTGCGCAGAAACAGCTTGACTCCGTCTTCAAAGAACACCATGCGCTGAATGGCGTTCTGGTTGGCAAACAAACCTTGAACACGGTTTGCAATAAAGCTGGGCAGCAGCTTGTACCCCAAAGGGACCTCCCCCTGCCCGTCCGGTCCGGACCAGGTCACCCGGTCCAGCCGGACATCCTCCACGGCAGCAAAGGTGAAATAAACCACCAGGCAATCATCCGCAACGGAAAACTCTGCCTGCTCCAGCGCGCCCTGATACAGCAGGGTTCTGGTGTGCATCATGGTCTGTTCTTTGTTTTGGCTTTCGATCGTAACGGTGACCGGACCGGAGACCTGCGCGCTGACCACATATTCCCCGGCTTTCGGGTAGATGCTGCGGCGGAGGGTTTCCCCCGCGGCAAGTTCCGTGCCGCCGGTCAGATTGTACGCCAGCACGATGACTGCCAGCAGTGCGGCGATCAGGCCGCCCATAGCAGCCAGCAGCACCTTACCGTGTCCGGCCAGCTTTTTCGCCAGGGGCCAGCCCACAAAGCGATCCAGCACGCACAGCGCCGCGCTGCCGACTACCACACACAGCAGGGGGACGATTTGGACGCCGTCCCACACCCCAAACGAGGTAACAGAAATCGGAACCACCGCCGCCACAACAACGACCAGCGTTTCCACCATCAGTACAAGGGCCCCGGCACGTTTCCGCGCCCCTTCCAGCAGCAGATAGGCCACAAAGGCCACGGCGATGGTGGCGGTAGCGCCCATGCTGAACGCCAGCACGAAGGCCAGCGCGTTGATGTACAGACACACCAAATGCCCTCTGCCGGCCTTCTCCCCCTCACCGGAGAGGACCAGTCCCAGGGACAGCAGCACGCCAATGCCCGCAACGCCGGCAAAGACGTTGGGATTCTGGACCAGGGAGGTCATGCGGATCCCCTCTTCCACGCCGCCAAGCACGGCGTAGTCCTTTCCGAACAGACCCAGCAGACGGACCACCGCTCCGCTGATCCATCGGGTAGACAGCAAATCAATACTGACCACCCCCATCAGCGCAGCGGCCCGGGCAAGAACCGCGGCGATCTTCAAACCGGGGGCAGCCTCCCCTTTGGGAGCCAAAGCCAGGAAAATCAGCACGACGGCAAACGAAACCGCGATCTTCAAAAATTCACTCAGAGCAAACTTGCCCGACACGGCGTAAAATGTGGAAATAAAGTCCATTGCGACCACCGCAAACAGCGCGATGAGCGGCCAGCGAACCTGCTCCAAAAGTGTTTTGGCCCGCAGCGCACCCACCGCAAGGGCACCGGCCAGCAAAATCAGCGCCGTCCACTTGACCGTGCCGGCGGAACACAGACACACCACAAAGAAAAAGAGGACCGCCACCAAATGCGGCGCACTCCCCCGGATAAAGGCAGGCCGCGCCGGAGCAGGATCCGTTTTTTTCCTCTGCTGCTTGCTCATATTAAAACAGCTCCTTCTACGCTGTGATTTACACGTTTTGTACTCCCCCGTCGAAAACCTACCGGCGACAAGGGTCTGCTTGTCGTATTATAACATACACAGGTCGAAATATCAACGCATTTCAAGGCTTCTCCGATGTTCGTAATGTCAACTGTCATTTGAATTGCAGCACGTCTCCCGGCGGGCAGCCGGCAGTCGAAATACATCGAACCCGCGCCCCAAATATCAAACCGCACCCCCCGTGCCGGGAGGTGCGGTTTTGCTTTCATCCGTTCAATGCACAGCGGGCCAGCGCGCGGAGCAGTTCGTACCCCACGGGCACCAATACCGCCGGCAGCATATTGACCGTTTTGATCTGGTTGTCCTTATTGGACAGAAAGTTGATACCGATGCACAGCACCAGCACGTAACCCACCATACAAATGTTATCCAACAACTGACCTTTCAGCACCGTTTCCAGCGTGCCGGCAAGCAGGGTCATGGCTCCCTGATAGATCAATACCGGAATGACGGAAAGCAGCACACCGTAACCCAAGGTAGCTGCCAGTACCACGGAGGTGATGCCGTCGATGATGCCCTTGGTGATCAGGGTGCTGCTGTCGCCCAACAGCCCATCCTGAATGGATCCCACGATGGCCATGGCACCGATGCAGTAGATCAGACTGGCGGTGATAAACCCGGCAGAAAAGTTACTGGCCTTGAAGCGGTTCTCAATGGCCTTGCAGCCGTCGTCAATCCGGCGGTCCAGCTTCAGCGCCTCGCCAACAAAGGTACCAAGGGCAAGGCTGACCACCAGCAGCAGCTCGCCGGAGCTTTTCAGACGTCCATCCTCAATGTGGAGCATCACGTTCAGCGCGCCGCACAGGCCCACCATGACCACCGCCACGCCCACCGCTTTTTGGACGGACCGCTCCATCCCCTCGCTGACCGCCCGCTTGAACAGCAGACCAATGACACCGCCCAGCAGAATTAAACCACAGTTAATCAGCGTTCCCATTTAACTCTCTCCTTGTGCGGAATAGATTTTCTTCATCCACTTTTCGCTGCGCAGGCGGAAGTAACACCACACGCATTTGATGATCTGATCGATCTTCAAAAAGGTGTACGTCCAGAATGCGGGCCACTCAAACACCAGTCCCGACAGATAACCAAGGGGCACGGAGGCCACCCACAAAAACAGGATGTCACCCGCCATGAGGAACTTGGTGTCCCCGCCGGCCCGCAGCACGCCCTTGGTCAGGATGGAGCTCATAGACTGGAAAATAACGATGATCAAAATGGCGTCCATCATCTCCCGGGCGATGAATTTCGCCTCGTCGGACACCTTGTAGAACCCAATGACCGGCTCCCGCAGCAGCAAAATGACCAGCGCCGCCGCACAGCCGATGACAAAGCTCATAAACAGGAATGCGTATCCCTGCTTCTGCGCCTTTTCCATCTCGCCCCGGCCCATGGTGTGCCCGGTGATGATGCCGCTGGCGTTGGACACACCCTGGGTCAGCACACTGCTGAGCTGCTGCACCACCATGGTCACGGAATTTGCCGCCACGAACGCTTTCCCGATGTGACCCATGACCATGGCCACGGCATTGTTGCCAAGGGCCAGCAGGCTGTCGCTGATGAGGACAGGGATGCTGATGCGGATATATTCCCCCAGCAGGTCGCCGCACTTCATGGCGGTATCTTTGATTCGGTACCGGATGCGGTCGTCCTTGAAGAAGAACCAGCCGCAGATGCTGACAAGTTCAAAGACGCGGGCGATCAGCGTACCCAGCGCCGCACCGGCGATCTCCATCCGGGGCGCACCCAGCTTGCCAAAAATAAATACCCAGTTGCAAAAGACGTTGATAAAAAACGCCACAATGCTGGTCAGCATAGGCAGGCGCACCTGCCCCACCGTGCGCAGCACGATGGTACAGGTCAGGCTCAGTCCCATGCAGATGTAGGTGGGGATCATCCACCGCAGATAGACCACGCCGTACCCGATCAGTTCCGCATCCTTGGTGTACAGACGCATGATCCATTGGGGTGCCGCAATGGTGGTCAGCGTAAACACCCCGGAGAAGATCACCGCGAAGCGAAGCATGATGGTAACAGCTTTTTTCAGGCTGTCCGGCTCCCGCATACCCCAGTAGCGGCTGGTCAGCACCGACGCACCCATACCGATGCCCATGCAGCAGATCATAAACAGATTGATGAACTGCGTGGCCAGAGAGGAGGCCGACAGCTGCGCATCCCCCATGCCGCTGAGCATAATGGTGTCCACCAAATTGATGCCAACGGTGATCAGGCCCTGCAGGGATACGGGGACGGCAATGCGCGCCATCTGCCGGTACAGTTCCCGGTCGCCCAGCACGTCGCGCAGTCCTACTTTGATCGCCGCCACAGGTATCCCTCCTTTCAAAACCATCTGCCGATCATTATAGCACCCTCAACGCGCAACTTCAATTTTTCTGCAAAATTTTTTGTTTCGCCCGGCAGGGCGACCTACTTTGCCCGTGGCGGCAAAGTAGGCAAAACGCCACCGGGGTTTGCGTGGATGAGATTGGACACTGCGTGTCTGCATCTCAAACACGCCGCACCCCGGACCCCAAGGAGAACGGCTCGTAATCCCAAGTCATTCCGCACGTCCGGCGCACCGATGACGACACCACGTTGCAACTTTAGGCTACCGCCCCTCGGTAATACAATCGGGTTTCCCTCCTACCGCACAAAGGCGCCTGCTGCGGTGGGTGTTTCGTTCCTGCGGTGTAAGTCGGCGGCTTTCGTTAGACGAGCAAAATTACAGAGGGTACAGAGTGCGACAGCCTAATCGGCGCTGAACGGGTCAGAAGTGTCCGCCGACCGTGTGGGTGTGACCCCACGGAGTTGCCCAAAGGAAGTTTTAAGAAACCATGGGTTTCTTAATGCCTTTTTCGCGTCTTTTGTGGCAAGACAAAAGACACCCGCCCAAGGGCGGAACAACCCCGTCCGCTTCGCAGGGCAATGTTTTGTGCAAAAAGAGAGGCATTCCATCCAGTGAACGCCCCGCACTAATCGCGGGGGGTTATAGAAAGAATGCCTCTGTGTCATTTAGATAGCACACATAAACAACCCCGTCAACAAAAACCCGCCCCGCACATTGTGCGGGGCGGGTAATGTCGGTATGTTGCGGTTGGGTGCGGCTTAGTAGCCGACCTTCTCCCAGCACTCGAAGGGGGCAGCCAGCTCCTCGCTGATGTAGACCTGAGTCTTCTTGGTCTGCAGCATGGTGGAGGGGATGTAGGGAGTGATGGGGCCGTGGGTGACCAGACGGGAGGTCATACGCTGCCAGCTGGAGAAGGTGCCGCAGGTAGCCAGAGCATGAACCTCGATACGCTCCTTGGCGCGCATCACGTCCAGAGGACCGATGGTAGCAGCCTTGGGAGGCACGTTGGCGATGTCGCCGGACTGGCCAAAGGTGCCGTTCAGGGAGTTCTGCATGATGGTCATGGGATGCAGAGTGACCAGCTGAGCGGGCTGATTCAGCCACTCCTCGATGTCACCGCTGCCGATGAACTCGGGGATGGGATCCACGAAAGCCATGTGGCCGGTCCAGCCGGGAGAGGTGGAGGCGATGTCGGCGCCGCCGCCGGAAACCTCGTGGATGATCTTGGAGTAGTCCTTGATGTTGGCGTTGGTGGGATAGTAGACGTTCTCCAGAGGCATACGCAGCTTCTCGTCGATCTGATAGTACAGGTACTTCAGCATGGAGTGAGCGAAGCCGGCCTCGTAGGTGACAGGGGCGATGTTGCCGTCCTGGTCGGCCCACTCGTCTTCAGCAAACAGAGACACCTTGGAGCAGTCGATCTGGAAGTAGTTGATCAGCTGGGCCAGGGGGATGTAGGTGTCAGGCTCGGGGTTGCCCAGGATCATAGAGAAGGGGCGGCCGGCCTCGGCAGCTTCCTTCAGGCGGGAGAACAGGGTGGCGATCAGCACGGGGTGGGGGTTCATCATGACCTTGACGTTGAATTCGGGATGCCACCAGGCCTCGCGCTTCTCCAGGTCCTTGCCGCTGATCTTGCGAACACGCTCGCAAACCTCTTTGTCCTTGAAGGGCACAAAGTCAGCGGGCTGGAAGTCAAACTTGGTTGCGGGATCGACTTTAATCATGGGGATCATTCCTTTCCAAAAATTTTCCAAAACGGTTCCAAATTAATTGGTGTCTTGATTTTACCACACATTTCCACCCTTTGCAAGGGTGAGAACGGGCCTTTTTCGACCCGTTTGCAGGGAAAACCCGTTGTCAGATGTCCAATTCTGCCAGCATGGCGCACAGATCGGCAGCGTACCGCCCCATTTGTTCCTCCACACGGGCGCACAGCGCGGCCCGGGAAAAGGCACTTCCGGTCAGTGTCCGCTCCAGAGCGGAGGCAAATTCTGCATCCATGGCATCGGAATAGACCTTTGCCGCCGCCACCGACCCCGACTCCACCTGCAGCTGCAGCTGCACCTCGCCCCAGTCAAAGCGCCGTTCGCACTCCAAACTCAGGGGCAGCCGGGGGCCGTAGAGCCACTCGTCGCCTGCGTACTTTTCCCGCAGCGCGGCGGCTCCCGCCACGTCCGGTTCCATACGCTCCACGTCAAGACCGTAGGTCACGCCGAAGGCAGCCTCCAGTCGCAGCGCCAGTTCCTCACAGGTCAGGCCAGGGCAGAACTCGGTCAGGTTGACCACCCGGGAACGGACGGACGCCACCCCCTTGGCCTGCAGCTTCGCTTTGGAGGGGCTGAGATACCGACCCAGCTTGTCCCCGTCCACCGCCACCATCAGGGTGCCGTGGTGGTAGGCCCGGCCCTTGTTGTGGTAGAAGGCGTTGCCGGAGAACTTGCGCCCGTCGGCCAAAATATCGTTGCGGCCGGAGCGCTCCACCGGGATGCCCAGACTGCGGCAGGCAGTCTCGATGACGGTGAGCTGGCGGTCCAGGTCGTAGTCCTCCTCCGCCATCAGAAAGGTGAAGTTCAGGTTGCCCAGATCGTGGAATACCGCGCCGCCGCCGGACAGACGGCGGGCCAGCCGCCCGCCCTCCGCGTTCAAAAGCTCCGTGCGGCACTCCTTCCACGCATTTTGGTTGCGGCCGATGACCACCGTATTCTGATTTTGCCACAGGTACAGGATGCACTGCCCCGGCTGCAGGGTGTGGAGCATATGCTCCTCCAGCGCCAGATTGGTGTACGGATCGCTTCCTGCGCCCCGGACACAGGTTAGCCTTGTGATCATTCGCTTCACCTCGTTGGAAAAAACGGGCCTGTCCGTTGGGACAGACCCGTTTTCAATTTGCGTTATGAAATCAGCTCAGCGCTTCTTCCACTCGTCGTACTGCTCCAGATAAGCCTTTTCCTCGGCGGGATACTTGCGCAGGGTGTTGACGACCTCGCCGTTGTTGTACTTGCGGTCGTTGACGTCCTCGGTGGTGCCCATGATGGTCACGTTCACCTGACGGTGACGGGCGCGGACGTGGTCCCAGTCGATGAAGTAGACGTGAGCGAACTCGCCGCCGTCCAGAACGCCGTCCTTGATGGTCATGGCCTCGCTGCGGCCGAAGAAGCAGGAGCGCAGGTGACCGTCGGTGTTCATGGAGGTGTAGTTGCCGGGCTCGTCAACGTAGCGGCCGAACTGGGCGTGGACGGGGCCGGGATGACGGTAGTCACCCTCGTTGACGTAGTCGGGGATCATCTTGCGCATGATGTCCAGCAGGTCGTGCTGCAGGAACTCCAGATCGAAGGTGTCGAAGTCGTGGGAGCACTCCTGGATCATGACGGAGCAGGTGGTGTGGTGAGAGGCGATGGTGCAGGTGCCGTTCTTGATGCCGGACTCCTTGACGATGTTCAGCACGTCGGTGGTGATGTCGTGGAAGGTGGGCACCCAACCGCGGGACTGCAGCTCGATCTCTTTCTGGAAAACCTTGAATTCCATAGTAATTTCCTCCTATTTTCTTGTTGTATGTAAATGGTTATTTGCTTACTTCTGACGGGCGTCGTACGCCTCGCGCACGGCGCGGATCATATCGTCCACCATCTGGGCCCGGGCCTCGCGGGTGGGCAGGGCGACGATGCCGCTGGAAGATCCGGTGGCGTCAGCGCCGGCGAAGATGTTGCGGTACACGTCATCATAGCACTTGATGCCGGCACCCTGCAGCACGTTGATCTCGGGGTTGACGTCCTTGACGCAGCGGGTGGACGCCTCCACATACTCCACGTCGGAAGCCTTGCCGGTGCCGATCAGCTCGGTGGGCTCGGCCACGATGATGTCAGGGTTCAGGTGGGCGATGGCGGAGGCCTCGGCAATGGAGTCGGCGCACACGATGGTGGTCAGACCCACTTCCTCGGCGCGCTTGATGGTAGCCTTCAGAGTGGCGATGGAGACGGGCTTTTCACAGTGGTTGAGCATAACGCCCTCGGCACCGGCAGCCACCAGAGACTCGGGCAGCACATCGGCAAGGCCGCGGCCGGGAGTCAGGGGGTCCATGTGGGGGGCAAAGACGTGAATAAACTTGGTGTTCTCAGCCACGCGGCGCAGCTCCACCAGAGGGCAGGTGAAGATAATGTCCACCTTGTACTTCTCGCTGGCGGCATCGGCGGCCTTGGCCAGTTCCAGAATGTCGTCACCGTACAGGTAGGACTTAGGTCCGATCTCAAAAAACGGAGCCTTGATAGCACACTTTTTCATAGGGGGCACTCTCCTTTCTCTCCCAAATATTATAGGTTGTTGTGAAATAATAGTCAATCGGTTTTGAGGCTGTTTTCAAAATTTTTCCGTCCCATTCGCCGTTCCCAAAAAACCATCTACCCAAATCTTCCAATATCGTGTATAATACAATTAGTGTATTATGCAGCCAGGCTGCAAATTTTTGGAAACAGGAGTGTTTGTTATGGTAAAGAAAGAAGCCATTCAGGCCGCCCGCGCCGCCTATGACATCGAGGCGGAGTGCATCAACGAAATGAAAGCCTTCATCGATGACGAGCAGTTTGGCAAGGCGGTGGAGTTGCTCAGCCGCGCCGAGCGCATCGGCACCTGCGGCTGCGGCCATTCCGGCATCATCTGCCAGCATATGGCCCACCTGATGTGCTGCATCGAGCGGCCCGCCCGCTTTATCTCCCCCGCCGAGGCCGTCCACGGCGCCACCGGCTACCTGCAAAAAGGCGACGTGATGATCTTCGCCTCCCGGGGCGGCAAGACCAAGGAGCTGCTGCCCATCGTGGACATCTGCAAGGCAAAGGGCGTGTCCATCATCTCCGTCACCGAGAATCTGGAGTCCCCTCTGGCGCAGGCCGCCGACGTGGTGCTCAAACAGCACGTCAACCGCGAGACCGACAAGTGGAACGCCCAGGGGACCACCTCCACCACCGCCCTGTGCATGATCTTCCACGCCCTGCAGGCCGCCGTCATCGAGGAAACCGGCTATCAGGCCGAGCAGTTTGCTCTCATCCATCCGGGCGGAGCCGTGGGCGAGCGCCTGAACAACAAGGCCCTGAACATCTAAGGTAACGAACGGAGTTTTTGCTCTATGTACATTGGCATTGATTTAGGCAGCACCAATATGAAAGCTGCGGTCTATGACCGGGACCTGAAGTGTATCGACATGCGCAGCCGCCCGGTGGAGTACATCCGGGACAACGGCTTTGTGGAGTTTGACGCAGAGCTGTATTTCACCCGGCTGACCGATCTGATCGCCGAGTTGGTGTCCGCCAATAACATCAAGTCCGTGGCTCACATCGCCTTCACCGGTCAGGCGGAGTCCCTTGTGGCCGTGGACAAGCAGGGCCGCGCCCTGACGAATGTCATCAGCTGGATGGACGAGCGGTCTCAGGACGAGTGCGCCCAACTGGCCGAGCGGTTCCCTGCCGATTTGTGTGAGCGCATCACCGGCCAGCAGGCCGTTCTGCCCACCTGGCCCGCCACCAAGATTTTGTGGCTGAAGGAACACTGCCCCGACGTGTTCGCCGCTACCGACAAGTTCATGCTGCTGAAGGACTACATCGTCTATAAACTCACCGGCGTGTGCCAGTCGGATATGTCCATCGCCACCTTCACCTTCTACTTCAACATCTTTGAAAAGTGCTGGTGGCAGGAGATGCTGGACGCCATTGGCATCACCGCTGACCGCCTGCCCCCTCTGGCAGAACCCTGCTCCGTGGCCGGCGGTCTGACCGCCGAAGCCGCCAACGCCACCGGTCTGGACTGCTCCACCCTGGTCAATCATGGCACTTTGGATCACTTCGCCGGCATGATCGGCACAGGCAACACCGAGGTGGGCGGCATCACTCTGTCCACCGGCACGGTGATGGCTCTGGCCGCCATGTCCGCCGAACCCGCCCCCCGGGACAGCGGTATCGCCATGCACTACGGCTTTGTCCCCGACACCCACGTCATGCTCCCCGTAGCAGAGAGCGGCGGCGTAAGTCTGGAGTGGTTTCATCGCACCTGCATGGGCGACATCGACTACGGTAAGATGAACGAAGTCCTGCTCCAGCGGGGCGGCAACGACCTGTTGTTCCTGCCCTATCTAGTGGGCACCAACGCCCCCGAGTTTGACAGCGAGGCCTGCGGCGTGTTCTGGGGCCTGCGGCAGGAACACGATGTGTACGACATGGCCCACGCGGTCATGGAGGGCGTGGCCTTCGTCCTGCGCAAGAACACCGACAACATCCGCCAAAAGGGCACCGAGTTAAAGGCCATCATCGCCACCGGCGGCGGTGCCAAAAGCCCCGTGTGGTGCCAGCTTCAGGCGGACATCACCGGTCTGGACGTGCTCATTCCCAAGGAGAAGGAGGCCGCCTGTCTGGGCGCGGCCATCATCGCCGCCGTGGCCGACGGCCGCTACGCCGACTTCAAGCAGGCCGCCGGGGAGGTCGTATCTTTCGTCCGCCGATTCACCCCCAACCCCACCCCCGCTACCGAAACCAAATTCCGCCGCTTCTGTGCCCTGTACGAGGCCGCATTGAAGCTGTCCGACATCCAATAACCAAAATTGTAAAACAACGGCCCGTTTTTATAACAAAGCGCGGGCTGGCTATGCTATTCTTCCACTATAACCAACACAGAAAGGCGGCTGTTTGACTATGGATCTGTCTATTGTCCAGCTCACTAACCTGACCAAGGTTCTGCCCGACACCCAGTTCCCCATCTGGAACGAGAACACCATGACCGCCATGCCCGGTCAGCGCATCAGCTATCAGATCGCCATGCGCTCTTCCTACACCATGCTGGTGGAAACCGCCGTCAGCGGTGACTTTGCCGACAAGGTGGAGCTGTTCCGCGCCCAGCTTGTCCCCGTGGATGCCCCCTGCGTGCAGATGGGTCACGCGCCCATGAATCTGGACCCGCAGGACTACGTCACGCTGGAGCCCTGCCGCATCCCGGACGCCCTGATCCCCATGGAAGAACTGGGCAACAAGACCCTGCTCAGCCCCAACAACGCCGTGCTGTGGGTCAGCCTGGATATCCCCAAGGATACCGCCGCCGGTACCTATAAGTACACCGTGGATTTGACCTTCACCGACGTGCGCCGCTCCGACGCGGTGTTCACCGTCCCCTGCGACATGACTCTGACCGTCATTCCCGTGGTTATGCCCGAGCAGCAGACCATCTACTCCCGCTGGTTCCACGCCGACTGCGTGGCCACCGCCCACCATGTGGAGATTTTCTCCGAGGCCCATTGGGAGCTGATGGAAAAGTATGTGGCCGCCGCCGCCCGGGTGGGTATGAACATGATTCTGACCCCCATCCACACCCCGCCCCTGGACACCGCCGAGGGTACCGCCCGCCCCTGTGTCCAGCTGGTGGATATCGAGAAGAACGGCGACGCTTACACCTTTAACTTCGACAAGCTCACCCGCTTCGTCACGATGTGCCTGCGCCACGGCATCACCCGCTTCGAGATGGCGCACCTGTTCAGCCAGTGGGGTGCCAAGTGTCCCCCCAACATCATGGTCACCCACGACGGGGTCACCGACTATCTGTTCGGCTGGCACGTGTCCGCCACCGGCCCGGAGTACACCAACTTCCTGCCCCAGTATATCACCGCCGTATGCAACCACTTGAAGGGGCTGGGCGTGCTGGACAACTGCTTCTTCCACATCTCGGACGAGCCTAACCTGCACAACATCGACCAGTACCGTGCCGCCGCCGACCTGCTGCGCCCCCTGCTGGGTGACGGCCACACCATCGACGCCCTGTCCAAGACCGAGTTTTGCGAGCAGGGTCTGGTGGGTCGCCCCTGCTGCGTGGTGCAGTCCGTGAAGAAGTTCCTGGATGCCGGCATTACCGACCTGTGGACCTACTACTGCTGTGGCCCTCAGACCGGCTACCCCAACAGCTTCCTTGCTATGCAGGCTCGGAACAACCGGGTGCTGGGCTTCCTGCTGTACCGCTGGAATATCGGCGGCTTCATGCAGTGGGGACTGAACTTCTACCACAGCCAGCTGTCCTACCACCCCGTAGATCCGTGGGTGACCACCTCGTCCGAGGGTTCCTTCCCCTCCGGCGACGCGTTCATCCTCTACCCCGGCCACAACACCGTCTACGGTTCCACCCGCGCCGAGGTGATGTACGATGCCCTGCAGGATGTGCGCATCTGCCAGGCACTGGAGCAGTACATCGGCCGCGATGCCGTGTGCGAGATTCTGGACAAGGCCAACGGCGACACACTGGAGTTCGGCAACTTCCCCAAGCGGGACGGTTTCCTCATCGGCCTGCGCAATACCCTGCTGAACCGACTGGCCGCCGAAGCTGCCAAGAAGTAATTTTTCAAAGCAAAGACGGACATCTCCGATCGGAGATGTCCGTCTTTTTGTGTACATGGGGATATTCCGCCCGCGGGCGCGCACAGTGCGCCCCTATGCAAGTCAAGGTTTCTTCATGGTCAGGCTGATGCGCTTTTTCTTCTCGTCCACTTCCAGCACCCACACGGTGACGATGTCGCCCACAGAAAGCACCTGGGAGGGGTGCTTGATGAACCGGTCACAGATACGGCTAATGTGGACAAGGCCGTCCTGATGCACGCCGATATCCACAAAGGCACCGAAGTCGATGACGTTGCGGACGGTGCCTTTCAATTCCATACCCGGCTTCAGGTCCTTCATTTCCAGCACGTCGGTACGCAGAACGGGGGGCGGCAGTTCGTCACGGGGGTCACGGCCCGGCTTCATCAGCTCCTTGATGATGTCGTTCAGGGTGGGCACGCCCACGCCGCAGTCGGCAGACAGCTTATCAAGACCAATTTCCCTGGCCTTGGCCTCCAGCTCGGCAAGGCCGCCCTCCTTCACATCGTTCAGCGTGTAATCGCACAGCTCCAGCAGCTTTTCCGCCGCGGGGTAGCTCTCCGGGTGGACACCGGTGTTGTCCAGCACGCCCTTGCTCTCCGGCACACGCAGGAAGCCGGCGCACTGCTCAAAGGCCTTGGGACCCAGCTTGGGCACCTTCAACAGCTGCTTGCGGGTGGTGAACACGCCGTTCTCCTCCCGGTAGGTGACGATATTTTTCGCCGTGGTGCCGTTCAGGCCGGACACCCGGGCCAGCAGAGGCGCAGAGGCGGTATTCAGGTCCACGCCCACGGCGTTGACGCAGTCCTCCACCACGCCGTCCAGCGTCTGGCTCAGCCGGGCCTGAGGCATATCGTGCTGGTACTGACCCACGCCGATGGCCTTGGGGTCAATTTTCACCAGCTCCGCAAGGGGGTCCTGCAGCCGCCGGGCAATGGACACAGCGGAGCGCAGGTTTACATCATATTCCGGGAACTCCTCTGCCGCCAGCTTGCTGGCGGAGTAGACGGAGGCACCCGCCTCGTTGACGATGGCATAGCTGACTCCAACCCCCACGCGGGAAATGAGCTCCACCGTCATCTGCTCGGTCTCCCGGCTGGCGGTACCGTTGCCGATGGCGATGTGCACCACGCCGTGTTTCTTAATCATGCGGGACAGGATGGCGATAGCCTCCTCCTTCTGCCGCGGGCCATGGGTGGGATAGACCACGGCGGTATCCAGCACCTTGCCGGTGCCGTCCACCACCGCCACCTTGCAGCCCATGCGGTAGCCGGGGTCCAGGCCCATGGTCACCTTTCCCTTGACGGGGGGCTGCATCAGCAGGGGGCGCAGGTTCAGGGCAAAGTTGTGGATGGCGCCCTCCGCCGCCGCATCGGTCAGTTCGGTGCGCATCTCCCGCTCCAGAGAGGGGTGCAGCAGACGGGTGCAGGCATCGTCCGCCGCGGCGCGGACGATGGGCATGGCGGCGCGGCCGGGGACCACCTCGCGGCGCACGCACATACAAAGGGCTTCCGGGTCGATCTCCACGGATGCCTTGAGAATTTCCTCTTTCTCTCCCCGGTTGATGGCCAGCACCTGATGGCCCATGGCCTTGGAAATGGGGGTGTTGAAGTCGTAGTACAGGCGATAGACCGTGTCCTCCGGCTCCTTGTCCGCGGCCTTGGACACCAGCTTGGCACTCCTGTGGTAGAAGTCCTTCAGCACCCGGCGCACGGCGGCATCGTCGGAGATCATCTCGGCGATGATGTCCATAGCGCCCTGAATGGCATCCTGCACCGTTTCCACGCCCTTGTCCGGGTCCACGTAGGCCGCTGCCTCCCCCTCCGGGTCGGCACAGACCCCGCCCTTTTCAAAGTAGAGCAGGGCCAGCGGCTCCAGCCCCTTCTCCTTGGCCATGGTGGCGCGAGTACGGCGCTTTTGCTTGTAGGGGCGGTACAGGTCCTCCACCTCCGCCAGCGTGGCGGCCCCATCGATGGCGGCGGCCAGCTCCTCGGTCAGCTTGCCCTGCCCCTCGATGGAGTTTTTGACCTCGTCCTTGCGCTGCTGCAGATTACGCAGGTACTGCAGGCGGTCCTCCAGCGTGCGCAGCAGCTGGTCGTCCATAGAGCCGTGCAGCTCCTTGCGGTAGCGGGCGATAAAGGGGATGGTAGCCCCCTCGTCAATGAGGTTGACCACGTTCTCTACATAGGCGGCGGGCTGGGAAAGCTCCGCGGCCAGTTTTTCGATCAGTTTATCCATGGGGTACGCTCCTTTGCTTCAAGTCCCTTCCAGTTTACCCCAAACCCGGGCAAAAGTCCAATGAAATCGAACCATTTTCCTCGAAAATACCCCTTGACAAGTTCCGTTTTTTCGGTATAATAGTAAAGCCTGTCCTTGTCGGGACGGGTGAATCATCCTTGCCTTTGCAAATGCAAAGGCCATATGTCCATAAGGAGGTGCAAAGAAACATGGCAAAGATCAACGCAAACTACGAGGTCGTCTACATCCTGGACCCCTCCCTGAGCGAGGAGGCTACCGCCGCTCTGGTGGCCAAGTTCAAGGGCATTGTGGAGACCAACGGCACCGTGACCGAGGTTGACGAGTGGGGCAAGCGCCGTCTGGCCTATCCCATCAACGACCTGATGGAGGGTTACTACGTGCTGATGACCTTCACCGCTGCCGCCGCTATCCCCGCCGAGCTGGACCGCGTGTTCCGCATTACCGACGGCGTGATGCGCTCCATGATCGTCTGCAAGGACGAGGTGTAAGGAGAACTCACCATGCTCAACAAAATCTTCATCATGGGTCGCCTGACCCGGGATCCCGAGCTGCGCCGCACTCAGACCGGCACGCCCGTGGCTTCCTTCACTTTGGCCGTGGACCGGGACTTCAAGGATAAGACCACCGGCGAGCGCGCCACCGACTTCATTGACGTCGTTGCCTGGCGTCAGACCGGCGAGTTTGTCAGCCGCTTCTTCACCAAGGGCCGCATGGCCGTGGTGGAGGGCCGTCTGCAGATCCGCGAATGGACTGACAAGGACGGCAACAAGCGCCGCTCTGCCGAGGTGCAGGCCGACAACGTCTACTTTGGCGACTCCCGTCGCGAGGGTGACAACGGCGGCTTCTCTGCTCCCGCTTACGGCTCCGCCCCTTCCGGCTATTCCGCCCCCGCCGAGGGCGACCAGTTCGCCGAGCTGTCCGGTGACGACGGCGAGCTTCCGTTCTAAACCAAGCGATTTATCGCTTCAACTTTGACCAAACGGTCGTAAAAAGGAGGGTTCCCCATGTCCATGGAACGTGATAACCGCGCTCCCCGCGGCCGCAAGCGCCGCAAGGTGTGCACTTTCTGTGCGGATAAGGTCGAGTGCATCGATTACAAGGATGCCGCCAAGCTCAAGCGCTTTGTTTCCGAGCGCTCCAAGATCCTGCCCCGCCGCACCACCGGTACCTGCGCCATGCATCAGCGTCAGCTGACCGAGGCCATCAAGCGTGCCCGTCAGATCGCCCTGCTGGCCTACGTGACCGACTGATTTTACCCCTTAAAACGTCCCTCCCCGTCGGGAGGGACGTTTTTTATTTCCCCGCGAGAATAACCTCCGTCCATCCCGGGCAGAATGGTACTGCATATATGTTCCGAAAGGATGTGCTGTACATGGTAAAAGGCATCAACCGACAGGTGGTCGTGGTCAAGTCCCCCGACCCCAAGCTCTTCGAACAGGCTATCTTCCTGCTGCGGGAGGACGCCGCCGGCGACGGCATCAGCCCCGAACAGATCATCCGTCAGGCCCAGCAGGCCGCCGATGATTATCTGCGCAGCCATTCCGTCCGGGGCCGCCGGGGCCTGCATCTGCCCCGGGCCGCGTGGGGCATTGCAGGGGCCGTCCTCGCCTCTGCCGCGTGGGCGGTTTTCCTGTTTCTGCTGTGACCCGGTCACAAAACAACATCCCCGCTTGACTTTTCCAACGCCTTGTTGTATAGTGTCCCTAGAGAGTTAGAGAAACGGATTGCCTGCCGGGTTTTGCGCCCGCAGCTGCCGTTTCTCTTTTTTTGCAAAAGGGGGAGGCTTATGTCCGACATTCTCACCTGTCTGGAGTGCAATCCCGTCATCGCCGCCGTCGGCGATGACAAGTGGCAGCAGGCCGTCGCCAGCCCGGCTCAGGTCATCTTTTATATGTCCGCCAACCTGCTGACCATCGCAGACCGGGTGCAACAGGCTCATGATGCTGGCAAGTACATTCTGGTTCACCTGGATTTGGCCGAGGGAATCGGCAAGGACCGCACCGGCATCCGCTTTTTGGCTCAATGCGGCGTGGACGGTATCCTCTCCACCAAAGGATTGCTGATTCGCCACGCCCGGGAGCAGGGGTTGTTCGCGGTACAGCGGTTTTTCGCCGTGGACTCCGCCGGTGCCGAGGGGGCCGGAGACATCTTCCGCAGCACCAACCCCAACCTGATGGAAATTATGCCGGGGGTGGTGACCAAGGTCATCAAAACCTGCGCCGACAGCGGCATTCCGGTCATCGCCGGCGGCCTGCTCCAAACCAAAGCCGAGGTAACCGAGGCCCTGAGCGCCGGGGCAACCGCCATCTCCACCGGCAGCCCCGAGCTGTGGTATATGTAACATAACAACCAAATACCCAAGAGAGTTTGAGAAACGGGAAAAACGGATGCGGATACTGCATCTGTTTTTCCCGTTCTTTTTTGAAAGGAGAGGTTTCCATGACATACGATGTAGTAATCATAGGTGCAGGTGTTATCGGCGGCATGTTGGCCAGAGAGCTGAGCCGGTACGAGCTGTCTGTGTGCCTTTTGGAGCGGGAAAACGATGTCTCCACGGGCGCCAGCCGGGCCAATTCCGGCATCATCCACGGCGGCTATGACCCCGTTCCCGGTACCTTAAAGGCTCAACTGAACACCCAGGGCGTGGAGCTGCTGTTCGAGGCGGCAAAGCAGCTGAATGTCCCCCACAAGCGGAACGGCTCTATGGTCTGCGCTTTTTCCCCGGAGGATGAGACTCTGCTGCAGACCCTGTTTGAACGCGGGCAGGCCAACCACGTCCCGAATTTGAGTCTGCTGTCCGGCGAAGAGGCCCGCTTGCTGGAGCCGGAGCTATCCCCAGCCGTAACCCGGGTCCTGCACGTACCCAACGCCGGCATCATCAGCCCCTACGAGCTGACCATCGCCGCCGTGGGCAACGCCATGGACAACGGCGTTGCCTTACTGCGCAATTTCGATGTCACCTCCATTCTTTGGGGCAGGGAGCAGTTCCGCGTTACCGCCGCCGACGGACAGGTTGTGTCTGGCCGGTTTTTGGTCAACTGCGCCGGCGGCTATTCCGACCGCATTGCCGCCATGGTCGGCGACACCTTCTTCACCATTCTGCCCCGAGCGGGTGAGTATCTGCTGCTGGACAAGGCAGAGGGTCATCGCGCCCACCACACCCTGTTCCAGTGCCCCACCAAGGAGGGCAAGGGCATTTTGGTTTCCCCCACCGTCCACGGCAACCTACTGGTGGGCCCCACCGCTGTCCGGGTCCCCACTCCTGATTGCACCGCCACCACCCCGGAGGGGTTGGCGCAGTCGGAGCGTCTGGCCGCCAAAAGTGTCCCCTCCATTGACTTCCGGCAGGTCATCACCTCTTTCACCGGAGTGCGCGCCTCCACCGCCGGGGAGGATTTCATCTTACAGCCCTCCCCCTCCGTCCCCGGCCTGATTCACGCCGGGGCCGTCGACTCCCCGGGCCTGACCTGCTGTGTGTCCATCGCCCGCTACCTGACAAACCTACTGAGTCAGCAGGGTCTTGTTCTGCAGGAAAAGGCGGATTGGGACGGCACCCGCCCCGACCCCTGTGCCTTCCGCGACCTGTCTGACGACGAAAAGGATGCGTACATCAAAGCTAATCCCGACTTCGGCAAAATCGTGTGCCGCTGTGAAACGGTCAGCGAGGGCGAAATTTTGCAGGCCATCCGCACCAATCCCGGCGCCCGGGATGTAGACGGGGTCAAGCGCCGCACCCGCAGCGGCATGGGCCGCTGTCAGGGAGGGTTCTGCGCACCCTACGTCATGGAACTAATCTGCGCGGAAACCGGAATTTCTATGGAGCAGGTCACCAAATGCGGCGGAGCTTCCCGCATGGTACTGGGGAGGATTGGAACGATATGATGCACTATGACATTGTTGTTGTAGGTGGCGGACCGGCCGGCATGGCCGCGGCGGTGGCTGCCTACGATGCCGGCTGCACCCGGGTGGTCATTCTGGACCGGGAACCCCAACCGGGCGGTATCCTGATGCAATGTATCCACAACGGATTCGGTCTGCACAAACTGGGCCGGGAACTGACCGGCCCGGAATACGCCGATATATATGCCCAGGAGGTCGCCCGGCGTGCCATTCCCGTCCTAACGGAAACCACCGTCACCAACATCACCCCTGACCGGGTGGTTACGGCTCAAAGCCGGCATGGCATCGTGAAGCTGCAAGCCGGGGCTGTCATCCTTGCCATGGGCTGCCGGGAGCGCAGCCGGGGCGCGCTGCGCATCTGCGGCACCCGCCCCGCCGGTATTTACAGCGCCGGCACGGCACAAAAGCTCATCAACTGCATGGGGTATCATGTAGGCAAGCGGGTAGTCATCCTCGGCTCCGGTGATATTGGCCTTATCATGGCCCGGCGCATGACGCTGGAGGGTGCCAAGGTAGAGGCCGTATGCGAGGTCATGCCCTATTCCGGCGGTCTGACCCGCAACCTCGTTCAATGCTTGGAGGACTTTGACATCCCCCTGTACCTGAACACCACCGTGGCAGAGGTGCATGGTCAAAAGCGCTTGGAGGGAGTCACCATCGCCCAGGTGGACGGGCAGCGCCGTCCCATTCCCGAGACCCGCCGGTTCATCCCCTGCGACACCCTGCTGCTCTCTGTGGGCCTGATTCCGGAAAATGAACTGACCCGCGCTGCCGGCGTTCCTATGGACCCCATCACCGGCGGCGCGCTGGTGGACGAGCATTGCCAGACCCAAATCCCCGGCATCTTCGCCTGCGGCAATGTGCTGCAAGTCCACGATTTGGTGGACTATGTATCGGAGGAGGCCGAGCGTGCCGGTGCCGGCGCCGCCGCATTTGTACGCGGCAGCGCACTGCTCAACACAAGCATCAACACCCAGCCGGGCAACGGTGTGCGCTACGTGCTGCCCCAAACCATCACCGACACAACTCGGGACGTATCGCTGTTTTTCCGTGTGAGCCACCCCATGGGCAAAGTGCGCTGCACCGTCCGCAGCGGAGCGGACCTGCTGACTGCACTGCCCCGCCCCAGAGTCGCCCCCGGCGAGATGGAGCGCATCACTCTGTCCCCCGACCTGCTGCGTCGGGCGGGCGACACCATCACAATTGAACTGGAGGAACTGCCATGACTCGGGAGTTGACCTGCATTATCTGCCCCAAGGGCTGCCGCCTGTGCGTTGAGGGCGGCGATAACCGACTGACCGTCCGTGGCAACGCCTGTCCCCGTGGTGAGCAATATGCCATCGCCGAATGCACAAATCCGTTGCGTACTGTCACTGCGGTCTTGCGTGTTTCCAACCGATGCGATACAATGGTGTGTGTAAAGACCGAATCCCCCGTTCCAAAGGCAGCTATGTTCGCGGTAATGGAACGCTTGCATCAAACCACGGTGACTGCGCCTGTCTCCATCGGTGACATTGTCATGGATGACCTGTTCGGCAGCCGGATCGTGGTGACCAAAGGAGCGATATAATGTCCCAACACGACTTGCTTTCCAGCATGAAATTGTTCCTGTTCGACATGGACGGCACCCTGTATCTGGGCGACCGGCTGTACGACTTCACCATCGAACTGCTGGACACCATCAAAAAGACCGGCCGCACCTACCTGTTTATGACCAACAACTCCTCCAAGAGTGTGGCCGACTACATCAAAAAACTGCAAAAGCTGGGTATCGAGGCCACCCGCGAGGACTTCATCACCTCCTCTCAGGCCACGGCCTACTACCTCCACAAGCATCACGAGGGCAAGCGGCTGTACGTCTGCGGCACCAGATCCCTGAAAGAAGAGCTGCGCATGGAGGGGTTCACCGTCACCGAGCGGGTAGAGGATACCGACTGCGTGGTCATGGGCTTTGACACGGAGCTGACCTTCCAAAAGCTCCACGATGTCTGCTACCTGCTGCTGACCCGACCCGAGCTGCCCTACATTGCCACCAACCCGGATCTGGTCTGCCCCACGGAGTTTGGCAGCGTTCCCGACTGCGGCAGCGTGTGCATCTGCATCAAGAATGCCACCGGGCGTGAGCCGGTGGTCATCGGCAAGCCCTCCCCCCTGATGCCCCGGCTGGCCATGGAGCGGCTGGGCATGGGCAGCGCGGCCACCTGCGTGGTGGGTGACCGCATCTATACCGACGTGAAATCCGGCCTGAACGCCGGGGTCACGGGTATTCTGGTCATGAGCGGCGAAACGACACAGGAAATTTTGGATGCAAGTCCCGACAAGCCGCATCTGGTCCTGCAGGACGCCGGCGAGATCCTTTCCGCACTCAAGGGTTAAAAAAGCAGAAAAAAGCTTGCTTTTCCCCGTTTGCCGTGATATAATGCGGGGTACGTCGGAAGAATTCCGTCCTAACACAACATCTGTCCCGCCCGGGACTTGAAAGGAACGATGAACAAATGCAGCTCGCTCTTACTATCCTTCAGGTGATTCTGTGCCTGGTCATGGTGGCCGTGGTCATGCTCCAGTCCGGCAAGAGTGCCGGCCTGTCCGGTGCCATCGCCGGCGGCGCCGAGACCTTCCTGTCCAAGAACAAGGCCAAGAGCCTAGACGCCAAGCTGGCCCGCGGCACCAAGTGGGTGTGCGCCGTTTGGCTGGTGCTGACCCTGGCTTTGAGCCTGATTTAATAAACATCGCACTGCAGCGGCCACCCTTTGGGTGGCCGTTTTTTATCCGAATTTTGTTTGGGAGTGATTTGCTTGCGCTTTGTTACCAAGCTGCTGGTGGCCTTCGTCGGCTGGTACATATTCACCACCATGGGTATCCTGCCCACGGTGTTGCAAAACCCGCTGTACCCCCGCCTCGCCCGGCTGGACAACTTTGATGCGCAGACGGCATCCACCGGCTGCTACACCAAGTACGTCAACCCCGGCCGCAATGCGAACCTGTCTGTGTGCGCCACCTCCGGCATCGCCGATCTGGCGGCCGGCTACACCGCCTACACCGACGACGAGGAAACCTATTTCACCATGGACCAGTGCCTGTACTTCTGCTCCGGCGACGAACTGGATTTTCAGGAGATCTACGGAAAGCTGGAGCATAATTCCACCGCCATCTCCGTTTTGGACGGCGACCACGTCACGGTGCTGGGAGACGGAGGTCGGATGGAATGGGTGCAGGTAAGCTCGGGCAAGAAAATGCACAGCGCCCATTCCCACTGGAACTCCTACGCCCGGGGCGGCTCCCTGCACGGGGAGGGTCCCTTCCGCGAGATCCGGGGCCGCTTTCCGGAAAAGGACTTTCGGCACATTTCCCAAAATCTGTTCACCTATTTAGAGGAGCAACGCCAGGGACGGGTCACGTTGGATAAGCTGTGCGCCCTGCTGTATTACCAGAGCATCGGCCTGCTGGTAGATTATTCCGAGCAGGACGGCACCTATCGAGCCGTATTTGCCGACCCCTGGTTTCAGGAATCGCGGCGGGTCTATACGGCGGACGAAAGCGGGCTTTCCCTTGTAGCCGAGCTGCCCCGGACCAGCGGATACTTCTGCCATAAGGATGCGTTCTACTACAGCGCGGGAAATCAAGTGTTCCGTCTGGATCCGAACAGCGGCGAAAGCACCCTTTACTACTCCGCCCCGGACACGATCCGCTTCTTAAATTATTTCGTAGCCCCGGTGACAGAAACCGACAAAGCCTCCCCCGCCTACGCCGGACAGGAGCAGGTGCTGGTGCTGGCGATGGTCACCGATTCCCGGGTGATCTATTACTCTCCGCTGGGCACCGTTACCGGAGAACACGACTACGACGAGGAAGACTTCGCAACCGTAGTCAAGGGCTTTTACGTGTCGTCCTACCCCTATCACGCCTTTCTGATGGCCCTTGACGGCCCGGAAGACGATCCGGTCCGCATGCACAAGTACAGAACTCGAGAGGAGGAGTTTTAATGCCCGTCTGCTTCTATTTGGAACTAAGCGCCATTGTGCTGCACTGCATCTACGGTGTCGTCCACTGGGCGTTTGATATGGGTGGCAACATCAACACGGAAATCGCAGTTCCTCTGCTGACCGGGATGTTCTGGCTCATCGCTATCCTGTATTTGGGCGCGCTGGTCGCCGCTGTACTGTTCAGCGGGATAACGGGGGTGATCTCCACGGTGGTTTTCGGTGTCGTGGGCATCCACATCGCCAACCTCGTTCTGGTTTTGGGCCTGATGGGCGCGGTGATCGGTGCAGGTCTGCTGGCACTGGTTTTTTACCTGCTGCAAACCGTCCCCGGCCTTTGGGCATTCCTGTTCCTGTAAAACAATAGCAAAAGGACGCGGCGGACTTCGGTCCGCCGCGTCCTTTTATGTTTTACAGTTCCTCCGACCGCTCAAACAGCCACGCGCGCAGCTGCTCGATGCCCTCCTCGCTGATGGGGAAACTGGCGGCGTGGGTCACAGTGCTTTTTTCATAGCACAGGGGCCCGGGCCACACCTCCGCCGCCATCTCGCCGTCGGCGGGCACGATGCGCCAGCGGGCGTTCTTGCGGCTGCCCGTCCACACGTTTCCGTACTGCATAGACATCACGTTAGGTAAAAAAATGGTGTTTTCCATGGTTTAATCTCCTTTTCCGTCACTTTCCAACACAGAACCGCTGGAAAATGCGGTCGGTCACGTCCTGCCGCACGGTGCGGCCGGTCAGTTCTCCCAGGGCCGCAAGGGCGTTTTCCACGTCCACCAGAACCGCATCGGGGGTGAACCCGGCCAGCAGTCCCTGTCGAGCCAGCTCCACCGCCTGTTTGGCCTGCCGGGCTGCCTCGGCCTGACGGGCGTTGGTCAGCAGAGTTCCGCAGGGGTCGTCCCCGGTCTGCCGGGTCAGCTCGGCCACCAGACGCTCCAACTCCTCCAACCCTTGTCCCGTCTTTGCGCTGATCTCCACCCCGGGACTCCCGTGGGGCAGATTTTGCTCCGCGGCGGGCAGGTCACACTTGTTCCAAATCAAAACGGTGGGGGCGCAGGACCTGGCCTGTTCCAGCAGTTCCCCATCCTCTGCCGTAAACGGTACCGAGCGGTCGCACAGGAACAAAATCACCGCAGCCTTCTCCATGGCGGCGCGGCTGCGCTCCACACCCAGCCGCTCCACCGGGTCGTCGCTCCGCCGCAAACCGGCGGTGTCCACCAGCCGCAGCAGGGTGCCGCCAAGACGGACCCGCTCCTCCACCGTATCCCGGGTGGTGCCGGGAATATCGGTCACGATGGCCCGCTCGTAGCCCAGCAGGGCATTGAGCAGGGAGGATTTCCCCGCGTTGGGTCGGCCCACGATGGCGCAGGGCAGGCCGCTGACCATGCTCTGTCCCCGCCGCCAGGTAGCAAGCAGGCGGTCCAGCTGTCCGGCAGCGTTGTCCAACGCCTCGGTCATGGTCCTTTGTGTAAAGGGGTCAATATCCTCGTCGGGCCAGTCCAGCACCGCGTGGAAGTGGGCCAAAAGATCCACCAGGACGGAGTAGATCTCCTCCACCCGGCGGCTCAAGGCGCCCCCAAGCTGGGCCGCGGACTGCAGCACGCCCTCCCGGGTCTGGGCATCAATGAGGTCCACCACCGCTTCCGCCTGCACAAGGTCCAGCTTTCCGTTCAAAAAGGCCCGTTGGGTGAACTCCCCCGCCCGGGCCTGCCGCACCCCCTGCGCAAAGAGCGCCTCCAGTGCCATCTGCAAAACCAGCGCCGAGCCGTGGCAGTGCAGCTCTGCCGTGTCCTCGCCGGTGTAGGTGGCCGGGCCGCGGCTGTAAGTGGCTACGATGCGGTCCAGCACACCGCCCTGTCCGTCGGTCAGTTCCCCGTAGATCACGGTGCGGGGCGCGTGGTCCTCCAAGGGGCGTCCATCCGCCGGATGAAACAACCGCCCAATAACCGCAATCGCCTGCGGCCCAGATAGTCTGAGTATTCCGATGGCGCCGGGCAACCCCGTTGCAACGGCGGCAATGGTATCGCATTCCACCCGGTTCATCCGGCCTCAGCTCCTTTCGTTTGGGCGACAGATTTGCCCCAAAATCCTGCAAAAAAATCTTTGTTGAAATCGACTTCGCTTTTCCTCTTGACAGTGATTATGTCACCCTGTTTCCGTTCTTTCGCTCACTCGCAGTTTACATAATCTCATGTGGAAAACCCTGTGGATATTGTGGAAAACCCTTTGTTTGCGGGGTTCTTCTCCGTTTCCTCAGCATTATTCGACAACCAAAAAAGCCACTGGTAAAGATGTCAAAAATAATTATGAAACCGGCACATTTGTCCGCCCGGTTTTTCACGTTTTTTGAAAAATGCAAGAACGCCGTCGTGGGTCAAACGGCGGCGTTCTCTCCTTGCAATCAGCTCTCCAGCCGGCGGCAAATTGCCCGCGCCGCCCGAACGCCCGATGCGCCCGCCTGAGCCAAACCTCTTGTGACGCCCGCGCCGTCGCCGGCGGCAAACAGGCCGGGCAGGGCCGTTTCCAGTTCCTCGGACAGCTCCAGCCGGGAGGAGTAGAACTTCACCTCTGCGCCGTAAAGCAGGGTATCGTAGTTGGCCGTGCCCGGGGCGATCTTGTCCAGGGCGTAGATCATCTCGATGATGTCGTCCAGCTGGCGCTTGGGCAGCGCCAGGGACAGGTCACCGGGAACGGCGGCGGTCAGCGTGGGCCGCACGAAGGACTTGCTCATGCGGTGCTCGTTGGTACGGATGCCCGCCACCAGATCGCCGAACCGCTGCACCAGCACGCCGCCGGCCAGCATATTGGACAGGGAGGCGATGTGCTTGCCATAGCGGTAAGGCTGGTTGAACGGAGACGTAAACCGGTTGGACACCAGCAGGGCGAAGTTGGTGTTCTCGCTGCGCAGTTCCGGCGCGGAATAAGAGTGTCCGTTGACGGTGTTGATGCCCTCCACGTTTTCCGCCACTACGTGGCCGTAGGGGTTCATACAGAAGGTGCGCACCTGATCGCCGTACTGCTTGGTGCGGTAGACCAGCTTGGACTCGTACACCACGTCGGTGATATGCTCAAACACCGCGGCGGGCACCTCCACCCGGACACCGATATCCACCTGATTGTTGATGAGGTTGATGCCCAGATTCTTGCACTGGCCGGCAAACCACTCGGCGCCGGAGCGGCCGGGTGCGGCCAGCAGGAACCGGCAGGACACCTCGCCGCCCTTGGCAAAAGCAAGGCGGTAGCCATCCCCCTCCCGGGCGATCTCGGACACGGAGGTATCAAAGCGGAATTCCACCTTGTCCCGCAGTCCTTCGTAAATATTGGTCAGGATACGCAGATTGTTCTCGGTGCCCAGATGCTTGCAGCGGGCCTGCAGCAGGTGCAGGTCGTGGGCCAGGGCCAGCTTTTCCAGCGCCTTGGCCTCAGGGGTCTGGGTGGAGAACACTTCGGTGGTGGCGCCGTGGAGCACGTTGATGCTGTCCACGTACTCGATCAGGTCCATGACCTGTTCGGCGGGAATGAAATCGGTCAGCCAGCCGCCGAACGCGGTGGTAAAGTTAAACTTGCCGTCGGAAAACGCACCCGCGCCGCCGAAGCCGCACATGGTGTCGCACACGGCACAGTGGATGCACTCCTTCACCTTACCCGCCACGATGGGGCAGCTGCGGCTGTAAATGTCCCGGCCCTGATCCAAAGCCAGTACCTTCAGCTCCGGGCGGAGCTTTGCCAGCTCGTAGGCGGCGAAGATGCCCGCCTCGCCGCAGCCCAAAATCACAACGTCGTAGTTGAAGCTCATGTAAATTCTCCTCCCAAAACGAGATTACGATGTATTATAGCACGAAAATTGTAAAAAGAAAAGCACCGCGGCCAGATTCCCCGGTGCTTAACTCTCTTTTGTGAACTGACAGCCGCAGCTGCGGCAGGTGATGGCGATACGGCCTTTCCCCCTGGGTACGCGCAGATACTTTTTACAGCCGGGACACTTGAAGTAGCGATGCTCCTTGTCCCGCAGCATGCTGCGCCACAGGCGCATTTTGCGCGTGACCGGCGCGCTGCGGCGCAGATAGCCTTCGTTCTCCCGCCGGCGGGCGGCGTGGTTGCGGGACATCATGCGAAACAGCGCCACTGCGTACATGGCAAAGGACAGTCCGTTGGCCACCTGCGACCCAGTCAGCACCGACAAAAACATCAGCGCAAGCCCGGTGTAAACCAGGACACGGCCCAGCTCATCCACGCCGTATCGCCCATATAAAAAACGCTGTATGGCGTTGCGGATCACAGCACCGCCCCCTCTCTTGAAGCCTTGTATTCCTATGATACCCCACCGCTCCGCCGCCGTCAAGGAAACGTTCGTAAACATTGTGTGAATTGTACTTGCTTCCCGACAAAAAAACCGTTATACTGATAAAAAACACTGCCGGAGGTTTCTTATGAAGCGCATCGACAAAGAGAACTATTACCTCGATATCGCCCAGACCGTGTGCGAGCGGTCCACCTGCCTGCGCCGGTGCTACGGCGCCATCATCGTGCAGAACGACGAGATCATCTCCACCGGTTACAACGGCGCCCCCCGTGGCCGCAAGAACTGCGCCGACCTGAACTTCTGCACCCGGGAGGCCATGAACATCCCCTCCGGCCAGCGGTACGAGCTGTGCCGCAGCGTCCATGCCGAGGCCAACTGCATCATTTCCGCCGCCCGCAAGGACACCCTGGGCGCCACCATCTACATGGTCTGCGTGGATCCCAAGACGGGGAATTTGATCCCCGGCTCCACCTCCTGCTCCATGTGCCGCCGGCTCATCATCAACGCCGGTATCCGCCGCATCGTCATCCGGGACACCGCCACCGACTACCGCGTGGTAGACGTGGAGAAAGAGTGGGTGGAGGAGGACGACTCCCTGCCCGAGAACCTGTAACCACACCAAATCAAAACCCGACCTGCGCTGCAGGTCGGGTTTTTTGTTTAATCCAGCTGGAACTGTCCGGTATAAAGGCGGTAATAGCGGCCCTGCTGGGCAAGCAACTGTTCGTGGTCGCCTTTTTCCTCGATGTTGCCCTTCTCAATGACCACGATGCAGTTGGCGTTGCGCACGGTGGACAGGCGGTGGGCAATGACGAATACCGTCCGGCCCTCCATCAGGGTGTCCATTCCCTTTTGGATCAGTGCCTCGGTGCGGGTATCAATGGAAGACGTGGCTTCATCCAAAATCATCACCGGCGGGTCGGCTACCGCCGCCCGGGCGATGGCCAGCAGCTGCCGCTGACCCTGGGACAGGTTGGCGCCGTCCCCGGTCACCATGGTGTCGTAACCCTGGGGCAGGCGGCGGATAAAGGAGTGTGCGTTGGCACTTTTGGCCGCGGCGATGCACTCCTCATCGGTGGCATCCAGTCTGCCGTAGCGGATATTGTCCATGATCGTTCCGGTGAACAGGTGGGTATCCTGCAGCACCGCGCCCAAAGACCGGCGCAGATCGTCCTTACAGATATGGCGCACGTCGATGCCGTCATAAGTGATCTGTCCGCCCTCGATCTCATAGAACCGATTGATGAGGTTGGTGATGGTCGTCTTGCCCGCACCGGTGGAGCCGACAAAGGCGATCTTCTGCCCGGGGTTGGCGTAAACCGACACGTCGTGCAGGATCCGCTTGCCCTCCACGTAGGAGAAGTCCACGTTGGTAAACCGCACCGCGCCCTTCAGCTCGGTCAGGCAGTAGTCCTCGCCCTCCACGTTGCGCACGCTGCCTCGGATGCGGTGCAGGCTCACGTTGCCCTCCCGGTCCGGGTACTTCCACGCCCAGGCGCAGTCGGGAGTTTCTGCTTCCAGCTCGGTCAGGGTCCCGTCCTCGCCAACGGCAACGGGGATCAGCGCCATGGCGGCGCTGCGGGGAACTCGCCAGGCCCACACGCCGGTGCGCTTGCCGTCCTCGCTGACCGCCAACGTTCCGTCCGCCTCTTTCCGGGCCTGAACCAAGGCAACCTTGCCTGTATCCACCTCCGGCTCGGTGTCCATGACCGCGAAGATGCGCTCGGCACCCGCCAGAGCGGACAGAATGGTGGACAACTGCTGGGAGATCTGGTTCAGCGGCTGGCCCACCTGCTTGGAGTAGTTGAGGTAGACCACCAGACCGCCCAGATCAAATCCGCTCAGCACCGCCAGCAGGCCGCCGAAGGCGGCGGTCAGGGCGTAGCTGATGTTCATCATATTGCCGGACACGGGCATGATCATAATGGAGTAGAAATGTGCCTTGCGGGCCGCATCCCGGTAGTTGGTGTTCAGGGTGCTGAACTCGGCCTTGGCACGCTTCTCGTGGGTAAAAGCCTTGACCACCTTCAACCCCTCGATGATCTCTTGAATGTCGCCGTTCATGGCTCCCAAATGTTTCTGCTGTTGGCGGTAGTAGTTGCGGCTGCGGCCGCCCAGCATCTTGATCAGCCCCATCATCACGCCCAGCAGCAGTCCGGTGACCAAAAACAGCTTCCAGTTGATGACCACCATCAAAACCACCAGGCCCACGAACATCAGGCAGCTGGACAGCAGGGACACGAGGCTCTGCTCCAGCGCCATCTGCACGTTGTCCGCGTCGTTGACAAAGCGGCTCATCAGTTCCCCGTGAGGGTGCCGGTCAAAGAAGGACAGGGGCAGCTTCTGCAGCTTTTCAAACAGGTCCTGCCGCAGCTGCTTGACGCCGCGCTGGGCAAGGCGTACCATGGCCGCCGCCTGACCGTAGGTGGCAAAGATACCCACAAGGTAGATCAGAGCCAGCACCACGATGGCCCGGGCCATGCCGCCGAAGTCCCGGCAGCCGGACCAAACGAAGTCGTTGATGATGCCGCGCAGCATATAGGTGCCGCCCAGATTGGAGGCCACCGAGGCCCCCAGGCAGACCAGCGCCAGCACCAGCATCATGGGACTTTTCAGCGCGTAGCGGGACAGGCGCAGGATGGTGGCACCCACGTGCTTGGGTTTTTGGTAGCCGCCCCGGGCGCCGCGCCCGCCGGGACCGGGTCCTCCGGGACCGCCGGGGCCGGGAACACGAGCAGGTCCTGCCATTATTCACCCACCCCTTCCTGCTGAGAACGATAGATCTCCTGATAAATCTCGCTTTCCGCCATCAGCTGCTCATGGCTGCCGCGGGCGGCGATATGGTCGTCATCCAGCACCAAAATCTCGTCGGCGTAGCGCACAGACGAAATACGCTGGGCAATGATGATAACGGTGGTATCCTTCAAATTCTTTGCAAAGCTCTCCCGGATGGCCGCCTCGGTGGCAGAGTCCACCGCGGAGGTGGAGTCGTCCAAAATGAGTACCGCCGGTTTGCGCAGCATGGCCCGGGCGATGCAAAGCCGCTGGCGCTGACCGCCGGACACGTTGGTGCCCCCCTGGGTCAGCTGGGTGTCAAACCCCTCGGGCATGGCCATGATGAAGTCGTAGGCCTGTGCATCCTTAGCGGCTTGGATCATCTCCTCCTCGGTGGCATCCTCTTTGCCCCACAGCAGGTTCTCCCGGATGCTACCGGTAAACAGCACATTATTCTGCAGCACCATACCGATGCGGCCGCGCAGCTGCTCCAGCGGGTAATGGCGCACATCCAGCCCGTCCAGCAGCACCGCGCCGCCGGTCACGTCGTAAAAGCGGGGGATCAGGTTGACCAGCGAAGACTTGCCCGTACCCGTGCCGCCCACGATAGCCACGAAGCTGCCGGGGTTCACGGTAAAGCTGATGTTCTTCAGCACATCGTCACCGGTACCGCCCTCCACATAGCGGAAGCTTACGTCCCGGAACTCAACGCGGCCCTTGGCCCGGGGCAGTTCCCGCTCCCCGGCATCCATATCATCCCGGACGGAGGGAACGGTGTTTAGCACCTCCCGGATACGCTTGGCGCAGGCCTGAGATCGTGCCAAATGCAGCAGCGCCATGGCCACCATCATCACGCTCATCAGCACCTGGGACACGTAGTTCAGCACCGCCTGCAGATCGCCCAGCAGGAAGGTGCCGCCCATGACCATCCGGCCACCGACGTACAGCACCCCCACCGTGGCCACGTTCATGGCCAGCGTCATGATGGGCGATGTGGCGATCACCCGCATACCAACGTTCAAACCCGCATGCATCAGGTCCTCGTTGGCCTTGTTGAACTTTTTCTTCTCGTGGCCCTGACGGACAAAGGCCTTGACCACCCGTACCGCCACCAGATTTTCCTGCAGGGTGTTGTTCATGGCGTCGATGCGCTGCTGCATGATGCCGAACAGCCGCCCGCAGATCTTCATGACCGTACCGATCGCCGCGCCCATAATGGGTACAATGATCAGCAGGATGCAGGCCAGCTTCGCATTGATGGAAAAGCTGATACACAGGGCAAACAGCAGCATGGCCGGCGCCCGGAACAACATACGCAGGCTCATATTCAGCATCATGGTCAGGGCGTTGACGTCATTGGTCATGCGGGTGATCAGGGACGCGGACGAGAAACGGTCGATATCCGCAAAGGAAAACTCCTGCACCTTGTCAAACAGGGCCTGACGCAGATTGGCGCCGAACCCCTGGCTGGCGTAAGTGGCGTACTTTGCGCTCAGCACGCCGCAGGTCATGGCCGCCAGCGCGATGACGACCATCAGCGCACCCAGCACGAAGATGCGGTCGGTGTCCCCCGCCGGGATAGCCACGTCCACGATCTCGGACATGACCAGCGGCAGCAGCAGCTCCAGCACGACCTCAGCAAGGATGTACAAAGGCGACTTGATCGCCTCTTTCTTCAACCCTTTCAAATGGGTGAGAAACAGGGACAGCACGCTCTCACCACCTCCTAACAACACATAATTCAACATTCTAATTATATCGCGCCCGCGCAGAAGTACAAGCCACTTTTTACCTGTTCAAAAAAAGTTTTCATTTTATTAGAACATCCGTTTGACTTCCAGGACAAAGTGTGGTATATTTAATAAAACATCTGTTTGGGTGTGTAGGAAAGGAGTCCTCCTGATGAAAAAACTCACCAACAAGCAGCAGCAGATCTACGACTATATCCGTGCCTTTCAGTCCGAACACGGCTATCCACCCTCGGTGCGTGAGATCGGCGAGGCGGTCGGTCTGAGCTCCCCCTCCACCGTCCACTTCCACCTGAAGGGGCTGGAAGAGGCCGGCGTGATCACCAAGGCCGCCGGCAAGACCCGTGCCATTTCCATGCACGAGCAGGCCGTGGCCGAGGAGATGGACGGCCGTGAAAACCGTGTGCCTGTAGTGGGCAACGTGGCCGCCGGCTCCCCCATTCTGGCTCAGGAGAGTGTGGAAGAATATCTCACCTTCGACACCAACGGCATGGAGGGCGAGCATTTTGCCCTGCGCGTCCGGGGCGAGTCCATGCTGAACGCCGGCATTCTGCCCGACGATCTGGTGGTTGTCCACCGCCAGCAGGACGCCCGCAACGGCGAGATCGTGGTTGCCCTGCTGGAGGACGAAGCGACGGTCAAGACCCTTGACCGCCGCAACGGTAAAACCTGGCTGTTGCCTGAGAACCCCGATTACGAGCCCATCGACGGCACCTACGCCCAGATTTTGGGTAAGGTCGTTGCCGTTGTTCGCCGCTACTGACCCGTGTATTATCTAACACCCGCCCGCCATAGGCAGGCGGGTGTTTTTTGTGTCTCTCCTGTCTTGTCCACCCAAAATATTGTGTCGATATGATAAAACGATGATAAAAAATGAAATGAAGTGTTGACTTTGATGTTAAATTATGTTATGTTCTTGTTAAGTTTTTTAGAATATCACACGGAGGCAACCATGAATCACGTTCGTCAGGAGCTTATCCTCAACTTTATCGAGCGGCACAACGTAGTCACCATCAAGCAGCTGCAGCAGCTGTGTCCCGAGGTGTCCTTGATGACCATCCACCGGGACCTGCAGGCGCTGGAGGACCGCGGCGCCGTGGTCAAGGTCCGGGGCGGTGCCCGCTCCGTCCGTCACGCCGGCGACCCCGGTTTTGATGTGCGCCTGCAGGAAAACAACATCGGCAAGACCACCATCGCCAAAAAGGCGCTGGAGCTGATCCAGCCCAACAGCTCGGTGTTTCTGGATGCCAGTACCACCAACCTGGTGCTGGCCCGCGCCCTGCCCGACATCAACCTGACCATCTTTACAACCGGCCCCTCCATCGCCCTGGAGCTGTGCCACCTGCACAACCCCACCGTCACCCTGTGCTGCGGAACCATAAATCGCAAAAATTTGGCCCTGTCCGGTCAGAACACCTTGGAAATGCTGGAAAAGATCAACGTCGATCTGGCCTTCCTCGGCGTGTCCGGCTGCTCGGTGGAGGCCGGCTTCACCTGCGGCACCGAGGGCGATATGCTGGTCAAGCACAAGCTGATCCAAAAGGCCCGCACCAGCGTTATCATGTGTGACCGGGCCAAACTCAGCCGCCTGATGCCCTATACCTTCGCCCATTTGGAGGATGCCGACTACATCATCTCCGACGCCCCCCTGCCCGAGCCGTTCGCTCAGGCCGCGTCGGCAGCCGGAGTCACCCTGCTGTAAGGGTCTGAACTCAACCCTTAAAACCCGTGATTTTTCTGTTCTGACGGAGAAAATCACGGGTTTTTTATTTTTATTGTGTAAATAGCTATTGACGGATATGTTACGAAATGTTATTATTAACAAGCTATAACATTATATAAGGAGGCCTATCTCTATGGCTAACGCAGTAATCATGCCCAAGTCCGGCATCAGCGTGGAAAGCTGCATCATCGGCTCCTGGCAGAAGAAGGTCGGCGACCAGATCAAGGTCGGCGATATCCTCTTCACCTACGAGACCGATAAGTCCAGCTTCGAGTGCGAGTCCACCGCCGAAGGTGAACTGCTGGAGATCTTCTTCAACGACGGCGACGAGGTCCCCTGCCTCGAAAACGTCTGCGCCATCGGCGCCAAGGGCGAGGATTGCTCCGCCCTGCGTCCCGGCGGCGCTGCCGCCCCCGTTGCAGCGGCTGCTCCCGCTCCCGCTGCTGCTCCCGCCCCCGCGGCCGCTCCCGCTCCTGCC
>JAFQHV010000032.1 GCA_017397835.1 Oscillospiraceae bacterium
GTACACCCCCGACATGACCTTCGTCTCCAACGCCTCCTGCACCACCAACTGCCTGGCTCCCATCGCCAAGGTCCTGCACGACAACTGGGGCATCAAGGACGGCCTGATGACCACCGTGCACTCCGTCACCCCCACCCAGAAGCTGCTGGACGGCCCCTCTCAGAAGGACTGGCGCGGCGGCCGTGCTGCCACCGGCAACATCATCCCCTCCTCCTCCGGCGCCGCCAAGGCCGTGGGCAAGGTTATCCCCGAGCTGAACGGCAAGCTGACCGGTATGTCCATGCGTGTTCCCACCCTGGACGTGTCCGTGGTCGACCTGACTGTCAACCTGGCCAAGCCCGCCAAGTACGACGAGATCTGCGCCGCCATGAAGGCCGCTTCCGAGGGCGAGCTGAAGGGCGTTCTGGGTTACACCGACGAGGACGTGGTTTCCTCCGACTTCCTGGGCGACACCCGCACCTCCATCTTCGACGCCAAGGCCGGCATCGCTCTGACCGACACCTTCGTGAAGGTCGTTTCCTGGTAAGACAACGAGATCTGCTACTCCAACAAGGTTCTGGAGCTGATCGAGCACATGTACTCCGTCGACCACAAGTAATTTATACTTTGGTTATCAAAAGGACGCCGCAGTCATGCGGCGTCCTTTTTTGTTTGGGGGCGGGTAAGGCTTCCCCCCTAGGGGGGAAGGCTTGGGTGCCGCTTCCTGCGTAGGGGCCGGCATCCCTGCGCAGGATCAACGATGGTCTGCAAGCAGACACGCCACCGAATTTTCGGCGGCGTGTTGTTGCGTACGGATAAAGATGATGATACAATTAGGAACGTAATGATGCGATGAAAGGGGGCGGGCAAGCTGAAGAGGAAGTTGAGTGTAATTCTGTCCGTGGTCATGCTGATGCTGTTCACTGCGGCGTGTGTGGGACCTGCGGCGACCCCGGCGGCCGATGGAAGCTTCGCCGTCCACTTCATCGACGTGGGGCAGGCGGACGCCGCACTGGTGGTCTGCGACGGGCAGACCATGCTTATTGACGGCGGCAACCGGGAGGACAGCAGTCTGATTTATACCTATTTGAAAGATGAGAACGTTACGCACCTTGACTACGTCGTTGCCACCCACGCCCACGAGGATCACATCGGCGGTCTGCCCGGCGCGCTGAATTACGCCACGGTGGGTACCGCCCTGTGCAGCGTGACGGAATACGATAGCGGGGTGTTTGAAACCTTTGTTGAACAGTTGGCCAAACAGGGCAAGCAAATCCAGGTTCCCAAGGCGGGGGACAGCTTTGAACTGGGCAGTGCAAAGGTGCAGGTCGTGGGACCGGTGCGTCAGAGCGACGACCCCAACAATATGTCCCTCGTTCTTCGTATCGAGTACGGCGAGACCTCTTTCCTGTTTACCGGCGATGCCGAGCGGGAGGAGGAACAGAACATTCTGGAGGCCGGATTTGACCTTGAAAGCACCGTGCTGAAGGTGGGCCACCACGGCAGCGAGAACTCCACCACCTATCCCTTCCTGCGCGAGGTGATGCCGGAGTATGCGGTCATTTCCGTGGGAGAGGGCAACTCCTACGGCCACCCGACCCCGGAGTCCCTAAGCCGCCTGCGGGATGCGGGCGCGACCATCCTGCGGACGGATGAAAACGGAACCATTATCTGTACCAGTGATGGGGAAACCGTTTCCTTTGTCACGGAAAGTGGCTGGGCGGAAGAAAACCAGGCCCAAGAGGGCAAAGGGATGGAATATGTGCTGAACAACGGCGCAAACAAGTTCCATGACCCGGACTGCGAAAGTGTAGACACCATAAAGCCGCAGAATCTCGGCAGTTTCTTCGGAACGCGCGAGGAACTGCTTGCCCGGGGGTATTCCCCCTGCGGAAACTGCAAGCCGTAAATAAAACAGGCCGACGTATGTCGGCCTGTTTTTATTGTTTGAGTTCATTCAAAACGGTGACGGTGCTTTGGGCGAAGAGCCGGGCGCCGGCCAGGGCTTCGGCCAAAGTGTTGCCGTGGGTACCCACCTCCACCAGCACCGATCCCGCCCGCAGATCCTGATTGAACCGGGAGGAGCGCAGCACCATGGGCCGGGCCAGGGTGTCGTAGTCGTCCAAAAGCTGCTGCTGCAGGGCCATGGCAAAGGTCAGGTTTTCCTGCCACAGAGGGTGAAAGTCACCCTTGCCGTCGCTGCCCACCACCAGCATGACCTGGGCTGCTTTCTGCCCGTTCTCTGAGGAAACGGCTTTGTAGATCGTGCCGTCTTCGGCGGCCAATGCATCCCGATGAACGTCCAGCACGATTTGGATGGAGGGATATTGGGCCAGCCACCGCTCCACCGCGGCCCGGGAGCGGTCATACGCGCCGTCGTAGGCGGGGTAGTCGTACAGATTGGTATCGTGCAGCACCTCAAATCCGCCGGCCCGGAAAACCTGAGCCATTTCTTCTCCCACCCGGACCATATTGTGGGCACTGTCCGTGGTGCGGTAGGGGTCGGAGGGGGTGTAGGGTTCGGCGGCGGTTGGATAATAGGCTTCGCTGCCGTGGGTGTGAACGATGAGAACTTGGGGGCCGCCGCCGAGGCGGACCGGATTGGGGGCGGCAGCCAAAGAGGCGGCATCCGGGTTCTTTTTGGCCCGGTCGGCGATGTAAATGCCACCGGCGCGCAGATAAGTCTGTGAGCTTGAGGGGACGAGGGTGCGCTCTACCGCCGGGCTGTCCGTATCGTCGGTCAGGGGCGGTTCGTCCTCTGTATCGGGCAGCGGTTCGGCCAGCGGCTGCGCGGCGCTTTGGTTCGGGGCGGGCAGCCGGATGGAATACAACAGGGGCGACTGGGTCAATACCAGTTGATGCCACGGGTCAAGGGAGGCGCTGTCCAGCATATGACCGGCGGGCAGATGTCCCTGCAGCAGGGTGGCGGCAAACTCCACGTCACCGGCCAGCGTTTGCAGGGCCTGTGCGGTACTGGTCAGCGGCGCGGCGCGCACGCACACCCAAACGGCGGTCAGGGTCAGGGCCATGGCGGTCGCCCGGCGCAGAATGCGTATGGTTTGTCCCATCTGGGGTCCCTCCTTTCGTACCTGGTTATACACTATGCCGGGGCAGCTGCGTTTATGTCGGTCTGCCACGCGCAAAAAAATTTACAAAAAACACTTTCTTTTATAAGGGAATGGCATATAATGAAAGAAGAAATCGACGAAGGAGGCGGCGTTATGTATCGAGAACCTCTCGACTGGGCGCAGCGCGGTCAGCTGTGGCTGCGGCTGTGCATCCGCTTTTTTGGTACGGTGCTGATTCTTTGGGGCATAGCGAAGCTGGGCCGACCGATGTTGTCCCTGTTTATGCCGTTTATTTTGGCCTTGGCCGTGGCCGCGCTGCTGGATCCGGCAGTACAACTGCTGCAGAAACGGATGAAATGGTCGCGCAAATGGGTGTCGCTGGTGGTGCTGATCGTTTTGGTGGGCGGCATTGGCGGAGCCATCGCCCTGTTGGTCCGTGCCGGCGTGCAGGAGGCGGTATCCCTTGCGGAAAACTGGGACGGGCTGCTGGCTGCGTTCTCTCAAGGGTTGGAAAAGGCGGAGTCTGCGCTGGAAACGTTGCTGGCCAAGATGCCGTTCCGACTGCCTGCCCATGACCAGCCGTTGCTGGATCAAGTCGGTCAATGGCTTGGACAGTGGCTGGAGGGCGCGGTGCCTGACATCGGAAACCTGACCGGCTTTGCGGCGGCACGGGCGAAAGCGGTGGTGCAGTTTGTGCTGGCACTGGTGGTGTTTCTGACCGGGACCTATTTTTTATGTGCGGACTATCCCTACCTGCGTACCAGCCTGGCCCGGCGCATGGACGAGAACACGTTGGGCTGGTTCAACCAGGTGAAAAAAGTGTCTTTGGGGGCCTTTGGCGGTTACCTGAGAGCGCAGCTACTGTTGTCCCTGGGCGTGTTCTGCATTCTGCTGTGCGGCTTTTTGATCACCGGACAGAGCTATGCGCTGCTGCTGGCGCTGGGATTTGCTGTTTTGGACTTCATTCCGCTGATCGGGTCGGGAACGATCATGGTCCCGTGGGCGGTGATAGATCTGTTTTTGGGCAACTATGCCCGAGCCGTTCAGCTGATGGTGATCTGGGGCTTGATCGTACTGTTCCGCCGGGTGGCCGAGCCCAAGGTGGTGGGCGACCAAACAGGCCTGTCTCCGATCCTGTCCCTGATCAGCATTTACGTCGGTATGCGGCTGTACGGAGTGCTTGGCATGATCCTGTGCCCCATCCTGCTGCTGGTGGTGCTGAATTTGGCGGGCCTGGGTCTGTTTGACGGCATCCGGGAGGATTTGAAGCTGGCCGTTACGGACGTGCTGGCCATCCTGCGTGGCGGTCGAAGCCGAAATTTATAAAACGGTTTCAATTTCTTCACAAAACTGACACAAAAATGCGATAATATCCGTATAGAAACAGGGCGCGGCCGCGCCCGTACAAGGAGTGATCGGTATGTATTTCCCTAATCAGGATTTTGACCATAAGGGGCCGGAACGGCCCGAACCCCCTAAGCGCAAGTTCGGTGGGAAAATCGTGGCGCTGTGCCTGTGCTGTGCCCTGCTGGGCGGTGCCGCCGGTTTGGGCGGCGGCCTGGTAGCGGGCATGGTGCGCGAAGACCGGACGCCGCAGACCGTGGAGCAGAGCAGGCCCGTAGCGGAGCCTCTGCCTGTGGTCAGCACCCCGGCCGGACAGCTGTCGGCCAGCCAAGTGTATGCTGAAAACGTGGATGCCTGCGTCGGTATTACCGTGTCCACCACCACCAACATTTACGGCTATACCACGACCTCCGCCGCTACCGGCTCCGGATTTGTGATTTCGGATACCGGCTATATCATCACCAACCATCACGTGATAGAAAAGGCGGCAAACGACCCCTCGGTGCCCATTACCGTTACGTTCCAAAACGGCGACAGCTACAAGGCCAAGCTGGTGGGCAGCGAGGCGGAAAACGACGTGGCCGTGCTGAAGATCCAGGCTCAGGGCTTGCAGGCGGTGAAGGTGGGCGACTCCGACAAGCTGGTGGTGGGCGAACCGGTGTACGCCATCGGCAACCCTTTGGGTGAGCTGACCTATACCCTGACCGACGGACTGGTGTCCGCGCTGGACCGTGTCATCACCACCGGCAGCGGCAACAACGCCAACAGCATGAATATGCTGCAGACCAACTGCGCCATCAACTCCGGCAACTCCGGCGGCCCGCTGTTCAACAGCAAGGGTGAAGTGATTGGCATCACTACGGCCAAGATGTCCTCCAGTGAGAGCGCGCAAGCTTCGGTGGAAGGTCTGGGATTTGCTATTCCCATCAATGACGTCAAGAACATCATCGCCGATCTGGTGGAGCACGGTTATGTGACCGGAAAGCCCTATATGGGTGTGACGGTATCCAGTGTGACGGCCGCCGATGCACAGCGCTATAACCTGCAGGTGGGCGCTTATGTGGAAACGGTGGAGCAGGGGTCCTGCGCGGAGAAGGCCGGACTGCAGGTGGGCGACATCATCACCGCCATGGAGGATACGGTCATCACGACCCACTCCACGCTGGTGGCGGCCAAGTCCACGTATCGGGCGGGCGATACGGTGACGCTGAAGATCATCCGCAATCACCAGCCCATGGAGCTGCAGATCACCTTTGATGAGGAGGAACCTGCGGCGCAGCAGCCTCAGCAACAGCAGCAGACCCAGCAGAGCCAGCAACAACAGCAGACCCAACCCGGCAATCCGTATGGAAATCAGTATGGGAACGGGTTTGGAAGCTTCTTTGGCTGGCCCTTCAGCAACTTCTTCGGTTAAGAGATAAAAAAGGCGCGGCACCCGCTGGGTGCCGCGCCTTTTTGCTATCAGGTTCCGGAGGTCAAATGTTCGATCAGAATTTTTGTGCCGATGGCGATCAGGACCAGGCCGCCCACCAGCTCGGCCCGTTTTTGAAACAGGCAGCCCAGGCCCTTGCCCAGCACACCGCCCACGTAGGACAGCACGAAGGCCACGATGCCGATGACGGAGCAGGCCAGCCAGATGTTGACATCCGGCATGAAGGCCATGGACACTCCGGCGGCCATCGCGTCGATGGAGGTGGCGACGGCCAGCACACACAGCCGGCGGGCACTGAGGTCGGCGGAACCGACCTGGCAGGTTTTGTCAAAGGATTCCCACACCATTCGCCCGCCGATGAATGCAAGCAGGCCAAAGGCCACGAAGTGGTCCAAAGCGATGATGTAACGGCTCAGACTGGTGGCCAGCAGCCAGCCGGCAAGAGGCATACCGAACTGGAAGCCGCCGAACCACAGGCCCATCTTCACGGCGTAACGCTTGCGGAAGGCGGGGTGGGCGATGGCGGTGGAGGTGGCCACGGCAAAGGCGTCCAAAGCCAGACTGACGGCCATGAGAAAGATATACGCCAAAGAGAACACCAGACTTTCGTTTAATCTGCAAATTGTGCCTTCAACCCGCGGCGGAACGCCTCCAGCGTTTCGGGAGTCTCGTCCAGCCAGTAGGTCCGGGCGGGCACCCCGCCGTTGGCATCATCAAAGTCAGCGAAGCTGAACCACACGGCCATGCGGATGTTGGGGTAGTCGTGAATGTGGTCAAACATATTGTCGATCCACGCCACCTTGTCGCCGCCCACACCGCTGGAGGCAAACTCCGTGATGATCCAGGGGAACCGGCCGAAGTGGGGGAAATACTCATCCCAAATCAAGTCGTAGATGACGTCAAATTCCCGCCACTCTTCGGCCCATTTGGTGTAGTAGGTGCCGTTGTTGTAGCCGGTGACGCCGATGAGATGGACATACTCGTTGCCGGGGTAGTAGGCCAAAGAGTTGTTCCAGTTGGAGGGGGGCGCCTGCCGGTCGTTGGGGTTGTAGACCCACAGGCAGTTGTCCACGCCCTCTTCGTTGAAGATGTGCCAAATGCGCTGCCACACGGCGGTAAAAAGCCGAGGATCGCCCAAATTGACTACGCCGCCGTAGCTGGTCCAGTCCGAATTCATCTCGTTATTCAATCGGAACAGGAAGGGGTGACCGAAGGCCTTGGCATCCCGGGCCCATTGACGAAGAGCCTCGTCCATGCTGCCTCTGCAGATCTCCAGCAGGGAAGACTTGGCGAACATATCCGTGTTGTTGTTATCGGTCAGCTGCAGGGTCAGCTCCACAAGACGGCCGGCCTCGTAATTTTCCTGCATGACCTCGGTGGGAAATTCGTGGGAGGGGAAGTGGCGGTAGTAGAGAACGAGGGGGAAGGTGTAGTCCAGTGCCTGCTCCATCTTCACCAGCTCGTTATCGAAGCCGCTCACGTAGAAGTCCTGCATGAATACGCCCCACTGCATGGGAGCGTCGAAGTCGTACAGAGAGTCGTAAAGCGCCTGAGTTTCCGGGGACAGCTCGCCGGACTGGCGGGAAACGGGGGCGTAGTCGGTGCCGTACTTCGCGGTGCCCAGCGGGTCGAAGACCTGCGTGTTCTTGACCAGCTCCACCAGCCGGTCCCGGGTGGCGGTGTCCTCCCGCTGATAACGGAACATGGTGCGCAGATATTCCCGGCTGGGGGTGAAGCGAGTGACGTAGAGGTAGCCGTCAAAGGTGTCTTCGGGGAAGCTGTCGGCCGCGGCCTCGATAAACAGAACGTCCCCCTCCGTCCATGAGACGGTGGTCACGCCGTTGTTCTTCTGCCATCCCTCGTCCAGCAGGAAGCGGTACTCGTAATAGGAAACGTAGTCCCGGACGGTGCTGTCACGGAAGATGCCGGGCAGGAAAGTGGACAGCTCGAAGGTGATGACGTCCTTGATGCTCTGGTAGTCGGCCTTCTCCCGAGAGATGGTCACATCGAACCCGTCCCCATGGCCGGTGGTGTACAGGGGGGACAGGGCGAAGTCAAAGACGGCGTTTGCGGGCAGGTCCAGCTGATAGCCGTCGGTGTAGTTAACAAGGCGCGTGATGCTGCCGTCCTCATAGACCAGCTTGCAGTCGTCTTCCGGGGAGGGGAGTCCGTCCACAAAGTCGTTGCCCGGCTCATAGGCGGAAATGCGATAGCCCTTGGCAAGCCCTTCCGTTTCCCGGTCCGCGTCGGCGGTGGTCATACCCAGCACCTCGTATTTCAAGGCGCGCTTGACGGGCAGAATATAGGGGTTTTGGGAGGAGGCGAACTCCCACACACAGGCCAGCAGACCGAGGACCAGCAGGGTGAGGAGCGCTTTCAGCCAAAGGGGTTTGTGATGTTTCATAACAGACCTCCGTCAGGAATCGTAGTTCTCGGGGTAGGTGAAAAAGGCGGAGCCGGACTCGGGACTCCACAGGGCAAACCCTCCCAACGTGGCGGGGGGTGCTTCGGAGTAACGGTCGGGCCAAAAGTACAGCATTTCCTCGCTCAGCTCCGCCACGGGAGTGTCCGGGGGATAAAAGAGGAGGGTATCGGCCAGGCGGTCCTCTTCGTATACGTAAAGGCCGATGGGTTCGGAGTATATGTAACGGATCCCGTCCCGGAACTCGACGCGGCCCACCTCGTCCTCGCAGGTGAGTTCGGCCAGCCGCAGAGGTGTGGCGCCGTCATCGGCGGGCAGAAGTTCGAACCGGCCGGAGAAAGTGCACAGATAGACGGTGCCGTTGGGATAGGCCGCATCCATATCACCCATGTCGAGGTCGGAGTAACGGCCGGTGAATGAGCCATCGGCATTCAGCAGCAGGGTGGTGCGCCATGCGCCCGCGCCGCTGGAAAACGTCAGCTCCATGGGATACTCGCCGGGCAGGAGCGGGTCTTGCCTGCAGGCGGAAGCCAGCAGGCATACCAATACGGCCAGCAGCAAAGTGATGGCTTTTTTTCGCATACAGATCACCCCCTGTGTAAAGTTACACCTATTATACATACCCGGCACACGAAATGCAACGGAAAAAGAACTTGAACCTTGTCGCCGGATGGGGTAAACTGTGGGAAAGAAGTGAGGTGGGAGCATGAACCACGAAGAATATATGCGCCGGGCCATGGCGCTGGCGGCGCAGGCGGCGGACGAGGGTGACGTGCCCGTGGGCTGTGTCATCGTAAAAGACGGTGAGATCGTGGGCGAGGGGCGCAACCGCCGGGAGGAACACGGCGATGCCACCGCCCACGCGGAGCTGGAGGCCATCCGGGACGCCTGCGAAAAACTGGGGTCGTGGCGGCTGCACGGCTGTACCATGTATGTGACGCTGGAGCCCTGCCCTATGTGTGCCGGGGGTATCATCAACTCCCGCATTGAAACGGTGCGCTACGGCGCCAAGGACGACAAGGCCGGAGCCTGCGGTTCGGTGCTGAATTTGTTTGAAGAGCGGTTCAATCATAAGCCGCGGCTGTACGGCGGCCTGTTGGAGGGCGAGTGCGCCGGGCAATTGCAGGAATTTTTTGAAAAATTGAGATGAGGATATGCCGGAGCATCTGCTCCGGTATATTTTTTTGCCCGTTTGGCAGAATATAGCCAAAGGGGTGGTGCCGATGGAACGATGCAGACAAACCGCGGGACAGCCGCACCCTCTGCCCGAACCCCGGTGGAACCAACCGCTGACGGCGGACGGCTTGCAGGCGGTGTACAGTGAAAACGGCGATTTTCGCCGTCGGACGGTGGGGGCGGGGACGTGGAAGCTGACCCTTTGCTACATCGAGGGACTTGTCCGGCTGGAACGGGTGAGCGACTATATTCTGCGTCCGCTGGCTCAGGATGGACGGCTGGCGGGTGCATCCCGGGAGGAATTGCCGAAGCTGCTGCAAAACAGCGTGCTTTACAACGTGGTGACCCAGCCGTGTGACAGCATGGACAAGGTAGTGGCCGACCTGACGATGGGTTGGTGTGTCCTGTTTCTGCCCGGGGGAGAGGCGCTGACTCTGTTCGTCGGAGCGGAGGATCGCCGTTCGGTGGCCGAGCCGGACAACGAACCGGTGGTGAAAGGCGCCCGGGACTCCTTTGTGGAGAACTTGAGGGCCAATACCGCCATGGTGCGGCGGCGGGTGCGGGTGCCGGAACTTCGGATGAAGGAATACACCGTGGGGCGGCAGAGCCTGACAGCGGTTGACGTGCTGTGGATGGAGGGGATCGCCGACCCGGGAACGGTGGAGCGGGTGAAAAAGCGCATCGACAGCATGGACATCGATGGAATCCGTGCCGCGGGGGATCTGGAAGAGTACCTTTCGGATCGGACCGATACGGCCTTTCCGCTGAGTTTCGCCACCCAGCGGCCGGACCGGTTTTGCGGCGGTCTGCTGGCGGGCCGGGTAGGGGTCTTGTGCGAAGGCCAAAGCGTAGGTTGGCTGCTGCCGGGAACGGTGGATTGCTTTTTCGGAGCGATGCAGGATCGGACCGGCGGCTGGATAACAGCCACGGGGCTGCGGCTGCTGCGCTACGTTTGTATGTTTGTTACGCTTCTGCTGCCGGGGTTGTATGTGGCGCTGGTTACCTATCAGCCTGAGGTTATCCCGGTCAGGCTGGCGCAATCCATCGTCCGGGCCAAGCAGCAGGTCCCGTTTTCGACACTGTTTGAAGTGCTGATCATGCTGATAGCCTTTGAGGTGCTGCAGGAGGCGGGGCTGCGCCTGCCGGGACCGATTGGGCAGACGGTATCCATTTTGGGCGGTTTGGTGGTGGGCAGTGCGGCGGTGGAGGCGAAGATCGTCTCCCCGGCGGTGCTGATCGCGGTGGCGTTGGCGGGCATTGCCGGCTACACCGTGCCGGTACAGGACTTTGCCAACGCACTGCGCCTGTGGCGGTTTGGATTCGTTTTGGCAGCAGGGGCGGCAGGACTTGCGGGATTGGTGCTGGGCGGTGCGGTGCTGACCCACCATCTGGCGGGACTGGAGAGTTTTGGCGTGCCCTACCTAGCACCCTTCGTTACGGGAGAGGGTGGGGTGCTGCGCAAGCCGCTGCCAAAGGATGTGTTTCGACGAGGGATCCCACGGTGGCGTAATCGGAGGCGGCAGCGGTGAAATGCTATATTATTATAATGTATATGGTGTTGATGCTGTTGACCGGCTGCAGTGGACAGCAGACCGGCTGGCAAACCGGAGATGTGATCCTTGTGCGGGCGATCGGTGTGGACCGACTGGATACAGGGGTTCGCATCAGCGCGGCGGCCGGACGATCGGGGAGTGATGTGCCGGTTCCCGCCCTGCAGGCAGACGGGGTGTCCGTGGCCGATGGTGTGCGGGAACTGGGGACGAAGGGAGACGGTTTTGTACACTTGGGCCACGCAAACCAACTGTTGATGGGGGAGGCGTTTGTCCAAGACGGTGCAGGACCGCTGCTTGATTTTATAGCCCGTGATCGGCAGATCGGGCCCGGTGCGCGGCTTTGGGTGCTGCAAGGCGGCACGGCGGAGCAGGGCGTTGCGGGAGACGTTGCCGCGGACGTGTCGGCCCGGCTGGAGCGGCTGGCGGAGGCTGGCGGCGGTGCGGGGCCTGAAATTGAATGCACGGCCACCCGGCTGATGAGCGCCATGGCGCGGCGGGGCAGCGTTCCTGTGCCCGCTTTGCGGTGGGAGGGGGACACGCTGCAGCCGGTTGGCTATGCCGTTTTGCGGCAAGGGAGATTGGTTGGTTTTTTGGACCGGGAGCAGAGCTTGGGCGTAGAACTGCTGTGTGGCCGCGGCGCAAATCAGGTCGTAACGGCGACGCTGTCAAATGGAGAACGAATTGGTTTGAGGACGAAGCGGACCGATGTGCTGTGTACACCGAACATTCGAAACGGGCGGTTGCAGAACGTGGAGGTGCGGTGCACGGCGAGCTTGGACGTTGTGCAAGGAGGCTCGCTGACCACACAGCAGCGGCAGCAGGTCGTGCAGCAGGTGGAACTGGAACTGTGCCGAAGAATGGCCGGTGCGCTGGCTTTTGCACAATTTTGGAATGCGGATTTTATCGACATGGAGCAAATGGTGCGCTCGGGCTGTTCCGCGCGGGAGTGGGACGGGGTGGATTGGGACACGGAGTTCCGCACCCTTTCCTTGCGCGCGGCGGCTGATATACGGGTGGCTTGGCCGCCGGACATGATGGAGGAAGAGGGATGAACGGTATGTCGGCATCGCAGCGGGATGCCTGGCTTTGGGCGGCGACACTGGGGCCGGCGACTGCGTTTTTGCCCGTGACTGCGGCACGGGCGGGTGCGGGCGGCTGGGTCGCGCCGATGTTGGCGCTGCCCGCGGTGCTGGCGGCGGATCGGCTGATGCGGCGGGTGAGCCGCGGCGGCCTGGTTCACAACCTCTGCGATACACTGGGTGTCGGAGCAGCCCGAATCCTCACCGCCATATATGTAATGTGGGCGGTGCTGCTAGGCGGCGTGCAAATGTACACGTGCGCACAGCGCCTGGCGGCGGTGGAGCCGGCAGGAGGAAGCTGGCCGGTAACGGGAGCGGTGGTGTTGCTTGCGGTTTGGTTTGCGAAGAAGTCTCCCGCTGTGATGGCGCGCTGGTCGGTGCCGGTCCTGGGCTGGCTGTTGGCCGGCCTGGGTGTTGTGGCGGGATTGGCACTGCTGCAGGCGCGATGGGACAACCTTGTGCCCCTGTGGTCGAACGGAGAAGGCTTGCTTGGCGCAGTGGTATTGGCGTTGGGCGTACTGTGCGTTCGGGTATACGGAGGCTTTTTGTGGGAGGGAACAGAACGTGAAGCGGGAGGTGGCCTGCGCTGGCCGGCAGTCGTATGCGGCGTGCTGAGCGTGCTGCTGCTGGCTGCGCAGGGGAGCCTTGGGGTCGAGCTTGCCGCACGGATGGAGAACCCGCTGCTTGCACTGTCGCGGAACATAGGCGTAGAGGGGACGTTTCAGCGGGCGGAGAGTTTGGTGGCAAGCGTACTTCTGTTGGCAGATCTCGCACTGGTGACGCTGCTGCTGTGCGCCGTTGAAACGGGGGTGCGCCGGGTGTGGCGAGTTCCCCGCGGGAGGAGCGCGGTCGTTTCTGCGGTGGCGATGCTGAGCGGGGCGGCGGCAGGCGGCGGAGTGCCGATGCGGTTGCTCCGGGTACTGATCCCTGCGGGCAATTTGCTGCTTGGGGTCGGGGTGCCCTTGCTTGTGTTGGCGGTTAGGCGCATTCGGGACAAAAAGCAGGGGGCATATCTTGTGCCTGAAAAGGAAGAAAAGGGCACATCTTGAACGGCAAAAAAACTTTTGAAAAAACTTTGAAAAAGGTGTTGACAAAGTGAATATGGGGTGGTAATATAGGCAAGCTGCTGACGAGCGGTCTGCATGGCGGCAGGGTCCGGATGGGTTCTGAAAGCCAAGGGCTGCAAAGGGTAGCTGAACCGAGCGCAACAGGAGTTAACACCAAAAAGATTTGAAAAAATCGAAAAAGGTGTTGACAATGAGGGTTGAGCTGTGGTAATATGAAGCTCCCGCCGGTTGGCGGTGTGCACCTTGTAAATTAAACAACGTAACGAAAACACGAAGCACCAGAAAAGGACAAGAAGTCCTTTCTGACAAGCAATTGTTTGGAAAGGCTCTTAA
>JAFQHV010000003.1 GCA_017397835.1 Oscillospiraceae bacterium
GCGCAATATCTAATTTGCTTTCTTCATTCTCCTATTTCCACACAAGCAAAACCCCCGCGGTCCGTTTGGACCGCGGGGGTTTTGCTTTAGCGTAGTGGGAAGCCGACAGGGGAGCGGTGGGAGTTTCGCGCAGATAAAAACAGCATCAAAAGATAAAAACGTTGCCTGAATGGATGGTGGCGGTACCCCACGATCGTCCATTCAGGCAACGTTTTTAGTTCTTGTTTTGCCCGCCATCGGCTTGAGGGTTCGGGGTTGCGATCTTGTTGGTAGGGGAACAGCTAATGCTGTTCTCCCTCTTTATGCCCTTGACACTATAATTTTTTGTAGTATAATATATTATATTAAAGTCTTGAAATCCTATAAAATATTATAGGAATGAGGTGATGGCACCATGGCAGACAAGTCAATACAGTTGTTCGGCTCGAAAGAGTATCGTTTTCTGAACTGGTTGAAGAGGCAGGAGCAGACAACCTCTCGTGGTGCGATTATCAACTTCTCACAAGAAGAGATTGCCGCCGAGTACGGCAGTAGCCCGGCAACGGTAAACAAGTGGTTGCAGTCGTTGCAGTCGGTGGGGTGCGTCGAACAAAAGAAAAAAGGCAGTTACCGCGTCACCAAAACTGGAGGCGCAGTAATTGCCCAGATGGATAAAATAGAGAAACTTATTGGAGGCGTTGAAAAATGATTCGTGCAGATATCATTGCTGCTGTCGGCAGAGAATACCTCGTTAGCAATATTGAAAATGACGAGTTCAGTTATCCTAAGGCTTTTCGCGCGGCGTCGCTGACATTCGTTCCCATTCAGAATGATGCAGGGCGCACATATGAAAAGTTGGATATCCGCTTTGTGAAAGACAATATCTCTGTCCTGATCGAAACAAAGCAAAACTTCGCGTCCAACTTGGCCGAAGCCAAACGGCAGCTTTCTGCTTACGTTGAATATGAGAAGGCTTTGACCGGAAACAAGGTTGTCGCAATCTTGGCAAACACTACCAATGATGCGGTCATGGTATGGCGCGGTGTTGTGTCCGACGGTGATTTCATGTCAAAGGAAACGGCCTTGCGCACCATGGATGAGTATGTCGATTTTTACACTTCCAAGATCAACGACAAAGAAAAGGTGATGCAGAACACCTACAAACTTAATGAGATGCTGCACCGCCATAGTATACCCGAAAAACTTAGAAGTCAGTTTGTCGGCACATGCCTACTCGCCCTTAAAAACGGTCTGGATTATTCGACTCCGTCTTTGACTGCGGCTCAAATACGAACCAGAATTAAAGAGGTTCTTGAAGAACTGCTTAATCAGGACATTAATAAAGCTGAGAAGCTCGCTCTCTTAAATCGCAATGTTCTTGGAGATCAATATGTGCGCCAGTTGAGCATAGCGGCATTTAGAGAAATACTCACGTTTATAGAGAGTAATATTTTACCCTTTATCAACGACAAGAGCACATCAGGACAAGACTTGTTAAACCTTTTCTTTATTACCTTTAACAAGTATGTCGGAAAGTCGGACAAAAATCAGGCGTTCACCCCGGATCATATTACTGATTTTATGGCCAAGATATCCGGCGTAAACAAGCATTCTATCGTTTTGGACCCTTGTTGCGGTAGCGGCTCTTTCCTTGTGCGAGCAATGACGCAGGCCCTTGATGACTGCGCGACTGCTGCCGAGCAAGAAACGGTAAAGAAACACCAGATTTTTGGCATAGAGTTCGATGAAAATGTTTACGGACTGGCTACGACGAATATGCTTATCCATTCTGATGGAAACTCAAATATTAGACAAGGGAGTTGCTTTGCCCTTTCCGATTGGATCAAAGAAGCCAAGCCTAATGTTATTCTGATGAATCCGCCCTACAATGGGCAGAGAATACATTTGCCGAGTGCTTATGCTAAAACGTGGGCCAAAGACAAGAAAGAAGACCCCTCAAAGGGCCTCTACTTTGTCAAATACATTGCCGATACTTTAAACGCCGCTAATCAAACCGCTACCCTCGCTGTTCTTTTGCCGATTGCCTGTGCTATCGGAACAAGTGGAGAGATTGCAAAAATCAAAAAAGAAATCCTCGCAGAGAACACCCTTGATGCCGTGTTCACGCTACCAAATGATATTTTCCACCCAGGTGCAACTGTTCAAGTGTGTTGCATGATATTCAAAATCGGCAAAAAACATTCCGATATCTCAACACCGGACACTTTCTTTGGTTATTACAAAGATGATGGTTTCAAAAAGAAAAAGAACCTTGGTCGAATTGAGCAAATGGACTTGACCACCAAGAAAAGCAAATGGACGGAAATCGAAAATCAATGGATCAATCTTTACAGAAATCGCAGAGAAGTGGCTGGAATGTCTGCAACTAAAAAGGTTGTTGCCGAAGATGAATGGCTTTGCGAAGCTTATATGAATACAGACTATTCTGTGCTTTGCCGGTCACATTTTGAAAAAACAATCAATGGATACTTCTCTTATTTGGTTGATATCGGAAGGTTGTTCGATGCTGAGTACATGACTGACTCCCAATATGTTATGGACTACTTCCGATTTTTGCAAACCGAAGAAGCGAAGACGGACGTTTCTGTTGACACAAGCGACTGGAGAGAGTTCGTTTATTCCAAGATATTTGATGTAAAAAAAGGATTTTACAACAAGAAGCCAGAACACAATATTTTCGGCAATATTCCATTCTTGGGTGCAACTGAACGATGCAACGGCGTTACCGAGTATTATTCGATGGAGGACATTGATAATGCTTCGAAAACTGGTGATGAAAACAACGTAGGTATTGAAGAGAAAATCTTCCCCGGAAACTCGTTATGCGTTACAAACAACGGTTCTGTTGGTTGCGCCTTTTATCAACCCATTCCGTTTACATGCAGTCATGATGTAAATCCGCTCTACTTCTTGGACGGCGATGTTAATGTGTTTAATGCGCTCTTTGTCGCTACAGTGATTGAAATGGATAAATACCGCTGGGCATATGGACGCAAGTGGAGACCTGAACGTATGGTAAAATCAACAATTCGTCTACCCGCTAAATTAGTAGCTGGCGAATATGTTCCTGACTGGGACGCGATGGAACAATATATCAAGGATTTGCCCTACAACAAAACAATATGATAAAAGAGCGGCCAAGGCTTAAAACCTTGGCCGCTCTTTCTCGTTGTCGGCATTACAGCCGCACTGTCACGGCGAAACTGCCGCGAAAATAGTAGGTGTTCGTGTAATACCCGTTTGGTGGAGGCGGGGGGAGGCAACCGCTTCGCGCTTGCGGTGCTTGGCGACCCAAATGCAGGGCATTTCGGTACCCGCCGGCGCACCATCCGCCTAAAAAACAATCCCCCGGATTATTTTTCTTCACGGCGGATACCCTCTCAGGCTTCGACTCCCCACCGCATAGAAAAAGACGGCCATCCCGTGTGGGATGACCGCCTTTTTTGGTGGAGGCGGGGGGAGTCGAACCCCCGTCCGAAAACCCTTCCATGGGAACTTCTCCGGGCGCAGACGGTTATTTACATTCCCTCGTCCGGGCGTGAGCCGTCACACTCAGGGACTTGGTAGCTTCATTATGCGTGGTGCGCTCAAAGCTTTGCGCACGCACGGGCACCACTAATCGACGCCTGTTCCCGGCTCGTGGTCCTTCCGGGGCAGACGGCCGCCATAATTAGGCAGCGATAGCGTAAGTGTTGTTCTTTAATTTATAAAGAATTGCCCGTTTTAAGGTGGCCAGGCGCCACCGCCCGCTATTCCCACTTCCGTGTCCCCGTCGAAACCGGTACGCCCCCTCGTCGTCGATGCAAGCTTCGTATCGTTCGCTTTCGCGCAAGCGTGAAAGCTCATTCACTACGCTGCATCTCCTCTCCAAAACACAACCGCTTCGCTGGGTTGCGTTTTGGGTGTTGTCGCTTCGCGGCGACGAGAGACGGAGGCAGAAAACAACGATTACGCATTCGATGCTGCTGGGGGATTTTATTTTACCCCGGGGGAGGCGGTTGCATCCCCCGGGTGCAAAATCAATACTGCTCGGGGGCGGGGTACTCCACGCCGAAGGTGTCCACGGTGACCTTGGCCATGCGCTGGGTCATGCGGGGCTTGTCGTTCCAGTCCCGCTTGGCGTTGGCGATGGAGTCCACCACCTCGATACCCTCGGTGACCTTGCCGAAGGCGGCGTACTGGCCGTCCAGATGGGGGGCCACCTCATGCATGATGAAGAACTGGCTGCCGGCGGAGTTGGGAGCCATGGTGCGGGCCATGGACAGCACGCCGCGGTCATGCTTGAGGTTGTTGTCAAAGTTGTTGCTCAGGAACTCGCCCCGGATGGTGTAGCCGGGGCCGCCCATGCCGGTGCCGTCGGGGCAGCCGCCCTGGATCATGAAGCCGGGGATGACACGGTGGAAGGTCAGACCGTCGTAGTAGCCCTTATTGATCAGGGAGATGAAGTTGTTGACGGTGTTGGGGGCGATTTCGGGGTACAGCTCGGCCTTGATGGTGCCGGTCTGGGTGCCGAAGTCGGTCTCCATTTCGATCTCAAAGGTGACGATGGGGTTCTGTGCCATAGGAAACACTCCTTTTCTTTTGTGAACGCCTTACCGGGCGTTTCTGGTTTTCATGGTGCGATCCATTTCCCGCTTGGCGTCCCGCTGGGCGGCGGACTCCCGCTTGTCGTAGAGCTTTTTGCCCTTGGCAAGGCCTAGCTCCAGCTTGACCCGGGAGTGGGTGAGATAGACGGACAGGGGGATGAGGGCAACGCCGTCCTGTTTGATGGTGCCGAACAGACGCATGATCTCCCGCTTGTGCATCAGCAGCTGGCGGGGGCGACGGGGGTCCTTGTTGAAGATGTTGCCCTTTTCATAGGGGCTGATGTGCATACCGTGGACGGTGAGCTGACCGTCCTTGATGATGCAGTAGGAGTCCTTCAGGTTGACGTTGCCCTGACGGATGGACTTGACCTCCGTCCCAGCCAGGGCGATGCCCGCCTCGAACTTCTCCAAAATGAAAAAGTCGTGATAGGCCTTGCTGTTTTTGGCGATGATCTTGATGCCTTCTCCTGCCACGGCGGACACCTCCTTTCCCAAAGGGTATTTCGCATTATAACACGCCGCCGTGAAAAAAACAAGGGGAATGGCGGCGGGGGGAGTTTGCGCTTGTTGGCACGATGCGGATTTTTCATTTCCGTATTGAAAAAAAACGCCCGAGGCCGTATAATCAACGTATAAAGCGCCGGAACAGCCGGCGAAGATAGGAGAAATGAGCTATGAAGAAACTTCGTTGGGGCGTGATCGGTGCCGGCGGCATTGCCGATCGTCGTACCATCCCCGGTATGATGCTGGCGGAGAACGCCGAGCTGGTTGCTGTAATGGAGATCAACATGGAGCTGGCGGAGAAGTGCCGCGCCAAGTGGGGCTGTAAGCGGGCCTACGATAACGAGGCTGCTCTGCTGGCCGATCCCGAGGTGGATGCAGTCTACATCGCCACCCCCGTGGTGTGCCACGCCAAGCAGGCCATGATGGCCGCCGACGCGGGCAAGCACATCCTGATCGAAAAGCCGCTGGCCTCCACCGTGGAGGAAAGCGAGAAGGTGGTCGCCTACTGCGAGGAAAAGGGCGTGAAGATCGCCGCCGGCCTGATGATGCGCTTCGGCGCCCACATTCAGAACATGAAGAAGGCGGTGGCCGAGGGCAAGATCGGCAAGCCCGCCACCGGATATGCCCAGTTTACCGCGTGGTTCCCCAAGGAAGAGGGCAACTGGCGTCAGAGCAAGGCCACTGCCGGCGGCGGCTCCATGATGGACATGGGCGTGCACTGCATCGACTTGCTGCAGTATATCAACGGCTCCCCCGTGGTGCAGGTGACCGCTATGCACGATACCATCAGCTTTGATTACGAGGTGGAGGACACGTCCACCGTTCTGCTGCGGCTGGAAAACGGCTGTCAGTGCGTGGTGCAGTCCAACTTCAACATTCCTGACGAGGCGGCCAAGTGGCGCGTGGAGCTGTTTGGTGACAAGGGCCGCCTGCTGGGCGAGAACGTCATCGGTCAGATCGACTGCGGTACGCTGGAGGGTATGTTCTGCGAGCCGGGCGCCTACAACGCCCAGCAGGACAACAACCTGGCCAGGGGAGAGCTGCTGGATGCCGAGTTCGGCAATATGTACACCCGCGAGATCGAGTCCTTCGGCAACTCCATTCTGAACGATCTGCCTTTGGAGGTGCCGGCCACCGATGCCGTCCGCCTGCAGAAGATCATGGCGCTGGCTTATCGGGCCAACGACGAGAAGAAGATCCTGGATCTGTAATTCAAACAAAAGCCGAGCGGCATAGCCGCTCGGCTTTTTCGTTTATAGTCTGCGCAGGAGGGACTCGTCCGCGTTGTCCCCCCGCCACAGTACCAGCAGGGTGCCGTCGGCAACGGACACATGGGCGGGTTGTCCGGTGAATTCATTGCTGACACCCAGCGCTTCACTGCCGGTGAGAGTGCCGTCGGTCAGAGTGTATTTCAGCCCCGACAGGGTGATGCCCCGAGCGGTGCCGCTGTTGCAGAAGACGGACAGGTAACCATTCAGTTCGGCGGGGAAATCCAGCGCGCCGTCGGTGACGGCGGTGGAAACCGTGCCGTCCCCGATAAGGAAGCCGCGGCAGTTCTTCTGGCTTAAATAGTCCAAAAGCTGCAGGTTGGCAAGGGTGTGAGCCAGCCGGCCCCCGGTGCCGCCGTAGAGCGCAAAGCGGTGAAAACCCCGCTCCAGACCCAGATCCACCGCCGCCCGCATATCGGTCACGTCCTTTTCGCAGGGCAGGACGATGGTATTGGGATGGTCGGCGGGGGCGGGGAGGGTGTCAAAATCCCCGATGACCAGGTGGGGGGTAAGGCCCATTCGTTCGGCAGTCTGCCAGCCGGCATCGGCGGCGATGAGCAGGTCGCCCTCCTGTAAGTCAAGGCGCAGGTCGGGGGCCACCTCACCGGCCCCGATGATGAAACATACCCGGTCGAGCATAGCGACCCCTCCTTTCGGTGTGTTGCCCCCATTGTACCACAAAAAAGCGGCCGGGGGAACAGGTTTGGTTGACTTTTCCGCCGGAAGTCGGTAGAATTGACCCAATGAGTACAAAGGAGCCGATGGCTATGGAGCATTATCTGGATAACGCGGCCACCACCCGGGTCTGCCCGGCGGCGGTGGCGGCGGCGGTTGCAGCTATGGAGAACAACTTTGGCAACCCCTCCTCCCGGCACGAGGCGGGCAAGCGGGCCGAACAGACGGTGAAGTCTGCCCGTGAGGTGATTGCCAAGGCTCTGGGCGCCGACAGCGGCGAGGTGGTGTTCACCTCCTGCGGTACCGAGAGCGACAACTGGGCCATTCGGGGCGCGGTGGAGCGGAACCGCCGGGTGGGTAAGCACATCATCACCACCGCCATCGAGCACGATGCGGTGCTGGTACCCTGCCGTCAGTTGGAACAGCAGGGGTACGAGGTGACCTACTTGCAGCCGGACAAGCAGGGCAACGTGACCGCCGCACAGGTGGCGGAGGCTCTGCGGGAGGACACCGCCCTTGTGTCCGTCATGCTGGTGAACAACGAATTGGGCACCGTTCTGCCCGTGGCGGAGATCGCCAAGGTGCTGCGTGAGCGCAGGAGCAAGGCACTGCTCCACTGCGATGCGGTGCAGGGTTTTTTGAAAGTGCCGTTTACGGTGAAAGAACTGGGCGTTGACCTTTTGAGCATCAGCGGTCACAAGGTCCACGCTCCCAAGGGCATCGGCGCGCTCTATATCCGCAAGGGAGTCCGTCTGCCTGCCTATCTGCTGGGGGGCGGACAGGAGGGCGGTCTGCGCTCCGGTACAGAGCCTGTGGCCCAAATTGCCGCCTTTGCCGCCGCGGTGGAGGAAGGCATGAAAAATTTCGCCGCCGAGCAGGCCCATCTGACAGACCTGAAAGCCTACACCCTTGCGCGGATGAACGAATTGCTCCCCAACGCAAAGCGGGTGGGGAACGGAGAGGCACCCCACGTGCTGGCCATTACCCTGCCCGGGTATAAAAGTGAAGTCGTGGTGCGGTTTTTGAGCGGCCGGGGGGTGTACGTGTCCTCCGGTTCCGCCTGCCACAAGGGCAAGCCCAGCCACGTGTTCGCCGCCCTGAAGCTGGACAAAAAACAGCTGGATGGCGTATTGAGAGTGAGCTTTTGCGGGGATAATACCAAAGAGGATGTGGATGCGCTGATGGAAGGTCTTGTGCAGGCCGGACAGCAGCTGTTTACCAGCCTTTCCTGAATAAAGGAGACAAAACAATGCTTTCCTGTATGAAACAGGGGCGGGCCTTTTACCGACAGGTGGCCGCCCTGTCTGTGCCGCTGGTGCTGCAAAACTTGATAACCAGCTCTCTGGGCATGGCGGACACCTTTATGGTGGGCCTGCTGGGCACGGTGGATCTGGCGGGCGTGACGCTGGCCAACATTCCCTTCTTCGTGGTGCAGCTGTTCTTTTTCGGCGTGCAGAGCGGCGGAGCGGTGCTCATCAGCCAGTACTGGGGCAAGGGGGACCGGGAGTCTATCAACCGTGTTCTGGGCCTGAGCTGGTACGTGACCGGGGCGGTGGCTATGGCGGTGGCTCTTGCCATGCTGGCCGCGCCGATACGGATCATGACACTGTTCGGCAACGACATGAACGCGGTGATCGTAGCGGCACGATACGGCCGCATTATCGGCTTCGCCTTTTTGCTCAACGGGTTGAATTTGGCCTACGTAGGCGCGCTGCGCAGTATGGAGCAGCCCAAGATCGGCACGTGGATGCTGGGCGCGTCCATGGTGACGAATCTCTTTTTGAACTGGGTGCTGATTTTCGGCAAGCTGGGCGCCCCCAGGCTGGGCGTGGAGGGTGCGGCGCTTGCCACCCTGATCGCCCGCGTGCTGGAAAGCGTGATCGTCATCGGCCATATTGTCAAAAACAGGACCTTCCGATTGAATTTTGCCCTTGTTCTGCGCCCGGGCCGGGCGATGGTGGGCAAACTCATCAAATACTCTGCCCCCGTGGTGCTCAACGAGACCCTGTGGGGCCTCGGCACCAGCATTTATCCCGTTATCATGGGCCATATGCCCGGCAGCACGGAGATTTTGGCGGCCTACACCATTGCGGGCAACGTGGATAAGCTGGTCATGGTGGCCATCAGCGGCGTGTCCGTGGCCTCTGCTGTCATCATTGGCAAGGAGATCGGCGCGGGCAGACCGGAAAAGGCTTACGGAATGAGTTGGGCGCTGAACTTTCTGGCCATGGCGTGCGGCGCGGTGTTTGGAAGCGCCCTTGTACTGATGGCCGACCTGTGGTTCCCCCACTGGCTGTACCCGCTGTTCAAGATGACCGACCGGACAGCGGACCTGGTGACCATGATGCTGACCATCATCGGTGCTACGTTGTTCCTGCGCGGCTTCAGCCACGTGACCATCGTGGGCGTTTTGCGGGGCGGCGGCGACGTGAAGACCGCCACCGCCATCGACCTGCTGCCCCTGTGGCTGGTGTCCATCCCCATGGCGGCGGTGTTCGGCCTGTGGCTGAACCTCGGCCCCGTGTGGGTGTATATCGCCATGAGCGTGGATCAGGTTATCAAACTGCTCATGGGCGTACCGCGTATCCGCTCCCGCAAGTGGATCAACGACGTGACCGTATCCTGACGGGTTTAGCAAACAAAAGAGCTGTGTGCAAATGCGCACGGCTCTTTTTGCTGTGTTTGGGGAAGAATGATAAAGACACAATTTATTTACAACTATAGTATTGACATTTGAGGGTGGGGGTGGTATCTTATGTTTAGCACTCGGGGAAACGGAGTGCTAAACCATCCCGAACAGAAAGGGGGCGGCGTTATGGAACTGACCGAACGGAAGAAACGCATCCTGCGTGCCATTGTTGAAAGCTATATCGCCACGGCGGAGCCGGTGGGGTCCAAGGCAGTGGCTCAGCTGGCCGGGCTGGACGTGTCCTCCGCCACCATTCGCAACGAGATGGCCGACCTGACCGAGATGGGCCTGCTGGAGCAGCCTCACACCTCCGCCGGGCGCATCCCCTCCGCCACCGGGTACCGGCTCTACGTCAACGAACTCATGGGCGAGCACCAGCTGTCCATGCAGGAGACCCAGCGCATCAACGACGCGCTGGAGATGAAGATCGAGGAGCTGGACCGGGTCATTGACCGGGCGGGCAAGGTGCTGAGCAAGATCAGCGACTACCCTGTCTTTTCCATGACCGAGGTGAAGGATATCGTCACCGTCCGCCGGTATGACCTGCTGATGGTGGAAGAAAATGCCTTTATCGCCGTGGTCATGACGGACACCAGCGTGGTCAAAAATAAGATCATCCGTATCCCCGACGGCCTGTCCGACCCCCAGCTGCAGATGCTGTCCACCATTTTGAACAGCTCGTTCACCGGCCTGAGCCGGGAGCAGATGGCACAGGCGCTGGACAAGGTGGCCGACCACTCCACACCGGGTGCGTTCCGGCTGATCTCCATGGTGGTGGAGTTCGCCATCGAGGTGCTGGGCGAGCTGCGCCGCCAGACGGTGCATACCGCCGGTATCACCCAGCTGCTGGAGCATCCCGAGTACAAGAGTCTGGACAAGGCAAAGCCGCTGATGCGCTTTTTGTCCGATGATGAGACGGCTCAGCTGCCAATCCCCTTTGACGGCAGCCAGAACATGAACATCCTCATCGGCCCGGAGAATGTGAACGAGGCATTCCGGGACACCAGTGTGGTCATGGCCAGCTACGACATCGGCGACAACATGCGCGGTGTCATCGGCGTGGTGGGTCCCACCCGCATGGATTACGCCAAGGTGACCGCCCGCCTGTCCTACTTTGCCGACAGCCTGACCCGTATGTTCGGCAAGGGCGAGCTGCCCGCACCGGTGGATAAAGACGATTTTGAAACATAGAAGGAGCGCACACCGTGAGCAAGAAGAAAGAACAGACCGCCCCCGAGGCCGAGCAGGCCACCGTGGAGGCGGAGGTGGAGCAGACCGAACAGGTCGAAACTCCCGACCCCGCTGCCGAGGCGGCAGCCAAGCTGGCCGAGCAGGAGGATAAATTCCTGCGTCTGGCCGCCGAGTACGACAACTTCCGCAAGCGCACCGCCAAGGAGCGGGAGGCGCTGTGGACCGAAGTGAAGGCGACCACCGCCGCGGCCTTCCTGCCCGTGTACGACAATCTGGAGCGGGCCATCAAGCAGGAAACGGCGGACGAGGCCTACAAAAAGGGCGTGGAGATGACCATGAACCAGCTCAAGGAAGTCTTCACCGGTCTGGGCATTGAGGAGATCCCCGCACAGGGGCAGCCCTTTGACCCCAACCTGCACAACGCGGTCATGCACGTCGACGATGAGAACTTCGGCGAAAACGAGATCGTCGAGGTGTTCCAAACCGGCTTCCGCTGCGGCGAGAAAGTGATTCGCTTTTCCATGGTCAAAGTCGCGAATTAAGATTGAAGATAGAAGCGTGGAGAGTGAAGATGCGAAATTTCCACTCCTCACGCTCCACTCTAAACTCTATATTAAACAGTTTTCTATCATATGAAGGAGGAAATTTACTATGTCTAAGATCATCGGTATCGATTTGGGTACGACCAACAGCTGCGTGGCGGTCATGGAGGGCGGCGAGGCCGTCGTCATCGCCAACGCCGAGGGCAACCGCACCACCCCCTCCGTCGTGGCCTTTGCCAAGGACGGCGAGCGCATGGTGGGTCAGGTGGCCAAGCGTCAGGCCATCACCAACCCCGACCGCACCATCGCTTCCATCAAGCGTGAGATGGGCAGCGACTACAAGGTGGCCGTCGACGGCAAGAACTACACCCCTCAGGAGATCAGCGCCATGGTGCTGCAGAAGCTGAAGGCTGATGCCGAGGCTTATCTGGGCGAGACCGTCACCGAGGCGGTCATCACCGTCCCCGCTTACTTCACCGACTCTCAGCGTCAGGCCACCAAGGATGCCGGCAAGATCGCCGGTCTGGAGGTCAAGCGCATCATCAACGAGCCTACCGCCGCAGCCCTGGCCTACGGCATGGATAAGGAAGATGCCCAGAAGATCATGGTCTACGATCTGGGCGGCGGCACCTTCGATGTGTCCGTGCTGGACGTGGACGACGGCGTGATCGAGGTTCTGGCCACCGCCGGCAACAACCGCCTGGGCGGCGACGACTTCGACAAGTGTGTCATGGACTGGATGGCCGCCGAGTTCAAGCGCGCCGAGGGTGTTGACCTGACCAGTGACAAGGTCGCCATGCAGCGCCTGAAGGAGGCCGCCGAGAAGGCCAAGATCGAGCTGTCCGGCGTTACCACCACCTCCATCAACCTGCCCTATATCACCGCCGATGCCACCGGCCCCAAGCATTTGGACCTGACCCTGACCCGTGCCAAGTTCGATCAGCTGACCGCCCATCTGGTGGAGGCCACCGCTGGCCCCGTCCGTCAGGCCATGTCCGATGCCGGTCTGACCGGCAGCGACATCAGCAAGGTGCTGATGGTGGGCGGATCCAGCCGCATCCCCGCCGTGCAGGAGGCGGTCAAGAAGCTGACCGACAAGGAAGGCTTCAAGGGCA
>JAFQHV010000033.1 GCA_017397835.1 Oscillospiraceae bacterium
ATTCGCTCAAAGATTTTGAGGCACAACTCACTGTTCACAATCGCCGTTCCAACAACTTTCCCATGAGGCCGCTCGGCTGGTTATCTCCCGCCGAGTTCACTGTCCAATATGTTTGACAAACCTACAAAACTGCAATCTTGACAACCATTATGGCCGTTTGTTACAATACCATTTGCAAGCAGGCTGGACAGCCGCGCGGGCGGGGCGAAAGGCCCGTCTGTGAGGAAAGTCCGGGCTCCAAAGGGCAAGGATAACGGGTAACACCCGCCGGGGGCGACCCTAGGAAAAGTGCAACAGAGATATACCGCTGGACAACCGCTTGCGGCTGCCCAGTAAGGGTGGAAAGGCGAGGTAAGAGCTCACCCAATGGCGTGTGAAAGCGACCATTGCTGTAAACTCTATCCGGAGCAACGCCGTGGAGGGACATAAGGTCGGCCCGACCGTCCCACGGAGGCGGCTGGAGCGTACCGGCAACGGTGCGTCGAGATAGATGGCTGTCTTAAATGACAGAACCCGGCTTACAGGCTTACTTGCACCAAAAAACCGCAGCAGAGCAATCTGCTGCGGTTTTTCATTTATTCGTTTTTTCGCTCCCAATCCGGAACGGAACCGGCCTGCTCGTACAGGCGCACATAGCTGGCGTGTCGGCTGGGATGGATCTCGCCTTTGGCCACCGCCTCCAACACACCGCACCCCCGACCCTTCAAATGGGCACAGTCCGGAAAACGGCAGTTATCGATGTGCGGCGCAAATTCAGGAAAACAATCTGCAACCTCTTCCTTGCGGCACAGATCGTTTCCATCCGCGTCAAAGGACGAAAATCCCGGGGTATCCGCGATCAGCGTATGCTCATCCAACGCAAACAGCTCAACGTGGCGGGTGGTGTGGCGACCGCGTCCGAGCTTTTCACTCACCGCACCGGTATCAATGGAAAAGTTCGGTGAAAGCGCATTCAAAATGCTGGATTTCCCAACGCCCGAATTACCTGTAAAGGCAGATACCTTTCCAAAAATCAACTGGCGCAACCGTTCAATTCCTTCCCCTGTTTCCGCACTGACCCGTACCGTGGGATAGCCGGCCGAGGTGTAAATATCAAACAACTCGTCCCCCGCATCCAAGTCGCATTTGTTGACACACACGATACAACCGCAGCCACGTGCGGAGGCCACCGTGATGATCCGATCGATCAGGAACGGATCTGTCACCGGGATCGCCTGAGAAACAATAATAACAAGCTGATCCACGTTGGCAACGGCCGGGCGCACAAACTGGTTCGCGCGCGGCAGGATCTCATCCAGGGCTCCTGTCTCTCCCTCGAGCCGGGTAAAGCGGACCCGGTCACCAACCAGCGGCGAGCATTTTCCGTGGCGGAATTTCCCCCGTGCGCGGCAGGTAAACACCTGTCCCCCACTGTGAACGTAATAGAAGCCGCTCAGGGCTTTGATAATAGTTCCTTCTGCCATATCAACTGTCGAAATCCACGGATTGCGTGGTGTGGAATTGATCGTTGAAGTAGATGTCATAATGCCCGGTACCCGTTCCCGTCAACGTAAACACGACCGAAGCCTCCATGGCCGTGTCGGCATCCTGCTGGGCAACCACAGCGCCGTTCTGCTTGACGACCACCTGAATCTGTCCAACGTTTTCAGGCAGGTTGACCGTCAGGTTCCTGCTCTTTGGCACAGGTTTTGCGTTGGGATCCGGACCCTTGCTGACCTGAAGATTGATCTGCGTTCCCTGCGGCACCTCAGTGTAAGCGGCGATGCTCTGATCTACCACGATTCCTACCTCGATATCTTCGCTCCAAACCTCAAACACGTTGCCTAACTTCAGGTTCTGCAAATCGATTTTGTTCTGTGCCCATTCCTTGGTCTGCCCAATAAACAAGGGCACTACTTCCAGTTTTTCCGTCGGACCGGTGCTGACAACAAGGTCCACCCGATCGCCAGGCCGCATCACAGCTCCTTCAAGCGGTGTATAGGAAATTACGTGATTGGTCGGCACCTCTTCATGTGCCGCATAGCTGGGGACCGGCACAAACAGCCCCATGTTCTGCAGTAGCACAAGTGCCTTGTGGTACTCCATTCCGTCCACCTTAGGCATAACAATAATTTCCGGACCGGAGCTGACGATCACAGAAATCTGCGCCTTGGGGTCCTTCGTTGTGCTATCGGCGCTCGGAGTCTGTCTGAGGATGGTCCCTTCCGGTTCCTCGCTGGTCATGTTCTCGGTGAGAAAAACAGTAAACTCACCCAACAGCTCTCTGTCCTCCGTTACCTCACTGTACACCCGCCCCACAAGGTTGGGAATAGCATAGTCCGGCGTTGTTTGGAACATTGGCCGGATCACGCTGTTAAACAGGAAGAAAAATACGCCGCCAGTAAACAGCAGGATCGCCGCAATTGCCGCCAGAATGGGCCAAATTTCCGCCTTGTCGTCATCCGCTTCGCTCCTGTTTCTGCCGGTGCTCTGCCGATCTGTGCGGCGCGGACCGGACTCATGCCGGGCGCGCTCCCCTCTTGCAAGCGTGCCAACCGCAACCTTCTGCGTTTTCTCGGCACCGGCCACAGGTTCCTCCACAGCCGGCTTCAAGTCCTCCGCGGTATATTCAAAATTGATGCTGGGGTTCTTGCGGAACTCCTCAAGATCGGTCAGCATGGATGCGGCACTGTCGTATCGTTTGTCCATGTTGGAGGCCATGGCCTTCATGGTAATGCGCTCCAACGCCTCCGGGATCTCTTCGTTCAATTCGCGGGGAGACAGCGGGATACTGTTAATATGCTGGATCGCCACCGAAACCGGCGAATCACCTTCAAACGGCAGGCGCCCGGTGAGCATCTCATACAGGACCACACCGGCGGAATACAGGTCAGAGCGTGCATCGATGTGGCTGCCGCGCGCCTGCTCCGGCGAGATATAGTGGACAGATCCAAGCGTTTCCTGGGTGAGCGTGCTGTGTCCGGCCGAGGTCAGGCGCGCGATTCCAAAGTCGGCTACCTTAACGCTTCCGTCCCGCAGCACCATGATGTTATGGGGCTTGATATCACGGTGAATGATGCCACGGCTATGGGCGTGACCAAGGCCTTTGACGATCTGTGTAATAAAATGCAATGCCTCACGCCAGTTCAGTTTGTTGCCCTTTTTCTGCATATACTGCTTCAGGCTGATGCCGTCGATCAGTTCCATGACGATGTATTCCAAATCATCCGAGCGGCTGACATCGTACACCGCTACGATATTGGGATGAGAGAGCATGGCGACAGCCTGAGACTCATCGTAAAAACGGCGGCGGAAGTCCGAATCCTGCGACAGGTCATCCCGTAAAATTTTAACGGCTACCAATCGGTTCAAACGATGGCAGCGCGCCTTATACACCTTTGCCATACCGCCAACGCCGATCAATTCCAGCAGCTCATATCGATTGTCAAGCAGTTTTCCGATATTTTGATCCATTTCTCTCACCTCCTTAACATTCAACCAAGACGACGGTCACATTATCCGGTGCGCCGCGTTTGATCGCAATTTCCAACAAGCGTGTGCAGCACTGCTCAACAGGGCCACCGTGAAGGACCTCATAAAGGATCTCCTGCTCGGAAACAACGTTGCTCAATCCGTCACTGCACAGCAAAAAATACTGTCCCGGCTCCACGTCCAGTTCAAACAGATCTGCGTGCAAATTCGTTTCCGCGCCCAGGGCCCGGGTAATCAAATTCTTATTGGGGTGGATCCTCGCCTGCTCCGGAGTCAGCTCGCCGCGCCGAACCAAATCTTCCACCAGCGAGTGGTCCTGCGTTACCTGAAAAATGGTTTCCGGCGTGATCAAATACGCCCGGCTGTCACCTTCGTTCAGGACCATAGCCTTTTTCCCGTCCAAATAGACAGCCACCATGGTCGTCCCCATGCCGTAGCATCCGCTGTCGGCCACGGAACGGTGATGGACCGCCTCGTTTGCCCGGGCAGCGGCTGTCTGCATCAGTTCTTGTCCTTTGCGTTCCCCTGTGTTCCAAAGTTCGGAGAACACGTTGGAAAACTCCTCCACAGCCATGGTGCTTGCAATATTTCCCGCCCGTGCGCCGCCCATACCATCGCAAACCACAGCCAACTGCTGTCGGTCGCTCAGGTCCAGCAACGCGTATGCATCTTGATTTTCCTCCCGGACAACGCCCCGGTCGGTAATGCCCCACATATTCATGCGCGTTCCTCTTTTCTCGCTTGCTGTTGATTTTTCAGCGCTTTGCGGCGCAGCTGGCCGCAAGACGCATCGATATCACTGCCCAGTCTGCGCCGAACGGTGACCGTGATCCCCTGATCCTCCAGCCGCTTTTGGAACTGTCTGACACGGCGGCTGGGTTTAAGCGGGCTTTCTTCCACGTGATTCAGGGGAATTAAATTCACGTGCGCGGCAATGCCGCGCACCAATCCCGCAAGCAGATCTGCCTGCGCATCGGAATCGTTTACTCCGTCGATCATGGCATACTCAAAGGAAATTCGCCGCCCGGTGACCTTAAAGTAGTCGTGGCAGGCACGGATCAGTCGTTCTACGCTGTAAGCGCGGTTTACCGGCATGATTTTAGAGCGCGTTTCGTCGTCCGGCGCGTGCAGCGAAACGGAAAGTGTCAACTGCAGATGCTGCTGTGCCAATAAATCAATTTTATCTGCCAGTCCGCAGGTAGACAGCGATATGTGCCGCATACCGATGTTCAGCCCATCCGGAGCATTGACCAGTTCCAAAAAGCGCATCACCGTGTCAAAATTGTCCAGCGGCTCACCGATGCCCATCAGCACAATATTCGAAATCAGCTCCCCACTGTCCAACTGTGTAAACAGTACCTGGTCCAGCATCTCCGCCGGGGACAGATCACGAATTTTTCCGCCTAACGTGGACGCGCAGAAGGCACACCCCATTCGGCAGCCAACCTGACAGGAAATACACACCGTGTTGCCGTGTTTGTAGCGCATCAACACCGTTTCAATGCAGTTTCCGTCCGGCAGGCGCCACAGATACTTGATCGTACCGTCAAGCGCAGACACCTGCTTGCGTTCCACCTGCAAAGCGCTGATCGAACAGGTCGCAGCCAGCTTTTCCCGAAGCGCTTTGGACAGGTCGCTCATTTCATCGAAAGACGTCACACCGCGGTGCAGCCAGCGGAACACCTGCTTTGCGCGGAAAGCCGGCTCCCCCATCTCCTTGAACAGGACAGACATATCGGCCATATTGTAGGATTTGATGTCGATCATGCCTGCCTCCTCAGCTTTGCAAAGAAAAATCCGTCCGTTCCGTGGCGGTGCGGCCACAGGGTGATCATACCGTTTTCTACCCGGCCAACAGGCTCAGGCAGTGTAAACGGCTCCGGCACAAAGCGCGGATCCGCAGACAGTAAATGCTCCACGACCTGTCTGTTCTCCCGTTCCAAAAGGGTACAGGTAGAATACAGCAGAACGCCGCCGGGTTTCACGTAATTGGCAACGTTTTCAATGATGCGGCGCTGAACCGCGGGCAGCTCATCCAGTGGTTCAGGCTGTTTGTAGCGTATATCGGGTTTCTTGCGGATAACGCCCAACCCGGAGCAAGGCACATCCGCAACCACAAGATCAAAGCGGTCCTGCCATTCCGGACGGAACTGCCCGGCATCGGCTGTCATCGGGGTAATCACGGATAGCCCAAGTCGGTCCGCCCCCGCCTGGATCAGCTTCTTCTTGTGGGGGTGCAGGTCACATGAAATGACCTCTCCCCTGTTTTCCATGGCAACAGCCAAAGAAAACGACTTACCGCCGGGAGCTGCGCAGGCATCCAAAACCTGCATGCCGGGTCGTGCGTCTGCTGCCATAACAGCAAGACGGCTGGCCGCATCCTGAATGTAAAAGTGCCCTTTTCGGAAGCTGTCCAGCTGCTCTACACTGCCCGTATCACGCAGGATCAGTCCACCCGGCAACCACGGATGCAACTGTGCATCCACACCCTGCTCGGACAGTCGTGCCAGCAGAGCCGGCGCACTGATGCAACAGGTGTTGACCTGCGCCGTAATGGCCGGTGCGCTGTTATTCGCAGCCAGCAGCGCAGAGGTTTCATCCTTGCCAAGCTCCTCAAGCCACAGCTTCACAAGCCACGCGGGGTGACTGTACAGTGTAGAAAGATACTCCACCGTGTCTGTCTGCTCAATGAGCGGAAGCTGGTCGAGGTTACGCTCCAGTGCGCGCAAAATCCCGTTAACCATACCGGCCGCCCGGGGATTCTTACTGGTTTCCCGCGTCATCTCCACTGCACTGTTGACCGCAGCGCTGTGCGGGATCCGGGTCAGAAACAGCATTTGAAAAAGGCCCAAACGCAGGGCGTAAACCACTTTACTCTCCATACGTTTAAGCGGAATGTTGGAAAACTTGGAGAGGTAAAAATCCAGCAGGATGCGATTTTGCACTACGCCGAAACACAGTTGGGTCGCAAGGGCCGCATCACGGCTGTCAAGGCCGGCCTGAGCCAGCTGCTTTTTCAGCACGCCATCGGACCATCCGCCTTGCCGCTCACAGGCACACAGCGTTTGCAGCGCCAAGCGTCTTGCATCCATGGAAACACCTCCTCCTTATCCTTGTCGTCTTACAGTTTGATCGGGTGACCACGCAGATAGTCTGCTGCGGCCATTCGTTTTCCGCCCTGAGCCTGGAGCTGCTTAATGCGAAGCACAAAGCCGTCTCCACAGGCCACATCGATCCCGGTCTTTCCGGCGGCAAGAATGGTGCCGGGAGCCGCCGTGGTGGTCTGCCCGGTCAGTTCCGTTTCAAACACCTTGACCGGCTGCTGACCAATGATATCTGTTGTCGTCGCAGGCCAAGGCACTAGACCGCGCACCTGATCGTGCAGACGCTTCGCAGGCCGGTTCCAGTCCAGCGGTGACAGTTCTCGGGACAACATGGGCGCAAACGTTACCTTGTTCTCGTCCTGCGGGGTGCGGGTGGCGGTTCCCGTCCGGATCCGTGCCACAACATCGACCAACAGTTCCGCTCCCATGCACGCCAATCGGTCGTGCAGTGTTTCTACCGTTTCATTCGGGTCGATGGGCGTAACGGCCTGATCAATAATGTCACCGGCATCCATGGCTTTGGCCATGTGCATAATGGTCACACCACTGTCTGTGTCGCCATTTAGGATCGCCCAGTGGATCGGGGCCGAACCGCGATACTTAGGCAGCAGGGACGAGTGAACGTTGATACATCCATAAGCGGGATAGTCCAAAATTTCAACCGGAAGGATCCTGCCATAGGCCGCTACCGCAATCAGCTCCGGCTGCAGCTGCTGAATGATGGCAAGCGCACGGCCGTCTTTTACGGTTTCCGGTTGAAACACCGGGATGTTGTGTGTAATGGCACATTCCTTTACAGGCGGCGCCTGCAGCTTCATCCCGCGGTTTTTTGGCTTATCCGGTTGAGTAAATACACCGCAGATCTCATGCCCCGCCGCGATCAGCGCTTCCAGCGACGGCACCGCAAAATCCGGTGTGCCCATAAACAGAATTCGCATGCCTTACTCCTCTTCCGCCATCATGGCGTCCAGTTCCTCAGACGTATACAGACGGTCCACCAGTTCGGAAAACAGGTGCCCATCCAGATGATCCAGCTCATGGCAGAAGCAGCGCGCAGTGAGTTCCTCGTCCTCTTCTTCAAACCATTCCCCGTTGCGGTCCTGCGCACGCACGCGTACGCGCATGGGGCGCTTGACAACGCCCCACTTCCCGGGCACACTCAGACAGCCCTCGAAGCCCTCCTGCTCGCCTTCGGTGTGGACAATGGTAGGGTTGATCAGCTCGATCACGCGATCCTCACCGTTGACTACAAGCACCACCCGGCGCAGAATACCGATTTGGGGTGCCGCAAGACCCACACCGTTGGACTGTGCCAGTGTCTCGTGCATATCGTCCAGCAGGTCCCACAACTTTTGGTCAAACTTGGTAACCGGATGACACACCTTGTTCAGGACGGGGTCACCCTGGGTAACGATCTCTTTAATTGCCACAGAAAACAACTCCTTTAATCCATGGGATTAATATCCGCAAACGCAGAAACGCCTTTGCACTCCTTGTCCAGATGGACGGCCCGCAACAGGTGCGCGACCAGCCGCCGTTGCTCCGGGGTGCTGGTGCCTGTCAAAGTCAGGTGATAGCGGTAGCGGTTATTGACTTTTGTAATGATTGCCGGTGCAGGTCCCAGAATTTGACCCTTGTCCGCCGCCAGGCCCTGCTCAAGGCCACCACGCAGCTTCATACAAGTGCGCAGCACGCATCCCTCGTCCGGTCCGGACACTGTAATTACGGTTAAATCGGAGAACGGAGGCGTTCCGCGCAGCCGGCGCAGCCCAATTTCCTGTCGATAAAAGCTGTCATAGTCCTGCTTGGCCGCAAAGCGGATCACTTCGTGGTCGGGCGTATAGGTTTGAATCACCGCCCGCCCCGTTTTCTCACCGCGGCCCGCTCGTCCAACCACCTGAGTCAGCAGCGAGAAGGTCCGCTCCGCTGCGCGCAGATCCTCGGCATACAGCGCAAGATCCGCCGCTACAACGCCAACCAGCGTCACATTCTCAAAATCCAATCCTTTCGCCACCATTTGGGTGCCGATCAGGATGGGGACCTTTTCCGTGCGGAACCGGTCCAAGTAATACTCGTGCGGCTTGGATGCTGTGACCGTATCCGTATCCATACGCAGCACTTCAATCCCCGGGAACCGCTCCGCCAGCTCTTCCTCCACTCGCTGAGTACCGAACCCGATAAAGTTCAGGCCGCCACCGCACTCCGGGCAGTTATCCGGCAGGCGCTGGGAATGACCGCAGTAGTGGCACATCAGCCGTTTATTGGCAGAATGGTAGGTCAGATGCGCGGAACAGCGGGGACACTCCGGAACGTGACCGCACTCGCCGCAGGATACCATACGGCTGGCACCGCGACGGTTAAGGAATAGGATGGTCTGTTCCCCGCGTTCCAGATTCGTTTGAATTTCATCGGCCAGCAGATCACTGATAGCCCCGCCGTTGCCCCGGCGCAGCTCCTCTTTCATGTCCGCAATCAGCACGTCCGGCATCGCTTTCTGATTGTAACGGTTGCGCAGGCAAATCAGGTGATACTGACCGCTTTGGGCGTGGTACATGGTCTCAATGCTGGGCGTGGCAGACCCCAGCACCAGCAGGGCTTTGTCCTGAGCACAGCGATACTTCGCAACCTCTCTGGTGTGGTAGCGTGGACTGTTTTCCGATTTGTAGGATGCTTCCTGCTCCTCGTCAAGGATAATCACGCCCATGTTTTCCAACGGAGCAAAAACGGCGGAACGCGTGCCGATCACAACCTGCGCCTTGCCACTTTTGACCCGTTTCCATTCGTCATACCGTTCACCGGCACGCAAGCTGCTGTGCAGCACGGCGATGTTATCGCCAAAGTGAGCAGCAAATACGCGCAGCAGCTGTGGTGTTAAGGCGATTTCCGGTACAAGCACCATAGCCGTCCGGCCACGGTCCAACACACTTTGGATCAGTTTGATGTAAACCTGTGTCTTTCCGCTGCCCGTTACCCCGTACAGCAATGCCGCTGCCGCTTTTTCTTGGGCTGAAAGCGCATCCAATTCCCGAAAAACCGTGTCCTGTTCTGCGCTGAGCCGGATCGGTTCCGCCGGTAGCACATCTATAACGGTGTGCCGCAAAACCTCCTGCTTTTCAAGGGTAATAAGCCCCTTTTTCGCCAGCGTACGCAAGGTTGCCATGGAAGCGCCGGTGAAGTAGCAAAGCTCCTTGCTGTTGGCACTGCCAAGGGCGCTCAACAGCTCGATTACGCTGTAGTGCAGCGGTGCGCTCTTCCGTTTCGGCGTTACCAGCGCCATCGCTTCCTCTGCCGGAACCGCCAAAACGGCAATGCTCTGCGTTTTATCGTTGACTGCCCGGTGGGCATCTGCCTCCATAATGATGACATTCCGCTCGTTTAGCAGTTTGATCGCCGCAGAGGGCGATTTTTCGCCGAACGCACTTCGGATCTGCTCCATGTCGGCACTTCCGCCGCAGGCATACAGCATGTCCAACAGCTTCCTCGCTCCGGCAGACGTACCCGCTGCCGCGTACGCCGCTTCCCGGTCCATTTCCTGCCGGAGCTGCCAGCGATCCCGCACGGAAAAATGCAGGCCGGCAGGCAGCATGGCTTTCACCGCGCTGTACACCGTGCAGAAGTAACGCTCGTGCATCCACAACGCCAGCTTCAAAAGCGTTTCGCTGAGCACCGGCTCATCATCCAGTACGCCGATGATTTGTTTCAGCCGTGTGCCATCGCCTTTCCCCATGGCAAGGACGATGCCGTCACTCGGCTGGTTTCCGTTGCCAAACGGCACCAGCACCCGCATTCCCGGGCGTAATGTTTGGCTCAGTGTATCCGATACCAGATAGTCGTAGGGCTTGTCAATGGCGTACAGCGCCCTGGAAAGTGCAACTTTAGCTACAGTTTGCTCCGCCATTTCCCCGCCCCCTTTCTATCCTAAAACAAGCAGGGGGCTTTCTGCCCCCGCTTGCTTTCCTGAGTCGTCTTATTCGGCCGTGTTGCGCGCAGCCACCTCACGGATGGCAATGCTGACAGGCTTATCCTCCAGATGGGTACCGGATTCCTCCGCCTCAAACGCAATTTCACGGGCGCGGCAAGCCACCACATTCACCAGTTCGTAACGGCTGTGTACATTGGCCAGCAGGTCCTTCATAGGGGGGTAGAGCATCATAACGCATTATCTCCTTCAACAATATATTTTCTGTTTTTTACGCGGCATTCGTCCGCAGTCAGGATTGCCTCGATCTCCCCAACTGCATGGGACACCTTGTCGTTTACCACAAGATAGTCGTAGTTGGGGATCTCTTTATATTCCGCCCGGGCTTTTTCCAGCCGGTCGGTGATCACCGTCTCATTGTCCGTGTTCCGACCGTGCAGTCGGCGGGACAGCTCTTCAAAAGACGGGGGGATCATGAAAATAAAAATGGCTTCGGGGCAACGTTGGCGCACTTTTGCCGCACCTTTAACCTCGATGTCCAACAGCACGTCAATTCCGGCGTCCAACTTTTCGTTTATGACCTTCAAAGACGTGCCATAGTAGTTGCCTACGTACTCCGCATACTCCAGCAGTTCATCCGCTGCGATCATGCGCTCAAATTCCTGCCGGGATACAAAGTTGTAATTCACGCCGTCCGCCTCTCCAACGCGAGGACCGCGGGTGGTATAAGACACGGAGAAAAACAAGTCCCGCTGCGCCATCAATTCAGCGATCACGGTGCTCTTTCCCGTTCCGGACGGGCCGGACAGAACGATCAGCTGCCCTTTCTTTTTCTGTTTGGCTATCATAGCTTCTCCTCCTCACCACCGGCACCGGTTTCCTCCAGCCGGCCGGCCACACTCTCCGGCGACAGCGCAGACAGGACCAAATGGTCGTTGTCCATGATAAGTACCGAACTGGTCTTTCGTCCATAAGTCGCATCAATCAGGATCCCACGGTCCCGCGCCTCCTGCACCATACGCTTAATGGGTGCGGAATCGGGACTGACGATAGCAACCAAACGCCCGGCGGAAATCATATTTCCAAATCCGATGTTAATCAGCTTCACTGCTTTCGACTCCCTTTATTCCACGTTCTGAACCTGCTCACGAATCTTCTCAATTTCCGCTTTCATGTCCACCACGTGGCGGGAGATCTCCAAATCGGTACACTTGGAGCCGATGGTGTTGGCCTCGCGGTTAAATTCCTGGATCAGGAAATCCAGTTTTCTGCCAACGGGCACACCGCTTGCAAGCATGGTATCCAGCTGTTCCAAATGGCTGTGCAAACGGACGGTTTCCTCATCCACTGCAACCTTGTCGGCAAAAATGGCCGCCTCAGTCAGGATGCGGCTGTCGTCCAGCTGCGTGTTGGACAGCACGTCACGCATACGTGCCTCCAGCTTGGCCCGATACTCCGACACCGTCTTGGGCGAACGCTCTTCCACTTTGGCAAGCAGCTCCTTGATGGTTTCCGCACGATCCCGGATATCGGCCGCCAGCTTTTCGCCCTCACGAGCGCGCATTTCGGTATAGTCCGACAACGCCATGTCCAGCACGGCGCAGATATCCGCCGCCACGGCTTCCATATCCTCCTGGCTCTTTTCCACCAGCAGCACGTCCTGAAGCTTCGCCAACAGGGAAACGGAAATATCATCCTTCAGTTGATACTGATCGCGCAGCTGGGTCAAAGCGGCGTAATAGCTGTCCGCCACCGGCTTGTTGACGGAGATCACCACTTCCTCCGCCTCGGCATTGTCCAGGCTGACAAACACGTCGACCTTACCGCGGGAGATGGCATTCTGCACCCGGGTCTTGATGGCATCCTCGGCAAAAATGTAAAGCCGCGGCAGCTTAACGGTACAATCCAGATAGCGATTGTTCACCGAACGCACTTCAACAGTGATAGAACGGCCGTTCAGCACAGCCTCTCCCCGGCCGTAGCCGGTCATACTCTTGACCATGATAACACTTCCTCTTTTCCTTTATCGTCAGCAGCACAAACCCCCGTCAAAGGGGCACAGACATCTCAGACACAAATAGGTCGTGCAGCAATCCGACATTTCACTTCCTGCCGTTCCGTATGGCGAAAAACCGCCGCCGGCACGGTTCATCATCACGAGGGCCTGCCGATACTCCATGTTGTTCGGGTCCAGTTGACAGGCCATTTGATAATGTTGCTTTGCCTCATCCAGCCAGCCGCGGCGGTAGGCCACGGCACCACTGAGAAAATGCCACTCTGCCCCATGGTCCGTGATCTCACCAAGCAGTTTGACGGCAAGCTGCAAATCACCGGCGGCAATCGCACTGCGCACACGGGCAAACACGGGACTTGCGCCTGATGCCGAGCTGTAGGACGTCCTTCCGGATGCGCCGGTCTGCCCACCGCCCTGCCTCTGGCGCTGAATGGCGTCATACGCCTCGTTCACTGCTTTCATCTTCTCTTCCGCCAAATCAGCAAGAGGGTTGTTCTGGTAATTGTCCGGATGGTATTTCCGTGCCAGTTCCCGGTAAGCCCGTTTGATCTCTTCGTCGCTGGCGTTTGGGGCAACCCCCAGCACACTGTATGGATCGTTCATGCTTTGTTACTCCAGATCTTTCGATTTTTAATACGCTTCCATTGCCCGGAAAGCACCGCTTTCTGTACAGCAGGAAGTCCAAAATACAACACATTTTCAATCAGATCAGTCTGTCGTCCGAACTCCAAAAGAGCCGCCGCAGACCGCATAAGAGAAAGGGAATGGTTCAAGGTCAGCTCAAATTCTTCGTCCGCCGGCGCATCCGGCCAGCGCAGCGCGATCGGATTATAGCTTCCGGACTTGCGATCCGCTTCCAAATCGTCTCTGGCATCCACCAGATAGATCCAGCGTCCGAGATGGTACAGCAGTTGGCCCATGGCCCGCCGGCGCGCATCCTCTTCGGCCACCGGCACCGCGGCAGTCAGCAGCTGCGCAAAGGTATCGGCCGCTCTGTCCAAAGACGGACAGTTCTCCTGTTCCAGCCGGTGAAGCGCATCCAATTGCCGACTTACGATCAAATCAAATTCAGGCAGATTTTCGGATGCCACCGCATAGGCCGAACGAAGCATTTGCCCGCTCACCCACGCCTTAAACCGGGCCAAACCCCTTTCATCACACAGCTTGTCTTTGATCTGCCAATAGCCCAAAATCACACTGGCATCCGCCGCCCGTTCCAATGCCTGTGATTGCTCACACATACAGCGCTTGGTCGGTATGACGTGACAACGGTGTCTGCAGCTCACCCGCTCTCCTTCCGCCGGGGCAAGCAACAGGGCAAGAAAGGTAAAATCGTAGTTGAGTATCATGGGAGCCAGCCTGCCGCACCGGCGCCGCAGAGTTCTGCACAGGCCGCAGTAGGTAGCGCGGTACAAGTCAAAGTCCTTGCATTTCAGTTCCCCGCGCAGGGGTCGTACATATCCGAAGATACGCCCTCACCTCCCCGTGGCAACAACAGAAAATTCAGGCTTATTTGTACGGGCTGCGGTTCGGTTTGCCAGCACCGCAGGAACAAAGCCTGCAGCCAGCCCGACAAATGCCAACAAAATGCAAACGCCCTGCGAACGTCGGAGCAGCTCACCGATCAGATAACCGGCGATCAACCCAAAACACGGAAGCAGACAGACCAGTATAGCCGCCCCAAGCCTTCCGCCGGTTCTTGGCCGAACCGTCACAATGTCACCGACAGCTACCCCCTCGGCATTATCTGCCATGGCTAAAAGTTCCTCTTCCGCTCTTTGTGAACATCCCTCACAGCTTTTGCAGTTCAACCCGCATTCCACTTGGCGCATCAGTGCCACTTCTGCCACACCGGAGGGGAATACGCGTTTCACGATGGCCGTTTGCTCCATGCCGCCCTCCTTTTCCGCACGTCAACCGCGGGTCAATTTGACAACCACATTGTTCTGTCCAACCACACCCACATCATTTCCGGCGTACAAATAGACTTTTGCCGGAACATTGTAGGAACCGGTAGCTGCGAGTTCGGACAGATCCGCGATCATACGCACTTGAGGCAGCAAAACCTTGTCCAGCGCCTGCTGGGTTCCGCGCAGGGTAATGGTGCGTTTTTGTGTGACCAGCGCGGCCTTGTACCCCTTGGGCACGTTGATCAGCTCAATGTTCTCAACTTCAACGTTCTTGGTAACCAACCCGCTGACCGAAACATCAACCTGCGCCTTATCCGTTCCGCTGATATTTTCCAAACCGGCGGACAGGTAAATGGGATACTCCTCGGAATAGTCGCCAATCACTTGCGCAAGATCAATGCTGCCCAGCGTGATGCGATCAAGATGCTCCAGCACTTCCTCCGGTCCGGACACCATGATGGATGCCGGTTCGATTTTGAATTTGACATTGTCCTTGGTGGCACCACCGCCGGCGACAAAATCAATCGCAAGCGGCACATCCTTCACGACCACGATCGGCATGTAGACGCTGGCTTTCTCCGCGCTGAGCCGCAATCCTGTGGTGTCTGCGGGCTTTCCGTCCTCGCCAAGGAACTGCAGTTCCAGTTCACCGGAAAAGCTTTCCTTCATTTTCTTCTGTTCCAACACCACTTGAACCGTGTGGATGGTATCTACCATTTCCTGTGTGCCGCTGATCTGCACCTGCTCCGGCTCCACGATAAACTCGCCCGCCTGGTAGCCGTCCTCAACGCTGCCCTTGAACACAGGCTGAATGGTCATGGGTTTGGAATAGATCTTCGCCACCGTGATCTTAACGGTCTGCGGAATGCTGCTTTGCAGCGACACCGCAGAGGTTACCACCGTGGCAGGATAATTGGGCGTAAATTCCAGTTCATATTCACCGGGTTCGGTGATTTTCGACACGTCAACACTTACGCTGACGTTATCTCTGTTAAGCTGACTGACCTCGCGCCAATTGCCCTTCCAAACCAACGTAACATCAGACGGATCCATCTGGTCGATCATCAGCCCCTGAGACTCCAGCACCCGTTCACCGGACGTGATAACGGGAATGTACCGCTCCCGCTTTTCCATTTCCGGATCCTCGTCCATACGCACGAACAGCCACAGGGTGGTTGCAATCAGCACCGACAGCAGAACATAAAGCCACTTTCGCTCCTTAATCGGTTTCATCCTGCTCGTCCCCCTTTCTGCTGCGCTTAAGCAGCGAAGAAATCAAACTCAGCACGTTCATGTTTTCGTTTTCTTCCTTTGCCAGCAGTTCGTTTTCCAACAACCGACAGAACGTTTCCGGGGCTAGATGCCGTTTCAGCATACCTCCCACCGCCACAGAAATAGAGCCGGTTTCTTCGGAAACGATAGCGACCACGGCATCGGAGTGTTCACTGATACCGATCCCCGCGCGATGGCGCATGCCCAGATCACGGCTCAAATTCACGTTGCTTGACAGGGGAAGCATGCAGCCGGCACCTACGATCCTGCCATTGCGCACGATGACCGCACCGTCGTGCAGCGGTGCCTTGTTCCAGAAAATGTTTTTCAGCAGTTCGGCACTGGCTGCAGCATCCAGTGCCGTGCCGGTCTTGATAATGTCGTCCAAATGGTTGTTGCGCTCAAACACCATCAGCGCGCCAACCTTATCCTCGGACATGGTTTCGTACGCTTCCACCGTTTCCTTGATGGCGTGTTCCACTGCATTCAAGTCGCGCACCTGCGAAGAAAACAGTGCCGAGAACAGGCGGCTGTCACCAACACGTTCCAATAAGCGACGGATTTCCGGCTGAAAGATCACAATAAGCGCAAACACGCCCCAATCGATCACGATATTGAACAGGTAACTCACCGCATACAGCTTCAGCACGGAGGCCAGTGCCATGATCACCAACAGCACACCGACACCCTTCAAAACGCGGCCAAAGCTATTCTTTCTCGTCATCCAAATCAATTTGTAGATAAACACAGACAGGATAGCAATATCCAAAATGTCACTGATTCGGATCACACCGAAAATGGTATCAAAAAATCGAACAACTGCCTGCATATTCATTCCCCGCCTTCTCGCCGAGCCAAGTATCCGGCAAAATAAAACGATACGGATACATTATACAATAAGAAACAAAAAATAGCAAGCACGAACCCCCTGAAACAACCGTATTTTTTCCCCTTTTCCGCGACAAAAAACCGGCACTGCAAACCGATGCATTCGGTCCGCGGTGCCGGTCACGTTTCAAAAAAGGATCTGCTTGATCGCAGCAACAAATTGTCGTGCTTCCCGGAGGGTATTAAATGCCGAAACACTGATGCGAATCGTCCCGGTATCAAGCGTTCCGGCGGAGCGATGTGCCAAAGGCGCACAATGCAGTCCGCTTCGGACCGCGATTTCTTTCCTGCCGAGCCGCTGCCCCAGTTCCTCGCAATCGTTTCCTTCCGCAACAAATGACAAAACGCCACCACGGCAGGTCTCTCCGCTCCCCTGCTCGAATACTTGTATTCCGGGAATGCGCATCAGTTTATCTGCCATCCAGCCGCTCAACTCCACTTCGTGCCGTCCGATCCGCTCCACACCGTATCGACGCACAAATCGCAACCCTTCCAGCAATCCCGCAATCCCCGGAATGTTGTGTGTTCCTGCTTCCAACCGGTCCGGCAAAAAATCCGGCATCCGCTGCAAGGCCGAAGCACTTCCCGTCCCTCCTTCCAGCAGTGTCCGGGTCGAGGCGTTGCATAACAGCAATCCCGTACCTTGCGGACCGTAAAGGCCCTTGTGTCCCGGCATGGCAACAAACGCAGCCCGCCATCTTCGCATATCGATCGGAACGGAGCCGGCCGATTGGGATGCGTCAACAATCAGCGGCACTTTTTTTCGCTCGCAGAGTTCCGCGATCTCATCAATAGGCAAAATATACCCAAAAACGTTGGACATATGGGTACAAACCACGCAGGATACTTCCGGTGTGATCAGCCGGTCAAATCGTTCAATCATATCGCGCGGGCAGAACAGCGGTCCGTCCGCCACACGTATTTCCACGTCTCCGATCGCATGAAGCGGTCTGGTCACCGCGTTGTGCTCATATCCGGAGATCACAACGGTATCTCCGGCCCTCACTAGCGACTTGATCGCGATATTCAGCGCGTGGGTCGCATTGAAAGTAAATACGACCTGCGACGGATCATCCAAACCAAACAGCCCGGCAGCCTCCTCGCGACAGGCAAACGCCGCTTCGGCCGCCAGTGCCGCAGCGTGGTGACTCCCTCGCCCGGGACTTGCCATGGTGTGCATGGCCCGCACCATCGCCTGTGTGACACGTTCCGGTTTCTGCATCGTAGTGGCCGCACTGTCAAAATAAATCACGCAAACGCGACCTCCTCAAACGCACCGGCTCCGTTCTTTCCAAAAATCTGTTCGGGTTTTAATCCCGCTCTTAACAGCGTTTCAAGTGCGCGCTCAAACGCACGGCCGCTGATTCTAACACAGTGGCTGCACCCTTCGGTCGTAAGACCTTTGGGGCAGCGCACAATGTGGGCCGGTATGCCCGCACGGTCCAAAACCGATGCCGAACGTTGCGCATACGTCAGCGAACGGCACAAGATGAGGTAATTGACCATTCCGATCCCGTCCTTTCATGGCAATGATCCCTCACAAACCATCTTATGCATCGTCCCGGGAAGCGGCACAAAAAAGGACGCAGCCGGTGGCTGCGTCCGGTTTATTTACTTGTCAGCAGCGCCACCGCATGGACCGCCATACCCTCGCCTGTTCCGGTAAAGCCCAATTTCTCCTCCGTGGTCGCTTTCACATTGACCTGCTCGGGATCCACGTTCATGTGCTGCGCTAAATTTGTTTTCATTTCCGGTAAATAGGCTGCCAGCTTCGGCTTCTGTGCCACGATGGTGGCATCCACGTTACCGACTGTCCAGCCTTTATCCTCCAGCAACCGCATCACGTGGTCCAGCAGCTTCAGGCTGTCGGCGCCTTTGTAGGCCGGATCCGTATCCGGAAAATGCTTCCCGATATCCCCTAAGGCCGCAGCTCCCAGCAGAGCATCCATAACAGCGTGGGTCAACACATCGGCATCCGAATGCCCCAGCAATCCAAATTCATACGGGACCAAAACGCCGCCCAAAATCAGGTTCCGGCCTTCGACCAGCCGATGCACGTCGTATCCATGTCCGATCCGAATCATCACTCATTCCCCTCTCGCTTCCAAAATAGCCTGCCCGAGGATCATATCAAAGGGCGTTGTCACTTTAATATTTTCGCGTTCCCCCGGTGTGAGAACAACTTTCATCCCCAACCGTTCCACAGCGGAACAATCGTCTGTCACAGGCGCACCATCATCCACCGCTTTTCTGATAGCCGCACGGATCAGATCCGCCTGAAACACCTGAGGTGTCTGCACCGCGCGCAGACAGCTCCGGTCAACCGTATCGCAGATCAGTTCCTTGGCATCCACACGCTTTATTGTATCCGTTACCGCTATGGCAGGAGCCGCGGCACCCGACAGCTTCGCCTGATGCAATACATCACCCAGCACCTGTTGGGACAAAAAAGGCCGCGCGCCGTCCTGAATGGCGATCAGGGCCGCATCTTTGCGCACCTGACGCAATCCGGCCTGAACTGAAAGCACTCGTTCCGTGCCTCCGACCACTATCCCGGAAACCTTGTCAAGGTTATATGCTTTACACAGTTTCGCGACGTCAGCCAGTAGATCCTCCCGGGTGACAATTACAATTTCATGCACTTGTTCGCAGTTTTGAAACACCCGAAGTGTCCGAACCAAAATCGGCACTCCCCCCAGCGGTGTCATAACTTTGTCGATGCCTTCCATCCGTCTTGCGCTGCCCGCCGCAACCACTACAGCCGAGCAAATATCCGTTTTTGCGCTGCGTTTCCGCCTTGAAAGCAAACCCAACATTCCAATTCCTCCTGCAAAAAAGGAGCCGAACGGCTCCTTTTCAGCTTATTTTGACAACGTAGCAGTAACCTGATCTTCGATACGCTCGAACGGCTCTTCCAGCGCCAAAACCAATTCGGAAATCAAAATCTCTTTGGCGGAATGGAGCATTTTCCGCTCCCCATTGGAAAGACCGCGCTCCGTATCCCGCAGCATCAGGGACTTGATGACCTTGGCCACCTCAAGCAGATTTCCGCTTTTCAGCCGCTCCATATTTTCACGATAGCGGCGGTTCCAGTTCTGCTCTACCTCCGCCTGTATCTCGGTCAGACCGGCGAGTATCTGCTGCGCCTGCTTCCGGTCTGCAATGGGACGAACGCCGATTTCGCCGCAATTATGGGTGGGGATCATCACGACCATGGCGCGCACAGGCAGACGCATAACGTAGTATTCCCGAATCACGCCGTCAATTTTATTCTCGACAATGCTCTCCACAATGCCGGCGCCATGCATAGGATGCACAATTTTGTCACCAACGCGGAACATGTTCCCCACCTCCAAAGCATCATGCTGCAATGATATAACATTGCTGTTATTGGCAATTATATCACATTTTCTCCCCAGCGGCAAGATTTCATTTCCGTTTCTTTCTATTTTTTCCTGCAATTTCGGCAATAAATCTCTCGCTTCCCCAGCCGTTCAGGTTTCATCTTTGCAAAAAGCCGCGCAGTCTGAACAGACTGCGCGGCTTCGGTTTCATTACGCAAAAATCATCTTAAGTCGTTCCATTTTTTCCTCATCCGGCACATCGAAACAGGTGCCCTCCATGCAAAGGGCAACATACTTCCCCTCGCCCAGAGTGTGGTACGGCAACAGCTCCACCCGCTCCGGCGTTCCGCAGGAATCAAGGAACCGCTTGATTTCCTTCATCTCTTCCTCGGTATCGTTGAACGTAGGAATAACCGGAATGCGAACCCAAGTCGGTTTCCCAATGGCCAAAAGGCACTTCAGATTGTCCAAAATCAGCTCGTTCCCTACCCCGGTGTATGCCTTGTGCTTGGCGCTGTCCAGGCATTTCACGTCGTACAGAAACAGGTCCGTGTAGGGCAAAATCCGTTCGAACCGCTCATAGGGCACATGGCCCGCCGTGTCCACCGCGGTGTGGATTTCTTCAGCCTTGCAGGCCTTCAACAGCTCCTCCAGCGCATCTATCTGCAACATACATTCGCCACCGGAGAAGGTCGCGCCGCCGCCGGAGTTTTTGTAATACACCGCATCCTTGCGAATGCGGTCCATCACATCCTCCGCGGTGTATTCCTTGCCGCTGATACTGCGGGCCTCGTTAGGGCAGATAAATTCGCATCTGCCGCAAAAATCGCAGGTTTCAAGCCCGTTGGGACACACCCGCTCACAGCGGCCGCAATGGGTGCACTTGTCCCGATAGTATAGCATCTGCGCCGTCGGATTTTGGCTTTCCGGATTGTGGCACCAACGGCAGGACAGATTGCACCCTTTGAAGAACACCGTGGTGCGAATACCGGGTCCGTCACCGGTGCAAAAGTCCTGAATATCAAATAACATCGCTTGTTTCACACCGGCTCCCCCCTTTTCAACGCACTTCTTCCCGGCGGATGATCTCGTCCTGTCCGCGCTGGCACAGGTCCACAAACACCGCGCTGTAGCCCGTAATGCGCACCAGCAAATCCTTGTGCTGTTCCGGATGCTCCTTGGCGTGGCGCAATTCCTCTGTGTCGGCAACGCTGATTTGCAGCTGCATGCCGCCCTGGTCAAAATAGGACTCAATCAGGGCCTTCAGCCGCATTTTTCCCTCTTCCCCAGCCACCATAGACCGGCTCAGGCGCAGATTCAGTACGCCGGAGTGAATGCGGTCAAAGGGCAGCTTGGCCACGGAGTTGAGCATGGACGTGACACTTTTTTGATAGCCCACCGTGGGCGAAAAATGCTCGCTGAGCGGCTCCCCCGCCAATCGGCCATCCACCGTAGCGCCCATGCGGGAGCCAACCCGGATATGGAACATATCGGCATTGCCGGCATTCAGCGTGTAGATATCCCGCTGTCCCCGCTCGTTGGTCGCCTCCCGATCCACCGCATCCAGCAGCGTGTTCATCAATCGGCAGGCGTGCTCGTCGGCAAGCCTATCCCCGGTTCCGTACTTAGGTGCCTTGCGGCAGTAGTGCAGCAAGTCCTCCGCGCCTTCGAAGTTGCGCTCCGCCGCCTCCAACAGCTGGGGCAACGTGCAAATCTTCTTCTGAAATACCAGGGTATCAATGGCGCACAGCATATCCGTGGCCGTACCGATGTGGCGCAGACGGACGTAAACCGCCGGGTACTTGGCCGCGCCGTTTGCCATTCTGCGTCCGCTTCGAATGGTGCCGCCCATGAAGCAATCCTTGATACCCAACATTCCGTCCGGCGCAACCTCCCCGGAGCAATATTGAGCGCGGTAGGCCTCAAAGGTGGGGCGCAGCTGGCCGGTAAAGGTCCGGTCCACCTCGGCAAACAGCTCGTCCATATTGGCGTAATCGCTCCGCGCCTTCAGGGTTCGGTTCAAAATCGTCGGCATGCTGTCACAGCACTGGTCAAAAATGCTGTAGCCGCCGTCAATCTCCGGCCAATTACAGGGATAGACGCTATAGTTGATGGCGTTATGCTCCTCGATTCCGATGTGCCGCTGGGCGGGAATCATGGTTTCGTCATTGTATAGAATCAGCGAGGCATTCTGTTGCATTTTCTCGCACAGAATATTCCACAGTTCATCGTGGCGATCCCCGGTGTAGCGGCAGATGTAAATGGGGTTTTTCAGTTCCGGGTGAATGTGTTTGGCAAACAACAAGGTTAGCGGATTTTCCTTGTGGTTGCGCGTGTTGCTGTAACCACCAAGGAGAATATATGCCGGCGAATCATACACCGGATTGCGCTGCCAGCCGGTGAAAATATAGTCCGCTTGCAGCTCGGCCATCTGATGCTCGCCGCGCCCCAGATGCAGGCTCAGCTTGGCGGAGAAATCGTCAATCAGCGCACCGGCCAGTTCCTCGGTCAGCGCACCGCTGTTCAAGTCGTTTTCGTACAGGGACAACAGGGTGTTGTCCAATCGTCCTAGGGTCAGGCAGCAGTTGGTTGTGCCAATGTGAGCCAAGTAAATGGTGTACACAAACAAAATCAGCTGCAGCGCCTCGTGGAAGGTGCGCGGCGCGCCCTTGACAAGCTGTTCACAGACTTCTGCGCTGACCAAATGACCGGCCGCACGCGCCGCCTTGCCATAGCGTTCGATGTACAGCACAACCGCCCGGTGCACCCACAGCATGCCCTCAAATACCAGGATGATGTTCGGGTCCGCCCCCTCGTCGCGGGCAGTCTGCAGGTTCTGCTCCGTCTGGCGCAACAAACCCGCAATGCCATCTGTCACAATCAGTTCCCAATCGAACATCGTGTGACCCCAAGTGCCTTCAAAGGGGCAACCATCCTTGTGGCTTTCCTGCAGACGTTCCAGCTTTTCCTGCTCCTCCGGCGTGGGTACGTGATCATCGTACCGACCAAGGAGCAAGTCGTATTCTTCTATGGGCAACGAGGCTCGTTCCAAAATGTAGTAAAGGCCCTTACCCTGCTGCAACGGCTGGGGCAAGTCCGCCACCGCGTCCCACGCCGCAAAGCGCAGGAAAAAATGCTCCAGCATGGTGCTTTCGGGGGACTTTTCGCGCAACAAACGCGCCCCAATTTCGATGGACTTTTTCGCTTTCAGCAGTTCGGTCATGGGGGTCACCTCCACCCTAATGTGAGACAACTATATAGCCCCTCTCCCCCCTTGTCAAGGGCTTTCCGCACAAAAAAGCCGCGCAGTCCGTTTGGACTGCGCGGCTTGCGTTTGCGGGTTTAATTACTTGATCATGGAAGCGACCTCGGCAGCGAAGTCGTCCACGCGCTTCTCGATACCCTCGCCCTTCTCAAAGCGCACGGCGCTGACGAAAGTGACGGTGCCGCCCAGAGCCTTGGCAGCGGAAGCGATATACTTCTCCACGGTGAACTCGCCGTCCTTGACGAAGTCCTGCTGCAGCAGGCAGTTCTCGGCGTAGAACTTGTTCAGCTTACCCTCGACGATCTTGACCTTGACCTGCTCGGGCTTGCTGGCCATCTTGGGATCGTTGTCCATCTGGGCCAGCATGATCTTCTTCTCCTCGTCCAGAACGTCCTGGGTGACCTGGCTCTTGTCCCAGAAACGGGGGTTCAGAGCGGCGATCTGCATGGCCACGTCCTTGCCGATCTCGGTGGCGTCGATGCCGCCCTCAACCTTCAGGTTGACCAGCACGCCGATCTTGCCGCCGGCATGGATATAGGGAACGGAGATGTTCTCAGCGAAGAAGAAGAAACGGCGAACCTTGATGTTCTCGCCGATGACCAGGACCATCTCCTGCTGCTGCTCGGTAACGGTCTTGTCGGTGCCGGCGTACTTGCAGGCCATCAGGGCATCCAGATCAGCGGGCTTGTTGGCGGCCACGGTGGCGGCAACACCCTTGACAAAGTCGACGAACTTCTCGTTCTTGGCCACGAAGTCGGTCTCGGCGTTGACCTCGACCACGACGCCCATGCCGTCCACGACGGCGGCGTAAGCCATACCCTCGGCGGCGATGCGGCCGGCCTTCTTGGCGGAAGCGGCCAGACCCTTCTCGCGCAGGATCTCGATCGCCTTATCGACGTTGCCCTCAGCCTCGGTCAGAGCCTTCTTGCAATCCATCATGCCCACGCCGGTCATCTCGCGCAGGTTCTGTACGTCCTTAGCAGTAATAGCCATAATAAAATACCTCCAATTAAAATTTCGTTAGTAAAGAAATGAACGCCCGCCCAATTCGGCGGGCGTCCATAAAGTGCGCCTGATTACTCGGCAGCGGCCTCCTCAGCCTCGGCAGCGGGAGCGTTGTCCACGCCCTGCTTGCCCTCCTGGATGGCGTTGGCCATGACAGAAGCGATCAGCTTGATGGCGCGGATAGCGTCATCGTTGCCGGGAATGACGTAGTCGATCTCGTCGGGATCGCAGTTGGTGTCGACGATAGCCACGATGGGGATGTTCAGCTTGCGGGCCTCGTTGATGGCGTTGCGCTCCTTGCGGGGGTCAACGACGAACAGGGCACCGGGCAGCTTGCGCATCTCGGTCACGCCGCCCAGGTACTTCTCCAGCTTGGCGATCTCGCCCATGTGCTTGATGACTTCCTTCTTGGGCAGCATGTCGAAAGTGCCGTCCTCCTGCATCTTCTTCAGCTGGTTCAGACGGTCCACGCGGCCACGCATGGTCTTGAAGTTGGTGAGCATACCGCCCAGCCAGCGGGCGTTGACCCAGTACATGCCGACACGCTCGGCCTCTTCCTTGATGGCGTCCTGAGCCTGCTTCTTGGTACCCACGAACAGGATGGTCTGATCGTTGGCGCCCAGCTCGCGCACGAAGCTGTAAGCCTCTTCCAGCTTCTTCACGGTCTTCTGCAGGTCAATGATATAGATACCATTGCGCTCGGTGTAGATGTAGGTGGCCATCTTGGGGTTCCACCGACGGGTCTGGTGGCCGAAGTGAACGCCGGCCTCCAGCAGCTGCTTCATAGATACGACTGCCATAGTTTTTGTTTCCTCCTAAAATTTGTTTTTTACCTCTGGAATGTTCATCTCCCCTGCCAACCTGACACGGTCAGGCAACCGGCAGAAAATCCCATTCCATGCGTAATGCTCGGATATTTTAGCATAGTTATTTCCGATTTGCAAGCTTTTTTTCATCTTTTTTCCTTAAAATATTAGAGGAATTGCTTACCCTCCGCGTCCAGCGCCTTTTTGCGGTGGAAGGACACGAAGTCCGGGGCAAAATCGGGGAACTCCTCGCAAAAGGCGGCGCGGATGAGCTCCGGGTTCAGGCCGGGGTTCTGGGCGGCCAGCACCACGTCCACCATCAGGGTGTCCCGCCGTCCCTCCACGTGCCAGCTTCTGATGAGGGGGATCAAGTCCACCTCGGTAAAGCCGGTTTTGGCCTTTTTGGACTTTTTCCGGACCACCACGCTCTCCCGGCTGAGCAGGCTTTTTATGGCCTTTTCCACGCCGAAGGGCGCGCCGGTTTCGTAGGTAAAGGTGATGATGTAGTTCAGGTGGGTCAGCTGCTTGATGGGTCGCTCTGCCTTGTAGCACTTGTGGATGGTAATACCCTCGGGCAGGGCGGCATTCAAGCGGGCCGGAACCTCGTCCTCCCCCACCCCGTCCAGCAGGCCGAACTCCAAAATCTCACACTCACTGGAGAACCCCACGGACAGGGGCAGCGCAATGGACACGAAGGCGTGGGGGTTGAACCCCTCGGTATGCTTGATGGGAATATCTGCCCGGAAGAAGGCCCGCTGGAAGGTGCGCATCAGGTCAAGGTGGGAGATGTACCGGGCGCGGCCGGATTTGGAGAACAGCAGACGATGCTCAGCCATTGCACACACCTCCCTCAAGGAACTTGTTGGCGCCGCAGCCGGCACACCGGGTGCGGCAGTCGGGGGTGGTCACGGACTGGTAGCACAGCTCCCGCTCATGCCACAAAAACTGCCGGCTGACCCCCACGCTGGGCACGGACCAGGGGAACACCTCGTCCTTCTCCCGGACTCGGTGGGCGTAGAAATCGCCGTTCAGACCGCAGGCCTCCAAGGCATCCATCCAACGCTGAAAATCAAAATATTCGCTCCAGGAGTCGAACTTGGCCCCATGCTCCCAGGCCCACTCGATCACGTCGGCCAAACGGCGGTCGCCCCGGGAGAACACCGCCTCCATATAGCTGGTCTCGGGGTCGTGCCAGTTGTAGGTGATGGACTTGTCCCGTTTCAGGGCGTCCCGCAGCAGGTTGACCCGGCGCTGATACTCCTCCACCGGAATCTGCGCCTCCCACTGGAAGGCGGTGTGGGGCTTGGGCACGAACCAGGAGGTGGACACGGTAATGCGCACGCCACGGGCCTTGTTGGGGGCGCACTCGCGCCACGCAAAGTACACTTTGCGGGCCAGGTCGGCGATGCCCAGCACGTCCTCGTCCGTTTCGGTGGGCAGACCCAGCATGAAGTACAGCTTCACGCCGTTCCAGCCGCCGGAGAAGGCGGTGCGGACAGACTGGAGCAGGTCCTCCTCCCGCAGGTTCTTGTTGATGGCGTCCCGCAGGCGCTGGGTGCCGGCCTCAGGCGCAAAGGTCAGGCCGCCCTTGCGTACCTTCTGCAGGCGCTCCATCAGGTTCATGGAGAAGGTATCGGCACGCATGGAGGGCAGAGACAGACTGATATTGCGGGGTTCACAGTACTCCAGCAGATCGTCGCACAGGTCCACCAGACCGGGATAGTCGGTGGAGGACAGGCTGGACAGGGTCATCTCCTGATAACCGGAGTCGTGGCAGGCCTCCTTGCCCATCTCGGCCAGCTTCTTGGCATCCCGGCAGCGCACGGGACGATAGGCATAGCCCGCCTGACAGAACCGGCAGCCGCGGATACAGCCGCGGAACAGTTCCAGCATAACGCGGTCGTGAACGATCTCGGTGGAGGGAATGATGGTCTTGACCGGGAAGTAGGCCTTGGTCATATCCTCCACAACGCGCTTGGTCACGGTGGCGGGCGCATCGTCCAGCGGCGTGATGGCGGCAACAGTGCCGTCCTCGTTATAACTCACATCGTACAGGGACGGGACGTAGATGCCGGGGATCTGCGCGACCTTGCGCAGAAATTCCTCCTTGGTCCAGTCCTCGTCACGGGCCTTTTTGTACAGGTCGATGTACTCAAGGGTCACTTCCTCTCCCTCGCCCAGCACGAAGAAATCCACGAAGGGGGCCAAAGGCTCGGGGTTGTAGCAGCAGGTTCCGCCCGCCACCACAAGCGGGGTCAGGTCGCGGCGCTGCTCGCTGCGCAGTGGCAGGCCGGCCAGATCCAGCATATTCAGTACGTTGGTGTAGGCCATCTCGTAACCCAAGGAGAATCCGATGATGTCGAACTGGTCGATGGGGTCACCGCTCTCCAGGCCGTAGAGGGGCACGCACTCTTCCCGCATCTGCTCCTCCATGTCGCCCCAGGGTGCGTAGACCCGCTCGCACCAAATGTCCTCCCGCTCGTTCATCAGGCCGTACAGGATGCGGCAGCCTAAATTGGACATACCGATCTCGTAGGTGTCCGGGAAACACAGAGCAAAGCGCAGGTCTACCTGCGCCCGGTCTTTGACAATGGCGTTATATTCGCCGCCGGTGTAACGGGCGGGTTTTTGTACCTTTGGTAAAATCCGTTCCAGGGTTTGGTTCATGGCAACACGCATCCAATCCGTATAAATCAATACAGATTATTTTACCTGTTCCATGCTCCCTTGACAAGTACTTTTTCTGCCATTTTTCCGTATATTTCTTGGTGGATGTCCAAAAAAGCCAGCTCCCAATAACACACAGAGTCACGCTCCCGCCCACGCCCAAAGCCATCGCCCCCAACAGCAGCAGCACAACCGCCAAAACCCGGTCTAACCGCAGCTGCGCTCCGTCCGCACGGTCCGGGTCACTCAGCATACACCACAGACAGCGCAGAACACGCCCGCCATCCAGCGCCCCTACCGGGAGCAGATTAAACAATCCAAGTGCCAAATTCATACCTGCAAACACCAGCCAGCCAAGCCGCGCCGCGGCATAGCCAAGCAGCAGATTGACCGCCGGTCCCGCCAGCGCGCAGCACAGCTCCGCCGGATAGGTCAACGTCCCCACCAGCTGCATCTGTGCTCCCGTCGCAGAAAGGCGCAATCGACTCACACCGGCACCAAACAGGCGAATGGCCAGCCAGTGCCCCACCTCATGGGCTGCAGCGGCACAAACACCCAGCGGCAGCAGCCCCTGGGTGTCACTATAGTTCAGCCATGCCATCAGCAGCACAAAACCACCGGTGATCTCCATCCTGCCCCGGCGCAGCATTTATCCCTCCTGCAAGGTGATGTAGTGCATAGGGTCAAGCCGCACCTCACCCAAACGCACCTCAAAGTGCAGGTGTGGCCCGGTGGACTTTCCGGTGGACCCTACCTGTGCCACCTGCTGCCCCGCATATACCCATTCCCCTTTCTTCACCGAGATGCTTTGGCAGTGAGAATAAAATGTTGCAAGTCCGTTTTCGTGCCTGATCTGCAGATACAGACCAAAATCATCACTTTCCCCCACGTATTCCACCGTCCCGTCAGCAAACGCACGCACCGCCGCTCCCCTGGCGGCTCCGATATCCACCCCGCCGTGGACCGCATACCGCCCGATGGTGGGATGATCGCGATATCCAAATGCGGAAGTCAGCGTTCCCTGCACCGGATCTGCGGTCTGCATATCACCAAGATACAGCTTATCGTAGGTATAGTTCTCGGGCAGCGCCTGCCCCGACACGGCTACCGTTTCCACCACGTCCCCTACCTGATATTCCGGTGACTGTGGTTTCGCTTCGGTTTCCAATTCCTCCATGTACATTACCTCCGGCTGCAGCACCTGCACAGGCACTTCCGGTTCCGTTTCTTCGTCCTGCTCCCGCTGAAATCCAAAAACCGTGACACAGAATTCTTCGATCCCGTCCAGCAGCGGCTCCCGGTCTGCCATCGTACTGCCCAGGGCAGTGAACGCCGCACGGAAATCCGTGTTGGCTTGTATCACTCCCAAAAGCTGCGGCCCAACCTGCGCGATTTGCTTGGGAAACACCCCTTTCCCAAGAAACACAGTTAAAAACAGCAGCACACAGACCGCCAGCTGCAGCAACTGTCGGCTCGCCGTTTGCAGCTCGGCCATTTTGCCTTTGTCTGCCGGTCTGTTTGTCCTCCCGCACCTCACCCGCATATCCTCTCCCCCTTTGTAACAGCGTATTCCCGCTTTCGCAAAAATATAACAAAACAGAAAAACAGGCGTTCTGCACCCGCAGAACACCTGTTTCACAATACGTGTAAAGTTGTTTGCCTATTCAGTTATACTACCTGTTTTCCGTTTAGAAACACCGCTTTGACATCGAAGTTTTGGTCGAACACCACCACGTCGGCGCGGCGGCCGACCTCCAGTTCCCCCCGGTCGGTGCAGCCGCAGGCCTCAGCGGGATTGACCGCCGCCATGACCGCGATGTCCTCCGGGTGAACGCCCATTTGGAACAGGTTTTTCGCCCCGTCACTCAGGCACTTGGAGCTTGCGGAGATGGTGCCGTCTTTCAGGGTACACAGACCGTTTTTCACGTAGACGATGCGGTCGCCCACATCGTATTCTCCGTCCGGCAGACCGCAAAACATAGAGCCGTCGCTGACCATGGTGACCCCCTCGGGCCCCTTGGCACGCAGCACAACACGGATGGCCGGTGCGGACACATGGTACAGGTCACAGATCAGCTCACACGTAACCCGCTCGTCGTCCAGACCCAGCCCCAGCAGACCGGGGTTGCGGTGATTGAAGCCGTTCATGGCATTGAAGGTGTGGGTCAGGCGGCTTGCACCAACGTCCACGGCGTGCTTTGCCTGCTCATAGGTGGCAGCGCTGTGTCCCATGGACACGCGGATTCCCAGCCGTCTGCAGGCTTCGATCACCTCGTCGGCCCCCTCCATCTCCGGGGCGAGCGTCATGATCTTCAGCTTGCCGCGGGCGGCACACTGCATCTTCTCCACCAGTTTGGTATCCGGCAGCTGAATGCGGTTTTTCCGCATACCGCCCGCCTTCTCCGGGTTGATAAAGGGTCCCTCGGCATGAACGCCCAAAATCCGCTCGTCCCCAGTACCGGTCAGGTGGTCAAGGTCCTGCTCCAGCTCTTCCCACGTCTCGCTGCAGGTAGTAGGCAGAACCCCCGTGACCCCGTGGCGGGTTAGCCAATCCAGCGCGGGGGTCACACTGTCCTTGGACCAGTAAAAGCAAACGCCGTTGGTACCGTGAAGATGGGTGTCGATCAGTCCGGGCAGCACGTAGCAGCCGGTGGCGTCAAATTCGCCGCAATCCGACGTATCGGTAATGACCCCATTTTCAAAACACAGGTCGGTATCGTGCATCTTATGATCGGTGCCGAATACGCTTCCCCCGACGATCCTCATCCCATCTTCCCTCCTCTCGGATTATCCGGTAATCACCAACGCGCCAGCAAAGCCTGGATCTTGTCGTGGATATCCCGCACAGCGACCTCATCGCCTGGTTTCAGATTCAAAAACGGCGCGCGAACGCCGCCCAGTTCCAGACCGCGCAGCTGCAGCACACCCTTGGCGGCGGCGTAGAGAGAGCCGATTTTCAGGGTATCGTAAATGATAGAGGTGATCTCCTTCTGCAGGGCTGCGGCCTTCTCCATCTGACCTGCGTTGACCAGCGCATCCAGCTTCAAAAACGCCTCGGGCATATAGCCGTACGTACCGCCGATACCGCCGGAAGCACCCATCATGCGGCCGGCCACGTACTGCTCGTCGGGGCCGTTGAAGATGGCCATATCCTCGCCGCCGGCCATACGGAACTTCAGAATGTCCTGCACGGAGCCGGAGGAATTCTTCACGCCGGCAACGCGGCCGGTGGCCAGCATCTCCTGCAGCAGCTCCACCGGCAGGTTAAACCCGTTGGTGGTACCGGGGATATTGTAGATAAACAGGGGCACGTTGTCGGTGGCCTCCAGCACGTCACACCAGTACTTGCGCACCACGGGCACCTTCAGCCCGTAGTAAAAACCGGGCACCATGGCGATGGCATCCACGCCCAGCTTCTCGGCATGGCGGGCCAGCTCGATGCTGTCCCGGGTGGAAGGAGCGGCAATGTGAGCGATGATGGTCATCTTGCCGCCCACGGCCTCCACAACAGCCTCCAGAGTGGCCTTGCGTTCTTCCACGTTGTGGAACACGCACTCGCCGGAGCTGCCGGTCACATACAGACCCTTAACACCGACTTTGGCATAGAACTGCGCCAGTTCGGACGCCCGCTCACGGGAGATATCGCCCTTATCGTCGTAACAGGCATAAAAGGCAGGGAAAACACCGGTAAACTTCTTATCAACAGCCATGTTAAACACCTCTTTTTACTTCTCCAGCGCCTTGACGTAGCGCTGGGTGATCTTCAGGGGACGGGTGATGGCAGAGCCCACCACGCAGGCGTGGACACCCTGATCCATCGCCATACGCAGCTGCTCCGGGGAGAAAATGCCGCCCTCGGCCACCACGGGAACGGTCAGGTTTTCCGCCAGCTTACGCATAAAGTCGAAGTTGGGCGGTGGCATATGGCGGGTGTCGTCGGTGTAGCCGTTCATGGTCGTTCCCACCAGATCGAACCCCAGCTCCTGCGCCTGCACAGCTTCCTCATAGGTGGCGCAGTCGGCCATAAACAGCTGATCGGGGTACTTGGCCCGCACCTCCGGGAACGTTTCGGCAATGCTGCGGCCGTCGGGGCGGGGGCGGTTTGTGGCATCCATTGCGACGATGTCAACGCCAACCTCCACCAGCGCATCCACCTCTTTCATCGTCGGGGTGATGCGCACCTTGCAGCCTTCGTAGTCCTGCTTGATCAGGCCGATCAGCGGCAAAGACGTGGTCGTTTTGATCTCCTTGATATCCTCCACGGAGTTGCAGCGGATACCCACCGCGCCGCCCAGCTGCGCGGCATAGGCCATGCGGCCCATAATAAAGCTGCTGTGCAGCGGCTCGTCGGGCAGTGCCTGACAGGATACGATCAGGCCACCCTTGATTGCGCTAAAAATCTGTTCCTTGTTCATTTCACTCACCTGTCCCTTATCTCGTTTCGCTGATAAAACAGCCAATTTTCTTCGTGTCATCGGGATGCGCCATGGCCCAGCGGGCATAGGCCGCCGCACCGTACATACCGGCCCGGTTACCCAACTCGGCCCGGACGATGTCCACATCCTTCATAAAGTGTCGGTTTTCACCATAGAACCGCGCCCGCACCTTTTCAAGCACATCCTCGCGCTCCATCACGCCGCCGCCAAGGACAAAACGTTCCGGGTCAAAAATGTAAGTCAGGCTGCGCAGGCCCTCCACGATCTCGTCCACCCAGCGGTCCACCACAGGCTCCAGCGCAGGCGTTGTGGGCAGCAGCTCAAACAGCTGCCGGGCGTTTTCCAGCTCGGGTACGACCTTTTTCCCCTCCCGCACCAGAGCGGTGGTGGCGGCGTACTGCTGATAGGCACCGTCCTGATCGTACTTTCCGGGCAGTCCGCCCACGTGGGTGACCATGTAGCCGATCTCACCGGCGATGCCCCGCCGTCCGGTCAGCAGCGTGCGGTCCAGAACGATACCGCCGCCCACGCCGGTTCCGTAGGTCAGGCACACGAAACTCCCGCAGTCGCGGGCCGCACCGAAGCAGCCTTCGCCCAGGGTAGCGGCGTTGGCATCGTTGAGCACAAATACCGGTTTACCGATCGCTTCCCGCAGAGCCTCGCCCACGGCAAACTCCGGCTTCTCACCCGGCTGCAGGTTGCTGCGAAACAGCACGGTCTGGGTAGCGTGGTCGATCTGTCCGGTCATGGATACCGCAAGCACGTCGTAGTGGTCATAGGCAGCTGCCGCCGCAAGCGCGTGCTTTACCAGCACCGGGGCCGGCCCCGGTTCCGATGGAAACTCACGCAGCTGCGAGAGCCGATCGTCCCCGTCGATCAACGCGGCCTTGACGGCAGTCCCGCCGACGTCAAGCGCAAGAATTTTCACGGCCATTCCCCTTTCTCACAACTTTATATCTGTATTGTAGCACCACAATATTTGGAATTATAGACCTTTATTGCTCTGTTTTTGACTGCTGTTGCTTTTTTGATAAAATATGGTATAATTTCCGGGGGTGATACGTATGAAGACCGCCATCTATCTGCACGATATCGGCAAAGACCCGCACTATAAGACCTGGCACGCACCCAGGTGGAACCTGTTGATTTACTTTTATTCCAACGGAGGCAGCCTTGTCACCGGGGAAAAGGTGCTGCCCATCAAGCGGGGTGCTTTGGCCTTTATCCCCTCCGGCACGTACCATTACACCATGCCCGACGTACCGGAGCACTATGACCGTACCAAACTGTCCGTTTCCGCCTCCCTTTTTTCCAGGGTCATGGAGCTGCTGGGCAAAAATCCGGAGTACAAGAACTTTTTTGCCAAATCCCTGGTCTACGCCGAGATCCCGCCCGAGCAGCAGCCTTTGGTGGACCAAATCTTTGAGCAGGTCAGCACCAGCATTGACCGGCCAGATCGGGAACCGCTCCTGCTGTCCTGCCTGCTGCAGCTTGTCTACCTGCTCAACCGCTATACCACGGAAAGCACCGCTACCGCCGGCGGTTTCATGGGCCGGGCCATCAAGCATATCAACGAGCATATCGCCGCCGACCTGGACATCAACGATATCTGTCAGGTCATCGGCATCAGCAAATACTACTTCTGCCGCCGATTCAAGGAGCACACAGGTATGACGGTGATGAAGTACATTCTGCAGACCCGCATCATACTGGCAAAGGGCGAGTTGGAGAAAACCACCGCCCCCATCACCGAGATCAGCGAACGCTGCGGCTTCAGCAGTACGTCCTATTTCTGCCGCGCCTTCAAGCAGGAAGTCGGCTGCTCTCCCCTTCAGTATCGCAAACAAATGCGCAAATAAAAAAACGCCCCTCTGTCACAGACAGAGGGGCGTTTTCCGTTTTAATATTCGTAGGTCCTTCTGGCAATGCCCAGCTCCTCGTTGGCTGGGATGACCCATACGTTAACCCGGGAGTCCGGGGTGGAGATCACCCGGATCTGATTGCCGCGCGCGGCGTTCTTCTCCTTGTCCAGTTCGATGCCGAAGTGGGCCACGGCCTTGCAGACTGTCTTTCGTACCAGGTCGGAGTTCTCCCCGATGCCGCCGGTAAAGACCAGATGGTCCAACCCGCCCAGCTGGGCGTAGTAGGCGCCCACGTAATGCACGATACCCGCGCAGTACACGTCAATGGCCAGCTGCGCCCGCTCATTGCCCGCCTCCGCCGCAAGCTGCACGTCCCTCAAGTCGTTGCTCACCCCGGAAATACCCAGCAGACCGCCCTGCTTGTCCATGCCCTTGGTGATGTCCTCAATGCTCATGCCCTGGGACAGCAGGTACGGGATGACGTAGGCATCGGTATCGCCGATGCGGTTGGCGTGGATGGGGCCGGCCTGCAGGGAGAAGCCAAAGCTGTTGTTCAAGCTGATGCCGTTCTGAATGGCGCACAGCGAGCCGCTGCCGCCCAAATGGCAGGAGATGGCGTTGCCGGTCCCGCCGCACCGCTCGGTCAGCACGTCGGCCACGTAGCCGTGGGAGGCGCCGTGGTAGCCCATCTTTTGGATGCCGTACTTCTCGTGCCACTCGTAGGGGATGCCGTAGATGCGCTCGGCCTTGGGGATGGTGGTGTGGAAGGCGGTCTCAAACACGCCCACCAGCATGACCCCGGGCAGCACCTGCCGGATCTGACCGATGGCCTCCAAATAGGGGCCGTTGTGGGCGGGAGCCACCACGAGGTAGTCCCGCATGGCCTGCAGTACCTCCTCCGTCAGCTCGTGGATGCCGTAGAAGCCCTTGGCCAAAACGGTCTTGAAGCCCACCCGCTCAATTTCGGAAACGTCGGCGATCACGCCGTACTCCGGGTGGGTGAGGTGGCTCAAGTATTGCAGAATACCCTCGGCGTAGGAGGGAATGTTCTGCTCCTCCAGCTTAACGCTGTACCCGGTGGAGCAGTTTCCGTAGTGGAAAATGGCGTCGGTCCGGCCCACGCGCTCCACCTTGCCCTCGGCCAGCACCTTGTCCCCCGGCATATCAAACAGTTTGAATTTCAAAGACGTGCTGCCCACGTTGCAAACCAATACGTTCATCGTCGCGCCTCCTGTGCGTTTGTTCGTGTTGTTGTGTTGTCATCATACTACATAACCGGGGTGGAAAACAAGTACAAACAAAAAGGACTGCTACTCTATCAGAGTAACAGTCCTTATTTGGTCCGAGTGCTGAGATTCGAACTCAGGGCCTCTTGAACCCCATTGATTGTCGCGTTGCGACAATTGAGGAACAACTCAAACCTATTGGAATTCCGCGGTTTTACGCAGTTTCATTTTGATCTATCCCGAAAATGACACGCTTAATTTCCTTTTTAACAAAATACTTACTCTCGCACCATTACTTCGCCGTACCTTGTTCCTTCCCGCTATTTCCTTTTACACCAAGGCAAATCTCGCAAAAGCTTTCACCAAATGCAGACAACCGAATGTACCGCTCTCCAAAGTTAAATCCGACCAAACTGGGATCCAACTCCACAATCATCTCAAGCCGTTTTCTCATATCTTTAACCCACTCATGGTTTTTCAACGGCTCGTAGAGTTTTTTGTCGGTAAGTGAATCTATCTTGCGCTCAACCAGCCCCAAACGAACAAGATTGTCAAAACACTTTTCTGAATCCAGCGGATTTTCGCATCCAGCTTCAAATGGCAAATCGCTAAATTCATTTACCACGGTTTTGGTTCCGCCATTGTTAACGCTTACCCGTAAAGATATCGTTGGCAGAGTTGGTTTGCTTTGCATGCACTTTAGTATTTTGGCCTCATCGGGCGAAAGCTGCTTAATCACTTCCACAAACCCAGGATGAACACCATTTTTAACGATACTATTCATTGAGTTTGCCAATAGATTTGCATACATATCGCGCAACTCATCGTTATCCATACAATAGCTGATGTATTGCAAGGCAGGCACAGCAACATGTGCTTCTGGCTGGGTGATAAGTTCGGGCGGTACATTCTGCAGTTTCTCTTCCAACAGCTTCTTGGTCTCCGCAACGTTATACTCCCTTTGTAAAACCCATTTTTCAAGAGGCGCAAGCGCCGCCTTTACTGCACGAGGAAGCAGTCCAACAAGCTCTCCTGTTGGCTTCGCAATCGGTCTCCCCGCATCTGTGTATACGTCCTTAGCAATCTCTTTTGCAATTTCAAGTGCTTTTTCACTCGGTACATGCTCGGCCATCGAAGATCATCTCTCTTTCTCTGGTATTCCTTTCTTTGTAGAACCAGTTTGCGAAACAAATTATATCACAACTTCGAACAAAAATCCATTAAACTGCAGTCGCCTCTCCCATCATCCCAACAAGCTTGTAAAAGCTTGTCCGCTTTGTACCCGTCTGCTCCATTGCGGTCTTTGCGGTGATCTCACCGGCTTTCCAAGAGGCATAAACGCTGTCCCAGTTGGCGGGGAATGTGAGCGCGGGGCGGCCTAACTTCTTGCCGTTCTGCTTGGCTGCCTCGATACCCTCTGCCTGCCGCTTGCGGATGGTTTCCCGCTCCTGCTCGGCAATCGTTCCCAACACTTCGATCAGAATGTTGTTGACCATTTCAAAAACCCATTCCTGCCCCTCTGGCAGCTCCATCATCGTGGTGGGCAAGTCAATCACTTTCAATCGGATGCCGTTGTCCTTGAAGTATTGCAGTTCGTTGTGAATGTCACATTTGTTTCGGCTCAGACGGTCAAGGGATTTCACAACAAGGGTGTCTCCCCGGCGCAGCATGGCGTTCTTTAAGGCTCGATAGCCCGCCCGCTCCAAATCCTTGCCGCTCTCTTTGTCGGTGATGATCTCCCGCTCCGTTGCTCCAAGAGCCTTAAAAGCGGCAATCTGGCGGTCAAGGTTCTGTTCCTTGCTCGATACTCTGGCATAATAATAAGTGCGGCTGTCCACGGTACGCGTCCCCCTTTGTTCTATCTGTTCGTATTCTATCACAAGCGTTCGTAAATGTCAATATATTTGCGAACATATTTGTAAATTTATTTTTGTGTTTTACGAACGAGAAAAACAGGGGTGTTTTCGGTGTTTGTAAAGGTGTACTCTTGCGAACAGATAAGCAAAAGGAGCGGGATTTCTCCCGCTCCTTTTTGATTACAGCCCAAGCAACTGCTTTTTCTTTGCGTCAAATTCTTCTTGACTGATTACTCCACTATCAACAAGTTCCTTATACTTTTTCAGTTCGTCGGCATTGCTCTGCGGGATTTCCTGCTTAATTGTCGCTGTAACAGGCTTTGCTTGTCTTTCAATAAGTAATTTGTTAATTGCTGCGTGCATTTCTTCGAGATTTAGAACACCGGAAAATGCGACTTTACCAGAAGATGTAGCTATTGCAATAGTCTTAAATATTCCTGTGCCAACAGCGGAAACAGAATCGAGCGGCAAATCAACACGCTTACCCCAAAAAGTAGAACCATAAACGCGCTTGTCGGTAATGGTCAATTGCACCTTTGAGAAACTAACATTCACCAAATAGCCAACAATCGCAAAGCCAGCAAATATAGCTACTGCAATGAAATAAGGGAACAAACCATTGTAGATTAGATAGTAAGGCATTGTAACCAAACAAGCTAAAAAATAAAATGCAACACAGCCGCCGCCGATTACACACATTAGCTTGAAAAAGCCTCTATAATTTTGATTTTTACATATTACCTTTTCATCCATAAGGCTTTACCTCGTTTCTATACATATATTGTTCTTCGCGTGTGCAGCAACCCCCGTCGCGCGGACGGCGGCTTCATACTCATGCACGTAGCGGGAAACGGTGCTCGCGCCTCTGCGCATCTTCGCGGCAATCTTTGTGAAGGTATATCCCTCTTGATAAAGCTGCCACATCTTTTCCTTTTCCCGCTCCGTAACGCGAGTTCCTTTGGCAGCCATTACTTGACCACCTTGTCCTCGGCCCGGAGCATGGTTTCCTTCATGGCCTTGTCAAACTGATCTTGCACATAGGTTTCGGCAGTCCACTTCTTGTCCGAGCCGCCCTCGGCCAGAATCTTGTTCATCTTGTCCAGTTCCGGGAAGAAAGACTTGGGGAGAATGATACGGCCCTTGGTAGTGTCCAGAATAATACGCATTGTTTTTTCCTCCTAATTAAATAAAAAATGTGCGAATTCGGTGATTTCCGAACTTTCGCACAACCAATTATATATA
>JAFQHV010000034.1 GCA_017397835.1 Oscillospiraceae bacterium
ACGCAGGCCGATGGGCATGGCCACGTCGGCGTACACGTTGCTGAAAGCGCTCTGCAGCTCCAACGTGAAGGAAGCGTTGGCGGGGGCGTACAGGTCCATGGACACGGTGCCGTTCTGCAGGTAGGGGACGGAACGGGTGACGACGGTGTCCTTGGCGATCTGCATGGAGTACTTGTCCCGGGCGTTGGTCTCGGACACTTTGGCGGAGCCCTTTGCGGTGACCCAGCCGTCGGCCATGAGGGTACCGTGCTCGAAGTTGTCGTAGCCGCCGCGGGTGCGGGCGAACCACTTGTCGAAGTCCTGCACGAACATGGCCATAGTGGCTCTGTTGATGTCGCCCAGGTCATGGAAGGTGATGTACAGATCATCGCCGTTCCACTTGACCATGAAGGGGTTGGTGTAGACGAAGTTGCTGAGGTCGTAAGTTTCCATCTCGGACTTGAAGGAGAGGTTCTGAATGTTGCGGTAGGTCTCGCTGCCGTTGATGGAAACGGCCACGTTCAGGGGAGAACGGGAATAGCTGCGGCCGCCCAGCACGGTATTGCCGGACCACAGGGACAGGTCAGCCACCTTGCCGTTGACCTCCATATCGAAGATGGTGGCCTGGGTGTTGGTGGTGTACATCTTGGACAGGACGCATTCTTCCGTCCAGGTCACGCCGTGGTCCAGGGAGTAAGATACGCCAAAGTTGTCGGTATCGGGGTCCTGGCAGCGGGTGTACAGCACCAGCACACCATCGTCACGCTCCTGGATCAGGGCCTCGGAGGTGCCGTTCTCGGTGTTGTTTGCGATATCCTTGTAGGTGATGATGCTCTCACTCAGCTCCCAGGTCTTGCCGGCATCGCGGGTGTAGGCCACGCGGACGCAGAAGCCACCCAGGCTGTTGTGCTGGGAACCCATGGAGAAGACGATGTCCACATTGGGACCGGCACCGTCGTAACAGCTCAGGATGGTGCCGGTGTTGTAGGTGATCATATAGGCAGACTGGGGGTCGTTGACCACGTCGCGGGGCAGGGTGTCGGCCAGGTACCAGCTCTTGCCGCCGTCGTCGGAGGCGATGACCATGGTTTCGGCGTAGGACTGGGTGATGTCAGTAGCGTTGAATTTGCTGGTGACCCAGTAGCAGTTGAAGAACATCCGGCCGGTGTGGGGATCGAAGGTAAAACCGCCGCTGCCGCCGATACGCTCCACGGGGGTCTTCAGGACGGGGGACACGGTGTTGAGCACCTTGGAGTGTTCCTTCCAGGTGCGGCCGCCGTCGGTAGAGACGTTCAGCTTGTAGCCCATGGCGTAGATGGTCTCCTGCTCCAGCCTGGCGCCGTTGGCGAACTTGGTACCGGCGGGCAGGGACAGGATCCAGCGCTCGCTTTTGCCGAGGGTGTACACCTCGCTGCTGCCGTAGGTGACCTCGTACACATTTTCCTTGCTGGAAAGCTCGATGGCACCGGCAGAGCCCTGGCGCACGTACACGGTGGCACCGGCGCCGGGGGCCAGCTCGGGGTAGCGGACGATGACGGTGTCGCCGTCCACGTAATGGTAGAGCAGTTCGCCGGTCTTATCAAACACACGCAGGCGGCCCAGATCGCCGGTCAGACCGGGAATGGGCAGGGCCACATCGTAGTTCAGGGTGGTGTTGTTGGTTACGGTGTACTCGGTGGCGGTGTTCAGCTTGACCAGAGAGTTGTCGTAACCGGCGGAGATCATGGTGCCGTAGGCACCGGTGAAGGAGGCCTGCTCTCCGCGGGACTGGGTGTAATGGACCTTGACATACTGGCCGCGGGCCTCGAAGTCGTACAGGTACCAGTTCTTGCCGACGTGAACCAGCTTGAAGTCCCGGATCTGCTCATAGGTGACGTTGTCGTTGCTGACCCACAGAGTCAGGGACTGCGTATTCAGACGAGCCCTGTCGTCGCCGTCGGTCAGGGTGACCAGATTGATCTTTCCCGATGTGTTGTTGACAGCGATGAGACTGTTGTTATTGGTGTCAAAGGTAAACACCAGTTCGTCAAAGGGGGTGCCGGCACCGTGGGCGGGATCTATGTCGCCCTCCACATGCAGAATCCGACTGTTGTCGGTGCTCAAGCCGGGAACGATCAGATCAAAACTCTTGCTTTCACCGTTTACCGTGGCGGTCAGGGTGGCGAAGGAAGCACCGATTGCGGGACGGGTGACCACGCCGGTGGAACTGATGACACTCTCGTCGGAGGTGGTCCAGGTGACGGTGGCGGTGTTGTCCAACAGACCGTCGGTAACGGTGCGGAACAGGTTCAGGTCAGAGGTCACCTGATCGGCGCCGGGGTTGCTGCCGGCAAAGTCAGCGAAGTCCAACTGGGCCAGCAGGTCACCGGTGTCGTAAATGTAGCCGGCGGAAAGGTTGGTGATGGTGACGTCAAAGTTGTCTGCGGGCGTCTCGGCACCGGGCAACTCGGGATCGCGGATCAGGTTGAAACAGACGGACTGGTCGGCGACGCCCAGCTTCCAAACGGCCACCTCGGAATAGGAGCCCTTCAGCACGCCGTCTACGTAGACGTTCAGGGTGTTGTCCAGTGTCCACTCGGTGGCCAGAGTGAAGGTTTCACCCACCTTCTTGTCCAACTTGATCTTGCGGGACGTAGGGTCGTTCAAGATAAAGACCAGACCGTCTTCCGTGTTGAGGATGCCGCAAGTTACGGTCCAGCCCTCCTTAAGGGCATCGGCCTTGGTGCCGATGCCGAAAGAGATGCCGTAGTTGGACCATGCGCCGCCGACACCTCGGGTGCTGTCGCCGGAGCCGACGGGCAGAGCATCGGCGCGGAAGTCAAATTCTGTGCGGGTGCCTACGGTGCGGTTGTCAAAGCCGGGGTTTTTATACAGCGTATAGGTACGCACACCGATGGGGTTGGTGCCGTTGGGGTTGTGCAGGTCGTACAGGCGCCAGCCGTTTTCGTATTTGGTGGCACCCTGGAACCCGGGGACGGCAGCGTTGTCGGCCACGCGGACCTGACTGCCGGCGCTGACCGTTGGGCTGTTGTAGCGGTTGACGGTGTGGAACCACACGATATCGGTCAGGGTCAGGGTGGCGGCGGCACCGTCAATGCCGTTGGCGGTGATGCGAACGGGCAGAGATACGTCGTACTTGCTCAGCTTGCTGCCCAGACCGAGGGCGCTGAGGGGCAGGGACAGTTCTGCGATGCCGTCACCCACGGCCAGCTTGGCCCCGGCGACTTCGGCACCGTTTTCCAGCAGCTTGCCGCCCTCCACGGTAAAGCTGTGGCCGTTGAGGGTCAGGGCCACGGGGCCTACGGCATCCACGAAGTCCACGGCGGCGAACAGGTGGGTCTGATCCCACTGGAAGCCGTACTCGGCAAGCAGCAGGTTGTCCCGGTCCAAAATGCGGCCGCCCATGCGCCAACCGATCTCGGTCAGGACACCGTCTACGGTCACACCGTCTTTTGCAAAGGAGGCCTCCGCACGGGCGGGGGAGGCGGCAGCGATCTCGGGGCCCTTGACCGTAAGGGTAAAGGATTTGGATCGGGAGGGAGCGTTGGTCAGAGTGGCGGTCAGGGTGACGGACTCATCCTTGGTCACCGCACCCAGCTTGCCATCCGTGCCGATGACGGTAGGGTTGCTGCTGGTCCAGGTCAGAGGGATGGTCAGGGGACCGGGGACGGAGGCAGGCAGTTCCAAATCGTGGTAAATGGCGGCCTGGGTCTCGTTCTTGCCCTTGATGCTGTCGAAGACCAGGGGGTCCAGCTGGGTGGCGGGATCCGTCACCTTTTGGGCGCCGATGGTCATGTGGGACAGGCTGATGTCATAGCGGTTTTCGCCGCTGCGGATAAAGTCGGTACGGCTGTACGCACCGACCTGAATGAGGGCGGAATAGGTGGGGTTTTTGTAGCGGAAGGGATTGTCGTATTCGGCGTTTTCAATGCGGCCTTTGAACACATCGTCCACAAAAATGTCGATGGTGTCGTTGGCGGCATCGTAATTCAGACGCAGATGGAACTGCTCGCCGATTTTCTTGCCCAACGCGATCTTCAAGGGGACCTGCAGCTTGGAGGCGTATTCGTCGCCGTCGGCAAAGTCGGTGGCGCGCAGGGACAAAAGCAGGCCCTCGTCCGTGTTGGTGATGCCGAAGGTCATGCCGGCGGTGTCCGTGTTGGCGTAGTTACCGTCCGTATTGACGTTCTTGCCGCCGATGATAAAGTACAGACCGGGGCAGACCTCTTTGTGTACCAAAGAGGTATAGTGCCGGTTAAATTCCGGCATTTTGTCGATGCGGACGTCGAACTCCAGTGCCACGGGGGGCTTGGCCGGGTCGATGATGGTGAAGGGCTCGCCCAGCGTGGCGTTGTAGACCCCCGACTTATCGCCGGCGAAGCCGTTGTGGCGGACCAGCGCCGTACCGTCGCTGCCGATAATGTCGGCGGGGGTGGTAAAGCGCAGCACGTCGGCGGCCTTGTCATAGTCGACCCGGGCGGTTTCGGACTTGGTGGTGGGGAACTGGTTGACCGGAGTGCCCATCACGGAGTCGAACACCAAGGTGCCCTCCCACGCGGCGCCGCCCAAATTGATGGTCAGCTTGGCAGAGGGGTCGTAATCGGTGATGGTGATGCCGGCTTCGCTCAGGGGGATGCGGATCTCCCGGGCGGTGGCACCCGCCGTACCTGCCCGGGTCACACTCTTGCCATTGAGGGTGACGGCGGTGGGGGCAGCGGGGGCGGAGCTGCCGGTAAAGCCGAGGTACAGGTTTTCACTGTCCCAAACGGCACCGAACTTCAGCCCCTCGGCCAAAGAAACGTTGGTCTGCCAAGCAGCCTCGTTCAGCGCACCGTCTTCGGATGTGGCGGCAGAGTACTTGGCGTACAGGACCTTGTCGCCCGCGGTAAGAGATGCCGCGGTAAACGCGGCCTCACCTGCGGCGGCACCCGGGACCATGCCCAGCGCCATCGCCAGGACAAGAACCAGGGAGCACAACTTCTTTGTTGCTTTCATGTTTTCTTCCTACCTTTCCAAAATATGCCGGGAATGTTATCGTTAACGGTAAAATAATTTTACCGAAACGATGGCGCAATGTCAATATGTAGGCACGCCTTTCTTTGCGATTCGGCAATGACATCTGCCCATTTCATTATAGCGAATCGTTGGAGGCTGCGCTGGCAAATTCTTTTGAAAAACAGGCAAAATATTATGCATATTTATGTGTGTTGCGTGGATATTTCGAAGGAATGACGGATAGTTTGACCAAAACGGAGAGGGAGAACCCGGCCCCGCAGCAAATGCTGCGGGGCCGGGTCAATTTGGCGGATTTACTTTGCCTGCAGGTAGTTGGTCAGCATCTGGGCCGCCTGGGCGCGGGTGGCGTTCTCGGTGGCGTTGGTGAAGGGCACGTTGTTGAGAA
>JAFQHV010000035.1 GCA_017397835.1 Oscillospiraceae bacterium
ATGGCCATCATCACCGCCGCGCTGGCCTAAAGCAAACCATCAAAAGGGCCGCACCCGATTGGGTGCGGCCCTTTCTTTTTGCGCGAAAAAAGGAAAAAAACGACCAAATGAAAAGTTGAAACCCCTACGGATGCGTGCTATCCTGTAGACAGAACGGTTAAGCCGAAAACAGACGAAAAGAGGAGCCGATATGATTTCCTGTACCGAATTTATTCCCCTTTACAGCGAGTTTTTCCGCTTTCTGGATGAGCGTGAGGGGTTCGACGCCGTGATGCGCTACTGGCTGTTCATCTCCGGCCGCAACGTGGGCAACCGCGCCAACCCCAACAGTCTAGTCTCCAACCTGGAGCGGTCCAAAGACGATCCTTTGAAAGGTGCCTGGGAGTACTGGAGCCGCGCCCTGGCCGAGGAAGCCAGCGACACCATCCGTGTCTACTACCCCAAGGGCGGCTACACCCTGAGCCATATGCGCCACTGCCCCTCCCGCGGTCGCCTGAACGCCCTGGAGCATATCGAGCCTTATTATGACTACTGCGAGCATTGCAGCGTGGTCTATTCTCCCACTTTGGAGGAGTTCGGCCTTGTGATGGAGCGCGACCACTCCGGCATCCCCAACGCCGAATGTAAATCCATCCTGTACGTCAAGGGGTGCCGCCCCGACATCGACCTTGCCACCATGACCGATGACGATATGCGGGAACTGGCCAAGGAAGAGGGCGCTGAGCTGTTGGATTTGCAGGCCGAGGACAACAAGTACCTGCACCGCGCCTTCCACAACAGCAGCGATGCCGCCCTGCGCTTCTGCGGCGAGAACTACGGTGACGAGGTGGTGCGCCAGTTCATGGCCGACTTCACCAAGCGCTACTATGCCCCCCAGATTGAGGATTGCAAGGCACGGGGGTTGGTTGCCATTCGCGAGTGGCTGGAGGCGGTCTATGCCGCCGAGGAAGCCAGCGAGGTTCTGCACACCGACCTTTCTGACAACGAGCTGACCGTCCGCATTGACCACTGCCCCGCCATCGCCTATATGCGCAGTGTCAACCGCGAGCCGTCCCCTTGGTACATCGAACAGACCCGCACCCTGTACGCCGCCTTTGCCGAAGGGGCCGGGCTGGACTTCAAGCTGGACTATTTCGAGGACGACGGCAAGACGCAGTTCCATTTCATCAAAAAATAAGAAAAAGCTGTCCTGCATGCGCAGGACAGCTTTTTTGTTCAGAGAAATCGCGTCAGGTTGGATTGATAGTCTTCTCCCGTGCGCACCCGGCCAACGGCGGATACGCTGGCCCGGCTGAAATCCAGCACTTCGCCCGCCAAGTCCCGAAGCTGACGGGCGGTGACGGCATCGTAGGCGGCCAAAATCTCGTCCGGAGAGGACACCTTGCCCCGCAGCAGCATGGAGTTGCCCGCGTGGCTCATGCGGGCCTGGGTGGACTCCAGACCCATGAGCACGTTGGCCTTGGCCTGCTCCCTTGCCCGGTCCAGCTCGTCGGCGGTGGGGCCGTGTTCGGCCATCTCCGCCGCCACCCGGCATATGGTGGACAGAGCCTTGTCCTCGGTCTGGGGGGACAGGGCGGTGTACAGGCCCAACAGGCCCGTGTCCTCGTGGTCGGAGATGTAAGAGTAGACGGTATAGCAAAGGCCCTGCTGCTCCCGCACCTGCTGGAACAGGCGGGAGGACACGCCGCCGCCCAAAATGGAGGACAACAGGGTCATCTGGTAGCGGCGGTCGTCCAAAAAGGACGGGGCGGGGAAGCCTATAATGATGTGGTTTTGCTCAATGGCCTTGCGGCGGACCGTGACTGCCGGGCAGTACTGAGCGGCCCTGACCCGGGGTTCTTTGCCGGGAGTGAGGGTGGAAAACAGGTTTTTGAGCTGCTCCACATCGCTCTGGGTGAAGCTGCCGGCCAGAGAAATGACGATTTTGTGGGGCAGATAGTGGCTGCGGCGGTAGTCCCGGAGCCACGCACCCGTCATGGCAGACAGGGTGCGCCGGGTACCCAGAATGGGCCGGGCCAGGCTGTGGCCCTTGTAGACCGCGGCGTTCAAAAGCTCGTTGACCAGGTCCTCCGGCGTGTCCCGGTACATGCCGATCTCCTCCAGGATCACGCCCCGCTCCGTGTCCACCTCTTCCTCCAAAAACGCGCCGTTGAGCAGCATATCTCCCAGCAGCTCGATGGCCCGGGGCAGGTGCAGGTCAAGGCAGCGGGTGTAGAAGCAGGTGGACTCCTTGGTGGTGTAGGCGTTCATCTGCCCGCCGATGGAGTCGATGTCCATAGCCAGCCGGTCGGTGGAGCGGGTCAGGGTACTCTTGAAGGCCATGTGCTCTAAAAAATGGGCGGCTCCGTTCTCCTTCGCGGACTCGTGCCGGGAGCCGGTGCCAACAAACACGCCCACCGCCGCCGTGCGCACCGCCGGAACCGGCTGGGTCACGATGCGTACGCCGTTGGGCAGTGTGATCATCTCATACATGGAAACCCCTCGCTTTTTACAGGTTTCTCCCAGTTTACCACATTGTTCGACACCGCTCAATGGAAAATTGTGCCCCTTGGGAAAAATCCGTCCCGATGCAGAATTTGCTTTCCTTGAGGCCGCGGCTGTGATAAAATGATGCCGTGGTACGGAAGATAAGAAACAGGCATGAAGAAAAGAGGGCGCTTTATGGAAAAATTGCGGAACAAAAAAGGTTTTATCTGCGATATGGACGGTGTCATCTACCACGGCAGCCAGCTGCTGCCCGGGGTGCACGAGTTTGTGAACTGGCTGTACCGCGAAAACAAGAAATTCCTGTTCCTGACCAACAACAGCGGCAAGACTCCCCGGGAGCTGCAGGAAAAGCTGGCTCGTATGGGGCTGGAGGTGGACGAGAGCCACTTCTATACCAGCGGCCTTGCCACGGCCAACTTTATCGCCAATCAGTCTCCCGGGGCCCGGGTGTTTGCCATCGGCGACCCCGGCCTAACCCACGCCCTGTACCAGAAGGGCCTGAGTCTGGACGACGTGGCCCCGGACTATGTAGTCATTGGCGAAACGGCAAACTATAACTACGACGCCATCTGCAAGGCGGTCAAGCTGGTGCGCAGCGGCGCCCGGCTGATCGGCACCAACTTTGATATGACCGGCCCGGCAGAGAACAATACCATCATCCCCGCCTGCCGCGCCCTGATGGCCCCGGTGGAGCTGGCGGCGGGCAAAACGGCCTATTACGTGGGCAAGCCCAACCCCCTGATGATGCGCACCGGCCTTGACCTGCTGGGTGTCCACTCTCAGGAAGCGGCCATGATCGGCGACCGCATGGACACCGACATTCAGGGCGGCATTGAGTGCGGCCTTGACACGGTGCTGGTGCTGTCCGGGGTGTCCGACCGGCAGACCGCGGCCTCGTTCCCCTATCGGCCCCGCCTGATCCTGAACGGCGTGGGCGACATCGCCGCCGCAGACAAATAAAATAGGGTATGAAGCATGAAAAAGATTAGATTTACAACGACACAGATCATACTGTTGAGTTTTCTGTTGGTGATTTTTCTCGGAAGTATTCTTTTGGCATTGCCGATAAGCTCGGCCGGCGGACGTGCCGTGCCGTACATTGATGCGCTGTTCACAGCAACGACCTCAACCTGTGTTACCGGACTCGTGACGGTGCCAACGTTTTCAACATGGAGTGTGTTCGGGCAGGTCGTTATCCTGATCCTGATACAGGTTGGCGGCCTTGGAGTCATCACGGTCATGACGGGAATGATGCTTCTCCTGAACAGAAAACTGGGCGTCGGCGATCGGCTGCTCATTCAAGACGCGTTTAATCTCAACACGCTGTCCGGGCTTATCAAGTTTGTCAGGAACGTGTTATTCGGAACGCTGATCGTCGAGGGGATCGGCGCCGCTGTGTATATGCTCGTATTCGTCCCCGAGTTCGGTCCAAAAGGCATTTGGATATCGGTATTTACTTCCGTTTCGGCCTTTTGTAACGCGGGCATTGACATGATTGCGGAAAACAGCCTTTGCAATTACGCCACGGATCCCGTGATCAATGTCGTAACCTCTGCGCTCATAATTCTCGGAGGTTTGGGCTATATCGTGTGGTGGGATGTGCTCCGTGTCGTTAAGCGCCGGTCGCCGAAGGATCGAAAGATGTTCCGGTATCTGACTCTGCACTCAAAGATCGCCATCACGGTTACAGCGGGTCTGATCCTCATCGGTGCAGCTCTCATATTCCTGTTTGAGTACGCAAATCCTTTGACCATCGGGGAGATGTCTTTGTTTGATAAGCTCCAGGTATCGTTCTTCCAATCGGTCACCACGAGAACCGCGGGCTTTGCCACCGTAGCGCAAGAGGATTTAACCAATGCGTCTGCCGCCGTTTCGGTTCTTTTGATGCTGATCGGCGGCTCGCCGGTGGGAACGGCGGGCGGCATGAAAACCGTAACCATTGCCGTACTTGTCTGCTCGGCGTTCGCCACCATCAGAAACAAGCGCAGCGCAACCCTGTTCGGCCGCAGCCTTTCTGAAGACGCGATCAAAAAGGCGGTTGCTGTGGTCGTGATGTTCCTTGGGATCTGCACCGCCGCAACGGTGCTTTTGCTGGCAACGAGCGACGCTTCTGCCATAGATGCGGTTTATGAAACGGTTAGTGCAACGGCAACCGTCGGTCTTTCAAGAAATCTGACGGCCACACTTAACACCTTTGGGAAGTTGATTATCATCGCAACCATGTATTTCGGCAGAGTCGGTCCCATTTCACTTGCGGTCGCTTTGGGCAGCAAGAATGAAAGTCAAAACGTCGTTTCCGAGCCGACGGAAACGATCAGTATTGGATAAAGGAGAACCCTATGAAAGCAAAGAAAACGTATGCGGTCTTCGGATTGGGAAGATACGGCATCGCTGTGGCGAGGGAACTTGTCGAGAACGGCATGGAGGTTGTGGCAGTCGATGCCGAGCAAAAAATTGTCAATGATGCAGCGGCATATCTGCCTGTTTGCAAGTGTGCGGACGTGACGGATCCGGAGGTCATTTCCCGCCTTGGGATTGGCAACATTGATACGGTGATCGTTTGTATGGCAAGCCATTTTGAAGGGAGCGTAATGGCTGTCACGCTCTGCAAGGAAGCGGGCGTTAAAAATGTGGTTGCAAAATGTGCCAATGAGATGCAGCAAAAGATCTTGCTTCGTGTGGGTGCGGATAAGGTGGTTTTCCCCGAAAATGAATCGGGCATCCGTCTTGCCAGAAATCTGCTTAGTTCGGGATTTATTGATATGATCTCGCTGTCGAAGGGCGTGTCAATGATCGAGATCGACGTGAGGGACGAGTGGTACGGCAAGAATCTGATCGAATTAAATCTTCGGAAGAAATACGGCCTTAATATCGTCGCCGTCAAAAAAGGCGAGATGGTAACCGTAAACATCGATCCCGAACAGCCGCTTGAAGCGGAAAGCACGCTGATCGTCATTGCCAATACAGCGAAGCTGGGGAAATTGAAATAAGTCTTATAAAGTACCGGCGGCGTTCGGACCGGCCGGGAGGTTCTTAACTCGTTTGGGAGCCGCCCTTAAAATATCCTTTGCCTATGGGAGAAAAGGGACAATTGCATACGATCCGGTGAACGCAAAAGAAAAAGGCTGCGGAACATTTGTTCCGCAGCCTTTTTGTATGGTTTGAACGAGGGTCACAGCTCTACCTGAGCCACGCTTTCCTCGGCGATGTTGTGCTTCTTGGCGTAGCCGGTGAGCATCAGGGTCAGGGCGCCGTCGCCGGTGACGTTGCAGGCGGTGCCGAAGCTGTCCTGCAGGGCAAAGATGGCGATCATCAGGCCGGTGCCCACCTCGGTAAAGCCGAGGACGGCAACGATCAGGCCCAGAGAAGCCTGCACCGTACCGCCGGGCACGCCGGGAGCGCCGATGGCGAACACGCCCAGCAATAGGCAGAACAGGATCATGGAGCCAACGGAGGGCAGGTGGCCGTACAGCACCTGAGACACGGCCATAACGAAGAACACCTCGGTCAGCACGGAGCCGCACAGGTGGATGTTGGCAAACAGGGGCACGCCGAAGTCCACCATATCCTTACGCAGGGTCTTGGCCTTGTGGGCGCAGGTCAGCGCTACGGACAGGGTGGCGGCAGAGCTCATGGTGCCAACGGCGGTGATGTAGGCGGGGCCGTAGTGCTTCACGACCTCGATGGGGTTGGTCTTGGTGTAGATGCCGGCGGCACCGTACAGAATGGCCATCCACACGAAGTGGCCCGCCAGCACCGTCACAATGGCCACCACGAACACGGGGAACTTCTCGGTGATGGTGCCGTTGTAGGCCAGCATGGTGAACACGGTGAAGATGTAGACCGGCAGCACGGGGATGACCAGCTTGGCCACGATCTTCAGCACGATGGCGCGGAATTCGTCCAGCAGGCGAATGACGGTCTGAGCCTTGGTCCACACGGCGGCCAGGCCCAGCAGCACGGACAGCACCAGGGCACTCATCACGGGCATGATCTGGGGAATGTCCAGCTTGAACAGGGCGGCGGGCTCAACGGCCTCCGCCGCGTCGTTGGCGATGGCCAGATTGGGGATGATGGCGTAGCCGGCGCCCATGGACATAAACGCGGCCAGGACGGAGGACACATAGGCCAAAATCAGGGCCACGGTCAGCATACGGCTGGCACTGCTGCCCAGCTTGGTGATGGACGGGGCAATAAAGCCGATGATGATCAGGGGCACGCAGAACATGATGACCTGATTGAGCACGTACTTGATGCTGGCCAGCACGGACAACACGCTGCCCATAACGGGAACGGTTGCCTCAAAGTTGTGGATGACCAGACCGCCGACAATGCCCAAAATCAGGGCCAGCAGCAGTTTTGCGGGGAGACTTTTGAAGAATTTCATATTTACCCTCCTTAACAGGCGGTGCTTGCCGGAGGCAAAGCACCGATTACTGACATTATACTAAACAACCGCAGGAATTACAACAATTTTATAAGGAAAACGGGGTGCCGCCAAAGCGGCACCCCGTTTGTGTGTGGAAATCAGATGCGGGCCACGCCGGTGCGGCGGGCGGCCTCGGCCACGGCCTTGGCCACGGCGGGACCGACCCGGGGGTCAAAGGCCTTGGGAATGATGTAGTCGGCGTTCAGCTCCTCCTCGGTGATGAGGTCGGCCAGGGCGGTGGCGGCGGCCATCTTCATCTCCTCGTTGATGTCGCTGGCGCGCACATCGAAGGTGCCGCGGAACACACCGGGGAAGGCCAGCACGTTGTTGACCTGGTTGGGGAAGTCGCTGCGGCCGGTGGCAATGACGGCGGCGCCGCCGGCCTTGGCCTCGTCGGGGAAGATCTCGGGGGTGGGGTTGGCGCAGGCAAAGACGATGGCGTCCTTGTTCATCGTTTTGACCATCTCGGTGGTGACGGTGCCGGGGGCGGACACGCCGATAAACACGTCGGCACCCACCAGCATATCGGCCAGAGAACCGGCCTTTTTCTCCAGGTTGGTGACTTCGGCCATCTCCTCCTTGATCCAGTTCAGACCCTCGCGGCCGGCGTAGATGGCGCCCTTGCGGTCGCACATGATGACGTTCTTGATACCGGCGGACATGATGAGCTTGACGATGGAGATGGCGGCGGCACCGGCGCCGGAGGTGACGACCTTGACATCCTCTTTCTTCTTGCCGACGACCTTCAGGGCGTTGAGCAGGCCGGCCAGGGTGATGATGGCGGTGCCGTGCTGGTCGTCGTGGAAGATGGGAATGTCGCACTTTTCTTTCAGCTTGCGCTCGATCTCAAAGCAGCGGGGGGCGGCGATGTCCTCCAGATTGATGCCGCCGAAGGAGCCGGAGATGTTGTACACGGTCTGCACGATCTCGTCTACGTCCTTGCTCTTGACACACAGGGGGAAGGCGTCCACGTCGCCGAAGGCCTTGAACAGCACACACTTGCCCTCCATAACGGGCATACCGGCCTCGGGGCCGATGTCGCCCAGACCCAGAACGGCGGTGCCGTCGGTGACCACGGCGCACAGGTTGTGGCGGCGGGTCAGGTCATAGCTGCGGTTGACGTCCTCCTGAATAGCCAGGCAAGGCTCGGCTACGCCGGGGGTGTAGGCCAAAGACAGGTCCTCCTTGGTGGCCACGGGGACGGTAGCCACGACTTCGATCTTGCCCTTCCATTCGCCGTGCAGGCGCAGAGACTCTTTTGCGTAATCCATACTAAATCCTTCTTTCTGTGAGGTTTGTTTTACATGGCACCCCGGAGAGGATTCTAACCTCCGACCTTCCGCTTAGGAGGCGGACGCTCTATACAGCTGAGCTACCGGGGCATATAAATTTGTGCGCGGCCCGATGGGGCGGACGCTCAGCCGAAGCAAGCTTCGGCATTAACTCCCGCTAAGTCGCTGCCGCTCCAAGCGGGAGTAAATATACAGCTGAGCTACCGGGGCATATTTTAAGCATATTTTACTCGTCAAACGCGGCGCTGTCAATCGAAACAACCACGAAAACGGATAAAAAAGACCCGACAGAATGGGGCATTCTGTCGGGTCGCTGCGATTAAAACTGGTTTTTCTTCAACAGACGGATATCATCACCGAAGAAATGCAGCACATGATACTCGCCGGCCAGACGGGAGGCGATCTGGGGAGAATAGCGGCGGGACACCTCGTCCATGGACAGGTTGGAGGAGATGACCGTGTGCAATCCGGCGGCCAGACGGGTGTTGACCAGGGTGTACAGGGCGCTTTGGACGAACTGGGTGGTCAGCTCACAGCCGAGATCGTCCAGAATCAGCAGGTCGCAGTTAAGGTAGCGGCGGGTTTCGTCTTTCGCCTCGACATCCCGGGTGAACTTCTGCTCCTCAAAGCGGGCAAAGACGTTGCCGGCGGTGTCGTAGACCACGGAGTGGCCTGCCTCGGACACGGTGCGGGCGATGCAGGCGGACAGGAAAGTCTTGCCCAGACCGGGTGCCCCGGACAAAAACAGGTTGCGGAAGTAAAATGCACCGAATTTGTGAGCATAGTTTTGGCACACGTCCAGCACCAGCTCCATGTTCTCCCGGGGGCTGATGCCGGTGGAGGGGTGGGGCTGGGTGCTGTAATAGTCCATTCGGAAGCGGTCAAAGGATTGCTCGCCCAGATTCAGCAGGCTGGACAGGTCCCGGATCTGCTCCTGAGTACACAGAGAGCGCAGACAGTCGCACATGGCGGCGCCGTGCCAGCCGGAATCGTTGCAAACCGGGCAGGAGGGGGTGTCGTCCAGTTCATCGGGGCCAAGGCCGAGCTGGCCCAGAATGTCCCGGCGCTCCAACTGGAGATCAAGGTTTTTCTCCCGCAGCTCAGCCAACGCGGGGCCGGGGTCCTGACCCTGCCGCAGGGCGGCGGTCATCACGCCGGTCATGGTGGCGCGCAGTTCCCGGTCGATTTCGGCCAAACGGGGGTTGCCGGAATAGACCTGCTGACGGCGCTGCTCGATCTGCTGGGCCCGCTGACGGCGGGTCTGCTCCAATCGCTCGGTGGCGCGGTGCAGTACGTTGGGGTCAAAAGACATGGGGTCAACCTCCCTGTTCCTGTTTCATCTGCTGCATCAGCCGGCGCATACGCTCCATGTCCTCCCGGGCCTGACGGTCGGGGGTCTGGTCGATGGGTTTGCCGGCTTGGGGCGCGCGGGGGATGGGTCGGCTCTCACTTTGGACCTGCTCGGCAGTGTGCAGGCCTTTTTCGTGCCAGCGGCGCAGGATGCCGTTCATGTACCGCCAATCCATGGATTTGCTGGCGGCGCCCATAACGGTTTTTTCGTAGGCAAGGCGCAGCGCTTCGTTATCAAAACCCATGTCCGTCCACGCGGCCAGATATTTCTGCTCCCGCTCCACAAGGGGGCGGTTGGGCAGGTCCAGCAGCCGGGCCAGCTCACCCTCCCGGGTGCGGGCGGACAGCAGCTTTTTCAAGTGTGCCTCCGCCGACTCGGCGGTGTCCACGCCCTCCCGGGCCCAGCGGAACGCCTCCCGCCGAATCTGGGACAGGAATGGCTTGCGGCCGGGGCCGTATTTGCGCTCTACCTCCCGCTGGCACCAGCCCACGATGAGCAGGATGACCTCCGGCGGCAGGGCCAGGTGGTCGTACAGGGTGAACAGCGTTTTGAGATCGGGAGTGGACAGCTTTTTGCCGAGGCGGCGCTCCACCTCATCCGCCAAAGCGCAGAACGAGGCCTCGCCGGCCAGGGCGGCGGTGATGTCGGCAAGGGAATATTCCGGGGGCAGTTCCTCGGCCTCTTGCGCGGGGGCGGGAGCGGGGGTTACCGGGGCACTGATGAGCTTGGCGGCGGCCAGCTTATCCCCGGCGGCGCGGATGCGGGCCTCGCTCCAGCCGGGCACGGAGGTGCTACCCCGGCGCAGGACGTGCAGGTACAGCAGGGCGGCGTCCCCGTCCCCAAGGGACAGCAGACGGTCGGCGGCCTTGCCGCTGAGGGATAAAATGCTGTCGGGCAGCAGGTCAAACTGACTCACAGGGCCGCCTCCTCTCTGTTCAGGTGATGAATGTGTTACCCATTTTACTCTAAATTTCGCCCCGCGTAAACACAAAATCTGCCTCAAGGATAAAAATATCTTAAAAATTTGTAAAAAAGCAGAATATGATGTTTTTCTGCGGCGGAAAGTGTGATATAATAAAAAGGAAAATAAAACCGGGCGAAGGAGCCTGGACAAACAGATACGGAGGGGTCAAATATGAACAAGAAAGTGACCGTTACCATCGCCGGCCAGCAGTTTACTCTGGTGGGTGCCGATGAGGAGGCCTACGCCCTGCGCGTGGCTGCTCACGTGGACGAACAGATGCGCAAGGTGGCGGCCGACAGCCGCATGTCCGTGGTGGACAGCGCGGTGTTGGCCGCGGTGAACATCACCGACCAGCTGTTCCGGGAGCAGCAGTCCGGCGAAAATCTGCGCCGCCAGATCCAGCAGGCGCTGGAAGAGGCTGCCAAGCTGAAGCTGGAGCTGTCCGAGGCCAAGCGGGAGATCTTCAAGCTGCAGAACAAGCGCTGAGCCGCCGCGAACCGAACAGGAAACGAAAAACAGGCCCAAAGCCGGGGGATATCTCCCGGCTTTGGTCGCTGTTATTCAGGCTAAAGGAGGAACGCCCATGCTGGAGCTGCTTGCCCCTGCCGGGTCACAACAGGCACTGGTTGCCGCCGTGCAGAACGGTGCCGATGCCGTGTATTTGGGATTTGGTGACTTCAATGCCCGCCGCAATGCAAAGAACTTCTCGGCTGAGGAGGTTGCGGCGGCGGTTTCCTATTGCCATTTGCGGGGGACCAAGGTTTTTCTGACCCTGAACACCCTGCTGACCGACCGGGAATTGCCCGGGGCGGCCCAAGTGGCGGCGCAGGCCAGCGATATGGGCATTGATGCCGTGCTGGTGCAGGATCTGGGTGTGCTGCGTATGCTGCGCCAGACGGTGCCCGACCTGCCCGTCCACGCCTCCACCCAGATGACGGTCCACAGTCTGGACGGCGTGAAGATGTGCGCCGACCTTGGTATGAGCCGGGTGGTGCTCAGCCGGGAACTGGACCGCAGACAGATCGAGCACATCTGTCTGCACGCGCCCATTGAGATCGAGGTATTTGCCCACGGCGCCCTGTGTATGTGCTACTCCGGGCAGTGCTATTTCTCTTCCGTCATCGGCGGGCGCAGCGGAAACCGGGGCCTGTGCGCCCAGCCCTGCCGGCTGAAGTACGGCTGGAACGGACGGGCGGATGACAACCCCCTGTCCCTGAAGGATATGTCCCTGGCCGGTCATTTGGATGAGCTGCGCAAGATGGGTGTGACCTGCGTGAAGCTGGAGGGCCGCATGAAACGGCCGGAGTACGTGGCCATCGTTACCGGAGTCTACTCCCGGGCCATCAAGGAGGGGCGCGAGCCAACGGCCGAAGAGCTGGAAATGCTGCGGCAGGCGTTCTCCCGGGATGGATTTACCGACGGCTATTTTCTGAACAAGAAGGGGCCGGATATGTTCGGCGTGCGTCAGGATGAGGAGGAACCCAAGGAACTGTTTGCGCAGGCCCGGGCCAGCTATGAGTCCGGTGAGAACCGTAAGGATCCGGTGCGTATGTTTGCCATGGTGCGCAAAGGGGAACCGGTGCAGGTGGGTGTACAGGATGCGCAGGAGCGGGTGGCTACCGTTACCGGACCTGTGCCCGAGGCGGCCATCAACGTGCCCCTGACCCGGGATAAGGTGGAGGGTCAGCTGCAGCGCACCGGCGGGACCCCCTACGCCTGTGAAAAAGTGACGGCCCTTGTGGAGGAGGGACTTTCTCTGCCTCTGTCCGTGCTGAACGGTCTGCGCCGGGACGTGCTGGACAAGCTCAGTGAGCAGCGGGTCGTGCTGCCCCGACGCCGCAAGACCGAGTTCAAACCCGGCGTGCGCTACGAAAATCGCCGCACTCCCCCGGCTATCAACGTGTCGGTGCGCACGGCCGACCAGATCAGTGCCGATATGTTGGCCATGAAGCCGGAGGTATTATATATCCCCGCCGATGAGGGGGCGGCCCACCCGGACAAAGTGACGGCTGCTATAAAGGCCGGCATTACGGTGTGTGCCGTGCTGCCACGGATCTTTTGGGACCGGGAGCGGGAGGCGGTGGTCCGCGACCTGCAAAACATGCAGGAGTTGGGCGTGACCGAGGCGCTGGTGGCTACCCCCGGGGCGATCCGCCTGGCGCAGCAGATGGGCTTTGCCCTGCGGGCCGACTACGGACTGGGCGTGTTCAACAGTCAGACCCAAAAGGAGCTCAAACGGCTTGGTTTTTGTTCCGCCACGGCATCGTTCGAACTAAATTTCGCGCAAATTCGTGACCTTTCAAAGGCCATCGACACCGAAATTTTGGCCTACGGCCGTTTGCCCCTGATGATCACGGAAAACTGCATCGTTCACAACCACAGCGGCCAGCATACCTGCGGAAACGTTAACCTGCTGACCGACCGCAAGGGCGAGCGCTTCCCGGTGGTCAAGGCCTACGGCTGCCGAAACGAGATCTTGAACTCCAAGAAGCTCTTTTTGGCCGACAAGAGGAGCGACTGGGTCAGGCTTGGCCTGTGGGCAGGCCGGCTGCACTTCACCACCGAGAACGCCATGGAGTGCGTACAGGTCATGGAGCGCTACTTCGGTCAGGGCCGGTTTGAACCCAATGAATTCACCCGCGGCCTGTACTACCGGGCCGTGGAGTAAGCCAAATCGACCCGCTTCGCGGCGGAAATGTGAAAGAATAACAGGGAGTTGTTTGCTATGCAGCTGAAAGTAAAAGCTGTATCCCCCCGCATCGGGGCGGATATCCCCGTGCCCTTCTACGCCAGCGCCGGGGCGGCCGCTATGGATCTGCACGCCTGCGTGGACGAGGCGGTGGTCATCCCCGCCGGTCAGCGGCGGGTCGTACCCACCGGAATTGCTGTCGCGCTGCCCTCGGCGGATTATGTGGCCCTGATCTTTGCCCGCAGCGGACTGGGCATCAAGCACGGCATCGCTCCGGCCAACTGCGTGGGGGTCATTGACAGCGACTACCGCGGCGAGATCATGGTGGGGCTGCACAATGCCGGAGACACCGATTACACCATTCAGCCGGCTGACCGTATTGCACAGATGATGATCACCCCTGTGGTGCAGGCGCAGGTGGAACTGGTGGACGAACTGGACGAAACCGACCGGGGCACCGGCGGCTTCGGTTCCACCGGGAAATAAGGAGGCACACGGATATGTGGCCCTTTGGAAAGAAAAAGCCAAAAGAGTATGCGCCTACGCCCGAGCAGCTGCAGGTGCAGGCCTTTGCTGCCGATTTCGAGGCGGAGGAGATCACCCTCGTGGCGGTGAGCGGTCGTGAGGGCGTCGGCAGCAAAAAAGAGGACGGAGAGGCGCTTCACACCATTACCCTACCCCTGACGGCGTGGATGGACGAGGAAGACGGTGTGGTGCATGAGGAGCCGGCGGTACTGACCGCATTGGCAGACGATCGTCTGCTGGGATATTTGAGTGTGCGTTTGCCGGGCAACTTTATCATCAAGGCAAAGGTGCGTCCGGCCCGCGACGGGGGCAAGTTCCAGCTGGTCGGTATGCCTGAACCGGGAATGGACCCGGAACTGAAGGCGATCCTGGACCGGCAGGTCAAGCCTGTTACCTTTGAGGCGGAAGGCTTTGCCACCTTTACCCTAAGCCGTGCCGCGGGGTGGTTCCAGACCGAGATCGACTGGCTGGACGGAACGGTCCTGCTGACCTTTGATGCCAAACAGGATCATGGCCGATGCGCCAAAGCCGCCCGGGCAGCGGCGGAGAACCTTGCGCAGTATGACGCGTCTGCCCGCGCCCTTGCGGTGGAGCGACTGTTGACGCGGGTGCAGGAAAAGGCAGAGGATACGAGCGTCGATGCCGAAGCGTTTGGTGAGGCCCTTGGTTTGGACAGCGTGCAGGTGGACGAGAACGGCGGCATAGCCCTGTGGTACACCAACGACCTGCTGTGGGACAGCAGTGTGTGCGTGGTCTGCGCGGACGGCAGGGCCAAGGAAGCGACCATCGAGGAGTAAGCTATGAAGATCGTGTTGGCATCCCAATCTCCGCGCCGACGAGAGTTGTTGGCCCGGATGGGGATAGAAACGTTTGAGATTTATCCCGCCACGGGCGAGGAGCAGGCACCTGCAGGGCTGTCCCCCGCCCGGCTGGTGGAATATTTGTCTGCAGATAAGGCCCGCCAGGTGGCGGGTCATTTTGCCCCGGAGGATATTATTATCGCTGCTGACACCGTGGTGTCGGTGGATGACCGGGTGCTGGGCAAGCCCCATTCCCGGCAGCAGGCGGTGGAGATGCTGGCTCTGCTGTCCGGGCGCAGCCACGCGGTTTATACGGGCGTTACCGTCTGTCGGGGCGCAGAGATCCGCACCGAGCATGAATGCACCCGGGTCAGATTCCGGCCCCTGACCCCGGCGGAAATGGAAGCCTATGTAAATACCGGCGAGCCTATGGATAAGGCGGGCGGCTACGGGATCCAGGGATTTGGCTGTTTGCTGGTTGAAGGTATCGAGGGAGACTACTACAATGTGATGGGCCTGCCGGTCTGCCGTTTGGGGCAGATGCTGCACCGGCTTGGGTTTGACGTGTGGAAGCGGGAGTGATCGTTTGAAAAAGTTTTTTCGGGATAATGGATTGCTGCTGCTGATCGCGGCGGTGCTGCTGAGCGTGCTGATCACCGTGTGCAGCAATCTGTTTGGGTCTAAGATCGACCCGTTGGGCAGTGTGTTGAACACACTTGCCACTCCGGTGCGGGGCGGAATCAATGCAGTGGCCGGCTGGATGGAAAGCGTGTATGACTACATCTTCCGTTACGAGCAGATGGACGATGAACTGACCCAACTGCGCCGCCGCGTGGCACAGATGGAGGACGAATTGCGTCAGGCCCAATATGAGAGCAAGGAAAATCAACGCCTGCGCCGACTGTTGGAACTGCGGGAAAAGCGCCGTGACTTTGTCTTTGAGTCGGCACAGATCAACGCCCACGGGACCCGTGGCTGGGACGATACCCTGACGCTGTCAAAGGGCAGCAGCAGCGGCATTGCGGTGGGGGACTGCATCATCACCGAAACCGGAGTGCTGGTTGGCATCGTGGGTCAGGTCGGACTGAACTGGGCCACGGTGAACACTGTGCTCAGTCCCGATACCGAGCTGGGCGGCCAGGTGGTGCGTACGGGCCTTGCAGGTGTCCTGTCCGGGGAGCTGGATCTGATGCAGGAGGGGCTTTTGAAGCTGGGTTACCTGCCCCTTGACCATGGTCTGATGGCAGGGGACGAGGTCATCACCTCCGGTCGCGGTGGGGTATATCCCGCCGGACTTGTAGTGGGTACCATTACACAGACAGGTATGGACGAGGCGGGACTGAGCGGCTACGCCATGGTAAAGCCTGCGGTTCGGCTGGATTCACTGGCGCAGGTGTTTGTCATCAAGGAATTTGACATTGTGGAATGAACCGTAAGGAGGTGGCGGCGTGGCCAGACAGGATTGGATACGCAAATGGCTGTGCTATGCCATGGCACTTCTGCCGGTGTGGTGGCTGGATGCCTATATTTTGACCCGCGTCCCCGTGTTTGGCGTGACTCCGCTGCTGCTGCCGGTGGCAGTGACGTCGGTGGCGGTGCTGGAGGGCGTGTCCGGCGGCGCGGGGTTTGGCTTTGGCGCAGGGCTTCTGTGGGCCACGGCCTACGCCGGCGGAGACGGAAGCCGGGTGCTGATCCTGACCCTTGTGGGGATGTTTGTGGGGGCTTTGGCCCGGTACGCGCTGGCCCGGTCCCTGGCCGGGTGCCTGATCTGCTCGGCGGGAGCCTTGAGCGTGCTGCTGGTTTTGCGCGGAGCGACCGAACTGTTTTTTATGCGGGCCACGCTGTGGCAGCTGCTGCGGGTGGCACTGCCGCAGCTTTTGTGGACGCTGGTTTGGACGGTGCCGGTGTACGGAGTGTTTTATCGCGTTTATGCCCGGGTGGGCGGCGATAAGCTGGCCTGATCGATTGTAAGAAAAGGAGGGTGTGAGTATGGATGGCCGACAATTCCACGTGCGCAGCTGGGCCCTGAGCGGGCTGTTGGTGTTGCTGCTGCTGGCGCTGGGCGTTGGTCTGTACCGCACCCAAATCATAGACGGAGCCTACTATGCGGAACTGTCCCGGCATAAGATCGCCAATATGGAGACCATCGAGGCCGGCCGCGGCATGATTACCGATGCCAACGGACAGCCCCTGGTTACCAACCGGGTGAGCTATCAGGTCACGCTGGATACCGGGCGAATGGGCGACGAGGGTCAGCGGGCGCACATTCTGATACAACTGCTGGACATCTGCGCCGCATGCGGCGTGGAGTGGACCGACACACTGCCGATCACGGCCCAGCCACCCTTTGAGTTTACCGAGCGGGAGCCGTTTCACTACCGCACGGAGGATGAGTCGGGCCGCGCGAAGTGGAACGAGACCCGCCTGTACCGGCTGGCCACGGCCATGAAGTGGATCCGCACCGGGGACGGGCCGGTGGACTTGCCTGCGGCGGATGAACTGGTGAACATTATGTGCCGGGATCTCGGCATCCCGGTGGGAGATATGGTTCGGGCGCGGCAGGCGGTTGGCGTACTGTATGAGTTATACCTGCGATCGAAGGATGTTTATCGCACGCCCTATATCTTTGCCCGGGACGTGGATATTGACTTTATTACGCGGGTGAAGGAGCGGGGCCTTGCCGGGGTGAAGATCCAGCCGACCTCCGTGCGCCAGTACGACACGCCCTATGCCGCCCACCTGCTGGGCCGGGTGGGTCTGATGGATGCGGAAGAGTGGGCGGTATATAAGGAGAAGGACATCGACGGGGACGGCAAAGCGGACTACGAGATGGACGATAGCGTAGGCAAGGAAGGCGTGGAGAAGGTCTTTGAGGACTGGCTCCGCGGCCGGACCGGTCTGCGCAGCGTGGAGCTCAACACCAACGGCAAGGTGGTCACGCAGGAGTGGATCAAGGAACCGGTTGCCGGCGGCACGGTGGAGCTGACGCTGGACATCGGCCTGCAGCAGGCGGTGGAAGACTCTCTGGCCCGCCGCATTCCCAATTTGTCCGGCAATGCGCAGGGTGCGGCGGCGGTGATCATCGACGTGAAAAATGCTGGGGTTTTGGCCAGCGCATCCTACCCGACCTTTGATCTGTCCCGCTATTCCGCTGACTACAACGACAATGCGGCAGATCCGCTGAAACCCCTGTATAACCGTGCGCTGCTGGGGACGTATGCGCCCGGCTCTACGTTCAAGATGGTTACCGGTATTGCCGGACTGGAAGAGGGGATCATCACGCCCCGGACCCAGATTCTGGACACCGGCGTATATCGTTATTACACCAACGATGGTCCCCGCTGCTGGATCTACAACCAGAGCGGCGGCACCCACGGTCAGCAGACCGTGGCCGATGCCATCAAAAATTCCTGCAACGTATTCTTTTATGATGTGGGCCGCCGGCTGGGCATCGAGCGGCTGCAGGAGTACGCGGCCATGTTCGGACTGGGACAAAAGACGGGTCTGGAACTGGGGGAACGGGCCGGTGTTATGGCCGGACCGGAATACACCGAATCCATGGGCGGCACATGGTATCCCGGCAATACGCTTTCCGTGTCCATCGGACAGGAGAGCAGCCAGTTCACCCCGATCCAGCTGGCCAACTATGTGGCCACACTGGTCAATGGCGGCACCCGGTACAAAACGCACCTGATGAGCCGGGTGCTTGGGGCGGACGGCACCGTGCTGTACGAATATGAGCCGGAAGTGCTGGACACCCTGAAACTGAAGAAGGAAAACCTGGATGCGGTCAAGGCGGGTATGCTGGCCTTGACACAGGAAGGGTCTTTGGCGCGGTACTTTACGGATATTCCCATAAAGGTGGGGGCCAAGACGGGTTCGGCACAGGTTAGTGCCAGTTCCAAGGAGTCCAATGCCGTGTTGGTGTGCTTTGCCCCCTTTGACGACCCGGAGATCGCCCTGGCCATCGTGGCGGAGCGCGGCGGCGGCGGCTCGGAACTGGGTGCTGTGGCGGCGGATATTTTCCGCTGGTACTTCCGGGAAGAGATCGCGGCCCAAAATCCGGCACCGGAACCGGAATTGCCGGAAACGGGACTGGAAGAATGAGCGCGGGCGTGCTATAATACGCTGTGAACGAATCCGCGGCATCCCGCGGCTGATGATAAGGAGAGAGATACCATGGCAGAAAATTGTACTCACGATTGTTCCACCTGCAGCGCCAACTGCGGGGAGCGCACCGAACCGCAGGATCTGCGGGCACCCGCCAACGCCGGTTCCCGGGTGAAAAAAGTCATCGCGGTTGTCAGCGGCAAGGGCGGCGTTGGTAAGAGCACCGTTACCGCCGGTTTGGCTGTGGCCATGGCCCGCCGGGGCAAGAAGGTGGGCGTGCTGGATGCCGACATTACCGGCCCCTCCATCCCCAAGGCCTTTGGTCTCCACGGACCCCTGACAGGGGACGACAAGGGCATGGTTCCTGCCGAGACCCGCACCGGCATTAAGGTGGTGTCCGTCAACCTGCTGACCGAAAACGAGACCGATCCCGTCATTTGGCGCGGCCCGGTGATCGCCGGTCTGGTCACCCAGTTTTGGTCCGATACCGTGTGGGGGGACGTGGACTATCTGTTCGTGGATATGCCTCCCGGCACCGGCGACGTGCCCCTGACCGTGTTCCAGTCCCTGCCCGTGGACGGTATCGTGGTGGTCACTTCCCCCCAGGAACTGGTGGGCATGATCGTGGCCAAGGCGGTCAACATGGCCAAGCTGATGAACATCCCCATTTTGGGTCTGGTGGAGAACTACAGCTGGTTTGAATGCCCCGACTGCGGCAAGCGCCACGCCATCTATGGCGAGAGCCGTCTGGACGATGTTGCACTGGAGCTGGGCCTGCCCGTGCTGGCCCGTCTGCCCATCGACCCCACCCTGGCCAAGGCCTGCGACGGCGGCCGGGTAGAAGAAGTGGCGCAGAACTATTTGGAAGAGGTTGCCCAGCGGCTGAATCAGGAATAATGCAAAAAGCGCACTGCTTACGCAGTGCGCTTTTCGTTTACAAAGAGAAAAAGAGAGGAAAAACAGGGAACACGAAATAAATCAGCCAAACAGCACCTGCGCCGTGAAGACCAACGTCATCACGATGATGCCGAAGCTGGCGCAGTGCTCCAGCAGGCCGCCCAGACCGGCGGCGCGGGGGGCGGCAGCGGCCTGGACCGGCGTGTCCTCATCGTCCACGGCGAAGTCCAGGGTCTGTTCCTGCCGGGCGCGGTCCAAACGGCGGCGGTACTCGGTCAGGTCGACCACGTTGTCCGTATGACGAATGAAATTGTGAGTGGTGTAATACATAGTCTGCATAAAGGAGTACCTCCTGTTCGTTGATGTCTGTATTATATGGCGGCGCAAGTCCAAAAAACCGGACTTTTGTGCGCGGAGTGGGGGCACTGTTGAGGAACAGAACGATTGTTCGAGTTAAATTTACAACATATGTTCGATTTTGTCAAGGGGTTTTCGAACATTTTTTCGAGTTTTTGTTTTTGTGCCCAAAACGGTTGCGAAAAACGGGAAAAATCTGCTGAAATGACCCTTGACGGCGGGGGGAAGGTATAGTAGAATAGCCGCAAAGCTTAACAGAGAACAGTACCCGTGCGGCGGGGTTCAGAGAGAGGGCGTTTGGTGCAAGCCCCCCGAAGCCGTGTGGAGAAGGCGCTCTGTCGCCGCGGGCAGGAAATGGTCCGCCGGCCCCCGCCGTTACCGGGAACGAAGTGCGCATCAGCCAGATGCGAATTCAGGTGGAACCACGGACAAGATTTTGTTCGCCCTGAACCGACTAAAATCGGTCCAGGGCGTTTTTTGCGCTCCGGACCAAACAAAAAGGAGAGGTTATCATGAAAAACACTGAAAAGACCATGGAAAAAATCGTCGCCCTGTGTAAGGGCCGCGGCTTCGTCTTCGCCGGCTCCGAGATCTACGGCGGTCTGGCCAACACCTGGGACTACGGCCCCTTGGGCGTTGAGCTGAAGAACAACGTCAAGAAGGCCTGGTGGAAGAAGTTCGTCCAGGAGAACCCCTATAACGTGGGTCTGGACGCCGCCATTCTGATGAATCCTCAGGTTTGGGTCGCTTCCGGCCACGTGGGCGGCTTCTCCGATCCTCTGATGGACTGTAAGGAGTGCAAGGAGCGCTTCCGCGCCGACAAGGTCATTGAGGACTGGTGCAAGGAGAACGATTTCACCCTGCCCAAGCCCGTGGACGCCTTCTCTCAGGACGAGATGAAGGCCTTCGTGGAGGAGCACAACATCGCCTGCCCCACCTGCGGCCAGCATAACTGGACCGACATCCGTCAGTTCAACCTGATGTTCAAGACCTTCCAGGGCGTCACCGAAGACAGCGCAGCCGAGCTGTTCCTGCGTCCCGAGACCGCACAGGGTATCTTCGTCAACTTCACGAACGTGCAG
>JAFQHV010000036.1 GCA_017397835.1 Oscillospiraceae bacterium
TGCCATTCGTTCTATTCGCTCAAAGATTTTGAGGCACAACTCACTGTTCACAATCGCCGTTCCAACAACTTTCCCATGAGGCCGCTCGGCTGGTTATCTCCCGCCGAGTTCACTGTCCAATATGTTTGACAAACCTACAATGTCCGATTTATGTAACTGAACTCAAATCCTGTGCCGCAATAATCAATGAAAAAGCGCCCCTCTGAAATCACAATTTCAGAGGGGCGCTTGCTGTATCTGCTCACACAGCTTAGGAGGGATTCAGATCTACTCAACTGTGGCTTTTTTGATTCTCTTATACACAAGTGACAATTCGTCGCTATGCATTCCATTCGACTCCGCATATGCCCTATCGCAACATTTTTTTGCCCGCTCATAATCTTCAATATCGCAATAAGCCGCAGCTGCAGATGTCAGCAGAACTGGCGTAATCATACTTCTGCCAAACATTTTGCTTGCATATGTCAAAATATCAATCGCTTTTTGCGGCCGGCCACTTTTCCTGTAGCAAGAAGTTATCCTTGGCAAGATATATGCCATTGCTCTGCTATCAGCCTTTTCCACTGCAACCTCATAAAATTTCAAGGCCAGGCCGGTGGAGCCGCTACTTTTGAATTTATCCCCTTGTTCAATACAGGCTTCAAGTGAAAGCAGCGTCGGATCAAGTTGCTTGGCATATTCCTTATTTAAATCCCGTTGAAGTCCTTCATGCACAACAAAGTTATGCGCATCGACCCATTTACCTTTCCGTCTTGTATAGGTTTCACCCTCATATGTAATTACGGTTTTTTCTTCCACGACACTCACCTCCGCAAAGGCATTTCATCGAGCAAATTATATCGAATTCGCGCACAGAAATCAATTATTTGTCAATGGCTTGTCCATCAAAATATGGAATTCTGTATATTAAAAGTTCTTCCGACCAGATTTTCCTCCAGCAGTGGGGGATTCTGCCGCAGAGAGCAACTCAGAAATTGCGCCGCAATAAACAAGGAAATAAACCTCATAGAACACGCAATATAATTCACTCAGGAATATCCATTCTTCTCGTCTCGCAGTTATATCATTACAATGATATAAAAACTTTTCTCCGTTCGGCAAAAACCACTTGAAATACTATCATTAAAATGATATAGTTAGTGCAAGAGAGGAGGATGACTATGGCAAAGCACATCAAACTCTACCACGGCTCCGATAAAATCGTCGAGTACCCTGAGTTAGGCAAAGGCAGCGCCCAAAATGACTATGGCCAGGGGTTTTACTGCACGGCGCATTTTCAACTGGCCTGCGAGTGGGCATCAAAAAACGAAGCCGTCAACGGTTATGCAAATGAATATGTATTAGATTTTTCTGGCTTGAAGGTATTGGATTTATCTGATCCGGCCTACAATATTCTTAATTGGATCACCTTGCTGATTCAAAATCGCACATTCCCCTCTACCTCTCCAATCAGCGAACAGGCAAAACAGTATCTTCTCGCAAACTTTAGTGTTGATATTTCTGGCTATGATGTGATTAAGGGTTATCGGGCAGATGATTCCTACTTCTCTTTCGCCAGAGATTTTGTAAACAACACCATTTCCGTTCAGCAGCTTGCTAAGGCGATGAAGTTGGGCAAACTGGGTATCCAGTATATGTTGCGCACTGAGAAGGCGTTTGCAAATCTAACTTATGTTGGTGCGCAGGAGGTCGATTCCACCGTCTACCACGCCAAGTATCTGAATCGCGATTTGAAAGCTAAGAGCGACTATAAAAAGAGCAAGGTAAATCTGACGATAGATTCCAACGAACTGTATGTTCTGGATATCATTCGTGGAGGTATCAAAAATGGAGATCCGCGCCTATAACGAACTATACCTTGAAAACGCCATGTCGACCATGGGCACTATGCTTGACTACGCTGTGAATTACTGCCATTGGGAGATCGACGAGTTCTTTCAGGCATTCCTCGAAACACGCCTGTTCCCCCGACGATTTGAGAGTGGACATCCTGGTACAGTTGCCGGCAAGTCTGGAGTGGAATTGTACCTCTGTGTAACTGGAGAAAATGCGAAAAAGATTCCGGAGTATGTGGAGTTTGACCGCTCCCCGGAATACTGGGTCGGCTGGGCGCTGGCTTACTGCCAGTGGCATATGAACCGAACCTTCCGAGACATTACCGCCGTTGTAAAACCCAGCGAAATGCTCCGGTGGTATCCTATTTACCATGAAATGGATATCCTCCATGTGGTAGATTCCATTGAGGAACGCATCAAAAAAACTCCCACCAATCTCGAACTCCTGCGTAAGCAAGCCGGATACTCCCAAGCTCAGCTTGCGGAGTTGAGCACGGTTTCTCTGCGCTCTATCCAGATGTACGAGCAAAGAAACAACGATATCTCTAAGGCGCAATTCAATATCCTTAATGCGCTGGCGAAGGTGCTAAAATGCTCGGTCTATGATTTGGTGGACGGGGATTAGAAATTACCACTAAGCCACTTGAAAAAACGCTGCGCATTGCTTCTTCCGGAACTTTCTCGATTATAAATCAAATTCTAATAACGGAATCATTTATATTCAACCCGCTAACAATATCACTGTTGCGGAGCGAAAAGGCTTCTCTCGCCTTAAAATTAGTCCTTATTGGGAAGAAGCAGTTGTTGCATTTTTTGCAACAACTGCTTCAAAATGTTTTGAATGATGTGATGGTTAGTCGACACAAGAGAAATACTGGCCCTGATAATTTCCGTAACAAGCGATGGTCTAATCCACTATCAACCGATTTCAGAGCTTTTGGGGTCGAAGAGTCATTAAATAATCTGGCAAATTCTGCGCCGCAATAAACAATGAACAAGGAGCTGTTGCATTATTCTGTTTTTGCATAAACAATCCGACTAATAAAAGGCGCCCTAACACACAATCAAAGTGTGTTAGGGCGCCTTTCAACTGACAGCTTTGGGCATTGTGCGAATTATACAATAGTTTCTTTGGCCCGAATGAATCTCGCAGCAGTTGCAGCTACGTATATTCGACGGTGCTTAATCCGTACCGCAGCGATAGCAAAGTGCGCTGGTTTCCAGTCTGGCGCGGTCAGGAAGTTTGTTCTCCAATCACTCCTGTCGTGGGGTATGACTGTGAGTCAGCATTCCGGGTATGACGGAAGCACAAAAACTATATGCCAAGTTTATCAAAGAGAATTCTATTGCGTTTCTTTGCATCGTATATGATTTTGTCATACGACAAAATTTCGATATATGCATTCATTTTATCGTTGTACTTATAGTACCCCAGTTTATCAGGTGTTTGGGAGAAATCATGGAAATCCAGAATCTGTTCTAACGTAGTCGTGATGTCACAAACTGCATATAAATAGAATTTGGTGTTTTGTCCAACTCTAATTACACGGCCATCTTTGTCCCTCTTTTTATTGGTCCTTAACTGCGTAACATACTCGTACAACTGATTAACGGGGTTGTTACTACCGTTGTAGTCATCTCGCATTGGACGCTTGAGTTCAAACAAGACAATGTTTTCGTATTCTCGGCCATCATTTTCTTCGTCAGAAACAGCGACTGGAGAATCAAGGATCATTATGTCTGTTCGATCTTCTTTGGGATTATTATCAAACGGAATATCAGAAGAAATATAACTGCAGTAGGCAAGCTTTTCGTCCAGCAACCACAGGTTGTGATTGCTATAGGGGGTATCCACAGAGGTTGTTCTCATTGGATAAATGATATTATGGAGAAAGCTTTCCTTTTGAAACCGCCCATCATCATTTTTTCGTATTGCAAACTCCATCAAATCAAGGATGACTTTTCGATGCGCAACATATTCGGCTAACGCAGCGCCGTTAGCGCTGTTGATTTTTTCAATTTGCAATCCGAATTTCTGTATATACTCGTCTGAACTGATTATTCCTTTGTTCAGATCATTGAGAAGTTGGGTGTTTTCTTTGGTTGTCGTTCTATCGAAATCTCTCTTTATGCGATGAAGTTCGTCATCCAACTTATCTTCGCTTAAATTGGGTTTGATCTTCGAAATTGCCTCTGGCATATATTTCAGCAAATGGCGAAATTGCGGGGCTCTGTGTGTCACGTATTCTGTTATTCTCTTAATTTTTCCAGTAGCAATAGGATGAAGGTAGTCTTTGAGAAATTCATTTACCTCAACGACAACCGCTCGCATAATTTGATCCATAGTAATCATGTTTGCCATGCTATCTAACGGACCACCATCAGGAATGTTAAAGGAAAGTCTATTCATATCAACGGACTCATCAAGATAACGCCCTCTCAAAACACCAACATACCAAAACCCACTTTTTTCATAGATTTCACGATCAAGATCAGTAATATATTTGTCCAGTTCTTTTGTTTCTACTAAGCGGTTATGCGCACACAAATACAATTTGTTTCCGTTGATGGTTGATTCCTCGGCTTTTACATGAAGCAACTCGAAAGTTTCATCACCCAGGGTAATAATCTTACTGTTCTCTTCAGAGCGAATTTTTTCTTTAAATACATGGTTTAAGTTATACGCTCCATCAATATCCTGTAAGATAATTTGAGGACAGTCATCAGAAATGAAATATACAAGGCAGTGCTGGATTATCCGCATAGCGATAGTAATGCCACGCTTCGGAACATTATCGGCATATGGCTTAATGTAGTTGAGCAATTTGACTGTTGTCTGATTATCATCATATCCAGTGCAGTCAGTAAGGGTATCGTTGATTTCAGAGTTAGAGATGGAGAACTCAAAGGTGCGTTTTACATATCCGTCTCCCTCGGAATAGACACTTTCTATTTCAGCTTTCTCAAAAGCGATTAACCAAGAAAAACGTCCAACGCCTTTTCCACCAATTTGAGCTTTGTATGTTGAGTCCGATTCCATAAATGAAGCAATGTTTGCTTCATTGAATCCAATTCCGTTATCAACGATTTCAAAAGACTGGATCTGGGGCAATTCGCCAGTACCATCCATTACAAACTGTTCATCCCGAAGGACTTTGATGACAATCCGGCCTTCAAAAGACGGAGTAGTGGATTTTCGTTCGTCAATGGCATGAATGGCATTCACGATAGCCTCAAAAAGGGGCACAAGTGGCTGATTCTTAGGAAGATTGAAGTTCTTTACACGGCCCCGTATATTGATTGAAAACGGTCTCATATGTTAGCAACCTCCTTACTGACAAAACAACTTTGATTAGATACTTGAACGGACGATGTAGACAAAAAACTCGTTATTCCCTGAATTCCATGTGAGTTTTATGCAACGCTCCACTCAAAACAATTTACTCAATACAAAATAACCCCTCCTTTGGAATTAAGGAAGACCAAAAGAGGAGTTAAGTACAAATATAAAAGCAAGAAGCTTAAAATGATCGCATGGGGGACTCGAACCCCCGTCTACCTCTTAGTCAAGGAGGCGCTCTATCCAACTAAGCTAATACGGCTAATTGGGATATTAGAATTATAGCACGATTAAACTAATACTGCAAGAAGAAAAGGGGAGTCCTTTGATCACGAACCTACAGATAACGTAAAGAAAGGGATCTAATGCAAAAACCTCTGAAATCAGCCGATTTCAGAGGTTTTTGGTCCGAGTGGGGCGACTCGAACGCCCGGTCTCTTGAACCCAAATCAAGCGCGATACCACCTTCGCTACACCCGGATATTCAGTTTTTGCTATTATACCACGGCCCAGGCGAAAATCAAAGTTTTTCCTGTCTGTGGTCATTCCTGTGGTCAAGGCCGCTTTTCGGCCCGGTTTTGCAATCCGGAGAATCCCGCAAATCACCGTGTTTCAGGGTCTTGTGCCCTCCGGGGTTTCGGGTCGTGGATGGCGCGGGAGCCACACCCAAAGCAGGCGCGCTACCAACTGCGCTACACCCGGATATCACACCTCAACAGTATAATATATTCCATCAACGATTGCAAGGATTCTTTTCCTGTGGTAAGATAGTTGCTGAGGTGAACCCCAATGAGAATGAGAAAGAAACCCAATCTGCTGCCCCGTATGGAGCGCTGCGGTCATCTGCTGATCGACACGTCCGAACAGTCCTCCCCCATGCGCGGTCACTGGCGCGACCTGATGCCTGACGCCACCGCCCTGCATCTGGAACTCGGCTGCGGCAAGGGCCGCTTTACAGTGGAAACCGCCGCCCAAAACCCCGACGTGCTGCATATTGCTGTAGAACGCGTACCCGACGCCATGGTCATCGCCATGGAGCGTGCCAACGAGCTGGGTCTGACCAACGTGTTTTTCGTAGACGATGACGCCAAACGCCTGCCGGAGCTGTTTGCTCCCGACGAGGTGGATCGGATTTATGTAAACTTCTGTGACCCCTGGCCCGGCCATCGGCACTCCAAACGCCGACTGACCGCGGTTGGCTTTTTGGAACTGTATCGCCAAGTCCTTAAGGACGGCGGACAGATCCACTTCAAGACGGACAACCGCGACCTGTACGAGTGGTCCCTGTTCCAGTTCCCCAAGGCTGCTTTCGAACTGTCCGCGGTCACCCGCGATCTGCACGAGCACGGCATCTGCGGAGTCATGACTGACTACGAGGAGAAGTTCCACAATCTCGGTACCCCCATCAACCGCTGTGTAGGCACCAAGCTTTTCCGCGAAGCGCCCCCCGCGCCGGAAATCCCGGAGGACGAACCGGAGCAGGACCACGAATAAAAAAACTCCCCGGAGCGTTCGCTCCGGGGAGTTTTTTTATTCGTGGGGACAGCTTTTGCACTTGCTGCAGTCGCCACAGCAGCCGCCGCCGGATTTATGGCTGCGCCACATGGAGCGCACCACCAGACCAACCACAACAACCAGCACTGCAATTACAATTATATCGCCCATAAGCGCCTCACTTTCCTGCGCCTACGCTGTCAAGCCGTTCAACTTTACGAGCCTGATATCCCTTACGGAACACCAGCCAGCACAGCACAAGCAGCACCACCGCCGCCACTACGGTCCACACACTGAAGGCAGCCGTACCGCTGATCAGACCGCCCAGCTGATAGACGATCATGGAAATTGCGTAGGCGAACACACACATATAACCAATGGAGATGGCCGTCCACTTGCCGCTGTTCATCTCACGGCGAATGGCACCCATAGCCGCAAAGCAGGGGGCGCACAGCAGATTGAAAATCATAAAGCTGTATGCGCGCAGAGGGCCAAAGTCCTGGGCCACCAGCGCCCAGATCTCGTCGCCGGTCTCGGACAGTTCCCCGGCATAGTTGTAGAGAGTACCGAAGGTCATGACGACCTCCTCCTTGGCGATCAGACCGGTGACGGTGGCCACAGCAGCCTTCCACGCCATATCCCCCATCCAGCCAAGGGGATAGAAGATCCATGCGATCATCTTACCCATGGTAGCCAGCAGAGAGTAGTTGTTGTCCTCCACCGCGCCGAACACGCCGTTCTGGAAACCGTAGCTCTGCAAAAACCACAGCACGATGGAACTCAGCAGCACGATGGTAGTGGCGCGCTTGACAAAGTCCCAGCCGCGCTCCACGGTGGTGCGGGCCACGTTGCGGGGAGAAGGCATATGGTAGGCAGGCAGCTCCATAACGAAGGGGGCGGCATCACCGGCCAGAGCCTTAAACTTCTTCAGCAGCACACCGGACACCACCACAGCGGCGATACCGATGAGAAATGCAGACAGCGCCACCAGGGGGGAATTGCCAAACACAGCACCGGCAAACAGGCCGATGATGGGCATCTTGGCCCCGCAGGGGATAAAGCCGGTGGTCATGACGGTGATTTTACGGTCGCGCTCGGTCTCGATGGTGCGGGAGGCCAGAATGCCCGGCACACCGCAGCCGGTAGCCACCAGCATGGGGATGATGGATTTACCGGACAGACCGAACTTGCGCAGCACACGGTCCATGATAAACGCCACGCGGGCCATGTAGCCGATATCCTCCAGGATGGACAGCAGCAGGGACAGCACCAAAATCTGCGGTACGAACCCAAGCACCGCACCCACACCGGCCAGAATGCCATCCATGATCAGGGCGTACAGCCAGCCGCTGACTCCAAGGGTGGTCAGGATACCGTCAAAGAAGTTGGGGACGATCTCTCCAAACAGCACGTCGTTGGCCCAGTCGGTACCCAAAGTTCCGATGGAGAACGGATAACTGCCCATGGCAATGGCGTACATGAGGTACATGATGCCGGCAAAAATGGGCAGAGCCAAAACACGATTGGTTATGATTCGGTCAATCTTCCCGGACAAAGTCAGTCCATGCTTGACGCGTTTTTTCTTCACCGCTCTGCCCACCACATCCGCAATATAGCGATAGCGCTGGTCAGCGATGATGCTCTCGGCATCGTCATCCAACTCCTGCTCACAGTCGGCAATATGCTTTTCCAAATGCGCAATCAGCTGGGCATCCAAACTCAACTCCAAGCGGACGTTCTCATCACGCTCAAACATTTTGATGGCATACCAGCGCAAATAGTTCCCCTGCACCTTGCCTTCGATGGACTCCTCAATGTGCGCCAGTGCATGCTCCACGCTGCCATTGAATACGTGAGGCATCTCACCGTGGCTGTGGTTGCGGGCCAATTCCACTGCCTTCTCCGCAGCTTCCGCACACCCCTCTCCTTTCAGGGCGCTGATCTCCATTACCACACACCCAAGGGCGCGCCCCAGCTTTTCCAGGTCAATTTGATCTCCGGTCTTGCGCACCAGGTCGATCATGTTTACCGCCACCACCACCGGGTGTCCCAACTCGATGAGCTGGGTGGTCAGGTACAGGTTGCGCTCGATGTTGGTACCGTCCACGATATTCAAAATAGCATCCGGGTGTTCGTTGACCAAATAAGTACGGGTAACTACTTCCTCCGGGGAATAGGGAGAGAGCGAATAGATTCCGGGCAGGTCCTGAATAATGACATCCTTATGCCCTTTCAGCCGCCCTTCCTTCTTCTCCACCGTGACGCCGGGCCAGTTGCCCACGTACTGATTGGATCCGGTCAGGTGGTTGAACAGGGTGGTCTTGCCGCTATTGGGATTGCCTGCAAGGGCAATTCTAATATCCATTTTCATCTTCCTTCCGCAGTTAGTTTTAGCTAACCGCCGTCCATAAAAACAGGCGGCTGCAGATGCAGAGTTGGATTACTCCACCTCTATCATTTCCGCGTCCGCCTTGCGCAGACTAAGTGAATATCCGCGCAGGTCCAATTCCATGGGATCCCCCAGAGGTGCCACCTTTCTCACAAAGATTTCCACTCCCTTGGTAATACCCATATCCATGATGCGGCGGCGAACGGGACCCTCCCCGTTCAGCTTAACTACCACAGCGCTTTTCCCCACAGGCACATCCTTCAGCGTTCTCATATTCAACCCTCCTCGCTCTCGCCGGGTTTGCGAGTTAGCTTTATCTAACTTCCATCAGTGAGTATACACTCCCCTTCCAAAGTTGTCAATAGCTAACTTGGAATTTTTTGCATAAAAAATCCCCGGCACGCAACTGCGTGCCGGGGATTTACAGGCAATCAGTCTTCCTCCGCCGCGGCATCAAAAATAGGACGGGCAGGGGCCGCGGTTGCAGGCGCAGCGGAACCGGCCGCGGCACGGAACCGGATGCGGGAGCCCTGGATCTCCTTATACGCTTCGGCCACAGCCTCTTCGGTGCGGCGCAGAGCATCCTCACAGTACTCATTGGCGGAACGCTTCAGCTCACGGCTGCGCTCCTCCGCCTGCTGCATCATTTCGGCGCTGCGCTGGCGGGCCTGATTGAGCACCTCGTTCTCGGCCAGCATTTGCTTGGCTTTCTCCTCCGCCTGCTGGCGGATCAGGTCAGCCTCTCGCTTGGCAGAGGCAATGTACTCCGTGCGCATATCCAAAAGGCGCTTCGCCTCGGCCAGTTCCATAGGGAACTGGGCGCGGATATCGTCGATCAGGTCCAACGCACGGTCCCGCTCGATGGCGCATTTGTCGCTGGAAAAGGCCACATTCTTCGCCTCGTCCACCATTTCAAAGAGCATATCCAGCAGTTCTTCCACTCCGCTTGCCATATCAGTTACCTTTCCTTTCCTGCATCTTCTGTTGGATGCGTGTGTTTACTTCGTCAATGATCTCCCGGGGAACAAAATCCGTCAAATCCGCCCCGTAGCGGGCCAGTTCTTTCACCACGGTGGAGCTTAAATAAGTATACTTCTCACTGGAGGCCAGGAACATGGTTTCCAGATCGGGGTTGAGCTTACGGTTGGTAACCGCCATCTGAAACTCCTGCTCAAAGTCGGACACGGCCCGCAGCCCCTTGACCACCACGTGGGCACCCCGCCGTTTGGCGTAGGAGGCCAGCAGCTCATCGGAGAAGTCGACCTCTACATTATCAAACCGTTCCGTCGCCCGGCGCAGCATATCCACCCGTTCCTCCGGGGTAAAGAGCCCCCGCTTGCTGGCGTTGATCATCACGCAGACGATCACCTTGTCAAAGCAGCAGCTGGCCCGCTTGATGATATTCAGATGACCCAGCGTTACCGGGTCAAAGCTGCCGGGATAGATGGCAATGCTCATAGGGCCGCACTCCCCTGTCGGTTGTATACAGTCAGCTTGATCTTGCCGTAGCGGTACTCCCGCCCTTTTTCATAGGGAGCGGTCAACTCCGGCAGCTGCGTGCTGTCTGCACTTTCACATACCATTATACCATGTTCCGACAGAATGTCAAACTTTGCAATGGCAAAAATGCAGTTTTCCAGCAGCTGCGTGTTATAAGGCGGGTCCAAAAGGATCAAATCAAATTTCTCCCGGCAGCCGGCCAGGAACGCAAGGGCATCCCCCTGCTGTACCCGGGTCCTGCCCGCAAATCCGGTGGTCTTCAGGTTTTCACCGATGACCGACACCGCTTGACGGCTCTGGTCCACGAAGGTACAGCCTGCTGCTCCCCGGGACAGGGCTTCGATACCCAGCTGACCGGTGCCGCCAAACAGATCCAGCACCTTCCTGCCCTCAATGTCGAACTGCACAATGTTGAACAAAGACTCCTTCACCTTATCGGTGGTGGGCCGGGTGTCCATGCCGGGCAGTTCCTTCAACCGCCTGCCCCGTGCCGTGCCGGAAATCACACGCATGGTTAATCTTCCTTTCCAGAACAAAAATGATCGTACACCGCCGCTGCAGTCTTCTTCCCCACCACTTCTGCCAACTGCTCCACACTTGCGGCTTTGATGGCTTTTATGGTCTTAAACTGCTTCAGCAGCTGCTGCCGCCGCTTTTCGCCCACGCCGGGAATGTCGTCCAGCACCGAGTGCTTCACCCGGTTGGACTGCAGCTTGCGGTGGTACTCGATGGCAAAGCGGTGGGTATCTTCCTGAATCTGCCCGACCAGGGCAAACAGGGCGGGAATAGCCTGGATACCGATCTCCCGTCCGTCGGCCCCGATAAGAGCGCGGGTACGGTGGCGGTCATCCTTGACCATGCCGTAGGCCGGGATGCTCACTCCCATCTGCTCCATGACCTGCACGGCCACCCGCACGTGTTCCTGCCCGCCGTCAATGAGCAGCAGGTCGGGTTTCGCGCCAAATTCCTCATCCCCGTCCAGCAGCCGCTGCAAGCGCCGCTCCAAAACCTGTGCCATGGCCGCATAGTCATCCGGGCCGTCCATGCTCCTCAGCTTGAAGTGCCGCCAGTCGCTCTTGCGGGGGCGGCCATCCTCATAGACCACCATGGAGGCCACGATGTCGCTGCCGCCGGTGTTGGAGATGTCATAGGCCTCCATGCGCCGGGGCGGCTCATCCAGTCCCAGCATACGGCCCAGAGTCTGCACCAGCCTGCTCTGCCGCTCGGCCCGGGTGGTGACCCGCTCCACTTCCTCCCGGGCGTTTTGGTTCGCCAGACGGATCAGCTCCGCCTTGGCCCCCCGCTGGGGGGTCAGCAGCTCCACCTTGTGCCCCACCTGCTCGGTAAACAGGCGGGTCAAGGGCACCGCATCGTCCAATTCACAGGGCAGCAAAATCTGCCGGGGCAGCTGGCCCCGCCCATCGTAGTACTGGCGCACAAGGTCGGAAATGATGTCCCGCTCGTCCTCCTCCAAAGGGGTGTCGATAAGTTCCACGTCCTTGGCAGTCAGGTCGCCATCTACGTAGTGCAGCACCACGAAACCGCTTTTGACCTCGCCCCGGAAAAAACCGGTCACATCGGTGTCGGCCAGCGAACCGGCCACCACCTTTTGCCGCTTACTCAAAAGTTCAATGGCCCGCAGCCGGTCCCGGAGCAGCGCCGCCTGCTCAAACCGCAGTTCCTCCGCCGCCCGCTCCATTTCGGCGGTCAGGTCGGCGGCCACTTCTTTGAACCGGCCCTCCAGCAGACCGATCGCCTGCGCGATGGCCCGGTCGTGGTCAGCCTTCATCCCCGCATCCCGGCAGTAGCCGTCGCACTGTCCCATGTGATGGTTCAGACAGGGCCGCTCCTTGCCGATGTCCCGTGGAAACTGTTTCCCGCAGGCGGGCAGATGGAGGGCGGCACGGATGGCATCAATAATATTTTGTGTGTTGCCCCGGCTGGCATAGGGACCGAAGTAACGGGCCCCGTCCTGCGCCGGGCGGTTGGTCAGAGAAAAACGGGGGTATGCCTCCCCCACCGACAGGCGGATATAAGGATACCCCTTGTCATCCTTCAGCAGGATGTTGTATCGTGGTTGATGGCGCTTGATGAGAGAGTTCTCCAGCACCAGTGCCTCGAACTCACTGTCGGCGATGATAACGTCAAAGTGGTCGATCTGCGCCACCATGGCACGGGTCTTATCCGTGTGGGAGGCCGAGTCCTGAAAGTATTGGCTCACGCGGTTGCGCAAGGCTTTTGCCTTGCCAACGTAGATGACCTGACTGTGCTTGTCCTGCATGATGTAGACGCCGGGCTTCAGGGGCAGGGAATGAGCCTTGTCCCGCAACTGTTCAAAGGTCATGGCGTAAACCTCCTTTCACGGATTTTGGTGCTTGTTACCCTCGCTGGCTGCGGTAGTACTCCACCCGGTCGGCCAGCCTGCGGGCCGCCTGACCGGCGTGCTTGTAGTACTGCTCCGGAGTCCAGCCGTCGTATACGTCGCTGGCCGGGGCGCACAGCTCCAGCATCAGGCTGCGGTCATAGTCCACCGCCGCGATGGAAGCCGCCACCCGCTCATAGTCGATGGAGCCGTCGTAGGGAATGATGTGCACGTCCCGCGTACCGGGGCCGAAGTTGTCGTGGACGTGAAGCTGGGCCAGCAGATGGCCGAACAGGGGCATATAGCGCCGATTGTTGGCAAAGACTCCCTCGTGTCCCACGTCCCAGCAAAAGCCCGCCGAGGGGAACTGCTCAAAGGCGAAGGCAATATTGGCCAGATAGCGCTGATTCTCGAAGGCAATCTTCACCCCATGCTCGTCGGCATAGTCCACCAACTTCTTGAACCGCTCGTAGCCAATCTCGCTGATGCGAGGGCACGGCACGCCGGAGGACAGATGCATCACCATCACAGGAATCTCGTACTTGGCACAATCGTCCACCGTGCGCAACTGACGGTTCAGCATGACTTCGCCGGCCTCTCCCTCGTACCACAGGTCGTTGAGCTCGCCGCCGATGGGGGCGTGGGTGCTTTCGCAGATGATCCCGGCCTTGCGAATGGCCCGCATCATGGCCTCCATCCGGGGGTTCTCCGCCCCGACAAAGGTGGCCTCAAAGCCGTTTTCCTGCATCAGCCTGATTTGCAAATCGATATCAATGTCCCCAAAGGCGTTCATGTTGATTCCAATTTTCACAGCGCACACCTCGCGTAATCAGTTATTTGCTTTATTATGTTCCAACCCCGGAAAATTGTCAACCGAAAAGGAAGTAGGAACAAAAAAACGGCATCGTCGAAACCGTTCGACGATGCCGATATTTTTGGGTAGACCCCTTTGTTCGCTTACTCTGCGAAATCGGAAGAAATCAGCTGGACCAAAGCCTCGACAGCTTCCTTCTCGTCCGCGCCGTCCGCGATCAGATTGATAGCGGTGCCCTTGATGATGCCCAGAGAGAGAACGCCCAACAGGCTCTTGGCGTTGACCTTGCGATCCTCGCGCTCGACCCAGATGGAGCTTTTGAACTCGTTGGCCTTCTGAATGAAGAAGGTGGCAGGACGGGCATGCAGACCCACCTGATTGTTCACAACGGCTTCCTTGCTATACATAACTTGCACCTCCGCTTCACACGGCGTATTTTCACCCATAGCATATCAAATCCGCACTGTTTCGTCAACGGCAATTTGAACAAATCGACGCGCTTTAGTTGTCTAAAATCACAGTACCCTATGTCGTTCTGCATAAAAAAGCCGCCCGTCATCTGTCCATACACCATGGACACTCGCTCACCGCAGCTCCGCCACCGTTACGCCATCCTCGCCCTCGCCGTAGCGGCCGGGACGGAAACTTTTCACGTAGCGGCTGTGCTTCAGATGCTCCCGCACCGCTTTTCGCACGGCGCCGGTACCCTTGCCGTGGATGATGCGCACGCTGTCCAAATGGCCCAGCAGCGCGTTGTCCAGAAAAATATCCAAGCTGGCCAGTGCCTCGTCCACCATCATGCCACGCAGATCCACCTCACTGCTGGCGGCGGTGGTGCGCAGGGTACGCTCGGCACGGCGGATGACCTTGCCCGCCTCGTTCTTGGCATGGGCGGCGCTGTCCTCCACCACACGGACCTCCTCCTGCTTGGCGGTGATTTTCAAAATGCCCGCCTGCAGCTGCAGGACACCGTCCTTGCTGACGGAGATGACCTGAGCCTTGGTGCCCATGGACACCAGCTCCACCATGTCACCCGCCACCGCGTCCCGGGTGGGGGGCGGCAGTTCTTCCTCCTGCTTGGCCCCGATGCCGCGTTCGGCTTCGTTCAGCAGGCGGCGGGCCTCCGCGCGGCGGTCGTTGACCGCCTGCCAGTTATCCTGTTTCTGCTGCTGGCGGCGCATATCCTTCAGTTCTGCAAAGACCTGATCGCTGGCCTGACGGGCCTGCTCGATGATCTCTCTGGCCTCCGCCTGGGCTTTGTCCACCACCTTTGCCCGCTCCTGTTCCAGCTTTTTGCGGTGTTCCTCCACGGTTTTGGCAGACTGCTCCATCTCCAGCCGCAGTTGGGCGGCCCGAAGCTTCTCCCGCTCCATCTCCTGCCGCTGCTCATCCAGCTGGGTCAGCACATCCTCAAAGCGGACACTTTCCGCATCCAGCCGCTCCGCCGCCCGCTGGACCACCTCCTCCGGCAGACCCAGCCGCCGGGAAATGGCAAAGGCGTTGGACTTACCGGGGATGCCCACGATAAGCCGATAGGTGGGTGCAAGGGTCTCAACATTAAACTCACAGCTTGCGTTCTCCACCCCGGGAGTCGTCATAGCGTAGTGTTTCAATTCGGCGTAGTGCGTCGTGGCAGCCACCTTGGCTCCCTGCCGGCGGGCCTGCTCGATGATGGCGGCGGCCAGCGCCGCGCCCTCCACCGGGTCGGTGCCCGCCCCCAGCTCGTCCATCAGAACCAGCGTATCCTCGTCCGCCTGTTCCAGCACGCCCACGATAGTGGTCATATGGGAGGAGAAAGTGGACAGGGACTGGGCGATGGACTGCTCGTCACCGATGTCGGCCAGCACCCGATCAAACACCCGTATCGTGCTGTCCGCACCGGCAGGAATGTGCAGGCCGCACTGCGCCATCAGGGTCAGCAGACCGATGGTTTTCAAGGTAACGGTCTTGCCGCCGGTATTGGGTCCGGTGATGACCAGCGTATCAAACCGCTCCCCCAGCTCCAAATCGTTGGATACCGCCTTTTTCCGGTCCAACAGCGGGTGCCGCGCCTTTGTAAGGGACATCCCCTTGTCAGACAAACGCGGCTGATTTGCCTCCATCCGCACGGACAGCTTCGCCCGGGCAAAGATACCGTCCAGCAGCACCAGCAGATCGTAATCTTGCAAAATGTCCTCTTTATGGGCCGCCGCCTCGGCGGACAGCTCCGCCAGAATGCGGTCGATCTCCTTCTGCTCCCGGGTCTGCAGTTCCCGCAGTTCGTTGTTGGCCTTGACTACACCCATAGGCTCAATGAAGAACGTGGAGCCGGTGGAGGACACGTCGTGGACCAGACCGGGAATGTCGTTTTTGTGCTCGGACTTCACCGGCACCACGTAGCGGTTGGCGCGGATGGTGATAATAGACTCCTGCAGATACTTGGACTGATTGGATGAGATGATCTTCTGCAAAATCTCCCTCACCTTGGCCTGGGTAGCACGGATGAGCCGACGGATGGAGGCCAGCTCCGCACTGGCGGAGTCGGCGATCTCGTCATCGCCCAAAATGGAGCCGCTGATGCGGTCCTCCAAATAGCGGTTGGGGGTCAGGCTGCGGAACAGGTGGTCGATGCAGCTGCCCTCTCCCGCGCCGTCGCCGTACTCCCGCACGGTACGGGCGCTGCGCAGCACCCCGGCGATCTCGGTCAGTTCCCGGGTGTTCAGGCTGCCGCCCATGTCCGCCCGCTGCAGACTGGCACCCACGGGCTTTACGTCACCCAGTCCGGGGGTGCCCCGCAGGGTGAGCATCTTTACTGCGGCGGACGTTTCCTCCTGAGCCCGCTGCACGTCGTCCCGGTCGGTCATGGGACGCAGAGCGAGGGCACGTTCCTTCCCCTCCCGGGTGGCCGCCTGGTCGGCCAGCAATTCCAGTACCCGGGGCAGTTCCAGTGTCTGTATGGACTTTTCAAACAGGTCGGTCATAGCACGCGCTTCCTTCCGAAGAGCATTTTTTCTATCATACACCATTTCCTCCCCCTTGTGCAAGGTTCCCGCCGCTTTTTCTGTGACCGCCCGTTTCGCCGGCGCATAGTCTGTTTCAGATATGGAAAACGGAGGGTCGGTTATGCCGAATGTTCAATATTTCCTTGGGGCCAATTCGCCTCAGGGCTTTTATTCCCTGTACGATCAGCTCATTGACCGCCACATCGCCCGGGCGGTCTATATCCTGAAAGGTGGTCCCGGCTGCGGTAAATCCACCCTGATGCGACGGGTAGCTCTGTGCGCCGAGCAGGCGGAACTGCCTGTGGAATACATCCTCTGCTCCGGCGACCCCGCCTCGCTGGACGGCGTGGTACTGCCTACCTTGGGCGTGGCGCTGGTGGACGGCACCGCCCCCCACGTGGTGGAACCCAAACTCCCCGGCGCGGTCGACCATTATGTAAACCTTGAGCTCTGCTACGATGCCGCCGCGCTTGCCCCGCTCCGGGGACAGCTGACCGCCTGCACGGCCGGCTATAAGGACTGTTACCGGCAGGCTTACGGCAACCTGTCCGCCGCGGCGCAGGTGCGGCAGGATATGCGTGCCGGACTGCAAAGTGATCTGCTCCGGGAAAAAATGCAAAAGCGGGCGGCAGGCATCCTCTCCCGTGAGATTCACCGCAGGAAACACGCACCCGCCGGCCGGGTCCGCCAGCGGTTCCTGTCCGGCATTACCTGTCGGGGCAAGCTGACTTTGTGGGATACCGCATTTTCACAATGCCCCAAGGTATATCACCTGTGCGACCGGTACGGTATGGCCCACGAAATGCTGACCGCTCTGCTGGCCGGGATACAGCGGGGCGGCTACGACGTGGTGGCCTGTCCCTCTCCCATGGCGCCTATGCGCTTGGAACACCTGTTGGTGCCGCAGCTGGGTCTTGCGTTCCTCTCCTGCCCCGGTGATACCGAGCTGCCCGGCACCCCTCATCGCCGGGTGCACATCGATGCCATGATCGGCACGGCTCTGCTGCGGGAAAACCGGGGACGGCTGCGGCTGTCCACCCGCATTGCCGACCAGTTGGAGTCCACCGCAACCGACTTCCTCGCCCAGGCCAAGTCCATGCACGACGAGTTGGAACAGCTTTACAATCCCCACGTGGATTTCGACCGGGTCAATCGCATCGCAGATGAGATCCTGGCGCAAATCAACCTCTGAGCCCGCAAGGCAAAGTACCTTTACACTCCCCTTGGTGCAAAAGAACGGCAGCATTTTGCTGCCGTTCTTTTTTCCTGTTAGTTCTCCATGTGTCGGCCAAGGAAGCCGGCCACCGCCTGTACCAGTTTGACCTCCACTTCCCCGACCTGGACCGCATCCTCACCGCCCACCAGCAGCACACTGCCCAGCACATCGCCCTCGGCTAAGATGGGCGCACCGGTCAGCACACGGTACTTTTCTCCGTCTGCACACAGGGGAACCGGCTGCTCCTGCGCATTTGCGGGAAAAACCTGACGGCTCTCCATCAGCTGCTCCACCCGGTCAGACACCGGCTTGTCCTGCAGTTCCTTTCTAGGCGCGCCTGCCACAGCGATGCAGCTGTCCCGATCGGTGATGACACAGACGTGACCGCAGGTGCGCCACAGGGTTTCGCACAGCTGACCGGCGAACTCGGTAATCCCTCCCAGCAGGGAATACTTTTTGAAGATGACGCCCCCTTCCTTGTCGGTGTAGATCTCCAGGGGGTCGCCCTCGCGGATGCGCATCGTGCGACGAATTTCTTTCGGTATAACAACTCTGCCCAAATCGTCGATGCGCCGCACAATTCCGGTTGCTTTCATATATAAATCTCCTTTTTGATCAAATCGTGATGTCAGTATTTGTATTCCCGTTGGATTTATACCCGTTTCAGGAAAACTATACTTCCCGTGCGCGGATTGCCTTTTGGGTCGATCAGTGATATAATGTGGCAGTATCGCGTTAAGGAGGGAGTCATTTGACAAACCGTATTTCGTGCGGCAGGCTCCGCTGTTTCAGCGGAAGCGTGCTCAAGCTTATCGCCGTTGTTTCCATGCTGATCGACCACAGCGCCCTTTTGCTGGCGGCCGAGCTTCCCATTCTGACCCTTCCCCTTCTCCCCATCGGGGGCGGCAAAGTAACCCTCTACTACATCATGCGCAAGATCGGCCGGCTGGCCTTCCCGATTTTCTGTTTCCTCATAAGTGAGGGACTGGTCCACACGCGGGACAGAAAGCGGTACCTTCTGCGGCTTGCGTGTTTTGCCGCCGTTTCCGAGTTTCCGTTCAATCTTTTGGTAAAGGGGACCCTTTTTTACGGCGGGAAGCAAAATATATTTTTCACCCTGCTTTTAGGCGCACTGCTGATCTGCATCTCCGAACGAAAGGCATCTCAGGCGGACAACGCCGTTCTGATGATTTTCGTCCTGTTTGCGGCCCTGCTTCTGAAGCCCGACTACGGCCTGTCGGGGGTCGTTCTGATCCTGCTGATGTACAGCTTCCGAACGCGTCCCGCCATTCAGGCTGTCACCGCTTTCCCGCTGCTGTCTGGCGGCTGGGCCGCCTTCGCCGCATTCCTCCCCATAAACCTGTACAACGGTCAGCGCGGCTTTATTCGGTCGGCCGCACTGAAATACGGCTTCTATCTGTTTTATCCGCTGCACATTTTGGTTCTGGTCGCCGTCAAACTTATCCTGCGCACCATATAACTTTCACGAAAGGACGTTTCAGTATGCGTAAAATCGTCATCATCGGCTCTGGCATGATGGGTTCCGCTCTGGCCTTCCCCGCCCGGGAAAACGGCAACGATGTGCATCTCGTGGGCACCCATCTGGACCGGGACATCATCGACACCTGCAAGAAAACCGGCCGCCACCCCAAGTTTGTCCGGGACTTTCCCGACGGCGTACAATACCACCAAATCGAGGAACTGGACACCGTCATCCCCGGCTCCGACTTCATCATCTGCGGCGTCAGCAGCTTCGGCGTGGAGTGGTTCCGGGATGAGATCCTGCCCCGGCTGGAGGAGAACGTCCCCGTCATCTCCGTCACCAAGGGCCTTTGGAACCTGCCCGACGGCACCCTGCTGACCTACCCCGACATCTGGCAGCAGAAGCTGGACGAACTGGGCAAACATATCCCCCTCAACGCCATCGGCGGCCCCTGCACCAGCTACGAGCTGGTGGCCCACGATCAGACCGAGGTCAGCTTCTGCGGCAGGGACATGGATATTCTCCGTATGATCAAGTCCGCCATGGCCACAAGCTACTACCACATCAGCCTGTCCACCGACGTGGTGGGCGTGGAGAGCGCCGTGGCCCTGAAAAACGGCTACGCCCTGGGCATCGCCCTGACCATCGGCCTGAACCAAAAGGAGTTCGGTTTGGACAGCGAGCTGCACTTCAATTCTCAGGCCGCCGTCTTTGGCCAGTCGGTGCGCGAGATGCAGAAACTGCTGGACCTGCAGGGGGCCGGTGACCTGAACAACCTTGTGGTGGGTGCCGGCGACCTGTACGTCACCGTCTACGGCGGCCGCACCCGGCTTATCGGCATCCTGCTGGGCCGCGGGCTGGACATTGACGAGGCCAAGGCGGAGCTGCAGGGCGTGACTCTGGAGTCCCTTGTGGTGGCCGGCCGTGTGGCGGAAGCGGTCCGGGCCAAGGCCGAGCGCGGCCTTGCCGATCTGACCGATTACCCCCTGCTGCTGCACATCGACGAAATCCTGACCCAAAAAAGACCGGTGGACATTCCATGGGAGAAGTTTACTTTTGAACAGTAATTGAATCAAATCACAAAAATCCCTCCGCTGTGCGGGGGGATTTTTATCGAATTGTGGTGCAATTACCTGCACTCCGCCCTTGCACTTTCCCTGAAAATGTACTATAATAAGGCAGATATCATGCCAAGGTGCGCCTTGCACCGGGGCAAACCAGTCAAATACGAGATATCAGTTTGGAAGGGAGTAGATCATTGCCATGACCAGCAACGAGAAAAAGCAGCTGATGGCAACGGCCTGTAAGGTCCGCATGGGTGTTATCGAGGGCACTCACGGCGCCAAGGCCGGCCATCCCGGCGGCAGCCTGTCCGCCGCCGAAGCGTTCACCTACCTGTACTTCAAGGAGATGAACATTGACCCCAAGAACCCCAAGTGGGCCGACCGTGACCGGTTTGTCCTGTCCAAGGGTCACACCGCCCCCGGCCTGTACGCCGTTTTGGCCAACCGCGGCTTCTTCCCCGTGGAGGACCTGCCCACCCTGCGCCACATTGACAGCTACCTGCAGGGCCACCCCAACATGAACATGGTCCCCGGCGTGGATATGTCCACCGGCTCTCTGGGTCAGGGCATCTCCGCCGCCGCCGGCATGGCGCTGGCCGCCAAGCACCAGGGCAAGACCAACCGCGTGTACACCCTGCTGGGTGACGGCGAGATCCAGGAGGGTCAGGTTTGGGAGGCTATGATGTTCGCCGCCCACTACAATCTGGACAACTTCTGCGCCATCATCGACAACAACGGCCTGCAGATTGACGGCAAGGTCGCCGACGTTATGAGCCCCTACCCCATCGACGAGAAGCTGAAGGCGTTCGGTTTTGAGGTCGCCGTGGTGGACGGCCACGACTTCGAGCAGCTGGAGGCCGCCTTTGCCAAGGCCCGCGCCACCAAGGGCAAGCCCTTCGGCATCATCATGCAGACCACCAAGGGTAAGGGTGTCAGCTACATGGAGAACCAGGCCGGCTGGCACGGCAAGGCTCCCAACGACGAGGAATACGCCATCGCTATGGCCGAACTGAAGGCCCAGCTGGCAGAAGTGGAGGCAATGTAACATGGCAGACGTTAAGAAGATCGCAACCCGTGACAGCTACGGCAATGCGCTTGCTGAGCTGGCCGCCGAGCATGACGACCTGATCGTGTTCGACGCCGACCTGGCCGGTGCCACCAAGACCGGCATTTTCAAGAAGGCTTTCCCCGAGCGTCACTTCAACTGCGGCATTGCCGAAGGCAACATGATCGCCGTGGCCGCCGGTGCTGCTACCGCCGGTCTGGTGCCTTTCGCCTCCAGCTTTGCTATGTTCGCCGCCGGTCGTGCCTTCGAGCAGATCCGCAACTCCATCGGCTATCCCCAGCTGAACGTGAAGATCGGCGCCACCCACGGCGGTATCTCCGTCGGTGAGGACGGCGCTTCCCACCAGTGCTGCGAGGACTTCGCTCTGATGCGTTCCATCCCCGGCATGGTCGTTATGTCCCCCTCCGACGACGTGGAAGCCCGCGCCGCCGTCAAGGCCGCTTACGAGCACAACGGCCCCGTCTACCTGCGCTTCGGCCGTCTGGCTGTGCCCGTGTTCCACGATGAGGCCAACTTCAAGTTCGAGATCGGCAAGGGCGAGGTCATTCAGGACGGTACCGACGTGGCCATCATCGCCAACGGCCTGCTGGTTGCCGAGGCTATCGAGGCTGGCAAGATCCTGGCCGAGGCCGGTATCTCCGCCCGCATCATCAACATGGCTACCATCAAGCCTCTGGATGAGGAGCTGGTGCTGAAGGCCGCCAAGGAGTGCGGCAAGATCATCACCTGCGAGGAGCACAACATCATCGGCGGCCTGGGCGAGGCTGTCTGCTCCTGCGTTGCCGAGAAGTGCCCCGTTCCCGTGCGCCGCATTGGCGTCAACGACGAGTTCGGTCACTCCGGCCCCGCCGTTGCCCTGCTCAAGCAGTTCGGCCTGTCCGCCGACCACATTGTGGAGGTCGCCAAGGAGTTCTGCGGCAAGTAAGCTGATAGAAAATCAAAACACGGAAGGTCAATTGACCTTCCGTGTTTTTTGTTAAGTATCATATTCAAAATAATACATTCTGTCTGTATCGGCATCATAAACGGCTATTGTAAAATTAAAGGAATATCTGCTTAGCAGTTCAGAATCATCCGACGGATCATTTCCTCCCCTATACCTGTCACGAAAGACGTAGTAACCATTTTCTATCCTTGGCATGTTTGCTTCTTCCGCCAAATGATACCCGTAGTACCTGCCATTTTTCATCCCACCGTACATCATCAGTTTCACGTTTTCCGGCAAAGGAAGCCTGTCCCATTTGCTGACCGCCTTCAGCGCTTTCTCCCGGTTCTTCGAACAGTCCAAAATCAAATAATACGTGCCGTCGCCGTGAAATCCACCATGGGTATCTAGTGACTCAACAATCTCGTAATCTCCCACCCGCAATCCAAAGTACTTCTCGGATGCGTCTATAAGATTGGCTACCGGATTTATAAGCACCAACAACAACGCCGCAACAGCGATCTGCATGACCGGTGTAAACGTTACGAGCGAAATTTTCTCTCTGTCCCACGTTCTTAGCAACGCATACATGTAGATCAAACCATACGGAACAGCCGCAAGCATAAGCATCAGATAAACCACGACCATGCCAAAGTTCAGCTCAGCGAGTTCCATTACAATTCCCGCCAAAGCAAACAGGCTGTAAAGAGCGGCAAACGGCAGCGGTATTGCAAAAAGGATAAAGAATAATATGATTCCGAGTTTTTTCACTGTTATCCCACCTTCTTATTTCAAATCATACCATACACCCTTTTACTCTGCAATCGTTTCGTGCCGGTGGTGGGGATACACACTTCTGCAATACCGCAAAAGTCTCCCACGCCGACCATCGAGATCGGCGTGGGAGAGGTGGGCCGTCTGCGCGCCAAGTGCCGCCGCAAGCGGCGGTTGCGCTCCGACACACCCGCCTGTGGGCGGGCGTCGAACCCGGTATGTTCTGCATAACCGAACCACCGGCACCAAAAAATGCGGTACCCCTCACGGGGTACCGCATTTTTTGGTGCCGGTGGTGGGACTCGAACCCACACCCTGTCGCCAGGAACGGATTTTGAGTCCGTCACGTCTACCAATTCCATCACACCGGCGTACTGGAGTATTATATACCAGTACGACCGCTTTTGCAAGGGTTAATTTGCCCGACTGTAAATTTCGGTCAGGCGGGCCAAATGGTCGGCTACGCCGTCGTTGAACGCCTCCTGCCGCACCCGCCAGGACCAGTTGTGGTCCCCGATGGTACCGGGGGTATTCATCCGGGCATCGGCTCCCAGACCCAGCACGTCCTGCATGGGTGCAATGGCGAGATAGGCCCTCGTCCCCCACGCGCCGCAGATGCCGCCCCAACCAAGGCCCTCCTCCTCCCGCAGGCGCAGGTAAGCACGGGCATAGGCCGCGGTTTCGGCATCCGCCTCGGTAAGCCACTGGACAAAGGTGGGGGTATCGTGGGTGCCGGTATAGACCACGCAGTTTTCCCCGCAGTTGTGGGGCAGAAACGCGCTTTCCGCGCCGGGGGTAAAGGCAAAGACCAGCACACGCATACCGGGCACGCCGCAGGTACTCACAAACTCCAGTGCCCCCGCGTCCAAATCTCCTAAATCCTCCGCGATCAGTTCCAGCTCGGGGGCGGCTTCCTGCAGGGCGTCGAGCAGCTTCCTGCCCGGGCCGGGCAGCCACTGCCCGGTGGCCGCCGTTTCCGCATCGGCGGGTACCGCCCAATAGTTGTGGAAGGCGCGGAAATGATCGATACGCACCGCGTCGTAGAGTTTGGCGCACCAGCCGATGCGCGCTTTCCAAAAATCAAAGGTCTCCTGTTGGTTCCAGTTGTACAGGGGGTTGCCCCACAGCTGACCGTCGGGACAGAAAGCATCCGGCGGCACGCCCGCCACAGCAGAGGGCCGCCCGTCCGCTTTCAGTTCAAAAACCTCCGGTCTGCGCCACAGCTCCACACTGTCGGCGGACAGGTAGATGGGGATATCGCCCATGAGATGCACGCCTTTTTCGTTGGCGTACTGCTTCAGGGTAAACCACTGGCGGTAGAAGGTGTGCTGCAAAAAGCGGTGAAAGTCCATCTCCTCCGGATCGGGGACCGCATCGCGGGGCCACTCCCACCAGCCGGACCGATACTTGTCATGCAGGGCGGAGAAGACCGCGTAATCCTCCAGCCAGGGCAGCTCCACTGGGCAGGCGGGCAGTTCCTTCGCCCGCTGCCACGCCAGCCGCAGCAGAGGCAGGCGTGTGCTGTTCAGCCGGCTATAATCCACCCGGTCCAAATTCTCACAGCGGGCGCTGTCCAGTTCCGCTTGGGTCAGCAGTCCCTCCCCCGCCAGCAGGTCAAGGTCAATGAGCAGCGGATTGCCTGCAAAAGCGGAGGGGGACATATAGGGGGATGCGCCGTTTCCAAGGGGCACCAGGGGCAAGATCTGCCACCAGCGCTGTCTGGCCCGGGCCAGAAAGTCCACGAACCGCCGGGCGGGCTCGCCCAGCGAACCGATCCCGTAGGGTCCGGGCAGGGCAGAAATCGCAAGTAAAACACCGCTTGCGCGGGCACGCTTCATATCAGGTCACTCCTAACTTCGGATAAGAAAATTATAGCATGCAACCGAATTTTTGCAAGGGGCGCTCACCGAGTCCGCAGTACCACCCGGTCCCCCTCCCGGTCAACGACCACTCTGCCGCCGGAACTCACCCGGCCGCCCAGCAGCAAGTCGGCGATCGGGTCTTCGATCCGCTCCGTTACCGCCCGCAGCAGCGGTCTTGCTCCGTGGACCGAATCGGCGAGACCTTCGCTCAGGCACTCCAGTGCCCGGTCGGTCACCTCCAGCGCAATGCCCATTCCCTCAAGCCGTTTCGCCACTCGTTCCAATTGGTTTCGTCCGATCCGGCACAGTGCGGTCCTATCCAACGGATGAAACACCGGGGTCCCGTCCAGCCGTCCCCAAAATTCCGGGCGAAACACCTTTTTCGCATCCGCCAGAACCGCTTTCTCCACCGCCTCCGCTCCGTTGGGTGAAAATCCAAGCTGACCGCCGGAGAATCGCCCGGCGCCAAGGTTTGAGGTCATGACCACGACCGTATTGCGAAAATCCGTTTTCCGTCCCTGCGCATCGGTCAGAGTGCCGCCATCCATGATCTGCAGCAGCAGCCCCCACACGTCCGGGTGGGCCTTTTCGATTTCGTCCAGCAGCACCACCGACCACGGAGCGCGGCGCACCCGCTCGGTCAACTGACCACCCTGTTCGTGTCCCACGTAGCCCGGCGGGGACCCAATGAGCCGCGATACCGTATGGGCCTCCATATATTCGGACATATCAAAGCGGATCAGGGCATCTTCGCTGCCAAACAGCGCTTTGGCAAGACATTTGCACAGCATCGTCTTGCCCACTCCGCTGGGCCCGAGAAACAGGAAGCTTCCCACCGGTCGATCCGGTTCCTTCAGGCCCAATCTGCCACGGCGCACCGCGCGCGACACCGCCTGTACCGCGTTCTCCTGGCCCACAAGCTGCTTATGGAGCGTCTGTTCCAGCTCTGCCAGCCGCCGCCGTTCCTCCATAGACAGTTCGTCAACAGGAATACCTGTCCAGGCGGTCAGTACCCGGCGCACGTCTTCGGCAGTCACACACTTGGGCGCGTGGTCATCCTTCCAGCTGCGGATCCGTCCGTCCAGTTGACGGCGGAAGTCCTCCTCCGCATCCCGCAGCATGGCCGCCCGCTCGTAATCCTGCCCCTGCACCGCCTGTACCCGTTCCCGCGCCGCATCGGCCGCCCGCCGCTCCAACTGCTGCAGCTCCGGCGGCAGTACGTGGCGGGCCAGGCGTACCCGGGCCGCCGCCTCGTCCATCAGGTCGATGGCCTTGTCGGGCAGAAACCGTTGGGGCAGATAGCGACAGGACAAATCCACCGCCGCCGTTATGGCATCTTCTTCAATCGTCAGGTGATGATGCCGTTCGTATCGGCTTTTCAACCCCCGCAGAATGGCGATGGCACTGTCCCGGTCCGGTTCCCGAATGGTCACCGGCTGAAAGCGGCGTTCCAATGCCGCGTCCTTTTCAATGTAGCGGCGGTACTCATCCCGGGTGGTGGCACCCAGCATTTGGATCTCTCCCCTGCCCAAGGCCGGTTTCAGGATATTGGCCGCATCGATGGCCCCTTCCGCACTGCCTGCGCCTACAATGGTGTGCAGCTCATCCACAAAGAGGATAATGTTCCGGGCCCGGCGCACTTCATCCAACAGCTTGCGCAGCTTCTCCTCAAACTCCCCCCGGTATTTCGTCCCCGCCACCATGGCACTCAGATCCAACGCACAGACCCGCCGCCCCCGCAAGCTGTCCGGCACACTGCCCCGGGCAATGGCCTGCGCCAGCCCCTCGGCAAGGGCCGTCTTTCCCACGCCGGGGTCTCCGATCAGGGCCGGATTATTCTTGGTTCGGCGGGACAGGATCCGGATGATGTGCTCCAGCTCCTCGTCCCGCCCGATCACCGGATCCAAACTGTTTTGAGCCGCCAGCCGGGTCAAATCCCGGGCACACTGATCCAACAGGCGGGTCTCTCCCACCGGTGTGGGCCGCTCCGCCTCCCGCCCCCGGCGCGTAGGCGACACCTCGCCATTTCCCATACCGGCCCGAAGCTGGCGATAAAGCTGATCCGGTGCGACCCCTTGCCGCCCAAGCAGCTTGGCCCCGCTGCCGCAGCCGTCCCGCAGCAGTCCCAGCAGCAGATGCTCCGGGCCGACTCGCCGGCTGCCCAACTGCTTTGATTCCACGATCGCCAAACGAATGATCTGCCTGCACCGCACCGTCAGCCCCTGGCAAGGGGCCCCGCCGCTTCCCCCGATACCAACCTGTTCCGTCACCGCCCGGCGCAGCTGCGCTCCGGACACTCCGCGGCTGTTCAGCACACGGCCCGCGCGGTTTTGTTCCAGTTCCGAAAGTGCCAGCAGCAGATGTTCGCTGCCAACATAACTGTGTCCCATGGCACAGGCATTCTTCTGCGCCAAACACAGTACACTCAACGCCTCGGGCGTAAATCCAATATCCTGCATCCCGTCACCTCACAATCGGTCTGCATGAACTATGCCCGCTTTTTTGAAAAATATATTGCTTTTTGAAAAACTTGTGTTAGAATAGAATACACATTTCAAATGGAGGTGTTACATAATGGCTTACAAGATCAGTGACGCTTGCGTCAGCTGCGGCGCTTGCGCCGATTCCTGCCCCGTGGGCGCTATCTCCCAGGGCGACTCTCAGTACGTGATCGACGCTGCCGCCTGCCTGGACTGCGGCGCTTGCGCGGACACCTGCCCCATGGGCGCCATCGCTCAGGAGTAATCCAAACAAAAAACAGCTCCACCCGATCGGGTGGAGCTGTTTTTTTATTTTTTATTCTTCTTGTAAATGATGTTCAGACCCTTCAAAAGCATATCGCGCTCATAAATGATCTCACGCTTGCACAGCGGAATGATAAACTGCGCCAATCCACCTGTGGCAACCACAGTCGTTTTATGTCCCAGTTCCTCTTCCACCCGGTCTATCACACCGTCCAGCATGGCGGCCGTGCCGTACATGATACCACCGCGCATACAGTCCACCGTATTCTTTCCGATCACCTGCTTGGGTTTGTCCAGGCTGATACCGGGCAGCTGAGCCGCGTTTCTGGTCAGGGAATCCAGCGATACCATAACGCCGGGAAACACCAGACCGCCCACAAACACGTTGTCCGGCTCGATCACCTGAATGGTGGTGGCGGTACCCATATCGATCAGTATCAGCGGCGCGGCATACTCCGCCAGCGCGGCTACCGCGGCCACGATCAGGTCACTGCCTACCTGTGACGGGATGTCCATATGGATGTTCAATCCGGTTTTCAGCCCAGGGCCAACCACCATAGGCTGTTTCCCGGTAAACTTCCACACACCGGTCTGTACCGAGTTGAACACCGGAGGCACCACGGACGAAATAATGCAATCCTCCACATCCTCAGCCGTCACATCAAACAGGCTCAGCATATTCTTGATTTCTGCCGCATACTGGTCAGAGGTCATGATGCGGTCGGTCGCGATGCGGGCCTCAAACAGGATTTTATCATCCTTCAAGCCGCCCAGCACAATGTTGGTGTTGCCAATGTCAATTGCAAGCAGCATACAAGCTCCCCCAGTCAGGCTTTTTTCCTGTTTACTACGCCACAGATCCGCTCCCCGGCGGGGCTGAATACGATGTTGATGATAAGCTCGGGAACAAAGTTCGCAAGGATCAAGCCCGTCAGGACGTAGCCCAACAAATCGCCGCCGCCCGCCCAGGCGGCCAGCACGTCAACGAAAAACAGCAGCATACAGGCCACAAACACACCCGTATTGATCACAGGGCACACGATGGCCGCCAACAGCATGGCCACGTAGGTATTCTTTCCACGCAGCAGCTTATAGACCCAACCGGAAGCAAAGCCGGCCAGCGTGCCCTTCGCCATTACGACCAAAAAGCACAGAACGGGGTTTGCCTGGAACACCATGGCGCCGCCCGGATCCGCGCCGGTCACGCAGTTGATGAACACGATCACGCCAAAGGTCGCACCCAGCAGCGCACCCGCGCCCGGGCCAAAGATCGCCGCGCCCAGGACCACCGGGATCAGCACCAAAGAAATGGAGAAGCCGCCCACCGGCGGGATAATTCCGCCAAGCGTCTGCATCACCAGCACCAGTGCCATCATCAGCGCGATACCGACTAGTTTGCCTGTGTTGTTTTTCCGTTTCATATTCAATTACCTCCTGCTGTCGCTCCCACGATGTGGGATGCAATGCAAATTTTCGGGATATCCCGATTGGCTTTATTATACACGATATCATTCCGAATTTCAAGATATTGCCATACAAAGCCTTCTCCATAGCCGCCGCACTATCAGCAGCGGCTCGGACACATAAAAATAACCGCCGCAGCTGCGACCTTTCGTCGTGACTGCGGCGGTTATTCGTTGCTCATTTCACATTGCATTTCGCTTATCCCCTCTTTCAGCGTTCACTATGGATTTGAGTCTGCGCGTTGTCCTTGTTCTCGCTGGCGAAAATCATCTCGTCGATGTCCCCGGCCACACGAACAAGACCACGAATCTTGCCGGTGTTCGTCATATTCCGTTTCCTCCTTTCTCTTTAGGTACAGTTGCAGTATATACCCGCACAGAGTTTATGTCAACTTATTTTTTCTTCCTAACGTTGAAAAAAGTTTCCATTTTCCATCTTTCTTCCAGAAAAACGCTAAATGTCGATCATTTAATCTTCCATGTACACAAAATATTGTTTGAAAACCCAAATATTACATTTTTATGTCAACAAGCAAAGGGACACGGCCCGGCCGTGTCCCTTTGCTTCATTTGCGATGCTGTTTCAGTGCGGCGGCAAGCTGATCGGGGCAGGAAGTATTTTTCCAGCCGCAGCGGATACCATCCAATCGGGCGATGGCCTCTTCCACCGGCATACCCTCCACCAGACGGGAGATACCCTGCAGATTCCCGCTGCAGCCGCCCTCCACGTTGACGGACTTGATAATGTCAGCCTCGATCTCAATCGTCATCTTCCGGGAGCAAACGCCCCGGGGGGTATATTCAATGGTCATGCTAACCTCCGCTTTGTTTATGCTTTAGGCCACAGGCTGGGGGTCAACACCTGCTCGGGCGTATCCAAAAACAATTCCCGGATCTGGGCCATCTGCTCATCGGACAGCGTAACTGCCTGCTCCATCAACTCCACATTCTGCTTGACCTGCTCCACCGTTTCGCTGCCCAGCACCAAACCGGTCACACCGGGAACGGACAGCGCAAAGCTCTGCGCCAACGTGGCGGGTGCAAGGCCGTACTCGTCACACAGGAAGCGGAACTTTTCCAGCGTGGGTCTTGCGAATTCCATGTGGGGCGCCAAATTCTCAGGCTTTTGGAACACCAGCCCCTGCAGATAAACGCTGCGAACAAACACCATCATGCCGGCCTGCTCCAGCTTCTTGATGCCGCCGTTTTCGATCTGCTGCCAGTCAAACAGGTTCAAAGGGATCTGGGTCGCGTCAAAGCCGGTTGCCGCCAGCTCCGCATAGTCATCGGTGGAGTAGGCGGACGCACCGGTGAAGCGCACCTCGCCGGAGTCTTTCAGTTCCTGCATCAGGTCGCGGAACAGTTCCTTATTCAGCAGATACTCATCAAAGTGGTGGAGCATCAGCAGGTCCAGCCGTTCCACGCCCAAGCGCTCCTTGGATGCCTTAACGCGGGCAAACAGGTCCTTGCGCAAATTCTCCGGTGAGCTTTGATCCAGATGGACCGCCTTGGTGACGATGAAGGGCCGTTTTTCCGCAGGAATCGTCTTCAGCCAGTTACCGATGACCACCTCGGAATCGCCGTAGGCGGCGGCGGTATCCAGTGTGTTGATGCCGCCCGCAAGGGCCGCGTCCAAAATCGCGTTGGCCGTTTCCTGGCTGGGTTTTCCGCTTGCGTTATTGATGCCGTAGTTCAGGCCCAGCTGAACGGTGCCCAACGACAAAACGGACAGATCCATCCCTTTTGCACGAATCGTTCTCATCGCAACTCCCCCTTGAAGCAGATCCTGTCTCATCATAAACTTCCAAATCGCCCAAATAGTACCACCACCGCCCGCATAAGTCAATCTTCGATTGCCCGCAGATGCCTTCTTCCGCTGATATACGGCCAATCGGAATAAGAAAACACTCTTGCTCAACTTCTGTCAAGCAAGAGTGCTTACCATATGCATTTACTGCTCCTTCATCTGCAGGCGGAGTCGGTCGGAGATCATGGCAATGAACTCGCTGTTGGTGGGCTTGCCCTTGATGTTGGACACCGTGTAGCCGAAGTACTTCTGCAGGGTGTCCAGATCGCCCCGATCCCACGCCACCTCAATGGCGTGGCGCACGGCCCGCTCCACACGGCTGGGCGTGGTGTTGAACCGCTTGGCAACCTCGGGATACAGCACCTTGGTCACGGCGTTGATTGCATCCAGATTGTCGATGGAGTACAAAATCGCCTCACGCAGGTAGTGGTAACCCTTGATATGGGCGGGAACTCCAATTTCGTGGATGATCGCGGTCACGCGGGTCTCCATGCTGGAGCGCCAGGTTTGGGGCTGCTCCATATCCAGCCCCGCCAGCTGACGCAGGCGCTCACACAGCACCTCAACGCGGCAAGGCTTGGTCATGTAGTGGTCGGCACCGTAGCGGATCGCCAACTCTGCCATCGGCCCCCGGGACAAAGCGGACAGCACAAGGGTGCGGGGCCGTTCCTGCTCCGGCAACTGGTTCAGTGCCTTCAGCACCTCTACCCCATCCACCTGAGTCAGGATCATGTCCATCACCACAAGGTCAGGTCTGCAGCCGCCGATCATGTCAAGCAGCTCCTGCCCGTCACCCGTGGTACCCACCACCTGCATATCCGTTTCTGCAGAAATGGCATCTACCAGCAGGGCACGGAACTCCTCCCCTGCATCTGCCACTATTACCTTCTTTTTGATCTCCATCGTTACAAAATCCTTTCTGGCGTATCCGCCCGTTTTAATTTCCATATATTGGTATTCGCCGGTTATCTTTAATTTACCACATACATCTCCCGTACGCAATACCGAAATTACCATTTTATGGCAATTTATACGAAAATCGTTCGACAAAAACCGCACAAAAAACATCAAAATTCGGTGCAAGTACATCGAAACGGACGTTTTCGCTCAAACAAGGTCGTTTGGTGGCTTATTTTGCCGATGCCACCGCCTCGGCAACCCGGATCCCGTCCACTGCCGCGGACACGATCCCGCCGGCGTAGCCGGCCCCCTCGCCGCAGGGGAACAGGCCCCGCAAGGCCGACTGGCAATGCTCATTGCGCAGGATGCGCACCGGGGACGACGAGCGGGTCTCCACCCCCGTCAGCACCCCGTCCGGTGCGGCAAAGCCGTGGAGTTTTCGGTCCATTACCCCCAGTGCGTCCCGCAACGTATCGGTCACGCAGCCGGGCAGACAGCCTTCCATCTGCGTCCACGTCACACCGGGACGGTAGGTAGGCAGGATCCCACCCGGACCCTTGGATCCTTTCTTCTCCAGAAAATCACCCACCAGCTGGGCCGGGGCACGCCAGTTTCCGCCGCCGTGGACAAAGGCCGCCTGCTCCCACCTGCGCTGGAACCGCACACCGGCCAGCGGATCGCTGCCTCCAAAATCCTCCGGCCCCACGCCGACCAAAAAGCCGCCGTTGATGGTTTCACCGTCCCGGGCGCGCAGGCTCATACCGTTGGTGACCAGTCCCCCCTGTTCCGAGGCGGCGGCCACCACCTGCCCGCCGGGGCAAACGCAGAACGAAAAGGCCGAACGGCCATTGGGCAAATGGCATGCCAGCTTATAGTCCGCGGCGGGCAGGCGCTCCCACGCCGGGCCGTATTGGCTGCGGCTGACCGCCTGCTGGTTGTGCTCTATACGCACACCGATGGCAAACGGTTTCTGTTCCATGGGCACGCCAATCTGGTTCAGCAGTTCAAAGGTATCCCGGGCCGAGTGTCCCGGGGCAAGTATCACCGCTTCACAGGCTATGTCGTACCGCCCCTCCGGGCCGTCCACAGTCACAGACTGCACACCGTCCTGCCCGCACTTGATGTCACACAGGCGGCTTTCAAAGCGAATATCGCACCCCAATTCGATCAATTCCCGACGGATGCTTTTTACCACTTCACGCAGCACGTCGGTCCCAATATGAGGTTTGTGGGACCACACCACGTCCTCCGGTGCACCGTGGGACACCAGCATGTCCAGCACCGCACCGATGCGCCCGTCGTGGGTACCTGTGGTCAGCTTGCCGTCGGAGAACGTCCCGGCTCCGCCCTCACCAAACTGCACGTTGGAGGTTGGGTCCAGCTGTCCCGCGGTCCAGAACCGCTCCACATCGGCGGTGCGCCGCTCCACGCTTCGCCCCCGCTCCAGCACGATGGGCGGCACGCCCGCCCGGGCCAGAAACAGGGCCGCAAACAAGCCGGCCGGTCCCATACCCACCACCACAGGCCGGTGGGTCAGTTTCGCGGTAACGGCAGGAAACTCGTATCCCTGCGGCACAATCAGCTCCGCCTTGCGGCAGCCGGAACGGTTCAGCACCCGTCCCTCTTTTTCCACCGTCACGTCCACGGTGCAGACGTAATGCACGTCACTTTTGTTTCGGGCATCGACGGAGCGACGGGCCATCTTCATTTCAAATATCTGCCCGGGGTGGATGTTCAGCAGGCGAGCCGCCCGCTTTTTCAGTTGTTCCATATCCCCGTCCAAAGGCAGGGGAATGTCCCGCACACGGATCATGGTCATCACCTCGTTTGCAACAGTTTACCACAGAACGGGCAAAAAGAAAAGCAGAGGCGGGGAGAAAGCCGCCTCTGCTTAATCTGTTTATTCCGCTGCTGCCACGCCGGAGAAGAAGTTGACCATGTCCTGCATATAGAACTCGGTGCTGGGGGGCATCTGCTCCCCGCTCTGCTGACCGGGCGTCCATAAGCTGGCGTACGGCGGCATCTCACCCTCCGTGAGATCGGGCATCTCTCCTTCAGGGATCTGCGGCATTTGACCCTGACCGAAGTCGGGCATTTCTCCGTTCTCCCACTTGGGCATTTCACCCTGAGGACGACCGCCCTTGCCGCCCTCTGGCATCTGCCCTTCCGGGAAGTTGGGGCGCTCGCCGCCCTGGAAGTTGGGCATCCCGCCCTCAGGGGGCTGCCCCATCTGTCCGCCGGGTCTGCCGCCGCCAAAACCGCCGGGCCCACGCATGACGTCGGTACCGGTGTAAGCCTGCTGTACCTCGTCCACATAGACCGTATAGGTCTCCCCCTGCTTCAGGAGGGGATCAGAGATAATGGCGCCGCGATAGGTCCGGTCGGCGGTGGGGTCGTCCTCCTCCACCGCACGGGGAGCGAGGATCCCATTCCCATCCTTATCCAAAATCTTCAGCAGGGACTTGGCACTCATGCCCTCGGCAAACTGCAGGTTCACGGTCACCTGCCCGCTGTCGCTCTCTGCCCAGTCCATCGTGGAGCCAAAGGCCCACACGCGGCCGCCGTTGATGTAGCTGCCCATATCGCTGTCCAGACCAGCATCAGCAGCAGGATGGGCACTGGAAAACACGTCACCGCCGTTGATGACCAGCCAACCGTTGGAGTCGATCCCGTCGCCTTCTTTTCCAAGCCCTGCCACGATATGCAGGGTTCCGCCGTTAATAGTAGTGACGGACACACCGTCCTCATTGGTATTGATACCGTCGTTTTGGGCGAAAATACTGACATCTCCGCCGTTGATCGTCAGATGCAGCTCGGTGTCCACGCCTTCATTTTCCGCATTGACGACCAATTCGCCTCGGCCGTCCACGTTCATGGACATATAGGAGTAGATGGCACCATCCTGCTTCCACAGCTTCTTTTCACCCTCGGCATCTTTATAGATGCGGGCCACGTAAGAGCCGTTGACCACGTTGGTGCTACCCTCGGCCAGCAGTAAATTGGCACCGGCGGCAGAAGTGTCCACATCCTTGGTGGCCGATTCCGCCGACCAGTCGTGGTCGCACTCGTATACGTTCAAAAACAGGATGGCCGGGGCAACGCCGCAGGAGATGTCCACCCCATCCAGCACAAGAGTAACCGCCGCAGCCGGGTCAGTCCTGGCATCCTCGCCCAGATCCACCCGGATCTGTCCCTTGGACAGCTTGCCGGTCAGGCGGTAGGTGCCGGGCTGGGTAATGTTGACCACCATGTGAGCCGCCGCTTCCTCCGCGCTGTGGCGGTCCGCCGCCTCTCCCTCGCCGTAGGGGTTGCCGCTTTCATACGTGTCACGGTCTTCATAATATATGATGTCGCCGCCGACAATCACCCCTTCACGATTCACGCCCTCGGTCTGAATTTCGTCGTCGCTCAAAGCAATGCGGGTCTCCGCCGGCGCACCCGCACCCCACTGACACCCGCTCAGGCACCCCACCGCCAAAGCGCAGGCCAGGACCCAAGCATAACATCTTGCAATTTTCATCCCGTTTCCTCCTAAAACATCACCTTTGCAAGGTTTCCTGCAATTATTATCCATTTCATATTTTACCTCGCTGTGTACGAATTGTAAATAAATATTAAACATACCAAAGGGCGCAAAGGTTGGGCTTCTCGAACAAAAACAGCCGATTATGGAAAATAATACAAAAAAGCCCAGCATGAAAAAAAGTGTTTTGTAGGTGCAAACAAACATTTTTTCTGCAAGATTTTGACTATTGACTTGCAAATTTCCTCGTGTTATAACATATAATATAATTTAACAGGGTAAAGTATCCCCATCCAAATAACGGAGGCGTTTTATATGAGCATTCCCAACAAATACCTTGACGAGCTGATGGAGCGCGTGGTCGCCCGCGACCCCGGCCAGCCCGAATTTCACCAGGCGGTGCGCGAGGTTCTGACCTCTCTCTCCCCCGTGGTCGATGCCCACCCCGAGTATATCACCGAGGGTGTCATGGACTGTCTGGTAGAGCCCGAGCGCGTCATCAAATTCCGCGTGCCCTGGGAGGACGATCAGGGCAACGTCCACGTCAACCGTGGTTTCCGCGTGCAGTTCAACAGCGCCATCGGCCCCTACAAGGGCGGTCTGCGCTTCCACCCCAGCGTGAATGAGAGCGTGATCAAATTCCTGGGCTTCGAGCAGATCTTCAAGAACAGCCTGACCGGCCTGCCCATCGGCGGCGGCAAGGGCGGTTCCGACTTTGACCCCAAGGGCAAGTCCGACGGCGAGATCATGCGCTTCTGCCAGAGCTTTATGTCCGAGCTGTCCAAATACATCGGCCCCGATACCGACGTGCCCGCCGGTGACATCGGCGTGGGTGCCCGCGAGATCGGCTACCTGTTCGGCCAGTATAAGCGCCTGCGCAACGAGTTTACCGGAACCTTGACCGGCAAGGGTCTGTCTTACGGCGGTTCCCTGGCCCGTACCGAGGCTACCGGCTACGGCCTGTGCTACTTCACCGACTGTATGCTCCAGGCCGCCGGCAAGAGTTTCCGCGGCGCCACCGTGGTCATCTCCGGTTCCGGCAACGTAGCCACCTACGCCTGCCAGAAAGCCACCGAGTTCGGTGCCAAGGTAGTCGCCCTGTCCGACTCCAACGGCTATATCTATGACAAGAACGGCATCGACCTGGATCTGGTCAAGGAGATCAAGCAGGTCCGCCGCGACCGTATCCGCACCTACGTGGACGTTCACCCCGAGGCCGAGTATCACGAGGGCTGCAAGGGCATCTGGACCATTCCCTGCGACATCGCCCTCCCCTGTGCCACCCAGAACGAGCTCAACGGCGAGGCCGCCCGCACCCTGATCTCCAACGGCTGCTACGCCGTGGCCGAGGGCGCCAATATGCCCTGCACTCCTGATGCTGTGGATGCCCTGAAAGAGGCCAAGGTCCTCTTTGGCCCGGCCAAGGCCGCCAACGCCGGCGGTGTGGCCGTGTCCGCGTTGGAAATGAGCCAGAACTCCATGCGCTTCTTCTGGAGCTTCGACGAAGTGGACGAACACCTCAAGCGCATTATGACCGACCTGTACAACAACGCCGCCAGCGCCGCCGCCGAGTACGGCATGGAGGGCGATCTGGTCGCCGGTGCCAACATCGCCGGTTTCCTGAAGGTTGCCAACTCCATGCTGGCTTACGGTTTGGTGTAAGGAGGCTTCCATGAACGAGTATGTTGCCCGCGTTCGGGAAAACCTGAACCGCCTCTACGCACACGAGCCGGAGTATCTCCAATCCGTACTGACCTGGCTGGATCTGATCGAGCCCGCCGTGGACGATCCCCGGTACGAGCAGTTGGATCTGCTCAGCCGCATGGTGGAACCGGAGCGTATGTTCTGCTTTTTGGTCCCTTGGGTAGATGACAAGGGCGTGGCCCATACCAACCACGGGTTCCGTGCCCAGTTCAACAGCGCCATCGGCCCCTATAAGGGCGGTCTGCGCTTCCACCCCAGTGTGAACGCTTCCGTGGTGAAGTTTTTGGGTTTCGAGCAGACCTTCAAAAACGCCCTGACCGGTCTGCCCATCGGCGGTGCCGGCGGTGGTGCCGACTTCGACCCCCGCGGCAAGAGCAATCGCGAGATCATGCGCTTCTGCCAAAGCTTTATGACCGCCATGTACCGCTACATCGGTGCCGACACCGACGTCCCCGCCGGCGACATCGGCGTGGGTGCCCGCGAGATCGGCTATCTGTACGGTGCATACAAGCGCTTGGCCGGCCGGGCCCAAACCAGCGTGCTGACAGGCAAGGGCCTGTCTTACGGCGGCAGCCAGGTCCGTATCGAGGCCGCCGGCTACGGCGCGATCTACTTCCTGGACCGCATGCTGACCCAGCACAACGACACCATCGAGGGCAAGCGCATTGCCATCTCCGGTTTCGGCAACCTGTCCTGGGGCGTGTGCCGCAAGGCTGCCCAGTTGGGTGCCAAGGTGGTCACTCTGTCCGGCCCCGACGGCTATATCTACGATCCCGACGGCATTACCACCAAGGAAAAATTCGACTTTATGGTGGAAATGCGGATGAGCGGTCAGGACAGGGTCCAAGCCTACGCCGACAAGTTCGGTTTGGAATTTCACGCCGGAAAACGCCCCTGGGAGGTCCCCGTGGACGTTGTCATCCCCTGCGCTACGCAAAACGAGCTGGACGTGGAGGATGCGGTGCGCATTTTGGCCAACAACGTCAAGTACTACGTGGAGGCATCCAATATGCCCGCCACGGCCGAGGCGCTCAAACTTCTGCGCCTGAGTCCCCAGATCCTCACCGTGGGTGCCAAGGCCTCCGGTTCCGGCGGCGTGGCCGTGTCCGCGCTGGAAATGGCGCAGAACAGCGTCCGCTACAGCTGGAGCCATGAAGAAGTGGAGCAGCGCCTGCGTGACATCATGAACGCCACCTACGACGCCTCTGCCGCCGCCGCGGAGCAGTACGGCTTTGCCAACGATCTGGTCGCCGGTACCGCCATCGCCGCATTCAAGCGCATCGCTCAGGCCATGCTGGCTCAGGGTCTGTAACCAACCAAAAAAGTTCCCGCGCACCGTGGTGCGCGGGAACTTTTTTATTCTTCTTTCCACCAATTTCGCAACGCCATCGCCCCCAGAACAAAAACACAGGGCATCAGGAAGTACCGGTAGCGCACCTGTACCTCCACGATCAGGTGGACGGCGTAGTAGCCGCACAGCAGCAGCACAGGGACCAGATCCGCTCCGGTCTGCTCCCGCTTGATCAAGCGGCGCAAAACCCCCGCAAACGCCAGCGCAAAGGCCAGCAGGTAAAGCCCCTTTTCAGCCTGCGCCAAAAGAAGCTGCAGACTGTTCCAGTTCACGCCCGGCAGCGCTTCTCCCTCCGGATCCAGATGGCCGAACCCCCAGTACAGATCTTCATACCCGGCCCACATGCCGATGCTTTTGCGCAGAGCCAGTCCGACCAGCTTTCCGGGGCCAACCGACAGCCGTTGGGTCACTTCCTGCCGCATCGCCGCATCCACCCCCTCGGGATCGGCGGCAGAGGGAACGATGAATCGCTCATAGTCCCCACGGTTCCATTGTCCGTCGGATTCCTGATTCAGTCCAACCACAAACTTCCACATGGGCTGGTTGTTGGCAAGGCCGTTGGGATTGATCCCGCTGCCCACGATCAGGGCGGACAGCAGCATTCCGCACAGGAAATAGCTCGCCGCCATGCCCAAGCCACGCAGCAGTGTTTTCCAATTTCGCCCGGTCAAGGCCCGCAGCACCAACCAGATCACACAGGCCAACAGCGGAATGATACCGATGGGCCGCATGGCATTGCCCAGCGCGATCAGGGCGCCCGCCTCAACGGTGCGGGTCCAGGTCAAGCCGCTGCCGCTCATCAGCACGTAAATACCGGCGTAGAGCAGAAACACCGACAAATGCTGGTTGGTCAGCACCCCGGCAAGAAACAGGGGCGCAGGATACAGCGCATACAGCACGCTGACTGCCGCAGCCGCCTTTCCGTTTGTTAACCGGGCCGCAATGCGATAGACCAGCACCGCCGTCCCCGCCATCCACAGGGCGTTGAGCAGCTGCAGCGGCAGCAGGCTGCCACCGAACAGACGAATAACCAAGGCCTCATAGGCCACAAAAGCCGACTGATAGGCCCAGTTGAAAAAGTAGACATCCTGCAAATACCCATGGTCACCCCGGGCCAGCTGAACCGCCGCCTGATGCATAGTATCAAAATCCTGCACCGGCTGACTCTTCAGCCATAGGATAAATACAAGGGCCAAAACAAAGCGCAAAAGGAACAAGCCGATCTCAAACCCCTTGCCCGGCTTCACAAACCGGAACGCAAGCCACACGACCGCCGCTCCGGCAGCCACAGCCAGGGGGATCACCAGGCTGTACGTTCTGTTCTGCAGCAAGATCACGGCGCAAATCAACAGGGCGATCGCGGTACAAACCCGCGCCCCAAATCGTCCGGTTTTACTCAGCATAGTCGCCCTCCTTTCATTCGCTGTTTACAGTATAGCACCCCCGCCCCGCCCGGGCAACAAAAATTATATTGCACATAAAGCAAAAACAGAGTAGAATATAATACAGTAAGACTCACCGCATGACACAAGGAGGAACGATCATGGCTTTTTTTGAAGAATTCAAGGCCCGGGCTGCCGAA
>JAFQHV010000037.1 GCA_017397835.1 Oscillospiraceae bacterium
TAGATATAAGTGAGAGCGATCTCAATGCGCTTCTCTCTCGGCAGGTCAATACCGGCAATACGAGCCATTTTTTACAGCACCTCCAATTAACCTTGTCTCTGCTTATGCTTAGGGTTTTCGCAAATTACCATGACTTTGCCCTTGCGCTTGATAACTTTGCACTTCTCGCACATGGGCTTCACGGACGGTCTTACTTTCATTGTTATAAACCTCCTATGAATGCCTTAATGGCCCCGGCGGAGTTCCGCCGGTCGTTTTTACTTACTTGCTTCTCCAGGTGATCCGACCACGGGTCAGATCGTAAGGAGACATTTGAACGGTAACTTTATCACCGGGCAGGATGCGGATGAAGTTCATGCGCAGCTTGCCGGAGATGTGAGCCAGGATGATGTGGCCGTTGCCGATGTCCACGTGGAACGTGGTGTTGGGCAGGGACTCGGTCACAACGCCTTCCAGCTCGATCATATCGTCTTTTGCCATGCGTGATTTCCTCCCTTGAAGGCAGCCAGAGCACTTCTCAGTTCTCTGTCAGACACAGTTTCCTTGTTTTGCAGCTTACGGATGACCGGGTGATCGAAGTCACTCTGGTCCAGCGGTTGGACGTGGCCGGGCTTTTTCAGCTTCGGCGACGCGGCCTTTCGTTGTTTTCCGTTGGCCAGGAGCAGGAGTCCGTCCTTCTCGCCGACCACACAGAACAATTCGCTTTTGTCATGTCCGGCAACGGACCGGACGATCTGGCCAATTCGTTCAGCCATTGGGCAGCTCCTCCGCGACGGTCAGCACTTCCGCCTCACCCTCGGTGACAAGGATGGTGTTTTCGTAGTGGGCAGACAGAGCGCCGTCCCGGGTCACGACGGTCCAGCCGTCCTTCAGCACGCGGATATCCTTTTCTCCGGCGTTCACCATGGGCTCCACCGCCAGCGTCATGCCCGGCATCAGCCGCGCACCGTGACCGGCAGGTCCGAAGTTGGGAACGTTGGGCGGCTCGTGGAGCTTGGCTCCCACGCCGTGGCCGACGTATTCGCGCACCACGGAAAAGCCGTTGGACTCTACATACTGCTGAACTGCATGGGAAATGTCGGACACACGGAATCCTTTTCGGGCGAACTTGATGCCCTCCCAAAAACTCTGTCGGGTCACTTCGATGAGCCGCAGCGCCTCGTCGCTCACCTGTCCGCAGGGGAAGGTGGCGGCACAGTCACCGTGGAACCCGCCGAAGTAAGCGCCCACGTCAATGCTGACGATATCGCCCTCCCGCAGAACACGGGGACCGGGGATGCCGTGAATGACCTCTTCGTTGACCGAAATGCAGGCGGAACCGGGAAATCCGGCGTAGCCGAGAAACGACGGCTTCGCGCCGCAGCTTTTAATAAACTCGCGCACAGCCTTGTCGATCTGCTTGGTGGTCACGCCCGGCGCTACCATGGAGCCAGCCAGCGCTCGTGCCTGGGCGGTGATCCGTCCGGCCTTTCGCATAGCCTCGATCTCCCGGTCAGACCGGAGCGAAATCAGTTCCAGCTCTTTCACAGGTTCAGAGCCTCCATGACTGCGGCAGTCATCTCTGCGATGCCGGGCCGATCGGCCACCGCACACAGGATGCCCCGCTGTGCATAAAAGTCCTTCAAAGGTTCGGTCTGCGCATGGTACACCGCCAACCGCTCTTTCACGGTCTCCGGTGCGTCATCCTTGCGCAAAACCAGTTCGCCGCCACAGCCGTCACAAACGCCCGGCTTCAGGGGCGGTCTTGCCTCCAAATGGAAGGTTTCACCGCACTGCTGGCACACACGCCGGCCGGTCATGCGCTTCATGATCTCCTCGTCGGAGATCTCAATGTCCACGACCCGGTCAATGGTGATACCCGCTTTGTCCAAGGCGTGTGCCTGGGCAAGGGTGCGGGGCATTCCATCCAGAATAAACCCCTCTTTGCAGTCCGGCTGGCTTACCCGCTGGTTGACGATCTCAACGATCAGGTCATCGGGGGCAAATTGGCCGGCCTCAATCAGGGCCTTCACCTGCAGCCCCACGTCAGTGCCATCCTTGATGGCCTGACGAAGGATGCTGCCGGTAGAAATAGTAGGGATCCCAAGCCGCTCACTCAGCAGCGCGGCCTGAGTGCCTTTGCCGGCGCCAGGGGCGCCCAGCATAATCAGCCTTACTCCCATGCAAGCGCCTCTCTTACTCCAAGAAACCCTTGTAGTGGCGCATCAGCATCTGGGCCTCCAGAGCCTTGACAGTCTCCAGCGCAACGCCAACCACGATGATAACGGAAGTGCCGCCGATACCCATGGAAGACACACCAACCAGATTGCCGGTGACAATGGGAGCCAAAGCGACCACACCCAGGTACAGAGCACCGAACAGGGTGATCTTGTTGAGCACCTTGGTAATGAAGTCGGCGGTAGGCTTGCCGGGACGGAAGCCGGGGATAAAGCCGCCGTTCTTCTTCAGGTTGTTGGCAACCTCCACCGGGCTGAAGCTCATGCCGGCATAGAAGTAGCTGAAGGCCACGATTAGCAGGAAGTACACAATCGCGTAAATCAGGCTGTTGGGGTTGAACGCCTTGATGAAGGCGCTTTCACTGCCGCCGGGGATAAACGCAGCGATGGTAGCGGGCAGGGAAGCGATGGACTGGGCGAAGATGACGGGCATAACGCCGGACATATTCACCTTCATGGGAATGTGGGTGGACTGGCCACCGTACATCTTGCGACCCACAACGCGCTTGGCGTACTGCACGGGGATCTTACGCTCGGCGTTGGAGATATACACGATGAACACGACCATAGCGATCATACCCACCACCAGCAGGATGGCGCCCCACCAGGGCATCACAGTCTGGCCGACAGCAGCGGCCGTTTCTGCGGACACACCCAGGATGTGATTGCGCACACCGGTGTACAGGGTCATGACCAGCTGGGGACCACGGGAGATGATACCGGCAAACAGGATCATGGAGATGCCGTTGCCGATGCCGAACTCGGTGATCTGCTCACCCAGCCACATCAGGAACGCAGAGCCGGCGGTGAAGGTCAGCACGATGACCAGGCCGACCCACAGGCCGGACAGGTTGCCGGTGTTCAGCATGCCGTAGCTCTTGATCAGGCTGTAGTAACCAAAGCCCTGCAGCAGAGCGATGGCCACAGTGGTGTAGCGGGTGATGGAGGCGATCTTCTTGCGGCCTTCCTCGCCGCCCTCCTTGGCCAACCGCTCCAGAGCGGGGATGGCCACGGTCAGCAGCTGGATGATGATCGAGCTGTTGATGTAGGGCTGGATGGACAGGGCGAAGACCGTTGCCATGGAGAAGGCGGAGCCGCTCATGGCGTTCATCAGGTCGAAGATGGTACCGCTGCGGCTGGCAATCATCTGACCCAGCGCATCGGTGTTGATATAGGGAACCGGCACAGCGGAACCCAGACGGAAGATGAGCAGCGCGAAGACGGTAAACAGGATCTTCTTGCGCAGCTCGGGCAGCTTCCAGGCGTTACGGATGGTCTGAATCATGTTTAGACCACCTCCGCCTTACCGCCGACAGCCTCGATCTTCTCTTTGGCAGAGGCGGAGAAAGCGGAAGCGCGGACAGTCA
>JAFQHV010000038.1 GCA_017397835.1 Oscillospiraceae bacterium
GTAGCCGGCAGCGGCGGTGGTGACGATCTTACGCTGGGGCAGCTTGCCGGGCATGGTCTGATCCACGCTCTTCAGAGGATCCGCAGCGCCGGTGACGCGCATGGCGGCGTAGACATAGGCACGGCTGGCCAGCGGGTCGCGAATGGCACCGCCGATGCAGGTGGCGGCACCGCCGAAAGGCTCGATCTCCGTGGGGTGGTTGTGGGTCTCGTTTTTGAACATGAGCAGCCAGTCCTGCTCCTTGCCGTCCACAGTGGCGGGGACGTGGATGGAGCAGGCGTTGATCTCCTCGCTCTCGTCCAGCTCGGGCAGCAGACCGCGCTTTTTCAGGGTTTTTCCGCCGATGGTGGCCACGTCCATCAGGGTCTGGGGCCGCTTGGCGGCCTTCTCCTCGCCGTAGACCTCCACACGGGCGGCCAGATACCGCTCGTAGGCGGCCTTGACGTCGGCATCGGCAATGTCCACGTTGTCGATGTGGGTGGAGAAGGTGGTGTGGCGGCAGTGGTCGGACCAGTAGGTGTCCACCAGACGCACCTCGGTAATAGTGGGGTCGCGCTTCTCCTCGTCACGGAAGTAGGCCTGCAGGAACTTCAGGTCGTCCAGATCCATGGCAAGGCCCAGCTTGTTCAACAGGTCGGACAGGGCCGCCTCGTCCATGGCGATGAAGCCGTCCACCGTGGCCACGGTGGTGGGGGCGTCGTAGGTACGCTCCAAAGTGGCGGGCTTGTCCATAGACGCCTCGCGGCATTCCACGGGGTTAATGAGGTAGCCGCGGATCTTGTCCATATCGGCGGCGGACAGCTCACCCTCCAGAACGTAGACACGGGCGAAAGCGATCAGGGGGCGATCCACACCGGCCATGAGCTGGATGCACTGGGCGCAGGAGTCGGCGCGCTGGTCGAACTGACCGGGCAGTGCCTCCACCGCCAGCAGGGTGTGGGGGGCGGCGGGAACGGGGAACTGCTCGGCGTAAACGCTGTCCACCTGCGGCTCGGAAAATACGATGTCCTTGGCCTGCTCGTACACGGCGGGGTCGATGTGGTCGGCATCGTAGCGGTTGAGGATGTCCACCCGCTTCAGGGCGGTGACACCCAACTGCTCGCGCAGCTGGCGGCACAGGCCCTGTGCCTCTACGTCGAAGCCGGGGCGCTTTTGGGAGTAGCAGCGAAAAACACTCATGTCCATTCCTCCATATATCTCTAAATCGTTTTTCTCTTCTCTTACAGTAGCTGTATCATAGCGGCCATGCTGCCCCGGGCGTTGCCGATCAGCCGGTGGGACCAGTAGAGGTCGGGGCGGCAGGCGGTGCAGTGGTCGGAACCATCAATGTGGTGGGGTGACAGCCCGGCGTGGCGCAGGCTCTGGGCGATGATGCCCCGCAGGTCCACCCGGAAGTGGTCCGCCCCGTCGGGACGGATGAACGGCGCGGCCATGAGGCCGTAGGTTTCCAGCATGGCATCAGGCACCTCGTTCCGGGTTTGGAAGCAGCAGCCGCCGATGGCTGGGCCGATGGCGGCTAAGATGTCACCGCGGCGGCACCCGAAGCGGTCGGCCATGACCTGCACGGTCTTTGGCACGATGGCCATGGCGGTGGAGCGCCAGCCGGAGTGGACGGCGGCCACGCACCGGGCAACCGGGTCGCAGAGTAGCACACTCACGCAGTCGGCGGTGAAGACGGTCAGGCACAGGCCGGGCACGTTGGTCACAAGACCGTCCGCCTCGTAAGGGGCGGGCTCGCACAGACCGACTCCCACGTCCGCCTCGGTCACCACCCGGATGTTGTCGGTGTGGATCTGGCGGCTTTTCACCACACGGGTGTGGTCGGCGCCGATGGCGGCGCAGAATCGGCGGTAATTCTCCGCCACATGGGCGGGATCGTCCCCCCGGTTATAGCCCAGATCCAAACTGTCGAAGGGAGCACAGCTGACGCCGCCCAGCCGGGTGGAGAACCCGTGGGCAATGCCGCCTGCTTCGGTCAGCAGGGTGCTGGACAGGTGGGGGACGGGGTGGGTCGCGTTCAAAATGACGGACAAAACAGGCCCTCCCAACGAAGCGTTTGAAAGTCAACCTCTATTCTATAATAAAAACATGGTTCTGACAAGCGGTTGAAACGGAAAAAAGCGGGGGAATTTGTGCGGGAGAATGGGTGAGGATACCCAAAAGGCTTACACGTAGTCCCACAGACCCCGCACGGACACCTCGCCGGAGTTCAGCGCGGCGGTGGAGCCGTCCCCGTACCGTACCAGCAAGCGGAAGTGGTCATCAATGGCCTCCGCCACGGCGGGGGTGGCGGCGTTGCCGGCCAAGACCCGCACGGGCTGCCCCAAAGTCACGCAGTCGGCCCGGTAACGGGAGAGGAAACCTTGACGGTCGTGGGGGAAGTGGCGGTACATTTCGTCCAGCGCGGTGATTACGTGGTGTGCCAGTGTGTCCCGGTCAAACGCCTGCCCCAGCCAGCGGGACAGGGAGGTGGCCATATCCTGCAACTCCGGGTCGAAGTCCTCACGTTTGTGGGAAACGTTGATGCCGATGCCGACCACCACGTGGGACAGGGTGCCGTCCGGGTTCAGGGCCAGCTCGGTCAGGATGCCGCCCAGTTTACGGTTTTCGGCGATCAGGTCGTTGATCCACTTGACCTTTGGACGCTTGCCGCAGGCGGCTTCGATGCCGTCGCACACGGCAACTGCCGTCCATGCGGTCAGCTCCGGCACGTCAATGGCGGGCAGGTCGGGGCGCACCAGCACGGACAGATACAGACCAAGGCCACCGGTGGACTGGAAGCTGCGGCCCCGGCGGCCCCGGCCGGCGGTCTGCCGGTCGGCAATGACCACAAGGCCTTCGGGGGCACCTTCCGCGGCCAGCCGCATCAGGTAACTGTTTGTGGAGTCTATACAGTCCAGCCGGAGGATCTCGCGGCCAATGATGGATTGGGACATAGGGTCACCTCCTGTCCAAAAAAATCGATACTTCATTATAAAACATTTGCGTGCCATCGTCCAGCGGTATATTCACAGACCCTGTCCCATAAATTGAAGGGAAAGGAGTGACGACAATGGCGTACGATACCCAGTATTTGCAGGAACAGACCCACAGGCTGACTCTGGACAACCGGCAGCAGCTGACGGTCAGTGGGGTGGAGGAAGTAGAGAGCTTTGACGAGGGCGGCATCATCATGGTCACCGGGCAGGGGACACTGGTGGTGCGGGGCAGCGGCCTGCACATCGAGCAGCTCAGCCTGGATGGCGGTCAGCTGCGGGTGGAGGGACAGGTGGAGTCCCTGACCTATGAGGATATGGGCAACCGGGGCGGCGGTGGTTTTCTCAGCCGCCTGCTGCGGTAAATGGAGATCGACGTAGCCCGGCAGGGCTGGGCCATGGGCCAGTCCCTGCTGCTGGGGATGGGCGCGGGGGTTGTGTACGACCTTGGACGGGTGCTGCGGGTCCGGGTACGTCTGCGGGGACTTGGCGCCCTGCTGGACCTGCTGTTTTGGCTTTCTCTGACCGCCGTGCTGTTTCTGTGGTCACTGGAGGCCTGGGGCGGTTGGGTGCGGCTGTACGGTGCGGCGGGTATGTTTGCGGGGGGAGTCATTTATTTTCTTACCCTGAGCCCGCTGATGCTGAAAATCGCCTACCGGGGGGCGGATCTGGTCCATATGCTGGTCTGTTTGGTACTTCTGCCCATGAAAGGCCTGTTTTTTCTGCTGAAAAAAATCGAAATTTTTGCAAAAAATAGCTTTCATTATGGCTGCAAATGGTATAAAATAAAGCAACTGGACCGAGAAATGGAACAGGCGCGCCGCCGCAGGGCGGACGTTCAATGCGGAGGTGGCGGTTGTGCAGGTAAAAAAGGCGGGGTTGCTGACCAAAATCGTGGTGCTTGCGCTGCTGATCTACCTGGCAACGGCACTGCTGGATCTGCGCGGACAGCTGCAGGACGCGCGGACCGAGCAGGACATCCTTTCCGCTCAGGTCGCGCAGACACAGCAGGAGATCGCCGAAAAGCAGTACGTGCTGGAAAACAAGGACGACCCGGACGTGCTGGAACAGGTAGCCCGGGACAAGGGGTTTGTTAAGCCCGGGGAAAAACTGTTTGTAGACGTGACCAACTGAACAGGTTCCGGTTATATATCACAGAGAGGGTTTTGGGTCGATTATGGAGTTTGAAGTAGGTTCTGTTGTAGAGGGAAAGGTTACCGGTGTCACCAAATTTGGCGCATTTGTGTCTCTGCCCGGGGGAAAGTCCGGCTTGGTGCACATTTCCGAGATCGCCTATTCCTACGTCAGCGAGGTCAGTGAGCATCTGAAAGAGGGACAGGAAGTCAAAGTGAAAGTCATCAACATTGATGACTCCAACCGCATTAACCTGTCCATTAAGCAGGCGGCTCCGCCCCCTGCCCGCCCCGCGGCTTCTACGCAGCGTCCGCCCCGCCCGGCGGGCCCCCGCAACGACGGAACTCGTGCGCCTGCGTTCAATCCCCGCCCCGCCGCCAACAAGGAACCGGTGGATTTCGAGGATCGGCTCAAGCAGTTTATGCAGGCATCCGACAGCAAGCTGTCCGAGCTGCGCTACATCGAAAAGAAGGGCAATTCCCGCCGCGGGAACGGCCGCAGATAAGAAAACAAAACGCCGTAGTTTCCATGAAACTGCGGCGTTTTTTGCTGCGCAGGCAGAAAGACGGCGCCCGCTCGCAAACGAGGGGCGCCGCAAACCGAAGTTGAGAATGAACGTGCGGAGGTACGCTCCGCTTGGTTGAGCTGCAGGGAAAGTATAGCATGGGCTTCCAATAAATGTCAATTGGGAGGATGGTCGAAGCCGGTCGGCAGGATAAATTTTCCAAACTTTGCAAAAAATTTACAAAAAAGTGTGGAAATCCTGTGCCGTTATGGTATAATACTGACAAGGACGCGAGGGCGTCCGGGACCAACACCGCCCCTCGGGGTGAAAGGAGCTGACACGCATGAAGTTTACGTTCACAGACAAGAAGATCAACCTGCCCAACTACGTCCACAATTACGCCGAGAAAAAGGTGGGCAAGCTGGATCGCTACTTCAAGGAGGATGCCGCCGCCGCTGTTACCTTCAGTGTAGAAAAGGACCGGAACAAGGTGGAGATCACGGTCCGGTCCGGCAGCACCATCCTGCGCGTGTCCGAGAGTACCAGCGATATGCTGGCGTCCATCGACTCCGCCGTGACCATGCTGGAGCGGCAGATCCGCAAGAACAAGACCCGCCTGGAAAAGCGCCTGCGCCAGGGTGCCTTCGAGCGCACCGTGGATGAGGAGAGCACCTTCGTTCCCATGGCGGAGGAGGGGGAGTACGACATCGTGCGCACCAAGACCTTCCCCATCAAGCCTATGACCCGGGACGAGGCGATCCTGCAGATGAACCTGCTCAGCCACAGCTTCTACGCCTTTAAGGATGAAGCGGCGGGCGGCGCCTTTGCCGTGGTCTACCGCCGCAACGACGGCGGCTACGGCCTGATCGAAGACGAAACCTGATCGAATACGAAAACACCGGGGCAGAGATGCCCCGGTGTTTTTTTGTGCCTTTCATGGATTGGGTTCCTGCGACCCGGCGGCCTGAAGTGCCTGCGACGGAGCATAGCCGAAGTGAGCGGTGTAGTTGCGGAAAAAGGTGGCGTAGTCGCCAAATCCGCAGCAGGCAAAGATGGACGACGGCTTTTCGCCCGTCTGAAGCAGCCACTGTGCCTTGGTCAGCCGCTGGAGGTTGATATACTTCTTGGGTGTGGTATTCATGAACTGGGCGAACAGGTGGTGCAGGTGGCTTTTGGTGATACCCAGATGGGAACTGACCTCCTCGACGGAGATGGGTTCGGTATAATGGCGGTTTATGTACGCAAGGGCGGATTTCAAAGTGGGGTGAATGGCCAGCAGCTCACCCTGAAAATCGCTGGGGGGAGAGAGGTAGATGTGGTACAAAATCTCCTCAACGGTATTTTTGACAAGCAGGCGAAAGTCCTCACCCTTGAAGTGCTGGTAGTAGAAATCCAGCTTCTTGAACAGACCCAAAAGGGTGTGATTGCCGTTGCAGTCGATAAAGCACAGATCCTTGGGGATCCGGTCGAACACACCGTTGCCCAGCAGGGTGTGGTCAAACTGGAGGTCATAGCGCTCGTAGGGGCTGTTGTCGGCAAAGACCGTCCGGTGGAGGGTATTGGGGCGGATGATGGCAAGGCAATTCTTCTTCAGCCGGTAGACCTGCGATTCAATGGTGATGCTTGCGGTGCCGCTCTTGGCCAAAATCAGCTCCGCCCGGTCGTGGACATGGAAATCCGTGGAATGTTCCGTGGGAGAAAACAGGATGACGTGTGTGTAATACAGCGGCTCGCTGCGGTATGCGGTCAGTCGGCGCAGGTACGGTCGGTACGGGCGGCTTGTGTCCATGGTCAGCACACATCCTTTCCGGTGAGGGTGCTATTATCATAAACCGGCACCACACTTTTTGCAAGATAAAATTGCACTTTATGCACTTGGAGTGGCAGGGGAAAACCAGTATACTTAAAATTAGCTTTTTAGGCACATGCACGCAATTTTGGGTGATTAACGGAGGATGAAACGATGGTGCGAACAATGAAACGACTGACGGCCTGGCTATGCTGTATGGCGCTGCTGGTCACGCTGCTGCCTGTGGCGGTAATGGCTGCGGACAGCCCGTTGTCTGCATCTAAATTTATTCGCAGCGGTGTTTTAACCCTGACGGAAGACACGCAGTTGTCCGCCTTCGGTGCAGCGTTAAGAACCAAAGGCAAGTATACACTAGATTTGAATGGTCACGTTCTGTCCGGCCCGGAGGCACCCTATATTAGTGTTGGAACCGGTGTTACGTTGACCATCTTGGACAGTGCCGGTGGTGGCGAGATTCGTGGTATCGAGACCGGTACCTGCATGATTGACGTGCAGTGGGGTGGCAAGCTGGTGCTGGAGAGCGGCACTCTGACCGGCCACACCAGCACCACCAAGGGCGGTGCCATCTACAACGCCGGCACGGTGGAAATCAAGGGTGGCACCATCTCGGATAATACTGCTCATATGGGTGGCGGTATCTTTGTGGAGGAAAATTCCACCACCTTGATTTCCGGTGGCGTGATTACCGGCAACGTTTCCACCCGTCGTGGTGGTGCAATCAGTACAGCGGAACGAAATCTGCCTGACGAGAGTGTTTACCCCGTGGTGGAAATCACCGGCGGCGACATTACCGGAAACAAGACCATGGAGCGGGGTGCCACCCTGTACCTGCACACCACCAAGCTGTCCATCAGCGGGGGTAAGATTGGTTACGGCTACCTTTGGGATACGGCCAAGTCAGCCTATGTTTCCGCGGCCGGAGGACAGGAGAGCTGGCTGCGGGGCAGCATCATCACCCTCAGCGGCGGCACGCTGGAAGAGGCGGCGGTCCGTCCCGAAAACGGCGGACACAACACCTACCTGACCATCACCGGCAAGCCTGTGGTGGACAGTCTTGCCGTGAGCCTGACCGCGGGCGACAGCACCACGGTCAGCAGCGTGGAAAATCTGGTTGGCGGCGCGTACGTCAAGTCCTCCGCCCAACTGACGGTGGCGGAGGGAGATACCTCGGTCAAGGCCAGCGGAACCTATATCTACGAGGCGTCCGCTTCCGCGCCCTCCGGCGAGCCGGTTTTGCCCATCACCAACGTAGTCATGCAGCCGGGCAGCGACATCACCCAACGCAACTTCACCTGGTTCTCCCAGAGCGGGGAAACGGGTTACATCACCTGCGCCAAGACGGAGCAGATGTACAACGGCGGCTTCCCGACCTACGCGGTGAAGGTGGCGGCCACCCGGGATGGGGACAAGTCCCTGCGCCCGGGCTTCTACAACAATAAGGCAACCATCTCCGGACTGGAACCCGGCACCGAATACAGCTATCAGCTCTCCAACGGCAGCGACAGGAGCGAGATTTTCACCTTCCGCGTGGGGGAAAAGTCGGACGAGTTCAGCTTCCTCTTTGTGGGTGACCCCCAGTTGGGTCAGCCGTCCAGCCCTTTGTTCCGGCAAAAAGAGGGCTGGGACCGTACCCTGAACCAGCTGACCACCGACCCCACCTTTGCCGACGTGGATCTGTGGGTGGGCGCCGGTGACCAGGTCACGGCCGGTGCCGACCACGATGCCCACGCCAATATGTACGACGCGTTTTTGAATAACCAGTGGATGCCCTCCATCCTGTACAGCAGTGCCGTGGGCAACCACGATGACGGCTCCAAGGGTGACCACTTCCAGCATTTCAACGAGACGGGCTATATGATTAACCCTGCCACCGGGAAGTACTACGGCTGGACCCAGACCTCCGGCGATACCAACCTGGTAGGTGCCGACTACTGGTACACCTACAACTCGATTTTGTTCGTGTGCCTGAACGTGAACGATATGTCCTGGGGCAGCACGGCCCAGGCTCATGCCGGCTACCGCGGCCCCGAAAATCAGAAGCTGGCGCAGTATCATCTGGAATTCATCGACAAGGTGCTGGAACTGAACCGTGACAACAAGGACATCAAGTGGAAGATCGTGGTCTATCACGAGTCGCCCTACGGTGCCAGCTACCACAACAACTTCACCCGGGACAGCGCCGGCGAGTATTCCGCCCGACCCGAGCAGTACATGTTCGTGGATATGCGCCAGTACCTGCTGCCCGGCATTGACGAGCGCGGCTTTGACGTGGTTCTGTCCGGCCACGACCACGTTTACACCCGCACTCACGTAATGGACCATTCCGCGAACAGCACCAACGGCCTGTATTACGGCAACGAATCGGTTTCCGCCCTGGAAAATACGGCGGAGGACGGCGCCAACTACTACACCTACGCCGACGGAACCACCAGCCCTACCTATGTGAGCTGGACCGACCTGAACGGCGTGACCCACACCAACACCAAGCTGGCCTCTGTCCCGGTGAAGGTCACGGCCCCCACCGGCGTGCTGCACATCACCGCCTCGTCCAGTTCCGGCTCCTCTCGCAACGCCGACGACTACATCCATCCCATGGCGCTGGTCACCGTGTCCGGCAAGGAGGTGGACCGTCAGGTGGTTCTGGTGGAGGTCACCGATAACACCCTGACCTTTACCAACTACGCGCTGGGCTCCACCATTGAGGATTATGTGCTGAGTGAGAACGTGCTGGACACCTTCACCATCGAGAAGGCTCCCGGTGCGGACAAGCCGGAGGCATCCAAAACCTTTGCCGACACGGTGGGTCACTGGGCGCAGAAGGCCGTGGACTATGTGGTGGCCAACGGCATCATGAGCGGCTACAATGCCGATAAGTTTGGCCCCGACGATACGCTGAACCGCGCCATGATGGTGCAGGTTCTGTACAATAAGGAGGGTCAGCCTGCCCTGAACGGGGCCACCCACAGCTTCAAGGATGTCCCGGCGACCCAGTGGTTCAACAACGCGGTCACTTGGGGCAGCAACCGGGGCGTGGTCAGCGGCTTTGGCGGCGGCCTGTTCAAGCCCGAGGATGCGGTGACCATCGAGCAGGTGGCGGTCATTCTCCGCAACTACTCCGGTTCGCCCAACGGAAACGGCGATTTGAGCCGCGTGGGCAGCTACAGCGACTGGGCGGCGGATGCCCTGCGCTGGGCGGTGGAAACCGGTCTGCTGGAGGGAGTCCCCTTCACCAACGCCACCGAACAGGCCACCCGCGCCCAGACGGCGCAGATTTTAATGAACTTCAGCCAAATGAATGGGAAGTGAGGTTAAGAAGATGAGAACTTGTATGAAGAAACTCACGGCTATGCTGTGCTGTATGGCGCTGCTGGTCACCCTGCTGCCGGCTGCGGCAACCCCTGCCCTTGCGGCGGAGGGGACGGAACTGACCGCCACCTCCGGCAATCTGAATGCGGGCAGCTATTATCTGTCCGGCGACCTGACCCTGACCGGCTCTTTGAGTGTGAAGAGCGACGTGTCCATCGACCTGAACGGCCACACCATCACCATGCCCACCAGTGTGGATAAGAGTATGTTTGTCATTTCCGCCGACGGCGAGCTGACGGTCAAGGACACCGGAACGGGCGGCACGATGCAGTTTGGCACCACCACCTCCGGCGCCCCCGGTGTCAACGTTACCGGCAAGTTTACGCTGGAAAGCGGCACCATTACCGGCTGGAAACGCGCCAGCGCGGGCGGCGCGGTTTATCTGAATGCCGGGGCTACCTTTACCATGAACGGCGGTTCCATTACCGATTGTGAGGCGACCTACGCCGGTGCGGTCCGTGCGGCGGGCGCCGGGGCCACCTTTACCATGAACGGCGGTACCATCACCGGCAACAACTGCTCAAACGCCACGAACTACTCCGTCGTGGATCTGCGCGGCACGGCCGACGGCGCTGCCGTGCTGAACGTCAACGGCGGCACCATTTCCGGCAACACCTGGGGCGGCGCGGCCTATACCGCGGGCGGCAGCGAGATCTACTGCCGTGACACCGTGACCACCATCACCGGCGGCACGCTGGGTCATATTTACAGCCTGCTGAACAAGCTGTCCACCGGCGACAAGCTGGCCATCAGCGGCAAGCCGGTGATCGCCGGCGTGTGCGTGAAGGACACGGACAACACCCCTGCCACCATCACCAAGCTGGTGGAGGGTGCCAGCATCACCGCTCACAACACTGTTTTTGAAACCGACGACACCGTGGTGGTGAACGGCTCGGTCTACACCTACGGCGTAAAGGAGCCCGCCGCCAGCGACGCGCTGGACTTTTCCGCCGACAGTTCCATCAAGCTCAGCGCCGACGTGACCACCGGCGGCATCAGCCTGACCACGGCCGGCAACTATGTGCTGGATCTGAACGGCAAGACCGTCAACGGTACCAAAGCCCCCTACATCACCATTGGCAGCGGCGTTACCCTGACCGTCCGGGACAGCGCCGGCGGCGGCAAGATCAAGGGTATGTCCACCTCTGCCGCCATGCTGAAGGTGGCTGCCGGCGGCAAGCTGGTGCTGGCCAGCGGCACCCTCACCGGCCACACCAACAGCGGCAACGGCGGCGCGGTGTACAACGCCGGCACCTTCGAGATGACCGGCGGCACCATTTCCGGCAATACCGCCAAGTACGGCGGCGCGATTCTGGTCGATAAGGGTTCCGTGACCAACATTTCCGGCGGTACCATCACCGACAACCGCGCCACCTATCGCGGCGGCGCTCTGTCCACCCCCGATGCCACTGTGGCCGATGAGGCACTGCAGCCCGTTATCAACATTTCCGGCGGCAGCATCACCGCCAACCGCGCGGACAACAACTCCTCCACCATGTACATCTACACCTCCAAGGTGACCATTTCCGGCGGTATCATGGGCTATGGCGGCAAGCTGAACGCCACCACCGGCAAGTATGACGACGGCGACGGCGCGGGCGACATCTGGATCCGCGGCTCCGTGCTGACCATCACCGGCGGTAAGATGGACGATTTGGCCACCCGACCCGACACTAACTTCAACTTTACCCTGAACATCTCCGGCAATCCCGAAATCGAGGCGGCGTATCCTGCCTTCACCGTGGGCAACTTCACTACCACCGCCACCGTGGGCACCCTGACCAGCGGCGCTTACATCAAGTCCAACACGGAGATCCCCGTGGCGGCGGATGCCAAGAACGTCCACGTGACCAGCGGCACCAAGGGTTGGTTCTACCGCTGCGCCACCGACAACGTAGATGACGCGGTGACTACCACCGATGCCATTACCAACGTGACCATTCAGCCCGGTGCCGACGAGACCGGCCGCAACTTCAACTGGTTCTCCACCAGCGATGCCGCCGGCTATATCACCTACGCCAAGGCCGCCGATCTGGTGGATGGCGTCATGCCTGCCAATGCCGCCAAGGTTGCGGCGGAGCGGGAGGTCTCGCTGAAACCCGGCTACTACCACAACAAGGCATCCGTCGTCGGCCTGGAACCCGGCAATGAGTATGCCTATCAGCTGTCCAACGGCAGCGATGTCAGCCCTGTCTATACCTTTGAGGTGGAGCAGAAGTCTGACACCTTTAACTTTGCCTTTGTGGGCGACCCCCAGCTGGGTCAGCCTCACATCCCCATTGCACGACAGGTGGACGGCTGGAGCCGCACCCTTGGCCAGCTGACCGGCGACCCCGTCTTTGCGGGCATTGATCTGGTGGTGTCCGCCGGTGACCAGATCACCTCGGCCGACGCCAACGATGACGGCGTGACCAACTCCACTATGTACAACGCCTTCCTCAACCACGAGGAGATGACCGGCCTGACCTTTGCCCCCATGCTGGGCAACCACGACAGCTGGACCCGCGGCGAGCATTACCAGCAGTTCAACGCCCCCGGCTACATGGTCAACCCCGCTACCGGCAAATACTACGGCATCACCGAGAACTACGGCATGACCAACAGTGCCGACTACTGGTTCGTGTACAACAGCGTGCTGTTCGTCTGCCTGAACGTCAACGACTTCGTCTATGGCGGCGCCGCGACCCACACCCAGGCTAAGCGCGACCAGAACAAGCAGACTGCCGAGTATCACCTGGAATTCATTGACAAGGTGCTGGAGCTGAACGAGGACAACGAGGACATCCAGTGGAAGGTCATCGTCTACCACGAGTCCCCCTACGGCAGCAGCTATCACGGCAACTTCACGCAGAACGCGGACGGCCTCTATGAGGAGCGCCCCGAGCAGCATATGTTCGTGGATATGCGCGAGTACCTGCTGCCCGGCATCTATGACCGGGACTTCGACGTGGTGCTGTCCGGTCACGACCACACCTACACCCGCAGCCACATCCTCAAGCACGAGGCGGTGGACACCGACAGCCTGTACTACGGCAACGAGACGGTTACCCCCTTTGAGAACACCTTTGGCAATAACTACTACACCTATGCCGATGGCACCACCAGTCCCACGTTTGTGAACTGGAGCGACTCCAACGGCGTGGTGCACACCGACAAGAAGACCGCCAGCCTGCCGGTCAAGGTGACCAACCCCGACGGCGTGCTGCACATCACCGCCTCCTCCAGCTCCGGCTCCACCAACAACGCCGCCGTTCATGAGCATCCTGCGGTGGCGGTGGTGCACTCCGGCCGCGAGCCCAAGCGTCAGGCCATTCTGGTGGAGGTCACTCCCACCACCCTGACCTTTACCAACTACGGTCTGGGTACCGCCAACGAGGATTACGTGCTGGCGGACAACGTCATCGACACCTTCACCATCGAGCGGGTGGAGGAGCAGAGGGGCACCGTCACCGTGGAGCAGGGGGCCAACGGTACCATCAGCGTGGATAAGACCGAGGGCGCTTACGGCGAAACGGTCACCGTTACCGTCAAGTCCGACTCCGGCTACAAGCTGAAGGAGATTTTGGTGGACGGCGCTGCCATTGCGGGAAAAACCTTCGCCATCAGCGGCGACCACATGGTTACCGCGGTGTTTGTTGAGCGCGGCGACGAGCCGCTGCTGGGCAGCTTCAGCCTGCAGGTCATCAAGACCATTACGCTGGAGGGCCAAACGGTGGATATTTGCCGCTGGGTCTGGACTCCCTTCGAAGACTGATCGGAACATGGCAGGGGCGGCCCGATACGGGCCGTCCCTGCTTTATTCCCGCAAAGAGCCTGCGTGGAACGCGGGGGCCGTTCCTGCAAGGAACCGGAAAAAGCGGGCAAAAAGGCGGCTTGTCAAGAAAAAATTGAAATTTCATCAAGAATAACTTGCATTTTACCGGTCAAGATAGTATAATCACTTCATATCCACGCACAAGTGTCTTTTGACGGCGGACAGTGCCGATAAAAAGATACACAAATCCAATCAAAAAGGAGAAAACAAGTTATGAAGAAGATCATTTCCCTGTCCCTGGCTCTGATCATGGCCCTGGGCCTGGTCGCCTGCGGCGGCGGCGACGTGTCCGGCGAGCAGGCCGGCGAGAAGGTCGTCAAGATCGGCGTGTTTGAGCCCGCCTCCGGCGACTCCGCTTCCGGCGGCAAGAAGGAGACCCTGGGTATGCAGTACGCCAACCAGGAGACCCCCACCGTTGAGATCGGCGGCGAGACCTACAAGGTCGAGCTGATCCCCGCGGACAACGGCTCCTCCACCGACAAGGCTCCCACCGCGGCTGCCGATCTAGTGGCCAAGGATGTTGCCATCGTTCTGGGTTCCTACGGTTCCGGCGTGTCCATGGCCGGCGGCCCCATCTTTGACGAGGCCGGTCTGGCTGCTCTGGGCGTGACCTGCACCAACCCCAACGTTACCGCCGGTAACGACTACTACTACCGCATCTGCTTCCTGGATCCCTTCCAGGGCACCGTGCTGGCCAACTTCGGTAAGGATAAGTTCGACGCCAGTGTCGCCTACTGCCTGGGCGAGATCGGCAACGAGTACGACCAGGGTCTGATCACCTTCTTCGAGCAGGCCTTCACCGCCGCCGGCGGCACCGTCATCAAGGACTCCTTCCCCACCAACAACTCCGACTTCACCTCTTATCTGAACAAGGCCAAGAGCGAGGGTGCCGGCGTGATCTTCACTCCCGTGTCCATCGCCTACGCCACTCAGATCATCACCCAGGCCAGCTCTCTGGGCATCGAGATCCCCTTCCTGGGCTCCGATACTCTGGACGACAACATGGTTCTGGAAGCTGCTAAGGGCACCGACATCCAGCTGTACGTTTCCACCTTCTATCAGGAGGGCGGTAACCCCGAGTTCGACGCCGGTATCAAGAACTACATCAACAGCGACTCCGTTGCCAAGGACGCCAACGGCGGCAACGACACCATCTCCGCTGTGACCGCCATGGGTTATGACGCTTACTACGTTGCTCTGGAGGCCATGAAGGCTGCCGGCAGCGTGGAGCCCGAGGCCATCAAGGCTGCTCTGGGCGGCGTGATCTACACCGGCGTGTCCGGCGACATCGCCTTTGACGAGGTCGGCGACGCCATCCGCGACACCGCTTACATCAAGACCGCCAACACCGCTGACGGTACCTGGGCTCTGGAGACTGTCCAGAAGGCCAACTGATAACCAACGGATACACATTGCTTGGCGGGGGCCTGTGCCCCCGCCAAGCGCTGTATCTTGGGCTGCCTCGAAAAAGGCTGATTTTTCGGCAGTTTTCGAGACAGCCCAATCTGTGCTTTAGGAGGAACTTATGGAATACATCATTTCCATCCTGCTCTCCGGTATTTCGGTGGGCGGGCAATACGCCCTGATCGCCATTGGCTACACCATGGTGTACGGCATCCTGCGCCTGATCAACTTCGCCCACGGCGACGTGTTCATGGTGGCGGGTCTGATGGGCATTTACCTGTCGGCCAGCATGCCCCTGTACGTGGCCATTCCCATGGTCATCGTGCTGACGGCGATTCTGGCGTTCTTCATTGAGCGCGCGGCCTATAAGCCTCTGCGCAGCGCGCCCCGTATGTCGGTCATGATCTCCGCCATCGGCGTGAGCTACCTGCTGCAGAACATGGCCACCTACATCACCGGCGCCCAGCCCATGACCTATCCCACCATCCCCGGTCTGTCCGATACGGTGCAGATCGCCGGCACCCCCACCAAGTGGGCCGTGCTGCTGACTCCCGTGCTGGTGGCGGTACTGGTGGTGGCGCTGACCGTGCTGATCAACAAGACCAAGGTGGGCATGGCCATGCGCGCCGTGTCCAAGGACTTTGAGACCGCCCAGCTCATGGGCATCAAGATCAACACCGTTATCTCCGTCACCTTCGTCATTGGCTCCGTGCTGGCGGCGGTGGGCTCCATCCTGTACTTTACCAACTACTCCGCCGTTACCCCCACCATCGGCGCCCTGCCCGGCCTGAAGGCTTTTGTGGCGGCGGTGTTCGGCGGTATCGGCTCCATCCCCGGCGCGGTGATCGGCGCGTTCATCATCGGCATCTGCGAAACGGTCATCAAGGGCCTGCCCTCTGCCTGGGACGTGTCTGTGTTCTCGGATGCATTTACCTTTGCCCTGCTCGTTATCGTGCTGGTGTTCAAGCCCACCGGCCTGTTTGGCGAGAAGGCCACCGACAAGGTTTAAGGAGGTGCCCCAATGATTCAGAAAAAAAGCAAAAAGGGCGCCTTTATTGCCCTGGGGTGCATCCTCGTATTTTTGGCAGTCATCGTGCTGCTGGAAAATCTGGGCCTGTTTATGGACAACGTGCCCAAGGTGCTCAAGCCCACCAGCCAGCTGTTCGTGGTGCTGAAAAAGACGGCTGTGTACGCTTTGGCCGCCGTGTCCATGAACCTGCTGACCGGCTTTACGGGTCTGTTCTCTCTGGGTCAGGCCGGCTTTATGCTGCTGGGTGCTTACACCTACGCCATTCTGACCGTTCCCATGGCCAACAAGGATCAGGTCTATTACGCCTTTAACGGCTCTGCGGTGAAGTTCTCTCTGCCCGACCTGTTCGGCGGCGTGGACACCGTTGCCGGCCTTGTGCTGGGTGTGCTGCTGGCCATTATTCTGGCCGGTATCGTGGCGGCCATCTTCGCCTGGTTCATCGGTCTGCCCGTGCTGCGCCTGAAGAGCGACTATCTGGCCATTGCCACCCTCGGCTTTGCCGAGATCATGCGTGCCATCTTCCAGTGGCAGAAACTGGGTCCCGTCACCAACGGCGCAAACATGATCAACAAGATCCCCACCTTTGCCAACTTCAACATCGAGAACGCCGCCGGCAAGGTGGTGCTGCGCCTTTCCACCTTTGTGCCGTTCCTGCTGGCCATCATCTGCATCGCCATCATCGTGCTGCTCATCAACTCCTCCTACGGTCGGGCATTCAAGGCCATTCGCGAGGATGAGATCGCTGCCGAGGCCATGGGCATCAATCTGGCCAAGCACAAGCGCATGTCCTTCTGCATTTCCTCTTTCTTCGCCGGTATCAGTGGCGCTATGTTTGCCATGTTCGTCAACAACGCTCAGGCGAAGCCCTTTACCACCAACCTGACCTATGAGATCCTGCTCATCGTGGTCATCGGCGGTATCGGCTCTATCACCGGTTCCTGCATTGCCACGTTCCTGTACGTGGCCTGCTCCGAGTGGTGGCTGCGCTTCCTGGATACCCAGACCGTGATCGGCGATTTCCAGGTGCCTCTGCTGCGCCCCGGCTTCCGTATGGTGGTGTTCTCCATCGTCATCATGGTGGTGGTGCTGTTCTTCCGCCGCGGCATCATGGGCAACAAGGAATTACCCGACCTCTTTAAGGGCAAGAGAAAGGAGGCGGCGAAATGAGCGAGAACGTGCTGCGTCTTGAAAATATCACTATGCAGTTTGGCGGCGTGGTGGCGGTCAACGACCTGTCCATGGAAGTGAACAAGGGCGAGATCGTGGCCCTCATCGGCCCTAACGGCGCCGGTAAGACCACCGCCTTCAACTGCATCACCGGTGTGTATGAGCCTACCAACGGCCGCGTCAGCTTCAACGGCACCCCCATGGTGGAGAACCACCCGCAGGGCAAGATGAAAAAGCTGTACGCCGGCGAGCACGACGGTGCCTTTACCGCCGTCATCAGCCCCACTCCCGACAAGATCACCCAGCTGGGCATCGCCCGTACGTTCCAGAATATCCGCCTGTTCTCCGCGCTGACGGTGTTTGACAACGTGCTGATCGCCAAGCATATGCGTGCCAAGCAGAACTTTATGTCCGCCACCTTCCGCCTTAACGCCGCGGAGGAAAAGCGTATGCGCCAGGAGGCCATGGCTCTGCTGGAAGAGCAGAATCTGGCCCACCTGAAGGACGAGGTGGCAGGTTCGCTGCCCTATGGTCTGCAGCGCCGTCTGGAGATCGCCCGCGCATTGGCTACCGAGCCCAGCCTGCTGCTGCTGGACGAGCCGGCTGCCGGCATGAACCCGCAGGAGACCCACGAGCTGACCGAATTTATCAAGGAAATTCGTCAGCGCTACGACCTGACCGTGCTGATGATCGAGCATCACATGGATCTGGTCATGAAGATTTCCGACCGTATCTACGTGCTGGACTTCGGCAAACTGATCGCTCAGGGTACGCCGGAGGAAGTACAGAACAATCCTCGTGTCATCGAGGCGTACTTGGGGGTGACTGACGATGCTGAAAATTGATGGTCTGAAAGTCAACTACGGCGGCATCGAGGCCGTTAAGGGCATTTCCATCGACGTGCCCGAGCGGCAGATCGTCACCCTGATCGGTGCCAACGGTGCCGGCAAGTCCACCACCCTGCGTGCCATCGCCGGTCTGGTGAAACCCGCCGCCGGCCGCATCCATCTGCAGGGGGAGGACATCACCGGCCTGTCTCCCGACCACATCGTGTCCCGGGGCATCACCCTGGTGCCGGAGGGGCGCCGGGTGTTTCCCGACCTGACCGTGCTGGAGAACCTGAAAATCGGTGCCTATCTGCGCAACGACAGCCTGGAGGACGATTTGAAGTGGGTGTACGACCTGTTTCCCCGCTTGAAGGAGCGCTCCTGGCAGGCGGCGGGCACTCTGTCCGGCGGTGAGCAGCAGATGCTGGCCGTGGGCCGCGCTCTGATGAGCCGCCCCAAGATCATGATGATGGACGAGCCTTCTCTGGGCCTTGCTCCGCTGGTGGTCAAGGGCATCTTCGACATCATCAAGGAGATCAACAAGCAGGGTGTGACCATCCTGCTCATCGAGCAGAACGCCAATATGGCCCTGCGTGTGGCGGATACCGCCTACGTGCTGGAGACCGGCCGTTTGACCATGACCGGCACCGGCGACGAGCTGCTGCATAACGAGGCGGTCAAGAAGGCCTACCTCGGTTAATAAGACAAAAAGGCCGTTCCCCATGGGGAACGGTCCTTTTTATTGCTCTTTGGGCCAAACGGTCATGCTGCAGTCGTCTACGTCCAGCAGCCATTGGATCCATTCGGGGTCGGTCACGTCGGTGTAGACGGTGGGTTCGTTCAAAATCAGCTCCAGCAAGGTGTCCACGAAGGTGCGGACATCAATGGTCTGAAACGTGGCGCTGCCGCAGGGGGCGGACAGCAGCTGCCCCCGATCCCGGAACAGGCACTCGCAAATGGAGTCCTTCAGACGCCACTTGAGGGAGGGGAAGAAGGTGTGCTGGCGGGGGTCGTTATAGGCGGTCAGCACCGCCAGTGCCTCCGGGTGCTTTTCCACCACCTTTTCTGCTGCCACGTATTCCGCCAGATGGCGGTGAGTTCCGGTGAGGGTGCTGGTGCCTACCCACACGATTTTGCCGTCGTAGTCGTACAGCTTTTGCCAGGGGGAGGAGTGAGAAAAAGCCCATGGGCCAAAGGCACCGGGACGGGGACCGTAGCCGTCGTGCTCGCAGGTCAGCGCGTGAGCCAGTTTGCCCCGGGCGGCCAGGGAATGGGTGGGGTTGTCGCTGCGCAGTGTGCCGGGCATGGTACGGAACACCTCGGTGATATACCCCACCTCGGAGGGGGTGGTGTCCCGTTCCCAAATGTCAAAGGCGATGGAGTAGCTTTCGCCCAGCAGGGTGGGGACGGACACGGTGCCCTCGGGCCCCACCTGCTCCAAAAACGCGTCGATGACGGTCCGGGCGCCGCCCTCCACGGTGCCCATGCTCTTCAGGGAGGAGTGAAAGACGACGGTGTCCCCCTCTTTGATGCCCAGTTGGGTCAGGGTGTTTTTAATGTCCTGCTTGGTCACGACGGCCATATTGCCTGCCTCCTGTGCGCCGCGGCGCTGATGTTAACGTCATTCTAGCACAACCAAAGGGAAAAGAAAACTCTTCCGTTGGGACATTTTTATGGGACATATTGGCCTTGCTAGCTATTGAAATGGGACATAGTGAACGATATAATTTGGAGGAGAGAATGCGGCACCTGTGCCGTCAAAGAGAGGAGAACGAATATGAATAACCTGCCGTTCAAACGTGACACCGGAATCCCCTTCAAGCGCTTTGGCGTGCGCACCGACTGCTCCCGCAACGCGGTGTGGTCTGTTCCCGCCCTGAAGAAGTGGATCGACATTATTTCCAAGCTGGGCTACAACACCCTGACCCTGTACTGCGAGGATACCTATGAAATCGAAGGTGAGCCCTACTTCGGCTACGGCCGCGGCCGCTTCACCAAGGACGAACTGAAGGAGCTCAACGCCTACGCCCGTGAACGCGAAGTAGAGATGATCCCCGGAACCAACACCCTGGCCCATTTGGGGAGCATTTTCCGCTGGGCCCACTACGCCGAGATCAACGACAACGCCGACATCCTGCTGTGCGAGGACGAGCGTACCTACGCCCTCATTGAGAAGATGATCGCCACCGCCGCCGAGTGCTTTGACAGCCGCGTGATCGACATCAACATGGACGAGGCGGATATGCTGGGCCGGGGCAAGTACTACGCCAAGCACGGCCCCGACAAGCGCATCGAGATCCTCAAGCGCCATATGAACCGGGTCTGCGAGATTGCCCGCAGCTACGGCTTTGAGATGATCATGATCTCCGGCGATATGTCCTTCCGTCTGGCCACCCACAGCGAAAGCTACAGCAACACCAAGGCCGTGGTGCAGGAGGACGTGTCCGACCTGATCCCCGAGGGTGCCGTGCTGAAGTACTGGGACTACTACAAGCGCAGCAAGGAGGACTATACCGCCCTGACCAAGGTTCACCAGCAGATCAAGGCCGAGGGCCTGTGGTATCAGTGCGGCGTGTGGACCTGGCACGCCTTCTCTCCCGAGAACAACTACAGCACCGGTGCCATCCGCAACAGCCTGCAGGCCGCCATGGAGAATGGCGTGGAGAACATCAACGTGTGCTTCTTTGGCGACGACGGCGGCGAGTGCGCCCGTTTTGCCGGCCTGCCCGGTCTGTTCTACGCCAGCCAGATCGCCAAGGGCATCGACGATGAGGCGGTCATCAAGCAGAACTTCGAGAAGGAATTCGGCATCCCCTATGACCAGTTCCTGCTCATCGACCTGACCCAGCGCAACGAGACCGAGGAGTACTGTGTGCACCCCACCCGTTATATCCTGTACAACGACCCCTTTATCGGCCTGATGGACATGACCCTGCCCGAGAGCACCCGCGCCGACCACGAGGAACTGGTCAAGCTGCTCAAGCCGCTGTGCGGGAACAAGGAATGGGGCTATCTGTTCCAAACCATGCACGACCTGTGTGCCGTCACGGCCGCCAAGTGCGACATCGGCACCCGCATCCGTGCCGCTTACGATGCCGGGGACAAGAAGCAGCTGAAGAAGCTGGCCAAGGAGCTGCGCCGCATCCGGGATCTGGTGGAGAAGTTCTACTACTCCTTCCGCCGTCAGTGGATGCTGGAGAACAAGCCCCACGGCTTCGACGTGTCCGACGTGCGCATCGGCGGCGTGATGACCCGCCTGCTCCACTGTGCCCAGCGGCTGGATGAGTACGTGGCCGGCAAGGTGGACCGCATCGAGGAGCTGGAGGAGACCCTGCTGGACGTGCGCACCCCCCTCAGCCCCGACTACGGCAAGCGCAAATACCTCAATTACTGGGACCGCAACAGCCGCTACTACACCGAGATCGTGTCCGCCAACTGGGTGGGCAAAGGTTTCTGAAACAGAAACAAAATGCAACAAAAAGCCGCGAAAATTTTCGATTTTCGCGGCTTTTTGCTTGTATTTTGAACAAAATTGCAATATAATGATGGACGAAAAACCTGCCGGGGAGCCGGCTGAAAAAGGAGACTGGGACAAAAATGAGCGATTTGTCTGTCAAAAGCGGGAACGTGATCCCGTTTAAGCGTTTTTCCGCCACGTTGGACTGTTCCCGTAACGCGGTGGTTACGGTGGAGACCTTCAAAAAGTGGGTGGACATCATTGCCGCGTTGGGCTACAACCTGACGAGTCTCTACATGGAGGACACCTACGAGGTGGAGGGACACCCTTACTTCGGCCACGGGCGGGGTCGCTACTCCAAGGCGGAGCTGAAGGAGATGAATGCCTACGCCCGCTCCAAGGGGGTGGAGCTGTTCCCCAGTATCAACACCCTGGGGCATATGGACACCATCTACCGCTGGCCCCAGTACAAGGCCATCAATGATGCCTCCGACATCCTGCTGTGTGAGGATGAGCGCACCTATGAGTTCATCGAGAAGATGATTGCCACCTGTGCCGAGTGCTTTGACAGCCGCATCATCAGTGTGGCCATGGACGAGGCGGAGCTGCTGGGTCGGGGTCAGTATCTGGAACTTCACGGCTATCACAAGAGCCTTGACATCCTCAAACGGCACATGGCCCGGGTGTGTGAGATGACCGATCGGTACGGCTATGAGATGATGCTGGTGGCCGGCGATATGCCCGTGCGCCTTGCCACCGGCAATGATAGTTACATCGACCCCAACAAGACGGTTACCGCCGACGTGTCCGACCTGATGCCGAAGAACGCCGCCCTGATGTACTGGGAGTACTACAAGCGGGACAAGGAAATTTACAAGGCGCACATGGCCATCCACCAGCAGATCAAGGCGGACAACCTGTGGTATCTGGGCGCGGTGTGGAACTGGCACTCCTTCTCGCCGGAGAACTATTACAGTACCCGTGCCCTGCGCAACAGCATACAGGCCTGCCGGGAGATGGGAATTGAAAATGTGGAGATTTGCACCTACGGTGACGATGGCGCCGAGTGCGGCCGCTTTGCTGTGCTGCCGTCCATGTTTTATGCCAGCCGCGTTGCGGCCGGCATCACCGACGAGGAGCAGATCAAGCGGGAGTTTGAGCAGATGTTCCACATCGCCTACGATGACTTCCTGCTGCTTGACCTGACCCAGCGCAAGGAGGGAGAAATCTACGGCAGCCATCCCCAGCGCTATATTCTGTACAACGATCCCTTCATCGGCCTGATGGACTTGACCATCCCCGACCATACCCGCGCCGACCACGAGGAACTGATGGAACTGCTGAAACCACATTGCAGCCATCCCGAGTGGGGCTATCTGTTCCGGACCATGTACGATTTGTGCGCCGTTACCGCCGCCAAATGCGACATCGGTATGCGCATCCGTGCCGCTTACGAGGCCGGGGACAAGGCGGAACTGGGCAAGCTGGCGGTGGAGCTGCGCCGCATCCGCGGTCTGGTGGAAACCTTCTACGAATCGTTCCGTTATCAGTGGATGAAAGAGAATAAGCCCCACGGTTTTGATGTGTCCGATATCCGCCTGGGCGGTGTGATGACCCGATTGAGCCACTGCGCCGACCGCCTGGAGGACTACATCAACGGCGACATTGACCGCATTGAGGAGTTGGAGGAAGCCCTGCTGGATATGCGTACCCCCATGAGTGCCGACTACGGCCAGCGCAAGTACCTGAACTACTGGGACCGCAACGCCCGGCAGTACTGCGACATCGCCACGGCCAATATGCTGTTCAAGCCCCGCACCTGCTGATGGAGGAGTGATTGCCATGACATTCAAACATGAGAATATCCCCTTCAAGCGCATGGCCGCCAAGGTGGACTGCAGCCGCAATGCCGTGTGGAATTTGCCCGCGCTGAAGAAGTGGATCGATGTGATTTCCAAACTGGGCTATAACGCCCTGATGCTCTATACCGAGGATACCTACGAGGTGGACGGCCACCCCTACTTCGGCTACGGCCGGGGTCGCTTTTCCAAGGAGGAACTGAAGGAAATCGACGCCTACGCCCTGACCAAGGGTGTGGAGCTGATTCCAAGCATTGCCACCCTGGCGCACCTGCCCACCATCTTCCGCTGGCCCCAGTACATGCAGATTTTGGATACCTACGACATCCTGCTGTGTGAGGACGAGCGAACCTATGAGTTGATCGACGCCATGCTGACCACCTGCGAGGAGTGCTTCACCTCCCGGGTCATCGATCTGAATATGGATGTGGCAGATATGCTGGGCCGGGGGAAGTATATGAGCCTCCACGGCTACCACGAGCGGGCGGAGGTGTTTGCCCGCCATGAGGACAAAGTACGCGAACTGGCGAGCAAGCACGGCTTTGAAACCATACTGCTCTCCGGCAAGGACGGGTGCAAGGCGGACGAGAGCTGGTGCGTGGGCGATGTGTGGGTGCGCAACGCCTTCAACCCTGAAAACAACTACAGTATCCATGCCCTGCGCGGCCAAATCGAGGAGGCAAAGCAGGAAGGCGTGGAGAATATGATGGTGTGTTTCTTTGGCGATGACGGCGGCGAGTGCGCTCGCTTTGCCGGCCTGCCCAGCCTGTTCTGTGCCAGCCGGTTTGCCAAGGGTATCACCGACATAGATACCATCAAGCAGGACTTTGAGAACGAGTTTGGCATGGCCTTTGATGATTTTATGCTGCTTGACCTGACCCAGCGCAACGAAACCGAGGAGTGTGGTGTCCACCCCAGCCGTTACATTCTGTACAACGATCCCTTTATGGGGCTGATGGATTTGACCATACCCGACCACACCCGTGCCGACCACGAGGAGCTGATGGAACTGCTGAAACCCCATTGCGGCCATCCCGAGTGGGGCTATTTGTTCCAAACTATGTACGACCTGTGTGCCGTTGCTGCCGCTAAGTGCGACATCGGTATGCGTATCCACGCCGCTTACGAGGCGGGGGATAAGGCCAAACTGCAGGAGCTGGCTGGTGAACTGCGCCGCATCCGTGATCTGGTGGAGACGTTTTACAAGTCCTTCCGCAGACAGTGGATGGCCGAGAACAAGGGTCACGGCTTTGACGTGTCCAATGTGCGCATGGGCGGCGTGATGACCCGATTGGTCCACTGTGCCCGCCGGCTGGAGGAGTACGTGGCCGGGCAGACGGATCGCATCATGGAGCTGGAGGACGAACAGCTGGACGTGCGTACCCCCACGAGTGCCGATTGCGGTGTGCGCAAGTATATGAATTACGGTGACCGCAATGCCTGTATGTACTGCAACACCGTGTCTACCAACGTGCTGTTCAAGCCCCGCCGCTAATGGAAAATCATGAAAAATGCCGTGTCGGTTTTTGGCCGACGCGGCATTTTTCTGCTTGTGTTTTATGCGGCGATAGATTATAATGGCGGCGAGAAGAAGCGCCTTGAAAGCAGGCGGAAAAGGAGATAAGAGACATGAGTGAACTGACCTTCAAGCGGTTTGGTACACAGATCGACTGTAGCCGCAACGCGGTGATGAATGTGGAGTCCATCAAAAAGTGGATCGATTTGGTTGCTGCCATGGGCCACAACACCCTGATGATGTATACCGAGGATACCTACGAGGTGGACGGCCATCCCTACTTTGGCTACGGCCGCGGCCGCCTGACCCGCGAAGAAATGAAGGAGATCAACGCCTACGGCGCCGAGCGGGGCATCGAGCTGATCCCCTCCATCAACACCCTGGCCCACATGGGTACCATCTTCCGCTGGAAGCAGTACGCCGACATCCACGATTGCGAGGATATCATGCTGTGCGACGACGAGCGCACCTACGAGCTGATCGACGCCATGTTCCGCACCCTGAGCGAGTGCTACACCTCCAAGGTGGTCAACGTGGGCATGGACGAGGCCGGTATGCTGGGCCGGGGCAAGTACTACGATGCCCACGGCGATGCCCGCCGTATTGACATCATCTACCGCCACCTGCAGAAGGTGGCCGAGATCGCCAAGAAGTACGGCAAGGAACTGCTCATTTACAGCGATATGTTTTACAGCCTGGCTACCCACGCCGAGTACTCCGACGAGAATGCCAGGGTGGTGGAGGACGTGGCTACCCAGATCCCCGACAACGTCAGCCTTGTCTACTGGAACTACTACAAGCGCACCGTGGAGGATTACTCCGCCATTATGAACGTCCACCGCCAGATCAAGCCCGAGGGCCTGTGGTACTACGGCGGCACCTGGAACTGGTTCAGCTTCAACCCCGAGAACAGCTACGGCATCGCCCATCTGTCCAATGCCATCCGTGCCTGTCAGAACACCGGCGTGGAGAACATGATCATCTCCATGTGGGGCGACGACGGCGGCGAGTGCGGCCGGTTTGCCAGCCTGCCCGCCGTGTTCTGGGCCACGGAGCTGGCCAAGGGCAACGCCGACGAGGCGGATATCAAGAAGAAGTTTGAAAAGCTGGTGGGAGTGCCGTTTGACGACTTTATCAAGCTGGATCTGACCAGCCTGGGCGAGACCGAGCGCTACGGCAGCCACCCCAGCCGTTACATCCTGTATAACGACCCCTTTATCGGCCTGATGGATCTGACTCTGCCCGAAAGCACCCGTGCCGACCACGAGAAGCTGGCAGCGCAGCTGGCCCCCCTGTGCAAGCATCCCAAGTGGGGTTATATGTTTGAGACCATGCACGACCTGTGTGCTGTGGCCGCCGAAAAGTGCGACATCGGTCCGCGCATCCGTGCCGCGTACGATGCCTGCGACCTGAAGGAGCTGAAAAAGCTGGCCCGCGAACTGCGCCGCATTGCCAAGCTGGTGCGCAAGTTCTACCTGTCTTTCCGCAGGCAGTGGATGCTGGAGAACAAGGGTCACGGCTTTGACGTGTCCGATGCCCGCATCGGCGGTGTTATGACCCGTCTGGAAAGCTGCGCCGACCGTCTGGAGGACTACATCGACGGCCGCATCGAGCGAATCGAGGAGCTGGAAGAAGAACTGCTGGACGTGCGCTGCCCCGGTCATGCCGAATATGGCAAGCGCATGTACATGGACTACTGGGGTAAGGGTCGCCACTATGCCGATATCGTGTCCGCCAACGTGGTGGGCAAAGGGTATTAAGTCTGTTTGCAAACAAAAAGGAAGGCGTCGGCTATAACCGATGCCTTCCTTTTTTATGTTGTGGGGTGTTCCTTGCGGTGCGCCCGACGGTAAGCACCGGGGGAGATGCCGAAGGTGCGCTTGAACGCCACGAAAAACCCGGAGGTGGAGGTGTAACCCACCAAAGGGGCAATGTCCTCCACCGGCGTGTCGGTCAGAAGCAGATGCTGCAGGGCGTGGTGCATTCGTATTTCGTCCAGCTTTTTTTGAAACGTTGCTCCCTCGTACAGCCGGGGCAGGATGCGGCTGAGCTGCCGGCGGCTGACACACAGCTCCCGGGCCAGATCCTCCTGAGTGATGCCGGTGGCGAAGTTGCGCTGCATGAACTGCTCGATCTTATGGTACTGGGCGCTCTCTGCGTCCCAAGCGGCCGAGGCAGGGGAGGGGATGGAGGCACTTTGCCCGCAGTGGCGCAGCAGCAGCAGGCAGAATTGCTGCAGCAGGACGCGCAGAAGCGACTCGGAGAACAGGCCCGGCATAGATGCCTCCTGGCACACGGCCAGCATAGAGGCACGCAGCGGTTCCTCCCTGTGCAGACGCAGCGGCACGTCCTTGGGCAGACACGCAAGGGTCTGGGCAAGGAGGGAGGGACGACCCTGCCCCGGTTTGCGCTGCCAAAACAGAAACAGGCTGAACTGACGGGCGGGCCGGAGTCCGGGACTGCTGCGGTGGGTCAGACCGGCGGGGATCAGGCACAGATCCTCCGGCGCGGTAAGCTCCAGCGACCCGCCGTCAAATTCGAGGCAATAATGCCCGGACAGGGGCAGCTGCACTTCCAGCGCCCGATGGGTGTGGAAGGAGGAGATGCCGATGTTGTGACTGCCGTTGCTCTGAACATGGAAGAGCAGGTCCTCCAAATCGAACTGAACGCTGAAATCGAATCCTTCGTGTGGAACGAGGGGTAAGGCCATATCCGTCATCTCCCATAAACATTTAAAATAGGGCCACGTTCGGCAAAAAATAGACACCTTTGTTTATTTACGGATCTGCGGGAAAGAGATAGAATAAAAGAAATTGGGGAACGAAAACATTTTAATATGAGCCATCCCCGAAAGTCAATAGCGACACAAACGAACCGAGAGGAGAATGAATTATGCCTAACACCATTCCGTTCAAGAGATTTTCGTCCTTCCTGGACTGCTCCCGCAACTCTGTGGTGAACATCCCAACTCTGAAACGCTGGGTGGATGTCATCTCCAAGATGGGCTACAACGTGATGACCATCTATACTGAGGATACCTATGAGCTGGAGGACGAACCCTACTTCGGCTATGCCCGTGGCCGCTACACCAAGGAGGAACTGAAGGAGATCAACGCCTATGCCAAGGAACATGGGGTGGAGATCTTTGCCAACATCAACACCCTGGCCCACATGAAGTCCATCTTCCGCTGGAAGAACTACGCCGAGATCAACGACTGCGGCGACATCCTGTTGTGCGAAGATGAGCGTACCTATGCCCTGATCGACAAGATGTTTGCCACTTATTCCGAGTGCTTTGACAGCCGCATCATCAGCGTTAATATGGATGAGGCGGAGCTGCTGGGCCGGGGCAAGTATCTGGAACGCAACGGCTATCACAAGCGCATCGACGTGTTGCAGCGGCATCTGGCCAAGGTGTGTGAGCTGGCCAAGAAGCACGGCTACGAGATGGTATTGATCGCCGGCGATATGCCCGTGCGCCTTGCCACCCACAACGACAACTACAGTGACACCACCGCTACCGTGCAGGAGGACGTGACCAACCTCATTCCTGATGTCGGTGCGCTGATGTATTGGGACTACTATAAGCGTGAGAAAGAGGACTACAAGGCCCTGATGGCCATCCACCAACAGATCAAAAAGGAAGATCTGTGGTATTTGGGCGGCATCTGGACCTGGCACGCCTTCAACCCCGAGAACTACTACAGCACCCGGGCCCTGCGCAACTCCATGCAGGCCTGCCGTGAGCAGGGGATGGAGAACGTGGAGGTGTGCATCTTCGGTGACGACGGCGGCGAGTGTCCCCGCTTCTCCGTCATGCCAGCCCTGTTCTACGCCAGCCAGATCGCCAAGGGTATCACCGACGAGGACGAGATCAAGAAGAACTTCGAGGAGATGTTCCACATCCCCTACGACGCCTTCCTGCTGCTGGACCTGACCCAGCGCAAGGAGGAGGACGAATACTGCGTCCATCCTACCCGCTACGTGCTGTATAACGACCCCTTCATCGGCCTGATGGATCTGACCCTGCCTGACAACACCCGTGCCGACCATGAGGAGCTGGTCAAGCTGCTGAAGCCCTGGTGCAGCCATCCCGAGTGGGGCTATCTGTTCCAGACCGCCCACGACCTGTGTGCCGTTACCGCCGAGAAGTGCGACATCGGTCCCCGTATCCGCGCCGCTTACAAGGCCGGGGATAAGAAGATGCTGAAGAAGCTGGCCCGCGAGCTGCGCCGCATCCGCAAGTTGGTGGAGCAGTTCCATCGCTCCTTCCGCAAGCAGTGGATGATCGAGAGCAAGTCCTTCGGCTTCGAGGTGTCCGATGCCCGTATCGGCGGCGTGATGACCCGTCTGAATACCTGTGCCGACATTCTGGAGGAGTACGTCCGAGGCGACATCGACCGCATCGAAGAGCTGGAGATGGAGCAGCTGGATCCCCGCACCCCCCTGGACCCCACCTACGGCGTGAAGAAGTACCAGACCTACTGGAACCGCAACAGCCGTTACTACTCCGACATCGTGTCCGCCTGCGTGACCGACAAGCCGGAAAACTGACCGAATACGCAAACAGGCCGTCAAGCAACGCTTGACGGCCTGTTTTTGTTGGATTACTTGTTAAGTTTCAGGATTCGGATGGCGTTTTCCCGGACCAGCTTGCGGTAGTTTGTTTCGCTGATTTTGCCCTCATTCACCATGGTTTCGAGGAAATCTACAAAGGGGAAGGGGTGGGTGTTGGTGGCAAAGCAGATGTCGCAGCCGTACAGGATGCGGTCGGGGAACTCCTCGATGAACCGGGCGGTGAAGTCCGGGTCCCGCATCATGGCGTTGTGGCCGCTGCCGGCGGACACGTCGCAGTACAGGTTGGGATACTTGCGCATCAGCTCCACGATGCGGCCACCCTCGGTCACGGGGGTTTTGGGATACTGCCCGCGGGACGCCTCCGTCACGTCGCCGGAGATCTCCGTCCAGAAAACGGTGGAGTGCCCGATGAGCTTCAGGTCGGGCATATCAGCCAGCAGCTTTTCGATGCGGGGCAGACCCAAATCGTCATACATGCCGTAGAGCTTGTCCAGGGTGAAGTTGATGTGGATGATGGCGGGCATATCGCACTTGGCGCAGGCGGCAAAGAGGTTGTACATCCGAGGGTCATCGATGTTCAACGGGGTGGTGATTTCGCCCACGCCCTTGGCACCTAAGGCCTTATAGTGGTTGATGAGGGAAACCAAATCGCTGTCCGGGGAGTTTGGGAAGGCGCGGGGATCCACGCCGCAGAACCATTTAAAGCGGTCGGGGTACTTGTCCACGATGTACTTGGTCATCTCGGTGGTGATGGGGGTGAGCTGCCCCTCGGCGGACACGATGGGTAGCAGCACGCCGGTTTCGATGCCCAGCCGGTCATACATCTCAATCAAATCCTCGGCGCAGATAAACTGACTTGTGGGGTCGCCGGGCTTGTAGAAGGGGGTGTATTCGGGGAAGGCCAGTACGTGGGCGTGGATGTCAATTTTCTTAACGGATTTGGGGTCGAACATGGCAAACACCTCCAAATTTGGATCGTGACACCATTATAGGGCGGGAAAACCGGAAAAGCAATATCGGTAATTGTTCGAATAGATTGCGTTTTTGGCACTCGTGTGCGGAGGAATGATAAAATATCGCAATAAATGCAATGTAGTTGACAAAATCTATATAGCGGGTTAGCGGTTTTTAGTGTAAAATAAATAGCATAGTGAAACACACAGGAAGAACCCACTCTACTTTAGGAGGAACAGCGATGAAAAAAGCAATGTCTTTCCTGCTGGCGCTGATCATGGTTGTGTCCATGGTCCCCGGCACCGCCCTGCCTGCTGCGGCGGCTGAGGCGGAACCCCTGCAGGCTTATTACACCAACGAAAACGTGTCGGTGGACGGCGCGCTGCGCGAGGAGCACTGGCTGCTGCGGGATAAGATCGGCAGCACTCCCATCGCCCTGCTGAACGCGCAGAACGCCCTGTACATCGCTCTGAAGACCGAGGAGAAGGTCATTGACGTGACCGTCAGCGGCAAGACCTTCAAGGTGGATCTGGCCGCCGGTGCCGTGATGGCGGGCGGCGAAAAGATCGGCGTGGCTGCCTTTGATATGCAGAACGGCACGTCCGAGATCGAGATCCCCATGACCGCCCTTGGCCTGACCTACAGTGTGGGCCGTGAGGTGGACTTTGCCATCACTGCGGGCACAGACAGCTACAACGGCAAGCTGATGTTGGCAGAGAAGGCGGTCAAGCTGGCCGAGAGCTTTGACGACATTACCAAGCTGACCAAGGGCGGCACCACCAAGTTCGGCGGCTCCACCGCCGAGGTCTACGCCACCCAGGGCGAGGGTGGCTCCCTGCACATCCAGACCGGCGATATGACCGACAACGGATACTCTTTCCATCAGCCCAACTGGGTGGCCGAAAAGCTGGGTATGGACCTGAGCCGTGGCTACGAACTGTCCTTCACCGCCGACTTCAACGACCTGAACGTGCCTGCCGCGGACAATGTGGCCCATCAGGCCATCGTGGGCTTTGCGGTGGACGTGCGCGCCGAGGTCTATCTGCGCCACAGCTTTACCGCCGACAAGAACGGCAACCTGATGGTCAGCCAGTACGAAAACACCGCCGACCAGACCAAGGTCATCGACACCGGCTACGATCTGCCTGCCAAGGACCTGTTTGTCAAGTTCGTGGTGGACGATAACTTCAACGTGGACGTGCAGATCAACGGCAAGAGTGTGGCCAAGTTCGGTCAGACCACCCGCCGGGTGGCCGCCGGCACCGTGATGTTCAGCACCTGCACCGGCCGCCGTGACCTGTCCAGCCCCCGCAAGAACGACGTGGCCGTTTACGACCTGCTGATCACTCAGGCGGCCCCCAGCGAACAGGTGACGGTGAACACCATCGCCAACGCGGACGACCTGAAGCTGGACGGCGCCACCTCCGAGGTGCTGTGGTCCATGCCCTACACCGTGGGCGGCACCCGCTACGGTCTGCTGTACGATGCGGAGAACCTGTACATCGCTCTGAACACCGACAAGTCCCAGGTGGACTTTACGCTGGGTGAGCAGAAGGCCACCGCCAAGCTGGGCAAAAAGCCTACTGTGGCCCTTGGCTTTACCATGGGTCCCACCATTGCCACCGACGGCAAGGGCGGCTATGAGATCACCATTCCCCGGAACCTGCTGAAGGTGGAGGGAAAGATCCCCTTCTCCATCACCTCCGGTGACGAGACCCGAAGCAGCGACCTGACGCTGGGCAACACCTCTCTGTCCGTGGTGGAGAAGCAGATCACCTCCGGCGACGGCAAGCAGGATGCCATTGCCTACCTGAACACCGATAAGGTGACGATGGACGGCAAGCTGAAGGAAAACCACTGGTACACCCCCTATGACACCCAGGGCGCCGCCGGTACCATCGCCACCGGCGCGGGCTTTATGTGGGACGCCAACTATCTGTATCTGGGCGCCCAAATGTTCAGCGCCAGCCGCCCCGAGGCCATGAATTTGACCATCAACGGCAAGAGTATGTCCGCCGACATCTCCGCCAACACCGCCACTGTGGGTGACGTGATGGGCGACGGGCAGACCATGGAGTGGCGTATCCCCCACGCCGAGCTGGGCCTGACGGCCGGCAACGGCGTGTCCGCCGACTATAAGCTGGAGGTGGTGGGTGCAAACGGCACCTCCACCCTCTACGGCAAGCTGACCATGCAGGCCGTGGTGGTGGTCTTTGGCGACACTTGTGACGATATCAACGCCAAGGACTACTCCGTTGCCAACAACAAGCTGGCCGGCACCGAGGTGGTGCAGGGCACCGGCGTGTACGACATTAACACCAAGGATGGATTCACCGGCAACGAGTACTATCAGATGCACACCCCCCTGCTGAACTACGAGGGCGGTGCCTATGAGTTCGTTATCGACCTGACCGTGGAGTCCCTGCCCCACAACACCCGCACCCTGGGTTGGCGCGGCCTGAACTGGGAGATTCGCCAGCCCGGCCTGCAGACCCGCTTCTGCCTGCGCAGCGACGGCAACGGCAACGTCATGATGGACGTGCTGAACCGCCGTGACTCCGCTGCGCTGGATACCGGCATCGACTTTGGCGAGCGGGCGGTCATCCGCTTCTCCGTGGACGACAACCTGAACCCCACTCTGTACGTCAACGACAAGATGGTGGGCGGCTTCCCCGCGCTGGACCGTACCGCTTTTACCATCAGCGATAACCTGCACATGCCCCGCCTGATTCTGCAGGCCATGAACTACGACCGCGACCCCGATGCCGACGGCAAGCTGAACGGCCTGAACGTGGAGGTTCACGACATGCTGTGGACCCAGACCGTGTTTACCGACGCCCGCGGCGCTGCCGAGAGCGCCATGGAGACCGTCACCGAGAAGAACCTGCTGCTGGGCGCCGACCCCGAGGACGTGACCAAGCTGTATCTGGTGAAGTCCATTTCCGACACCAATACCGGCGTGACCAGCACCGTCACCTGGAAGGCCATCGACAAGGCCACCGGCAAGGTGGCCGCCAACGTGAACACCGAGACCGGTGTCATCACCCGCGGTGACAAGCCCCTGTACTTCGATCTGATCGCCACCGTGACTTACGACGGCGTGGGCGTGTCCAAGACCTTCACCTTCCAGACCAAGGGCACCAAGAACCTTGGCTCCGTGGGCCTCATTACTTGGGACAATGACCCCCGCACCGGCCACCCCGAGAGCTGGGGCGGCAGCAGCTTTGAGTACTTTGACAACACCCACAACAGCCTTGTGGTGGATCAGGGTTCCTCCAAGCAGTTCAACACCATCACCCTGTACGACTTTGACGACGTGTCCCGTGTCAACAAGCAGCATTTGAGCGTGTACGTCAGCAACGACGGGAAGACCTATACCAAGGTCTACAACTGGCTGCTGCATCAGGACGGAAAGGCCTATACCATCTACAACCTGAGCGAAACCGCCCGCTACGTCAAGGTCCACAACCACCACGACGATTTGGACGAGATGGGAAATAAGCCCAGCTTCTACAACGCCGTGGCCGACATGATGACCGTCAGCAACAACCCCAATTTTGTGGGCGCCAACGGCGGCTTTGCCCACAAGGCGGATTATAAGGTCAGCAATCCCACCGGCAAGGCGGTGAAGGACTATCCCGTTTTTATCAGCCTGACGGATCTGGGCGCAAAGACCGGTGAGTACAAGGCCGACTGCACCGACTTCCGCTTCACCATGGGTGAGAATTATTTGGCCTATTGGTACAACGGGGTGGACGGCTTCTACGTCCGTATTCCCGACATGACCGCCGGCGGCGCCGCCACCGTCACCGCCCACTGGGGCTGCGCCTCCGCCGCCGACTTCTCCGACGGTGAGAGTGTGTTTGAGGTGATGTACGGCAACATTACCATCACCGACTTTACCCGTGACCACAATCTGGGCTCTCACGGCCGTCCCGTCACCATGCCCAACGGCGACATCATCGTGGCCGGCCGTACCGCCGATACCCGGGGCAACACCGGCTTCGTCCGCTCCACCGACGGCGGCCGCACCTTCAGCACCGTGCCCGAGTTCGTTATGCGCGACAGCGACTACTCCGGTCGTGCCCTGGGCTTCGGCGGCTTCCTGGTGGACGAGGAGATCGGCCGCGTGTGGGCCATTTCCTACAGCGGCAAAAACCTCAAGGACGGCAGAACCGAGTACCGCCTTGTCATTAGCTACACCGACGACAGCGGCTACACCTGGTCCAAGCCCGTGTTCCTCACGAACCCCGCTTTGGAACCCGTTCAGGATAACGATGCCATGCTGGAAAACGCCGATCCCAATGTCATTTACTCCCTGACCTACTGTAACGGCATCAAGCTGCGGGATGCCGACGGCAAGGGTCCCAATGTGGACTATGTGCTGGCCGGTAACGGCACCAACCACGTGACCAAGTATAACTGCACCCAGGTTTACTACTCCAAGGACGGCGGCGAGAGCTGGGCCTGCGGCGAGAATGTTTACATGGATCTGGACGCCAAGTCCAACGCCGAGAACGGCGTGACCGAACCCGCCATTACCCAGCTGGATGACGGTCGCCTGTATATGCTCATGCGCGCCCAACAGGAGGGTAACTTCTACTTCTACGAGGCGTTCTCCAGCGACTACGGCGCCACCTGGGAGGCCGGGTATTCCAAGGTCATCGCCTCCAACACCTCTCCCGTTATGACCACCTACAACAACCAGCGCATCCTGCTGTGGACCAGTATGAACAGCGTGGGCGCCTTCTCCTATCGCCGCACCCCCGTCCACGTGGCCACCACCAGCGACAACTACAAGAGCTTTGACCACATCGTGGACGTGGTCTTCGGCACCTCTTACGACGGTCTGGAAGAGATGTACAGCCATATGTTCCAGCCCGGCATCACCTTCACCAAGGACGGCAAGGATGCCTACGTGGCCTTCTACGCCGGCAGCCAGCTGCGCCGCTTTACCGAGCCGGCCACCGGCGGCTTCCTGGCTGAGGACTTCCAGGATATGATCAACTACACCAAGGGCGGCTACGACGACTTTGAGGTGGCCAGCCTGAAGTTTGAGGGCTGGATGACCGTGGACGGCGTTGTGCTGGAAGTGAGTGAGGATGCGGCTGTCTCCGGTCAGCGGTCCTTGAAGCTGTATGACCGCAATCCCGGTTCCATTGTCCACACCACCCGTCAGATTCCCTCCATGAAGTACGGCACCGTGGGTGCCAAGATGATGGTGCCTGCCACCAACACCGATTACTTCGCTTTGGAGCTGAAGGCCGGTTACAACTTCGAGCATCTGCAGCATGCGCTGGCGGCCGTTGCCGTTAAGGGCGACGGCACCGTGGCCGTCTGCTATGCCGACGAGATTGTCCCTGTTGGTAAGGTGGAGCCCGGCACCTGGAACGACTACGCCGTCAGCTTTGACATCGCCAAGAACATGGGTAAGCTGTATGTCAACGGCAAGTTTGTCAGCGACATCAAGCTGAACACCAGCGCTCCTCTGCTGGACAAGATGGTGGAGGACATCATCCGCGAGGTCACCTGTATCCAGTTCATGCAGACCGAGGCGACCACCGGCACCAGCGACGTGCTGTACGTGGACGACGTTTATTTCAACGAGCTGACCGCACCCCTGAGCCGCACCGGCGCCGAGTCCGGCGGTCTGACCCCCGTGGAGCCGCCCAAGGAAGAGCCTGAGGACGAACTCACCTTCGCCGACGTAAAGACCGGCGACTGGTTCTACGACGCGGTCGCCTACGCCACCGCCAACGGCATTATGAGTGGCTACAGCGCCGACAAGTTTGGCCCCAACGACACCCTGAACCGCGCCATGGTGGTGCAGCTGCTGTACAACAAGGAGGGCCAGCCTGCTCTGAACGGTCTGAAGCACAGCTTCTCCGACGTGCCCGCTTCCCAGTGGTACAACAACGCAGTCACTTGGGGCAGCAACAAGGGCGTGGTCAGCGGCTACGGCGGCGGCGTATTCAAGCCGGAGGATGCTGTGACCGTCGAGCAGATCGCGGTCATCCTGCGCAACTACTCCGGTTCGCCCAACGGCAACGGAGATCTGTCCAAGGTGGGCAACCACAGCGATTGGGCCGCCGATGCTTTGAAGTGGGCGGTGGAGAAGGGTATTCTCAACAACGTGCCCTTTACCAATGCCACCGAGCAGGCCACTCGCGCTCAGGCAGCGCAGATGCTGACCAACTATCTGCGCGCCAACTGAATTTGCTTTCTTCTCCTCTATTTTCCAAGCAAAACCCCGCGGTTCATTTGAACCGCGGGGTTTTGCTTTTCGTTTTCACTGTACGGCTGTGGGTGGGGTTACTGTGCTTCGTCCGATTGGCTCCGGTCCCGGAACTGCTTGGGCGGGCTGCCGTGGAACTGGCAAAAACTGCGGCTGAACGAGGGAACGGAGGTGTACCCCACCTGGAGGGCCACCTGCTGGATGGACAGCCCGGTATTGCGAAGCAGCCAGCCGGCGTGGGTCATGCGGGTGCTGACCAGCTTTTCCCGGAAGTTCATGCCGTAACGCTTCTGCAGGAAACGGTGAAGCTGTCGGGGGGATAGGTGGAGCAGCGCGCAGAGGTCGGCTTTCGTCACGTCCTCCTGAAGGGAATTGGCGAAAAAGGAGTCGATCACATCCACACGCAGGTCGGAGTTCATGACGGGAGTGGAATCCGCATCCGCCACGCCCAGCAGACGCAGCAGGTGGAGGGTCAGATGGCTCAGCAGGAAATAGAGCATCTTCTGGTGGAAAGGGCCGGGGTGGGCAAACTCCTCCATCAACTCCTCCAGCAGGGCGAGGGTGGAGGTGGGGAAGTCCAGCACCACGCAGGGCACGTCCGGGTCGGGGAGCAGCTGCCCCGAAACGGGGAACAGGTCCACCACCATCCGCTGAAAATCCGCGGAATAGTTGACCGGAGTGTGAAAACGGTCCGGCGGGATCAGGATACCCTGACCGGTGTGCAGGGAGTACACGGTGCCCTCCACGTCCACGTTACAGGTGCCCTGACGGACGATGTGCAGCTCGTAGTCGGCATTGCGGTGCCGTCCAACCGCCCAGGTGTGTGCGGAGGCCAGGAGCGCGCGGGCAGGGACGTACAGCTCAAGACGAATGTCCCCGAACGCGGTTCGGACAAATTCCTTGTGGGCCATGGCAAAAACCTCCTTTATGCCGAAACGGCCGTTTTTGCAAACAATACGGCCAATTCGGATATTCCAAAACAAGCCGCATAATGGTAAAATAACAAAGACAGGCGTGTGTTGCGCGCAAGTATTGTGCAAACAACAAAAGCTCTGCACCCGTATGGTACAGGAAAACGACCACGTTGTCAACGAGAGAGTAATGCCTGAAACAGGTATGAACAGGAGGAACGAACATGAAACACACAATGTTCAGTAAGGTGCTGTCCGCACTGCTGGCGCTGGTGCTGTGCCTTGGCATGGTGCCCGCAACGGCCATGCCCGCCGCCGCGGCTGCCAACCTGGGCAGCAAGGAGTGGGTCGCCCGGAACGACGACTTCAGCGGCTACCCCGTGGGTACGGATACGTTCTACGGCAACGCCAAATACAACGGCTTTGGCGAGAGCAGTCACGGTACCTACGGCGGCGAAAGCTACGCCACCTACGGCATTATCGAGGAAAACGGGAACAAGATGCTGGAGCTGGTCAGTGTCAACAAGACCGGCACCTACTTCAACGGTCCCCGTGTCTCCGGTGCCCATTCCGTGACCATGGACGTGTATATGCCGCGTTCCACCGGCGGCTCCGTTCCCGGTCTGGTGCTGAGCCTGTTTGACGGCCTGCAGCCCAGCCTGCCCGGCAGCCTGCTGGTCTATATCGACGGCGGTTACGATATCCGCCTGGTGGAGAGCATCTCCACCGCCAGCACCACCAAGGCCAACGTGACCACCACCATGCAGAAGGCAGACGGCAACCGGATGGCTTTGGAGCTTGATTCGTGGCACACGGTGAAGATGTCCGTGGAGCCGGGCAAGTTCGTGGTCAAGGTGTGGAAGCAGGGCGAGCAGGAGCCGGCGGACAACGCCGGGGCCGGCGTGTGCGTGTTTGAAAACGCCGTGTTCTCCGAGTCTATGCTGAACGGCAGCATGATGGCCCGTATCCAGTCCCGCGCCCGCAATCAGGCCGGCGTGGCCTATAAGGTCCGCATCGACAACCTGAAGGTCACCAAGCCCTATGAGAGCGTGACTCTGCCCAAGATGCTCTACGGCGACCCCGGGGAGCGGCTGACCGTGGACGCGGTGTTCACCGGTCAGGACCTGGCTGCCCAGATGCCCGCCCCCAAGTTCAGCTACACCTTCTCCAACCCCGCTCTGGGCAGCGCTTCCGGCAACGGTGACCTGATCCTGGGCAAGGAAGGTCAGGGCACCCTTACCATTGAGCTGGCCGATATGGACGGCAAGGGCACCGGCGTGACCCACACCGCCAAACTGGTGGTGGGCGGCAACGCGGTGTTCAAGTTTAAGGACGCTCTGGTCAAGGTGCCCGAGACCGACATCGGCAAGACCTATAAGCTGGAAACTGTGACCCAGTATGACCTGAATCTGGCCATCCCCGGTCACTCCATTACGTGGCTGTCCAACAACGAAACCGTTGCCACCGTGGATCAGACCGGTGTGGTCACCCTTAAGGATTTCGGCACCGCCAAGATCACCGCCATGGTCAAGGATTCCGCCGGCAACGACGTGGGTCTGATCGCCAGCTGCAAGGTGCAGGTGGGCGAGGAGCCCCTGCGCATCCTGTCCATCGGCAACAGCTACAGCCGCGATACCTTCTACTACCTGAGCCATCTGGCCAAGCTGGTGGGTAAGCGCGTGGAGGCCGGCTACCTGATGCTGGGCAGCGCTACCCTGCGTATGCACGCCCGAAACGTGGCCAAGAACGCCGCCGAGTACAGCTACTACAAGAGCAATCCCATGACCGGCGAGATGCTGGGCAGCTCCGGCATGAGCAGCATCAACGAGACGGTCCTCAGCCAGGATTGGGACGTCATCATGCTGCAGCAGGGCGTGGAGGAGTCCGGCGTTTACACTACCTTCAACGCTGACCTGCAGTTCCTGCTGGACTATTTGGCCGATGTGCAGCCGAACGCCAAGGTCTATTGGAATATGACCTGGGCCAACCAGGCGGACACCAAAGAGCGCAGGGCGGATTTCGACCACCTGTTTGACGGCAACCAGAACGTGATGTACAACGCCATTGTGGAGTGCTTGGGTCGCTTCATCGTGGGTAAGGATGCCGAGTACGCCGACGACTTTGATGGTTGGTTCCCTGTGGGTGCCGCCATTCAGAACGTGCGCGCCACCGCCATCGGTGACAAGCTGACCCGTGACGGCTACCACCTGTCCCTGCAGGCCGGTCGCCTGACCGCGGCAATGACGGCGCTGAAGGTGCTGTTCCCCGATGCCGACCTGTCCAAGATCACCCCCGAGGCGATCAAGCCCTTCCTTGACACCGATAAGAAGGATTTGAGCACCAGCTTCCCCGACGACCCCAACTACGCCAACACCGAGGCCAATTTGGCTCTGATCCGTCAGAGCGTGGAGGCCGCATGTAAGGACCTGACCAAGGTCCCCGCCAAGCTGAAGGTTCCCACCCCCCGCACCGTGGAGAACACCACCCCCGAGACCGATGACGTGACCGTGGGTCAGGTTACCGCTCCCATGGGTCTGCACTTTGGCGACCTGGTGGTGGACAAGGCCGGTGTCATCTATACCACCGCCTATGAGTGTATCTGTCATGTGCCCACCCGTAACACCGGCGACTACAAGCAGGACGGTAAGGAGGGTGCCGGTATTCTGCAGATTTGGAAGAGTACCGACAACGGCAAGACCTGGGACTATGACCACCCCCTGCTGACCATCGACCAGCGCAAGTACGAGGAGTGGGGCATCGTTCCCGATATGTACAACCGCTATGAGAAGGTGAGCAACGGCGCGGACGACTACACCTACTTCTTCGATGGCCGTGACCCCAACATGGGCATCATGTACTACGACATGGATGGCAACGGCACCGAGGATGAGGTGCTGCTGTACACCTTCTGGGGCTTCCAGTTCCTGGAGTCCGGTGCTTCCAACTCCGAGGGTACCTATCTGATGTACTCCATCGACGGCGGCGAGAACTGGACGGTGCCCCAGCGTGTTACCACCCAGCATTGCCCCGGCAACGGCGGTATCAAGCGCGGTGATATCACTTACTTCTCCAATGGTCAGATTCTGGTGCCTCTGTACGGCACCCCCACCGTTGTGGCTCTGTTGCTGCAGTGGGATGTGGCCACCCAGAAGTGGGTCACCCTCAGCGACGTGGTCATTCCCAACTTCGTTCCCGAAAAGGGCGCTGAGATGAACGAGTGTTCCTTCGTTGCTCCCGACCCCAATGGCGACTATGTGGAGGGCTTTGTTCGCTCCAACGGTCAGGTTGTGGCATCCCATGACCGCGGCCGCACTTGGGAGCATATCCACACCATTGCGTACAACGTGCAGCAGCCCGGTTGGGCCTACATCGACGAGAACCGTGCCTTTGCTACGTGGGCCTTTCTGGAGGGTTATGTCCGTCCCACCAAGGGTCAGATGGTCTACTTCGATGCCGGTTGGGAGGCTACCCAGCCCGCGGTTATTCACAACCACTACTACACCGGTGAGCACGACAACGGTGACCCCTCCAGCAAGCTGCTGGCCGATGGTCGGATTCTGTCCATCATGTACGATGACTACTTCCGCTCCATCGTGGGTAAGTTCGTCGATCCCAACGATTCTGCCTTCCTGCTGCCTGAAATGGATCCCAAGGCCGGGCAGATTACCGTGAAGGAAGTTGCCGGTGGTGCCAATGTGACCATCGGTGATGACCTGCCCTTTGCCCACACCCTCAACACCACTGCGACCTTTGCGGCCAATGGTAAGCTGACTGTCAATGCTGCCAACGGTGCCGTGGTGGAGTTTGCAGTGGGTCAGTACGGCATCGAGGCCGGCAAGGCCACCGAACTGCGTGTGGCCATCACCAATGGTGCCACCTACCTCAAGGCATGGCCTGTGGGCGGTACCGAACCTGCTGAGTGGACCTTCGTTCAGGGCGGTACCGACCAGATTAGCGGCAAGGCGGTTCTGACTGCCAGCGGTGTGGAGATGGGTACTGTAAAGGTTACCCGCCGCGCCACCATCACCATGAACAAGGGCGGTGAGACCGAGTCCGGCAAGGGCGCCGTGGCCGGTGTCATCAACCCTGCTGAGCTGAACAACAAAGCCACCTGGACCAGCAGCAATCCCAAGATTGCCACCGTGGATGGCGAGGGCAACGTTTTCTTTGTGGGCTCCGGTACCGTGACCATCACCGGTGAGATTGCCGGTGCGACCGGTTCCGTTACTTACAACGTCAAGTCTGCCCCTGCTGAAGTAATTGGCCGCGGTGAGAAGAAGGTTATTTTCCAGGATAACTATGAGAGTTACACTGTGGGCGAGAACACCTTCTACAACGAGATGTCCGGCAAGGGCTACGTGGGTATTGAAAGCCAGGCGCCTGTGGCCGGTGTCAGCTACTACAATGTGGAGCAGGAGGGCAACAACAAGTACTTGAAGTTGGTGGCCCGCAACTCCAAGCAAGTTTGGTTCAAGGTGAATACCCCCATTACCGGTGACTACACCGTACAGTTTGACTATCGCAACACGGACGGTAATATGGACCGCTGGATGTACGTCACCCTGTGGCAGGACACCGACGTCTACGGCTTTGTCCAGATGCGTGGTGACAACTTCCGCTTCCAGTACAAGGACAAGGATGGTGTTAACACCAACTCCGATACCTTCTACGCTTACGATGCCGCAGTCTGGAACACCATGAAGATTGCCCGTGTCAACGGTGCTGTGTATGTCAAGGTGTGGCCCCGCGGTACTCAGGAGCCTGCCGGCTGGCAGTACAGTGTGCATGCAGATACGCTGCCCACCGATGTGGAGAGTTATTTCCGTATTTCCTTCTACTCCAAGCTGAACGAGGACCACGTCACCCTGCTGGATAACCTCATCATCACCCAGCAGCAGGTCAGCGGCGCCGACGCCATGACCGACGTGGGCAGCGGCGACTGGTACTACGATGCGGTGGACTACGTCATCAACAACAAGATCATGTCCGGCTACAACGCCTCGACCTTCGGCCCCAACGATACCCTGAATCGCGCCATGGTGGTGCAGGTGCTGTACAACAAGGAGGGCCAGCCCGCCCTGAACGGTGCCAAGCACAACTTCAAGGACGTGCCCGGTACCGAGTGGTACAACAACGCGGTCACCTGGGGCAGCAACAAGGGCGTGGTGTCCGGCTACGGCGGCGGCGTGTTCAAGCCCAACGATGCCGTCAGCCTGGAGCAGGTGGCGGTCATCCTCCACAACTACGCCGGAAAGCCCGCCGGAAACGGCGACATTTCCAAGTTCGGCGCGTGCAGCGACTGGGCCCAGCCCGCCCTGAAGTGGGCGGCACAAAAGGGCCTGTTTGACGGTATGGAGTACGGCTCCGTCACCGCCAGCGCCACCCGCGCCCAGACGGCTCAGATGCTGACCAATTATCTGAGCGGAAACTGAATTTGCTTTCTTCCTGTCTTCCCTTTGCAAAACCCCGCAGTCCGGTCGGACTGCGGGGTTTTGCTCCGGATGAGACGATCTGTGGGACACTATGTCCCGAACAGGAGAATTTGCGGAATATTGTCTTGCGTTTTGGCTGAAAAATCTGTAAACTATATAATGAGACCGGTGTGACTATCCGAATGGAGGAATGAGCATGAAAAACAAACGATTCAACAAGGTCCTTTCCGGCCTGCTGGCGCTTGTACTGTGTGTCGGTATGGTGCCGGCAACGGTGATCCCCACGGCTGCGTTTGCGGCCGAACTGGGCAGCAACGAGTGGGTCGTCCGCAACGACGATTTCAGCAGCTACCCCGTAGGTGAGGACACGTTCTGGAAAAACGAGAGATACCTCGGCTTTGGCAGCAGCAGCCACGGTGTCTACGGAAGTGACAGCTATTCCACTTACGGCATCGTGGAGGAAAACGGGAACAAGGTTCTGCGGCTGGTCAGCATGAACACGACTCCCAATAATTTTTACCTACCCAAGGTTTCCGGTGCTTACTCCCTGAGCTTTGACTACGCCATGGAGAAGTCCCAGTCGTCTGTCCCCGGTCTTGCCCTGCAGATGTTCAACAACGTTTCCCCCAGTCTGCCCAAGAGTGTTACGGTTTATATCGAGCCCTACGGAGTCCGACTGGTGGAGTACATCTCCACCGGGGAAAAGAGCGAAACCTATGTACAAACCGCGGCCGGCAAGAATATGGAGATACCCTATAACACGTGGTACACCATCAAGCTGACCGTGGAGCCCGGCAAGTTTATCCTTAAGTCCTGGCCCAAGGGTCAGGCGGAGCCGGCCGACGATGCCGCTGCCGGTGTCATCGTGTTTGAAAATGAGTGCTTCACGCAGGAGCGGCTGGACAGCGGCATGAATCCGTATTTTACCAACCGTGCCCGCAGCTATGCCGGTGTGACTCAGGTTTTCCGGCTGGATAACCTGAAGGTCACCAAGCCTTATGACACCATGACCCTGCCCGCCCTGAGCGGTCAGGTGGGTCAGGTGCTGAATGCCGTTCCTTCCTTCACCGGTCAGGATCTGATGGCCCAGCAGCCCGCGCCCAAGTTCCGCTATACCGTTTCCAACACCGCCCTGGGCCGCGCCACGCCCGGCGGTTACCTGGCACTGAACGGTGCGGGTACGGGCACGGTCACCGTTGAGCTGCTTGACATGGATGGCAAGAGCACCGGTGCGACCACCAGCACCAACCTGACTGTCACTGCGGCCTCTGCCGGAGAGCAGCCCCTGCGCATCCTGTCCATCGGCAACGGCTACAGCCGTGACACGCTCTATTATCTGGACAATTTGGCCGCTTTGGTGGGCAAGAATGTGGAGAGCGCCTATCTGTCCATGACCGATGCCACCCTGCGTTATCACGCCCACAACGTGGCCAAGAACACCGCGGACTACAGCTACTACGCCGATGCCTCCGGCGACACCGCCGTCACCAGCACCATCAACGACGTGGTGGAGGGTGAGCGGTGGGACATCATCATGCTGCAGCAGGGCGTGGAAGCGGCCGGTATGAACAATACCTTTGCCGGCGACCTGCGCTATCTGCTGGACTATTTGGCCGATGCCCAGCCCAACGCCAAGGTGTACTGGAACATGAACGCGGCCAATCAGCAGGATACCCAGAACCGCAAGACGAACTTTGACGATTATTACAACGGCAGCCAGGCCGTGATGTATAACGCCATCGTGGGTTGTGTGGATAAATTCATCGTGGGTGCGGATGCCGAATACGCCGACGATTTTGACGGCTGGTTCCCCGTGGGTGCCGCCATTCAGAATGCCCGCGCCACCGCCTTTGGCGACACCCTGACCCGTGACGGCTATCAGCTGTCCCTGCAGGCGGGCCGTCTGACCGCCGCCATGACGGTGCTGAAGGTGCTGTTCCCCGAAACCGACCTGTCCGCCATCACCGCGAGTGAGGTGTCCTCTTTCCTGGACACGGACAAGGCCGATCTGGGTGTGTCCTTCTCCGCCGACCCCGATTACACCAACGATGACGCTAACATGGCCCTGATCCGTCAGAGCGTGGAGGGGGCCTGCGCCAACCTGAACAAGGCACCTGCCAAGCTGGCCACCACCATTGCCACCATTGAGTCCTCTACCAAGGACCCCAACGACGTGACGGTGGGTCAGACCGATGCGCCTTTGAACCTGCGCTTTGCCGATATCGTGGTCACCGAGGACGGCACGGTCTACGCCGGTGCCTATGAGTCGGTCACCCACGTCCCCGCCCGCGGCACTCTGCCTTACACCGAGTACTGCCCCGAGGGCTACGGCCGTCTGAAGATCTGGAAGAGCACCGACAACGGCAAGACCTGGGACTTTGATGATCCCGTGCTGGTCATCGACCAGCACGAGCTGGATGACTGGGGCATTTCCCCCGGTCTCTACGACCGCTACGAGCGGCTGAAGAGCGGTGTCCAGGACTACGCATTCTTCAACGATGCCCGTGATGCCAACCTGGGTCTGATGTACTACGACATGGATGGCAACGGCACCGAGGATGAGGTGCTGCTGTTCACCTTCTTCTGCAACGACTACAACGAGTCCGGCACCAGCACGTTCCAGGGAACCTTCCTGATGCACTCCATTGACGGCGGCGCGACCTGGTCCATCCCCCAGCGCATTCAGTCCAAGGTGCTGGGCGGCGGCGGCAAGCGCGGCGACATCGCCGTGTTCTCCGACGGTCAGATCCTGTTCCCCATGTACTCCCACCCCCACGTGTCCGGCGTACTGCTGCAGTGGAATGTGAATACCAAGCAGTGGGAGACCATCGCGGATACCGAGATCCCCAACTACGTGCCCGAAAAGACCACGGACTTTACCGAGCCGGCCTTCATCGCCCCCGATCCCGACGGCGACGTCGTGTACGGTTTCGTCCGCGACAACGGTCAGGCGGTCATCTCCTATGACCGGGGCCGCAGCTGGGAGCACATCCACACCATCGACGGCAACGTGCAGCAGCCCGGCTGGGCCTACATTGACGAGAACCGCGCCTTTGCAACCTGGTCCTTTGCCGACGGCGGCATCCGCCCCACCAAGGGCCAGATGGTGTACTTTGACGCCGGCTGGGAGGCCACCCAGCCCGTGGTCGTTCACGAGCATTACAACCGGACCCCCCGCGACACCGGTGACCCCTCCAGCAAGCTGCTGGCTAACGGTAAGCTGCTGACCATCACCTACGATACCTACTTCCGGTCCATCGTCGGCAAATTCATCGACCCCGATGCGGAGCCGTTCCTGCTGCCTGAGCTGAACGACGATGCGGCTCAGGTCACCCTGCAGACCGTTTCCGGGGCCACCAATCTGACGGTGAATGACCTGCCTGCCGCTCATACCCTGGCGTTCACTGCTGCCTTTAACAACAACAGCAGTACGCTGACCGTCACGGCCGCCAACGGAGCCAAGGTGGTGCTGAAGCTGGGCGAGTACGGCATCAAGTCGGCGCAGAAAGACTACCAGGTACGTATTGCCGTAACCAACGGTACCACCTACGTCAAGGCGTGGCGCGAGGGCTACGCGGTGCCGGATTGGACCGCCGTTAAGGGCGGAACGTCCACCAACAGCGGCAAGGCCGTCTTTACCGGCAGCGGCGTTACCCTCGGTGACGTGACCGTCACCCGCAACGCCACCATGACCATGAACGAGGGTGGCGCAAACACCGCCGGCATGGGCATTTCCAGCCCTCTGCAGCTCAATCCTGCGGATATGGTTGATCGGGTCGTCTGGGACACCAGCGATCCTGCCGTGGCCACCGTGGACGGCCAGGGCAATATCAGCTTTGTGGGTACGGGCAGCGTTACCATCACGGCGACTCTGGGCGACAAGAGTGTCAGCGCCGATTATGAGGTGGGCGAAGCGACCGGTGAAGTCACCGGCGACGGTGTGAAGAAGGTTCTGTTCAGCGATGATTTTGAAAGCTATACCGCCGGTGACAATGCGTTCTATAAGGCGATGCTCTCCAGCGGCTATGCGGCGATTTCCAGTGCATATGCCAAGACCGGCTACAATATTGTGGCAGAGAACGGCAACAAGCATTTGCAGCTGATTGGCAGCGAGGGCAAGGCCAACTATCCCTGGGCCATCGTGGATACCCCCATCTTTGGCGACTATACCGTGCAGCTTGACTTCCGGTTCGATGCCAACGTTGGTGAGATCTTCTTCAATATGTGGCATGGAAACAGCATTTACTCCATGGTGCAGATCGGCACGGATCATTTCAACTTCCAGTACACGGATGCCGAAACCGGGGATTACGTCAATTCCCCCATATTCTACAGCCATGAGCCCGGTGTCTGGAACACCATCAAGGTGGCCCGCGTGGACGGCGGTATGTACGCCAAGGTGTGGCCCAAGGGCACGCCCGAGCCTGCCAACTGGCAGTACAATATGCTGGCGGATGAGATGAACACCGACAACACGGTCAAATTCCGTATGTCCTTCAGCGTGCAGGAGGAGGAAAGCTACAGCGCCCGGTTCGACAACCTGATCATCAGCAAGCAGCGGATCAGCGACGTGGGCGGCAAGGAATGGATCGCCCGCAGCGACGACTTTGAGGACCGTACCGTGGACCAGGACGCCTTCTGGAACGACAGCAAGTACAGCGGTTTCAGCAGCAGCTACCACAAGCTCACCGAGGGCGGTATCCTGGGAGGATTGATTGGCGGCACCACCTACTACTCCCGCTACAACATCATTGAGGAAAGCGGAAACAAGATGGTGGAGCTGCTCAGCACCTACAAGGTGGCCAACTACTTCAAGACCACCAAGGTGACCGGCGCCTACTCCGTCAGCATGGATCTGTACATGCCCAAATCCACCGGCAGTTCCGTTCCCGGCGTGGTCATCAATCCGCTTACGGACGTTTCGCCCAGTCTGCCCGGCAACCTCGGCATCTATATCGACGGCGGCGACGGCGTACGGCTGAGAGAGGACCTGAGCACCGGCACCGCGGTCAACACATATATCACAGATGCGGCCGGCACCAAGATGCCCTTTAAGCTGGATACATGGTACACGGTGAAGGTGTCCGTGACCCCGGGCAAACTGGTTGTGAAGCAGTGGGCCAAGGGTGAGCAGGAGCCTGCGGATAACGCAGCCGCCGGCGTGCTGGTCTTTGAGAGCGACGAGCTGACGGAGGCTCGGCTCGGTACCGGTGTGACCACCAGCATCATGACCCGCAACCGCAATGAGAAGAACGTCAACTACATTGTGCGTGTGGACAATCTGAAGATTGCAAAGCCCTACAAGAGCCTGAACCTGCCCACGGAGCTGACCGGCTATGCCGGCGGCACCGTGACCCTGGAGCCGCGCTTCGTCGGTCAGGATCTGGCGGATCAGACCCCCGCGCCTACGATCCGCTATACCAGCACCAACACCGCCGTGGCCAGCGTGAATGCCGCCGGTGTGGTGACCTACGGCGACGTGGGCGAGGCGGCGATCTCCGTGGAGCTGCTGGATATGGACGGAAAGAGCCACGGCGTGGCCCACGAGGTCGCCGTGACCGTGACGGCCCAGACAGAGCCGGAGCAGCCCGAGGAGCCCGAGGAACCGGAGAAACCCGTGGAACCTGAGGAGCATTCCACTCTTGGCACCTTCAGCCTTGAAGTGGTCAACTATATTACCATCAACGGCGAAGAGGTTGCCATCTGCCGCTGGGTGTGGACACCGTTCTATTAAAATAACACCTGCGCTGCAGCAAAAATAAAAAAGGATGCCTGAATGGGATTTCCCATTCAGGCATCCTTTTTGTTTGATTTGAATTTATTTGATCAAATCTCGCCCAGACGCTCCATGATCGCCTTGGTGTCGGCCTTCTGCTTGTCGGTGGGCTCGGGGTCGTAGTCGTGACCGAACTTGCCCTCGCAGCCCAGCAGATTCATGGCGTAGGAAAACATGGGCCACAGACCGCCGGCCAGCATCTCGTCCCGGGCCTGCATCATCTTCTTCAGCCACTGCTTGGCACCCTCGTGGTCGCCGGCGTTAAAGCACTTCTGCACCTTGCCGATGGTGGCGGGGAAGCAGGAGAAGATGCCGTCCAAAATGCTGTCGATACCGTACAGGTTGGCCACGGCGAACAGGTCGGAACCGGAGAAAATGGGCTGGAAATCCGCCTTGATCTCGGGATCGTCGTGCAGGGACTTGATGAGTACCAGATCGGCGCTCTTGATGCCCTTCAGGTTGGGCACCTGAGTGAGCTTTTTGACCAGGGGGTACTTCAGCTTGTGCTGGGTCAGACCCAGGTGGTCGTAAAGATACACGTCCTTGTCGGTCATGGCGGCGCACTTGGTAAAGAACTCGCCCAGCAGGGCATCGCCCAGCTTGTCGTAGTAGGGGGCGGTCAGCACCACCACGTCCACGGGATAGCGGTTGATGATGTCCATGCGGGCCTTGACGCGGGTCAGGGAGTTGTCGGTGGCACCCACCATCACGCGGACACGGCCGGCCACGGCATCGCAGGCGATGCGGATGGTGCGCTCATACTCCGCCTCGGGCACGCAGCCCAGCAGACCCATGGTGCCCATGACCAACAGGCCGCTGGCACCGGCAGCGATCTGCTGCTCGATCTCCTTGCGGAAGCCCGCCTCACACAGGGTGCCGTCGGGCAGGTAAGGGGTGCCAAGGGCCGTGTAAAAACCGCTTTTCTTCATTGTCGTTTCCTCCTGTTTTTAACCCAAAATGGATTTGATTTTCTCGGCAAGAGCCACGCCGAGGCTGCGGTGGTTCTCTGCGTTCATGTGGCAACCGTCGGCGGGGTCGGGTACGGCGAATTCCGCCGCGTTGAGCCACGGCATACCAAGCTCACCGGCCAGCCGGGACACCGGCTCCACGTAGGGAGTTTCCTCCGGCACGGCGTAGATGGGAGCCACCAGCAGCAGCTTGGGCTCACCGGGGAAGACGTCCGAGGTGCCGGGGAAGAGCTTGTTGGCGTTTAAGATACGGCGGGACAGCATGGCAAGGCCGTCGTAAAAACCGTTGATGTCGGTGTAGTGCTTGTCGTTGGTGCCCAGCATGACCACGGCCAGATCCAGCGGCTTGGCCCGGTACAGGGTGTAGCCGATGGCACTCAGGCCGTTGCGGCACTGGTTGGCGGGGTCGTCGTAGGCGGTGGTCCGACCGGGGATGCCGTCGTCGATGATGTTGTACTCGGGGCCGAGGATGTTCTGGACCACGCCGGTCCAGCGCACGTCCTTGGGATGGCGGGTCAGCACGCCGGGCACGCTGCCCCAGGTGTTGGAGTCGCCGAAGCAGAGTACGTTTTTCATATTTCTTTCTCTCCTTTGCCAAAGGTGTCAGTTCAAGCAAACTCATTATAAGATATATTAGCGGCACTGTCCATTTCACAAGATGACAAAAACGTGTGCAAATTGGCGCAAAAAAATAATCGACTCGGAGGGGAGGACGTTTTATGCAGGAACCCGGCCCCGCAGCAAATGCTGCGGGGCCGGGTCAATTTGGCGGATTTACTTTGCCTGCAGGTAGTTGGTCAGCATCTGGGCCGCCTGGGCGCGGGTGGCGTTCTCGGTGGCGTTGGTGAAGGGCACGTTGTTGAGAA
>JAFQHV010000004.1 GCA_017397835.1 Oscillospiraceae bacterium
ATGGTCTTCTCGCTGCGGGCGCGAGAATAAGCAGTCAGCCAGCGCAGACCCAGGGTCTGACGGCGCTCGGGGCGAACCTCCATGGGGACCTGATAGGTAGAACCGCCGACACGACGGGACTTGGTCTCCAGGGAGGGCATGATGTTCTCCATGGCGGCAGCAAAGACCTCCAGGGGCTCGTTGCCGGTCTTTTCCTGGATGATCTCAAAAGCGCCGTAAACGACCTTCTGAGCAACACCCTTCTTACCGTCCAGCATGATGCTGTTGGTCAGCTTGGTAACCAGCACAGAATTGTACAGGGGATCGGGCAGGATCTCCCGCTTGGGGACATTACCTCTTCTGGGCATGTTGCTTCCCTCCTTCTTATAATATTAGAAATCATAGGTACTCATCATGCAGAGCATGACGTGTAATGCCTGTCCGAGGTCTGCCCATTATATGGGTAAACGCTCGGCAAGGCGGTTGCCTTGCGCAAACGCACAATGCAATTTAAGGTTGGACTTTCGTCCGAAGCAATCATTTGATTACTTCTTGCCGGCCTTGGGACGCTTGGCACCGTACTTGGAACGGCCCTGCATACGGCCATTGACGCCCTGGGTATCCAGAGTGCCGCGGATGATGTGGTAACGCACACCGGGAAGGTCCTTAACACGGCCGCCGCGGATCATGACCACGGAGTGCTCCTGCAGGTTGTGGCCGACACCGGGGATGTAAGCGGTGACTTCCTGACCGTTGGTGAGCTTCACACGGGCGATCTTACGCAGAGCGGAGTTAGGCTTCTTGGGGGTGGCAGTACGAACGGCAGTGCACACGCCGCGCTTCTGAGGAGAAGGCAGATCGGTAGCCTTGTTCTTCAGGGTGTTCAGACCCTTCTGCAGAGCGGGAGCGGTGGACTTGTCGGTCAACTGAGCGCGACCCTTGCGTACCAGCTGATTAAACGTAGGCATTGAGTTTCCTCCTTTCTTCAAAGATACATATTATTTTAACAGAAAAAGGTTCCTTTATTCTGCTAAAACCGAAATAAGTGCGGCCACGGCGGCCCCCACGGCAATGCCGCAGTCGGTGCCGAGCTGCTTCATGGTGGATACCTGCTCCACCGGGACGCCCCTCTCCCCGGCAAGCTGCACCAAAGGCTGCAGCAGGGCGGGATCGGCATCCTGCGCGACGTAGAGCCGGGTGGCGGTGCCGCCGTTCAAGGCGCGGCGGACCTGTTTGGCCCCAACCACTTTGGGCGAGGCTGCAAGCTCTGCGGACATGGCAAACCTCTCCTTTGGCTTGAACTGATTGCCTGAATTTGGGCATAGTACCCCTATCACGGCAATTTGAAATTATAGCATGCTATCCCCTGCCCGTCAAGCACTTTATACACTTTTTTACAACAATTTTCCTTGCGGCTCAACGCGCTCATAATCCGACCCAAACGCGGCAAACTATCCTCACAACCTGCCGAAAGGAGAACGACCATGCAAGCACACGTCAACACAAACTGCATCGGCTGCGGTCTGTGTCCCAACATCTGCCCCGCCGTGTTCACCATGCTGGACGAGGGGGTAGCCGGTGCCCGGGACGAGATCGCCCCGGAGTACTACGGTCAGGTCCGCGAGGCCGCCGAAAGCTGTCCCGTGGATGCCATTGAAGTGACCGAAGAATGAAGCTGACCCCACACAAATAGTGTGGGGTCAGCTTTATTCGTTATCATCTGCTTCCCTTGCCTAATAAACCACGGCAAAAACCGACGAAAATCCAAAACAAAAATCGCATCATCGCTTTGCCATATACGATGCCGTAAGCAACAATTCGCCACGGCCGTTGGTTGCAATTCCTGCCCAATCTAGAACCGCAGCCAAAACAAAAACGGGATCAAAAACAGAATCCCCATAGGACTTCTTAAAATAGTGCTTTCCAATATAACCAACTACAGTAGTTTCGTCGCATTCCGGCTCACCTAATTTATAGTTCCGCCCATTGCCTTTACGCGCTCTTCCTCCATTCGACAGCAAAAGCTCTACTACGGTATCAAACACTCTAAACTCATATGCACTTGCAGAGAGTTTGTCACTTAAAAAAGAATTGCCGTCAGCTGCTACACGGATTTCGCAAGGCAATCCTTGTATCGTATAAACAACCACTCGTCCACCATTCTCTTTCAGCTTGTTCTTTATGATTTCGGAAGCTTTTGTACTGTTGGGTGCTGTAATCCAATTAGCCACATCTTCCATCTCCTCTCCCATTGTCTTTTCTTCTTTTTCGGCTAGATTCAGCGCAATCAAAAGGTCGTCTAACTTCTTTCTGGCCAAAAAATAAGAAATATGCAGTTTCTCTTGAAGGTCTTTTAGATTTCCCCGACACTGCAAAAATGCAATCAGAAACTGAAGTTGTTCTTCCCCAAGGCAGTCGAATTCGCTAAACCTAAATGCATTCTTCAGTTCTAAATCACAATCAGGGCAACGCAGGGCAGATATATGGAGTGCACCCTGACAAGCCGGGCATTTTAAGAACGGCCGGTTCATGTTCATCACCTCTCGATTGCATGATACATCATTTCCTATTTCTTGTCAATATAGATTTTAATATTTTTTAAATCTATATTTAATTAGATGCTGCTATCCCGTCTTCCAAACAGTTTTTAATCATAAAGAATTCCGGCAAGAAACCTTGCCGGAATTCTGATTCTCCATTATGGAATTATAAATGTACCTGCTTATAAAAATCCAGCGTACCAAACCCCCGCTCCAGTTGGGTCAGCACGTAGGCCTCGCAGGCATCGGCCATCTGCTGCAGCGACACGCTGTCCACCTCAAAGGAGAACAGCCGCTTGGGGTCGCCGTAGGCCACGTGGCGCATGGCCTCCACCGCTGCAGCCGTCAGGGGCATGGAAATACCCTCCCCCACCTCCTCCCGGCAGGCGGCGCAGTGCAGCACGCCCTCGCTCAGGTGGAATTGAGGCTGCTCCGGCTGGCAGCCGCAGATGGCACAGGCATCCATGATCGGCTCGTACCCCGCAAGGCACATGGCTTTCAGCTCGAAGGCCGCCTTCACAAGGGGCAGGGGCTTGTCCAATTTGTCAAGGGCGTGCAGGCTGTTCAGCAGCAGGGACAGCAGTTCCGGAGACGGAATGTCCTCCACCGCCAGCAGCTCCCCCACCTCGGCAAAGTAGCAGCCCAGTGCCAGCTTTTCAATGTCCCCCCGCACCCCGGCAAAGTCCCGGTCGGTGGCCGCCTCCTTAATGGCCCAGCGCCCCTGATATTCGTACAGGGTCATCTCCGACCACACCAGCAGCTGACTGGCGGCGGCGATGGCGCTGCCCTTTTTGCGACAGCCCCGGGCGGACAGAGTCATCTTTCCATTGTCCCGGGTCAGCACAGTCAAAATCTTGTCTGCCTCTTTATAATTCACTTCCCGCAGCACTAAGGCTTGGGTGACCATGTGCATGGCGATACCTCTTTCTCATTCGCGGCGCTCTGCCTGTTCTCTTCCTGCCGCATGGCGACCCAAACCATAGGTTGGCCCGTTTGGCAGAACAGCTTCCACAACCCCTGCGTGTCCATTTCCCGCCACCGCCTTTCACAATCAGTTTGCGATAGGGCTGGCGGTTCATGCAAGGAAAAAATTACTCCTGCTTATAGCCGAAATTCTGAATAGCGGCGGGGTTATCACGCCAGTTTTCCTTGACTTTCACCCAAGTCTGCAAAAAGACCTTGGTACCCATGAACTTTTCCATATCCTGACGGGCCCGGGTGGACACCTTTTTCAGCATGGCACCGCCCTTGCCGATGATGATGCCCTTGTGGCTGTTCTTCTCGCAGTAGATGGTGGCGTCGCACTCGATGACCTCGTCGTCCCGCTCCACAAAGCGGGTGATCTCCACCGCCGTGCCGTGTGGAATTTCCTTATCAAGGCTCAGCAGCAGCTTTTCACGCAGAATTTCCGCCATGACCTGCCGCTCCGGCTGGTCGGTGACCATATCCTCCGGGAACAGCTGAGGACCCTCGGGCAGGTAACCCTCCAACAGGTTCAGCAGGTCCTCCACACCCTCCTTTTCCCGGGCTGAAATGGGGACGATGGCATTGAACTCATGGGCCTGCTGATAGACGGAAATGACCTCCAGCAGCGCCTCTTTTTTCTCCAAAGTATCTACCTTGTTAATTACCAGCACCGCCGGGCAGCCCAACTGCTTAATGCGGTTGATGAGTTCCTGCTCCGGGGCCCCCACGTTGGGGATAGGCTCCACCAGCAGCAGGATGGCATCCACATCGGACACGCTCTCCTTGACCACGTTGACCATGTAGTCGCCCAGTCGGGTGCGGGCCTTGTGCAGACCGGGGGTGTCCATGAACACGAACTGGCTCTCACCCCGGTTCAGAATGGCGCAGATGCGGTTGCGGGTGGTCTGAGGCTTGTTGGTGACGATGGCCACCTTCTCCCCCACAAAGGCGTTGGTCAGGGTGGACTTGCCCACGTTGGGCCGGCCGCAGATGGTAATAATACCGGACTTTTTGATGGTTGACATAACAATTGATCCTCAACTTTCTTGAGCCATTTAATCTCTCGTAATTCCAAGCGCGGACAGGATCGCCTCTTCCCGGCCGCGCATTTGAACTTTCATTTCGCCTTCGTCCATGTGGTCGTAGCCCAGCAGGTGCAGCACCGAATGGACGGTCAGGTAGCACACCTCCCGCTGAACGCTATGACCAAACTCCGCCGCCTGTGCCTCGGCCCGTTCCAAACTGATGACCATATCTCCCAGGGGCACAAGGCCGGTGGCAGGGTCGGCATCCTCTGCGGTGGGTTTTTCCCCGGGAGTCAGGTCAAACATAGGGAATGACAGCACGTCGGTAGGACTGTCTACCCCGCGCATGTCCAAATTGATGGAATGTATTCCCTCGTCGTCGGTGACAAGGACATTCACCTCACACTCGCAAGTCACGTTTTCCGCTTCCAGTACGGCGCAGATAACCCGGTCAAACTGTTCTTCCAGCCCGTCGGGGACAGGCACTTCGCTCTCAAATATGATTTGATGGGTCATGTTATTTCTTCCCCTTTTCCTTGCGGTCCTCGTCCACCTCATACGCCTTGATGATGCGCTGGACCAGAGCGTGGCGTACCACGTCGGACTCGTTGAGCCGGCAGATGGCGATGTCCTCCACGCCCTTGAGCACCCGCATGGCCTCCCGCAGGCCGGACACCTTGTCGGCGGGCAGGTCGATCTGGGTGATATCGCCGGTGATGACGATTTTGGAACCGAAGCCAAGACGGGTCAGGAACATCTTCATCTGCTCCCGGCTGGTGTTCTGGGCCTCGTCCAGGATGATAAAGGAATCGTCCAGGGTGCGGCCGCGCATATAGGCAAGGGGCGCCACCTCGATGTTGCCCCGCTCCAGATACTTTTGGTAGGTCTCCGCGCCCAGCATATCAAACAGGGCGTCGTACAGGGGACGCAGGTAGGGGTCCACCTTGGACTGCAGGTCACCGGGCAGGAAGCCAAGGCGTTCGCCTGCCTCCACCGCCGGGCGGGTGAGAATAATGCGGTTGATCTCCTTGGCCCGGAACGCCGCCACAGCAGCGGCCACAGCGAGGTAGGTCTTGCCCGTACCGGCCGGGCCGATGCCCAAAGTCACCACGTTGTCACGGATGGCCTCCACGTACTTCTTCTGGCCCAGAGTCTTGGCCTTGATGGGCTTACCTTTGGCGGTAATGCACAGCACATCGCCGGCCAGCTGGCTGATCTGGGTCTCCCGTCCTTCCCGCACCAGCTGGAGAATATAGCGCACGTTCTGCTCGTTGATGACCTCTCCCTTGGAGGACAGGGACATGAGGGCCTCCAGCGCCTTGACGGCGTACATGACCCCCTCCGCCTCACCGGTGACTTTCAGCATGGAGTCCCGGTTGATGACACTGACGGCCAGCTCCTGCTCGATGATGCGGATATTCTCATCAAAAGAGCCGAAGATGTTGATGGCCTCTTCCACGCGCTCGATGCTGATACTCTGTTCGATCATTTGTTACTTCCCCCAACTATCTTTAGTCGGCACTCAAAGTAAGCGCAGGTCAAATTGACAAGAGCAGATGACGAGAAAATTTTACGGGATAAAAAGGCGTGATTTTGCAGGAATAATTTGTTTATTTCAAAAAATCACAACGCATTTAGCACCAAAATTTTCCGCCAGCTGCCGCAGGCAACTTTGATCGGCGTTTACTTCTTTACTCCAATCTGTTCCCGACACTCCGCCACACCGGTGACGGTCAGCACGCCGTCTGCCACCCGGGCGGACCAGTCCACGCACACCACCTGTCCGTCCTCGCCGACCAGCCGGGCAAGGCGGGCAGTCAGCTGTTCCTCCAGCAGTTGCTGGGCGGCGGTCAAGTCCACTGAAACCGGGACGGACTCCCACTGCTTCAGCGTTTCCCGGGTCGCGGACAAAGGCAGGACCTGCCCCCCGGGCAGGGTGGCAACGTGGGTTGCACTTATTTTATCATATTCCGGCCACGAAATGCTACTGTTTCCAAAAAAATTGATGCGTTTATCCAGTATCGTCACCGACCAGCGTGACTTCTCCCGTCCGGTATAGCGTTTTGCCGCCACGTTCAGCGGCATCGCTCCGCGCACCGTGCGCCAGGTTCGCGCCCACACCCGGCCATCCGCGTGGACGTGGAGATACCGGGGCGGCACATCGGAATACTGGGGTCCTTCCATGGTCACAGTACCGGAAATCAGCACTTCCCCTTCCGCGACCATATCACCGGGTTTTACCTGCGCCTGCCCTGCCGCCGCATCCACCTCCAGCACCATACCGCCCGCTTTGGCCACCACGTCGCTGGTTCCCTCCTGCGGGGGGAGCTTCGGGGGCGGGACCGCCTCCCGCACCACTACCTGCGCCCGGGTACCGTACAAATTCACCGACACCCACGACAGTTCCTCCATGGCAAGCTGGGTGTTCAGGGCAATTTGCTTTGTGTCAAGATGTGGGCCGTACACCCCGGGCCGCAGGCCCTCTCTGCGCAGTTGGGACAGGATCGCCGCATCCGCCACCCGGTCGTTGCCCGTCACCTCCACCGTCAGCACGAACCGCGCCCCGATGCACACCACCAAAACAGACAAAAACAGGCCCACCAGAAAGGCATACCGCTTGCGAAACCGGATCAGAAAATTCGGGACCCCCGCCTGCTCCTCCACCGTCAGATCGCACCCGGCCCGGGGTGCCAGCTCCCGCACCCGGTTCAGATGCCCCCGCAAAACCGTCAGGACCAAGGTTTGCCCGTCCCGCCATTCCACCGCCCAAAAAGTCACCCCATGCTGGGCGCACAGATTCAAAAGCCGTTCGGGAAAGGCCCCCACCGCCCGCAGCCGTACCCAGCCGCGAGCGTAGTTTACCGCACTTTGCATAGTCCCTCCTAAATCAGTTCCACAGCTCGAATGTGACCGGTGATCAGCAGTTCCAACCCATTCATGGTGCGCAGCTCCAGTTCCGCCCCGCTGACCCGCACCCCGAAGGCTCCGCCGCTGATGTGAATTTCATCCGTTCCATAGGACAGGATCCCCCGGTGGTTTTCCATGCGCAGTTCCCCGTCTCCCACCAGTTCCAGCCGCGGCAGACCCGCCAGCGCGTCCACCGGCAGGTCAAGGGCCCGAACCGTTTTTTCCAGCAGACCCTTTCTTCGTTTTTCCTCCATACTATCACCTCTCTCCCCTATTTGTATGAGGTGAACGGCGCAAAAAACACCCCCGACCGGCCGGTCGGGGGTGTTTTATCAAACGGAATCAGTCCTCAGCAGCCTCGACCGCAACGTCGAGTTCCTCGGACTCCACTTCCTCTGCGGCGGCATCTTCCTTGACCACGTTGCCGTCATCGTCGATGACGGTATTCTTGCGGTACTGCTGCAGGCCGGAGCCGGCAGGGATGAGCTTGCCGATGATGACGTTCTCTTTCAGGCCGCGCAGGTGGTCGATCTTGCCCTTGATGGCAGCCTCGGTCAGCACCTTGGTGGTCTCCTGGAAGGAGGCGGCGGACATGAAGGAGTCGGTGGCCAGAGAGGCCTTGGTGATACCCATGAGCAGTCGGGTGCAGGTGGGCAGGGCCAGCTCTTCACCCATGTCGTTCTTCTCACCGGCATCGATGCGGGCCTGCACGGCGGCCTCGGCATCCAGGAACTCCACGATGTCGATGGTGGCACCGGACAGCAGATCGGAGTCGCCGGAGTCCTCTACACGCACCTTGCGCATCATCTGGCGGATGATGACCTCGATATGCTTATCGTTGGTGTCAACACCCTGCTGGCGGTAGACCTTCTGCACCTCACGGATGAGGTAGTTGTGGCAGCCGGACACACCGCGGATGCGCAGCACGTCGTGGGGAGACAGGGCACCCTCGGTCAGCTCCACACCCTTTTCCACCATGTCGCCGTCCTTGACCTTGATACCGGCGGAGTAAGGCAGCGCGTAGGTCACCACCTCGCCGTCGTCGGCGGTGATGGTCAGGTTGCACATGGTGGCGCGCTTGGTCTCCTCAATGGTGACCTTACCGGAGATCTCGGCCAGCTGGGCCATCTTCTTGGGCTTGCGGGCCTCGAACAGTTCTTCAACACGGGGAAGACCCTGAGTGATATCGCCGCCGGCAACGCCGCCGGTGTGGAAGGTACGCATGGTCAGCTGGGTACCGGGCTCGCCGATGGACTGGGCGGCGATGATACCGACGGCCTCGCCGGCACCGACGGGCTCGCCGATGGCCAGGTTGATGCCGTAGCACTTCTCGCACACGCCGGTGCGGGCGCGGCAGGTCAGCACGGAACGGATCTTGACGGAGTTGATGCCGTGGTCCATCAGGACCTTGGCATCGTCCTTACGCAGCATGGTATCCTTGGTGAACAGCACCTCGCCGGTGGCGGGGTCCACGATGTCCTCGGTGGGATAGCGGCCGTGGACACGCTCGTTGAAGGTCTCGATGACCTGACCGTTCTCGCTGATCTCGGCGACCTCGATGCCGTCGGTGGTACGGCAGTCCTCCTCGCGGATGATGACCTCCTGGGAAACGTCCACCAGACGGCGGGTCAGGTAACCGGAGTCAGCGGTACGCAGAGCGGTATCGGCCATACCCTTTCGGGCGCCTCGGGAGGAGACGAAGTACTCCAGCACGGACAGACCCTCACGGAAGTTGGCCTTGATGGGGATCTCGATGGTACGGCCGGCGGTATCGGCCATCAGGCCGCGCATACCGGCCAGCTGACGGATCTGGGCCATAGAACCACGGGCGCCGGAGTCCGCCATCATCCAGATGGGATTGAACTTATCCATGGACTCCTGCAGGGCGCTGGTCACGTCCTTGGTGGTCTTTTCCCAGTTCTTAACCGCCAACGCATAACGCTCGTCGTTGGTGATCAGACCGCGCTGGTACTGACGCTCGATCTTGATGATCTCTTTCTCCGTCTCGGCGATCAACTCGTACTTCTTCTGAGGCACGGTCATATCGGCGATGGCCACGGTCAGAGAGCCGCGGGTGGAGTAGTGGTAGCCCAGATCCTTGATGTCGTCCAGCACGCGGGCAGACTCGGTAAAGCCGTGCTTGGTGATGCACTTGTCGATGATCTTGCCCAGCTGCTTCTTGCCCACCACGAAGTTGATTTCGGGATCGAACATGGTCTCGGGGTCGGTGCGATCCACAAAGCCCAGATCCTGAGGAATGGCCTCGTTGTAGATCAGGCGGCCAACGGTGGTCTGCACCAGCTTGTGGCACATCTCGCCGTTCACCTCACGGAACATACGCACCTTGATGGGGGCGTGCAGGGTGACCACGCCGGAGTCGTAGGCCATCATGGCCTCGTCCTTGTCGGCAAAGATGTGGCCGGCACCCTCCTCCTCACGCTCGTAGGTGAGGTAGTAGGCACCCAGGATCATATCCTGAGAGGGGATGGTAACGGGGCCGCCGTCCTGAGGACGCAGCAGGTTGTTGGCAGACAGCATAAGCACGCGGGCCTCGGTCTGCGCCTCGGCAGACAGGGGGACGTGGACGGCCATCTGGTCGCCGTCGAAGTCGGCGTTAAAGGCGGTACACACCAGGGGGTGCAGCTTGATGGCGCGGCCCTCCACCAGCACGGGCTCAAAGGCCTGGATACCCAGACGGTGCAGGGTGGGAGCGCGGTTGAGCATGACGGGATGCTCTTTGATAACGAACTCCAGAGCGTCCCACACGGCGGGGTTGCCCTTATCCACCATCTTCTTGGCGGACTTAATGTTGTTGGCCAGGCCGTCCTCAACCAGCTTCTTCATAACGAAGGGGCGGAACAGCTCGATGGCCATCTCCTTGGGCAGGCCGCACTGATAGATCTTCAGGTTGGGGCCGACCACGATAACGGAGCGGCCGGAGTAGTCCACGCGCTTACCCAGCAGGTTCTGACGGAAGCGGCCCTGCTTACCCTTGAGCATATCGGACAG
>JAFQHV010000005.1 GCA_017397835.1 Oscillospiraceae bacterium
AACGCCCGTACCCGCAAGGGTCCCAAGCGTACCGTCGCCAACAAGAAGAAGTAAGGAGGGATAAGCAATGGCTGCTGCTAATACCAAGGGCAAGAAAGTTGTCCGCAAGCGCCGCGAGCGCAAGAACGTTGAGAAGGGCCAGGTGCATATCCGCTCCTCCTTCAACAATACCATGGTCACTGTGACCGATGCACAGGGCAACGCCCTGTCCTGGGCCTCCTCCGGTGGTCTGGGTTTCCGTGGCTCCCGTAAGTCCACTCCCTTTGCCGCTCAGACCGCTGCTGAGACTGCGGCTACCGCTGCGATGGAGTATGGCCTGAAGAGCGTTGAGGTGTTCGTTAAGGGTCCCGGTGCCGGCCGTGAGGCTGCTATCCGCGCCCTGCAGGCCGTGGGTCTGGAAGTCACCATGATCAAGGACGTGACTCCTGTTCCCCACAACGGCTGCCGTCCCCCCAAGCGCCGCCGCGTGTAATCCGGAAGAAGGAGGAATTAGACAATGGCTAAAAATATGCAGCCCATCGCCAAGCGTTGCAAGGCTCTGAACCTGTCTCCCGCTGCCATGGGCTATAACAAGAAGGAAACCAACCGCAACCCCAAGGGCCAGATGCGCAAGAAGCAGTCTGAGTATGCCATGCAGATGACCGAGAAGCAGAAGGTCAAGTTCGTGTACGGCATCATGGAGAAGCAGTTCCACAACTACTACGAGAAGGCCTGCCGTATGCCCGGTAAGTCCGGCGAGAACCTGCTGAGCCTGATCGAGCGCCGTCTGGACAACGTGGTGTTCCGTCTGGGCTTTGCCATGACCCGCCGTGAGGCCCGTCAGCTGGTCAGCCATGGCCACTTCACCGTCAACGGTCAGCGCGTGGACGTGCCCTCCTACCTGATCAAGGTGGGCGACGTGATCGAGGTTCGCGAGAAGAGCCGCGCTTCCGTCAAGTTCAAGCGCCTGCTGGGTGAGGACGCGGTTGCTGTCAACGTGCCCAAGTGGCTGGACCATGCCAAGAACACCCTGGAGGGCAAGGTTGTTGCCCTGCCTACCCGCGAGGATATCGACTTCCCCGTGGAAGAGCACCTGATCGTTGAGTTGTATTCTAAGTAAGCTTAGAAACCCTCGAACATTGGTGAGCTGAATAAGGCGGCAAAATGCCGCCGCGAGAAGGAGGGTAACATCGCATGGTAGAAATCGAAAAGCCCCGCATTGAATGTGTAGAAAATCCCGGTGAGAATTCCTACGGCAAGTACGTGGTCGAGCCTCTGGAGCGCGGCTATGGTACCACCCTGGGCAACTCCCTGCGCCGGATCCTGCTGTCCTCTCTGCCCGGAACCGCGGTCACCTCTATCAAGATCGCCGGTATCCAGCACGAGTTCTCCACGATCCCCGGTGTGAAGGAGGATGTTACCGAGATCGTCCTCAATGTTAAGGGCATCATCGCCAAGCTGCACAGCGAAGGCGTTAAGACCGTTTACATCGAGGCTGTCGGTCCCTGCACCGTCACCGCCGGTGATATCAAGGCGGACGCCGAGGTGGAGATCCTGAATCCCGATCTGCATATCGCAACTCTGGACGTGGATGCCACCTTGAACATGGAGCTGACTCTGTCCCACGGCCGCGGCTACGTCCCTGCCGACAAGAACAAGAATGCTCAGTCCGTCATCGGTGTCATTCCCGTGGATTCCATCTACACCCCTGTTGTCAAGGTCAACTACACCGTGGAGAACACCCGCGTGGGCGATGCCACGGACTATGATAAGCTGACCCTGGAGGTTTGGACCAACGGCACCATCGACGCCCGGGATGCTGTGAGCCTGGGCGCCCGCATCCTCTGCGACCACTTCACCCTGTTTACTGACCTGTCCGAGACCATGGGCAGCCAGTCCACGGTGGTGGATAAGCCCAACGCCGAGCAGAGCAAGGTGCTGGACCTGACCATTGAAGAGTTGGACCTGTCCGTCCGCTCCTTCAACTGCCTCAAGCGCGCAAGCATCAACACCGTCGCGGACTTGATCTCCAAGACCGAGGAAGAGATGATGAAGGTGCGCAACCTGGGCCGCAAGTCCCTGGAAGAGGTTATCAACAAGCTGGACATGATGGGCCTGAGCCTGTCCAAGGAAGAGCAGTAATTGCTCTTTGATCGGTACCGCGTGAGGGGTATGTAACGTTCCGCCCTCACCCACGGCGCGAGCCGTCCGCACTGCGGGGGACCGGGCCGCAAGGCTGAAAGAACGAATTTTGAATGGATCTCGCCACGCGAGGTCGAAGGAGAGTTTACTATGTCGCTGAAGAACCGTAAGCTGGGCCGCACCAGCGATCAGCGCAAGGCTATGCTGCGCGCCATGGTCACCTACCTGCTGGAGAACGGCCAGATCAAGACCACCGTCACCCGCGCCAAGGAAGTCGCTCCCGTGGCGGAGAAGATGATCACCCTGGCCAAGACCAACAACCTGGCCTCCTATCGTTCCGCTCTGGCCTACATCACCAAGGAGGATGTGGCCAACAAGCTGTTCAAGGAGATCGGCCCCAAGTACGCTGACCGCAACGGCGGCTACACCCGTATCGTCAAGATCGGTCCCCGCCGCGGTGACGCTGCTGAGATGGCTATCGTCCAGCTGGTGTAATCATCACTGACCTGTGTAAAATGCCCCGACCGAAATGGTCGGGGCATTTTGTCAGATGTCCGAAAGAGGAGGAACTCCTTTGAACGAACAAGCGTTTCGCCGCACCAGAGCGGCCTGTTATTATACCAACATAACGGTCAGTACGGTGGTTTGCCTGCCGCCGCTGTTGTTCAGCACCTTCCGGAGTCTCTACGGCATTTCATACACCCTGCTGGGTACATTAGTGCTGGTAAACTTCTGCACGCAGTTGGCGGTGGATCTGATCCTCACGTTTTGGGGAAGATGCTTCAATACAAAGTGGCTCCTGCGGGGAATGCCGCTTCTGACCACGGCGGGCCTGCTGATCTATGCGCTGGTACCCATTCTGCTGCCGCAGTATGCTTTTGCGGGGCTGCTATGCGGTACGGTGACCTTTTCTGCGGCGGCCGGCTGCAACGAAGTGCTGATCAGCCCCATCGTAGCCGCTCTGCCCTCGGATGATCCGGGCCGCGATATGAGCCGGCTGCACTCCCTGTATGGTTATGGCGTCTTGGGTGTGGTGGCAATCAGCACGGTGTTCTTTCGCCTGTTTGGGGCGGAGCGCTGGCTCTGGCTGGCCGTGTTGTTTGCGGTGCTGCCTGTGGGAGCTGTGGTGATGCTGATCCGTTCACCAATTCCCGAGATTGAACTGAGTGAGCAGAAGTCGGCCGGCGGCCGGAACAGATTGCTGCGCGGTCCGGTCCTCTTTTGTCTGCTGTGCATTTTTGCCGGCGGTTTGACCGAGTTGACCATGACCAACTGGGTGTGCCTCTACTTGGAAAAGGGAATGGGCCTGCCCAAGGCGGTGGGCGACGTATTGGGTCTTGCCGCATTTTCCGCGCTGTTGGCAATCACGCGCACCATGTATGCAAAGTTTGGACGCAGCATTGAAAAAGTGTTGTGCTGGAGCATGGGCAGTGCGGCGTGCTGCTATGTGCTGGCGGGTGCGACGCCTGTGCCGGCAATCGCGGTAGCCGCCTGTATGCTGACAGGAATTTGTTCCGCCATGCTGTGGCCGGGAACGCTGATCCTGTTGGAGGAACGGGTGCCTCATCCGGGGGTGGCGGCGTACGCCCTGATGGCGGCAGGCGGCGATCTTGGCGGCGCGGCGGGACCTCAGCTGCTGGGCGCCGTGGTGGACGGTATTTCCGCAAGCGAATGGGCGACCCGTGTCGGTCGGATGCTGACGCTGTCAGCCGAACAGGTGGGAATGAAAGTGGCCATGTTACTGGCGGCACTCATTCCTGCGGCGGGACTTGCTCTGCTCCTGTGGGACAGGCGGCGCAGGAGGTGGCTGAAATGATCAACACCAGTCTTTGCTACATACTCCGAGACGGCAAGTGCCTGATGCTCCATCGCACAAAAAAGGAAAATGATCTCAATCACGACAAGTGGATCGGCATTGGCGGCAAGTTCGAGGACAAGGAGAGTCCCGAGGACTGCGTCCTGCGTGAAGTTTTTGAGGAGACGGGTCTGACACTGACCGACTACCACTATCGGGGCGTGGTCACCTTCGTGTCCGACCGCTGGCCCACCGAGTATATGCACCTGTTCACCGCCACCGGGTTTGAAGGTGCGATAAAGCAGTGTGACGAGGGTGAGCTGGAGTGGCTGGACTGGGCTCAGCTGACTGTGATCCCTCATTGGGAGGGCGACGAGATATTCCTGCGGCTTCTGGAGCAGGAGGCGCCCTTCTTCTCCCTGAAGCTGTGTTATGAGGGTGACGTGCTGACCCGGGCCGTGCTGGACGGCAAAACCATCAAGGAAAGCATATAAAAGGACCGGCGCCAAAGGCGCCGGTCCTTTTTATGTTAGGTTAAGAAGTGTGCTGTGGGAAGATCAGCCCATGTAGAAGATGTTGCGGTCGCGCTGCTCGTCGATGTTCTCGGCATTGTACCACACACCGGCGATGCCCACATCCTCGACATCCTTGCCGTCCAGCTTGGCGATGGCCATCTTGACGGACTCGTAGCCGATGTTGTAGGAGTCCTGAGCGACGGAGCCAACCAGCAGAGCGTAGGTGGCACCAGCGTCCTTCATCCAGGTGTACTGGTTGGTACCGGCGTCGAAGCCGCAGAACAGGATGTCCTTATAGGCGGCGGCGTTGTCGGAGATCTCGGGGAACACCTCGTTGACGACACCCTCGTTGGTCATGAAGATGGCGGCGGCGCCCCAGTCCTTCAGAGCGGTCAGACCCAGCTTGTACTCGCCGGCGTTGTTGGCCTTAACTTCGCACTTGATGTCCAGAGTGACACCGTCGGCCTTGGCCAGCTCGTCGATCTTCTCCATGAAGCCGGCGGCGCGGTCAATACCGGTGGCGGTGGAGTCGTGCTGGATGACACCGACCTTGTAGCCGTCAACGGCCAGGCCGTTGGCCTTCAGGTAAGCGTAGAAGTTCTCGGCAACGACAGCGGCAGCAGCCTTGTTGTTGGTGGCGACGGAACCGATGGTGGGATCCTTGCCCTCGGTGATGTCGGCGCCGCCGGAGTACAGGCCGGAGTCAAACTCGACAACGGGCAGGCCCTTGTCGTAGGCGGAGACCAGCTCATCAGCAAAGCCGAGGCCGATGGTGGCCAAAACGATGGCCTTGGTAGAGGCGTTGTTCAGAGCGGCCTGAACCATCTCGCGCTGGGAGCCGACGAACTCTTCACTCTCGGCGGTGGGGCCACGGAAGGTGACGGCATAGCCGGCTTCGGCGCCGGCAGCCTCGGCACCGGCCTTAACAGCCTGCCAGAACGCGTGGGTTTCGCCCTTGGCGATAACAGCGATGGTCTTGGCGCCATCCTCGCCACCGGTGGGAGCGGTGCCACAAGCGACCAGGCCCAGGGCCATGATCAGAGCCAAAGACAGGGAAATAAGCTTCTTCATAAAATGTTCCTCCTTTTAATTATAATTAAAACCGCTTGGGGTTTTAATTCGGATTTGATGGCCGGCACAGCCGGCAGGGACGGTTACTTTTTTGCCGTGGGAGGGACCTTGACCTTGGCGGCAGACTTCTTCTTCAGCACATCCAGCAAAACGGCACCCACCACGATGACACCGGTAACGGCGTAAGTGATGTTGGTGGCATTGATGACGATGGAGGTGCTGCTGGCCATGGCCAGGTTCAGACCCTGACGGATGATCACGAGGATCATGGAGCCGAGGATGGTGCCCAGGATGGAGGCGGCGCCGCCGGTGGTGCTGGTGCCGCCGATGTACACGCCGGCGATGGCATCCAGCTCCATGCCGTTACCGGCAGCCAGAGTCAAAGAGGGGTTGGCTGCGGTGTAGAACAGGGCGGCCAGACCGGCAAAGGTACCGCCGATGGCGTAGGCGATGATTTTATACTTGTCAACGTTGATGCCGGACAGACGGGCAGCCTCTTCGTTGGAGCCGATGGCCAGAATGTAGCGGCCCACCTTGGTTTTGTACATGACCACCGCGCACAGGATGGTTAGGCCCAGCACCCACACAAGGCCGATGGGGAATCCGTTCAGGTTGGTAAAGATCTTTTGGAACCAACCGGTGGTGGGGTACTTCACGGCGGTGGTAGCACCGTCACGAGCGACCTGAGCGATCACGGCGGTCAGACCGCGGGATACCAGCATGGAGCCGAGCGTGGCGATGAAGGGGGCGATTTTACACTTGGCGACCAAAAAACCGTTGAGCAGGCCGAACAGCAGGCCGACGACCAAAATGACGGGGATGGTCAGCCACAGGGTACCCTCATCAATGGCGACGCCGGTCTTGCACAGGGCGCCGGCCAAAACGGCGGAACCGATACAGACCGTGCCGATGGACAGGTCAATGCCGCCGGTGGCAATGACGAAGGTGACACCCAAGGCCAAAATGGCATAGGGGACGAGAGACTTGGTCATGACCAGCAGGTTGTCACGAGTGGCAAAACCGGGGTTGATCAGGGTAAAGACGGCAAACAGAGCGATTGCGGCCAAAATGATCACAATGTTCTGCATGCCGCTGATGCGTTTCTTCTTCATATCAATTCTCCTCCCGCATAGTAGCAAGTTGCATAATGTTTTCCTGAGTGGCTTCGCTGATGTCCAGCTCGCCGGTGACGCGGCCTTCGCACATGACGACCACGCGGTCGGACATACGCAGGACCTCCGGCAGCTCGGAGGAGATCATGATGATGGACTTGCCCTGTTTGACCAGCTCATCCATCAGCGCGTAGATCTCGCTCTTGGCGCCTACGTCGATGCCGCGGGTAGGCTCGTCAAAAATAAAGATGTCGGCATTTCGCATCAGCCAGCGGGCGATAATGACCTTTTGCTGGTTGCCGCCGGACAGGTTCTTCAAAAGCTGCTCCATGGAGGGTGTCTTGGTCCGCAGCATGTCGTTAAACTTTTGAGACTCGGCTTTCATCCTGTTATCGTTGATCAGTCCCGCGGTGATGAAGTCATCCACGCAGGCGATGACCGAGTTCTCGGTAACGGATTTGTCCAGCATCAGGCCGTAGCGCTTGCGGTCCTCGCTGAGGTAGCAAATGCCGTTTCGGACTGCCTGTTCCGGGGTGTGGATGTGAACCTTTTTGCCGTTGAGGAAGATCTCGCCGCCCTGGCGGGCATCGGCACCGTAGAGGGCGCGGGCCACTTCGGTACGTCCGGCACCCATCAGGCCTGCAAAACCAAGGATCTCGCCCCGGCGCAGCCGGAAGCTGACGTTCTTAACCTCTTTGCCGGCGCGGAGGTTTTTGACCTCCAAAATTACGTCGGCATCGGGAGGACAGGTGCTGGCAGCCTTCTGTTCACCCATGATCACGCGGCCAACCATCATTTTCACGATGTCGTCCTTGGTGACCTCGGCGGTATTGACGGTGCCTACGTATTCGCCGTCACGCATGACGGTCACGCGGTCGGAGATTCGGTTGATCTCGTCCATGCGGTGAGAGATGTAGATCATGCCGATGCCCTTGTCCCGCAGCTCGTTCATGATCTTGAACAGTTCCTCTACCTCGGGCTGAGTCAAAGCGGCGGTGGGCTCATCCAGCACCAGCAGCTTACAGTCGCGGCTGATGGCCTTGGCGATCTCCACCATCTGCTGTTTGCCAACGGTCAGGGAGCCCAGCTTGACGGAGGGGTCGATTTTGACTCCCAAATGGTCAAATAACTGTTGGGACTGGCGCTCCATTTCACCGTCGTTGATCAACCCGCCGGACATAGCCTCGCGGCCAATAAAAATGTTCTGGGCCACGGTCAGGTCGTTCATCATGTTCAGCTCCTGATGAATGACACTGATGCCGGCGTTCTGGGATTCGGCGATGTGGGCAAACTCCACCGGCTTACCGAAGTACTCGATAGAGCCGCCGTCTTTTTTGTAGATGCCGCACAGCACCTTGATCAGCGTGGACTTGCCGGCGCCGTTTTCGCCCATCAGAGCGTGGACCTCACCGGCCTTCAGGTCAAAATTGACCCCTTTCAGGGCGTGGACACCGGAGAAATACTTTTGGATGCCCTGCATATTCAGGATGGTTTCGCCCATTCAAACATCACCTTTCCTAAGGGAATAAGAACTGCGGGACGGGCGGCGAAACGTTTCACCCCGCCAAATCCCTTGCAGCGCCTTGGTTTTGTCGAAAAAGTGCACAAAAACAAAGCGAATAAACAGCTCGTTTTTTATACTATAATAAATTTCACTAAAAAAAGCAAGTGTTTTTTGAAAAAATTATATTGACAGAGCAAAAATGATTTTATATTATTAAATAAAAGGAAGCGAGAGCGTTATGCCGCCGAGGGCGAAACGTTTCGCTTTTCCGGGCGGTCAGACAGAACGGAGGGTTCCATGGCTACGATCAAGGATGTTGCCCGTGTGGCGGGGGTTTCTCTTGCCACGGTTTCCAAGTATATAAATGGCGGCAGTGTCCGGGAGGAGAATGCCCGGGCCATTCAGGATGCCATTCAGGAGTTGGACTACCGGGTCAATCCCTTTGCTCGCAGCTTGAAAACCCACCACAGCAAATCCATCGGTATTCTACTGCCGGACATCTCGGCTCCGTTTTTCGGCGCGGTGGTCACGGCGTTGGACCGTAGTTTGCGGGAACAGGGCTATCACAGCCTGATCTCCTGTTACAACGCCAATCACGCCATGGAGCGTGATAATCTTCGCTTTTTGATTTCGGCGGGGATCGATGGTCTTGTTTATGTGCCGGAGGATCTGTCGGCGGAGGAGTACAACGAACTGGTGGCCAACCTGAACGTGCCGCTGGTGCAGGTGGACCGCATGATACAGGGATTGGACAGCGATGCGGTGCTGGCGGACAACGCGGATGCGGTGTATACAGCCACTACGGCGCTGATCGAGAAAGGACATCGGCGTATTGCCATGATCTCCGGGCCAAAGTACGTGTTCACGGCCAAGGAGCGGCAGGTGGGCTATCTGCGGGCACTGTCCGATCATGGGATCCTGTTTGAGGATGCGCTGTTCATCAGCGACGAGAACGCCTTTGCTACCGGCTATAGCGGTTGCCAAACGCTGCTGGACCTGGAGCATCCGCCCACGGCGGTGATTGCCACCAATCACGACATCACCATCGGCCTGTTCACGGCGGCCCGGGAGCGGGGCCTGCGCATTCCGGATGACATTGACGTGTTTGGGTTCGACTGTGTGGATGTGTGTACGATGATGAAGCCGCCTCTGCCCGTTGTTCACCAGCCGGAACAGCTCATCGGCCGCACAGCGGCCAAATACCTGGTCCAGCGGCTGGAGGGGTACACCGGCGAATCCCGGCTGACCCGGCTGAAATGCCGTGTGATCACAGATTAAACCGGAATATAAAAGCGCAAGTCGCTTTTATATATATAAGGAAGCATCTAATTTAATTACTGCCGCACCCCTTGCGGCAAGAAAATGGAGGAATATACTATGGCAAAGAACCGTTATATCGGCGATTATCCCGTCATCGGTATCCGTCCCATCGTGGACGGCCGCCGCGGCCCCCAGATGATGCGTGAGTCCTTGGAGCCTCTGGTCTGGGCCATGGCCGAGGCCGCCAAGAAGCTGTTTGAGGAGAACCTGTTCTACTCCAACGGCGAGCCCGTCAAGGTCGTCATGGCCGACACCTGCATCGGCCGTGTGCCCGAGACTGCCGCCTGCGCCGACAAGTTCAAGAAGGAAGGCGTGTCCATCACCCTGTCCGTCACCCCCTGCTGGTGCTACGGCTCCGAGACCATGGACATGGACCCCACTACCATTAAGGGCGTTTGGGGCTTCAACGGAACCGAGCGCCCCGGTGCCGTGTATCTGGCCGCCGTGCTGGCTGGTCACGCCCAGAAGGGCCTGCCCGCCTTCGGCATCTACGGCCATGAGGTGCAGGACCGGGACCAGGTCACCCAGATCCCCGAGGACGTGAAGGAAAAGCTGCTGCGCTTCGGCCGCGCCGCCGTTGCCGTTGCCACCATGCGCGGCAAGAGCTACCTGCAGATCGGCTCCCAGTGCATGGGCATCGCCGGGTCTATCATGGATCAGGATATGATGGAGAGCTACTTCGGCATGCGGGTGGAGTCCGTGGACGAGGTTGAGATCCTGCGCCGCATGGAAGAGGGCATTTACAACGAGGAAGAGTTCCAGAAGGCTCTGGCCTGGACGAAGGAACACTGCAAAGAGGGCCGCGACGATAACCCCGAAGAGGTTGACTTCCTGGGCGAAAAGGTCCGCATCAAGTTCACGCCCGAAGAGAAGGAAAAGCAGTGGGAGTTCACCGTCAAGATGTACTGCATCATCAAGGACCTGATGGCCGGCAACCCCAACCTGTCCGACAAGTTCGAGGAGGAGAAGGTTGGCCACAACGCCATCGCCGGCGGCTTCCAGGGTCAGCGTCAGTGGACCGACCACTGGCCCAACTGCGACTATCCCGAGGCCCTGCTGTCCTCCACCTTTGACTACGAGGGTGCCCGCGAGCCTTACACCCTGGCCACCGAGAACGACATTCTCAACGGCATGGGTATGCTGATGATGCGCCTGCTGACCCATCGGGCCCAGATCTTTGCCGACGTGCGCACCTACTGGTCCGGCGAGGCCACCGAGCGTGTCACCGGCTACAAGCTGGAGGGCAAGGCCGCCCAGTCCAACGGCATCATCCACCTGTTGAACTCCGGCGCCGCCTGTCTGGACGCATCCGGTGTCTGCACCGACGAGAAGGGCAATGCCATCATGAAGAAGTGGTGGGAGGTCACCGACGAGGACATCAAGAAGATGACCGACGCCACCGTGTGGTGCGAGGCCGGTCAGGACAACTTCCGCGGCGGCGGCTTCTCCAGCCACTACACCACCAAGGCCGAGATGCCCTGCACCATGATCCGCCTGAACCTGGTCAAGGGTCTGGGCCCCGTGCTGCAGATCGCGGAGGGTTGGACCGTCAACCTGCCTGATGAGGTGTCCGACACCCTGATGGAGCGCACCAACCCCACCTGGCCCTGCACCTGGTTCGCTCCCCGCTGCGACGGCAAAGAGGGCTCTCCCTTCAAGACCGCTTACGAGGTCATGATGAACTGGGGTGCCAACCACGGCGCCATCTCCTACGGCCACATCGGTGCCGATCTGATCACCATGTGCTCCATGCTGCGTATCCCCGTGTGCATGCACAACGTGCCCGAGGACGACATCTACCGTCCCGCCGCCTGGAATGCCTTTGGTATGGACAAGGAGGGCCAGGACTACCGCGCCTGCGCCACCTACGGCCCCCTGTACAAGTAATTCACACAATCGAAAAGCGGCGGTCTGCTGACCGCCGCTTTTTACCTTATTGATTGGAGGACGTCATTATGTTGAAGAATATCCCACCCATCCTCTCCCCCGAACTGCTGAAGGTGCTGGCCGAGATGGGGCACTCCGACCGCATCTGCCTGGGTGACGGCAACTTCCCCGGCAGTTCCATGGCCAAGGCCAAGAACGCCGTCTTCCTGCGCGCCGACGGTCACGGCATCCCCGAAATTTTGGATGCCATCCTGCAGGTCATGCCACTGGATGCCTACGTGGATACCCCCGTCATGCTGATGGAGAAGATGGACTGCGATAAGGATCTGCACATCCCCGTGTGGGACGAGTATAAAAAGGTCGTTGCCAAGCACGATGACCGCGGCGAGGCCGCTGTGGGCGCTTACGAGCGGTTTGAGTTCTACGAGCAGGCCAAGGATTGCTACTGCATCCTGCAGACCGGCGAGACTGCCATCTACGCCAACGTCATTCTGCAGAAGGGCGTTATCAAGTAAGCCGGTATGGACAAAGTGATCGCTGTTGTCGGCACCGTTTTGCCGGTGTTTTTGGCCCTTGCGCTGGGTATGCTGTGCCGCAGTCGGCGGATGCTTACCCGGGAGGGTGTAGACGCGCTGAAAAAGGTGGCTATCAACCTGACCCTGCCCTTCGTGCTGTTCGATGCCTTTGCCAGGGCGGAGTACTCCCTGCAGGCGCTGGCCCAGCCGGTGTTGGTTTTTACGCTGTGCTGTGCGGCGCTGGGCCTTGGCATGCTGGTCATCCGAGTCAGCGGCAGCAGGAGCCGCCTGGCCCCCTTCCTTGCCTCCGGCTTCGAAGCGGGTATGCTGGGCTATGCCCTGTTCGTTATGCTGTTCCCGGAAGAAAGCACCGCCAAATTCGCCATTTTGGACCTGGGACAGACCCTGTTCGTGTTCACCCTCTACAAGATTTTGCTGTCCGGCAAACGGGACTTCAAGGCTGTGGGCCGGGACATGGTCACCTCACCGGTGCTGTGGGCGGTGGCGCTGGGCGTGGCGGCGGGAGCCACCGGCCTGTATGCCAGCCTGGGCCAATGGGCCGGTGTGGTGGAGTCGGTCACCGGCTTCATGGCCGCACCTACCGGAGTCATTATCCTGCTGAGTGTGGGGTATGACCTTGTTCTGCGAGAAATTCCGTGGGGAAAGACCGCAGGCTTCATTGCCATGCGTCTTGGAGTGATGGCAGTGCTGTTGGCGGCCATTGTAGCCCTGAACCGCACGGTGCTGCATGGTATGATATTTGAGGGCGCGGCGGTGCTGATGCTCATTCTGCCTCCCCCCTACGTCATCCCCGTCTTTGCCGACGAGCCGGCGGAGCGGGCGCAGATCTCCTCTGCCCTGTCCGCCCTGACCCTTGTGACGGTCATCCTGTTTGCGGTGCTGTCTGTGGTTTTGTAAGAAAGGAAGAAATCCATGAAACCTGTCTATGCCAATACCTTTGGCCTGCGCAAGGTGACCTCTCCCGACGGCGACATCGTGGAGGTTACCCTGGACGTGAGCTATAAGTACATGGAGACCGCCATGACCCTGACCAAAGGCGGTATGGAGGCGGTGTCCACCCCGGCGGCGGATCAGGTGGCCAGTCTGGTCATGACCCGCAACAGCGCCCTGGCTCTGCGCAACCTGCTCAACGCCACCCTCGGGGAGGAGTAACATGGCCGTCGGACTTGTACTTTTGGACCTGGACGGCACCATGCTGACCTCGGACAAAGAGATCTCCCCGGCCACCTACGCCGCTCTGGAGCGGGCGGCGGCCATGGGGGTGCAGATCGTGCCCTGCACCGGCCGCTTCTACGATGCCATTCCCCGGGTGGTGCGGGAGCTGCCCTTTGTACGCTATTTTATCACGGTCAACGGGGCCGGTGTTTGGGACCGGACGGAGGAGAAAATGCTCTTCCGGGCGGAAATCCCTTTGGAGCGTGGGCTGGAGCTGTTTGATTTCATGGAGAAGCTGCCCGTTATCTACGACTGCTTTGTGGATGGGGCGGCCTACATGGAACGGAAGAATTACGACCGCATTGACCAATTTATCTCCGTCCCTAAGGACAACGAGATGGTCAAGACCCTGCGCAAGCCGGTGGACGATTTGCGCCGCCTTGTGCGGGAAAAGGGGCAGCCCCTGCAAAAAGCCCAGATGTTCTTTGCAGACGTGGGCCAACGAAACGCCGTGCTGCCCCAAATCCGGGCGCAGATACCCGACCTGAACGTCAGCACCTCGCTGGTGAACAACATCGAGTTTACCGTCCCTGCCGCCAGCAAGGGGGAGGCCCTTCGGTTCCTTGCCGCCCATTTGGGTGTGGTGGTTGCGGATACCATGGCCTTTGGCGACATGGACAACGACCGTTCCATGATCGAAGCGGCGGGCATCGGCGTGGCCATGGGCAACGCCGAGCCGTGCCTGAAGGACATCGCCGACTACATCACCGATACAAACAACGCCGATGGGGTAGCCAAAGCGCTGGAGAAATTCGTTTTTGCATGAAAAACAGGCTGTGCAAGCGCACAGCCTGTTTTTTGTGGGATTTAGCCGCCGATCAGCAGCACGGACACGTCGTTGACATTGGTGCCGGTAGGGCCGGTGAAGATAAGGCCGTCCACAGCCTTCAGGGCGTGGTAGGCGTCATTGTCGGCCAGCACATCGTGGATGGACAGATCCTGCGCGGCCAAAGCGGCGCGGGTGGTGCCGTCCACCATGCCGCCGGCGGCATCGGTGGGACCATCGGTTCCGTCGGAACCCAAAGAGAAGACCAGTACGTTGTCCAGCCCGTCCAGCAGCTCCGCCGCGGACAGGGCCAGCTCCTGATTGCGTCCGCCAAGCCCCTTGCCGGTCAGACGGACCACCGTTTCGCCCCCTGCAATGAAAGCCAGCTTTCGGCCCGTGCCTGCGTGGGTGCGGGCGATGGCACCGAGAAAACGTCCGGCGTGCCGGGCTTCGCAGTCCAGCCGGTCGGTGAGGATGGCGGGCTCATAGCCCAAAGTGCGGCAAGTCTCCGCGGCGCTGGCGCACAACTGGCCCACGCTGCCGGTGATGCGGGTGGTGACGTTGTCCAGGTGCTTGGGGGTCTCCTGCTCCAGCAGGGACAGGATAGCGGGGGAGAGCTGCAGTGCGTACTTTTCCGCAATGGCCCTGGCCTGCTCACAGGTGGAGCTGTCCGGGCAGGCGGGGCCGGAGGCGATCATGTCCAGCGGGTCGCCCAAAATGTCGGACAGGACGACGGAAAATACGTGGGCGGGGGCGCACAGCCGGGCGAAACGGCCGCCCTTGACGGCGGACACCCGCTTGCGCAGGGTGTTCATCTCCACGATGTCGGCACCGCTTCCAAGCAGCTGGCCGGTCAGGTCGGTCAGTTCGTCGGCGGAGATCAGAGGCTGTTCAAACAGGGCGGAACCGCCGCCGGACAGCAGGAACAGCACCGTGTCCTGCGCCGTCAGGCCGGACACCAGATCGATGGCGGCCCGGGTGCCGAGGAAAGAATTTTCGTCGGGGACGGGGTGCCCCGCTTCGAAGATCCGGAAGTTGGCGATGGGCCCCTTGGAGTGGTCGTGTTTGGTGACCACCACGCCGGCATCGATCCGGTCACCCAGCAGGTCGGCGGCACAGGCGGCCATCTGCCAGGCGGCTTTGCCCGCGGCCACCAGCACCACCCGGCCGGGGGCGAAGGTGTAGTCGGTCAAGGCCCGCTTGACCGCCGCATCGGGCAGGGCGGAGCGAATCGCGGCGTCGATAATGGTTTGGGCGTGGTCGCGCATGGACATGACAATAACCTCCTTGAGGAGACGATTTGAGAAAAGAAAAGCGCCCAACCTTTGGTTGGGCGCTTTTGGAGCGAGTGACGAGGCTCGAACTCGCTACCTCCACCTTGGCAAGGTGGCGCTCTACCAGATGAGCTACACTCGCAACAGCAAGGTGAATTATACCATAATTCCATGAGGTGTCAAGTCTTTTTTGAAAAAACACCGAAATTTTTTGAACGAGAGAAAACCTGCCCTGCGCGCTATGGCGCGCAGGGCAGGTTTTAGTTGAATTTGTAGATCTTGCGGGCGATTCGGTACAAAGCCACAGACAGTCTGCACCCGGCCTTGCCGGGCAGGTAGGTGATGGCGGGCAGGGCGAAGAAACGCATTCGGCGGTACATGGCGGCGTCTTTTTCCCGGATATACTCCCACAGGGCCCTGCGCTTTTCCATGGCCTCGGCCGAGCCGTCCATGTCGAGGAAGATGGAGGACACGGTGACCATGATGGCCAGATAGTTGAACATATAGGCGCCCAGCGGCTTGCTTTTGGCGGAGACGTCACGCAGGTCGTGGCTGTCCAGCATGTGGTAATTGACCCGCAGCTGCTGGTCGATCCGGCCAAGCATGACGGTTTCGTTTACGGACTGGTCGTCCCGGCCAATGAAGTAGCGGTACAGGTCCACGTCCAGATAGTACATATTTTTCACATAGGGCAGCGGCTCATAAACAAAAATGCTGTCCACATAGAACGTGTGCTTGGGCAGCTCCAGACCGCAGTCGCGCAGCAGCTGGGTGCGATAAATGACGTTGTGCATCAGGATGAACTGGTCGGGGCGGAATTTGGCCACCGCGTCCCAGCCGAACACCCGGCCCACAGGCAGCAGTTTGCGGTAGTGGTTGACTCGCTGTGTGTTGTCTTCCACGTGCTCGTAAACGTAGTTGCAGATGAGCATATCGATCAGTTTGCCGTCCCGGACGAACTGGCGCAGCTTGTCCAAAGCGGTGCGCAGGGCAGGAACGTCCACCCAGTCATCGGAGTCCACGACCTTGTAATAGATGCCGCGGGCGTTGCGAAGGCCCTGGTTGACCCCTTCGCCGTGGCCGCCGTTTTCCTGATGGATAGCCCGGACGATGTTGGGGTGCTGAGCCGCGTAGCGGTCACAGATCTCGGCGGTGTTGTCCTTGGTGGAGCCGTCATCCACCAGGATGATCTCGATATCGTCGCCCCCCTGCAGCAGCGTATCTACGCAGTGCTCCATATATGCGGCCGAGTTATAGCAGGGGACGGCGAAGGTAATAAGCTTGTCCATGTTATGCTCCTTTGCTGTGCGTGTCGCCGATGTGCGGCGGCGGAAAGTCAAATTGTGCCTGCGCGTATTATAGCACAGCTGCCGAGAAAATGGAACAGGGTTTCGCAAAGGATGTCCGGTGGGCGGGGAATGTTTTGCGGAAAGCGGCATAAAGTATATGGAACGAAAGCTTGGGGGGCGATGGCGTGAAACGAGTGGTGCTTGCTGCGCTGATGCTGGTGCTGATCCAATTCTTGCTGCCGGTTTTGCTGCTGAGTGGGCGTGTGCCCGTGCGGGAGGATCGTCCCGACCGCCTGCAGCCCACGGTCAGGCCGGGAGGAGATCAGGCGCAGACGGTAGTGCTGCTGCAGGAAGATGGCGGGGTGGAGCGATTGAGCCTTGCGGAATACCTGCGGGGCGTGGTGGCGGCGGAGATGCCGGCTTCGTTTGAACTGGAAGCGTTGAAAGCACAGGCGGTTGCCGCCCGTACCTATTGGGTCGCCGCCCGGGGGGACAAGCACGCTCCTGCGGATATCTGCGGTGACTCGGGGTGCTGTCAGGCCTATTGCTCCTCCAAGGAGGCGGCGGAAAAATGGGGGGAAAAAGCGAGGGAATATACCGAGCGCATCGCGCGAGCGGTGACGGAAACGAACGGACTGATCGCCCTTTATGAGGACAGGCCCATTCAGGCAGTCTACTTTTCTTCTGCTTCGGGCAGTACGGTGGATGCGGTCGCCGTGTGGGGCAGCGCGGTGCCCTATCTGGTCAGCGTGGCCAGTCCCGAGGGAGAGGAGGTTCCCAACTGGCGCAGCGAAATGACTGTGACCACGGCGCGGTTCAAAGAACTGGTGACGGCGCAATACCCCGAAGCTGATTTCAGTGGCCCGGTAAACCGCTGGCTGAGCGACTTTGAGTGGCAGCCGTCGGGGACGGTAAGCCGGGTCAAGGTGGGCGGCGTGGAGCTGACGGGTGGTCAGGTGCGTAAATTGTTGGGCCTGCGCTCGGCGTGTTTTTCGGTTGGAGCAGAGGGGGACGACCTTGTGTTCCAAACCACCGGATACGGCCACGGGGTTGGCATGAGCCAGTACGGCGCCAACGCGCTGGCAAAGCAGGGAAAGGATTTTCGTGAGATTTTAAGCTGGTACTACACTGGGGTGCAGGTGGCACCCATGAAATAAGTTTGCATTGTGAGAGGCGGAAAAGTGTGATAGAATAGGGCAAACGAACGAAGGAGGTGGGCAAATGAGTCCCGTTGCGGTTGCCATGAGCGGCGGCGTGGACAGCTCCGCTGCGGCGGTGCTGCTGGGGCGGCAGGGATATGACCTGCTGGGCGTGACCCTGCGCCTGCACGAGTGTGCGGGCAGCGAGGCGGAAGATGCCGCCCGGGTGGCGGCGCAGCTTGGCTTTGCCCACCACACGGTTGACCTGTCCGGGGAGTTCTGCCGCCGGGTGAAGGACCCCTTTGCCGCCGACTACCGGCAGGGGCGCACCCCAAACCCCTGCATCGCCTGCAACCGGCACATCAAGTTCGGCGCGCTGCTGGACCGGGTGCTGGAGCTTGGTGCGGACAGGCTGGCTACGGGCCACTACGCCCGCATCGAGCGGGACGGAGGTTCGGGGCGGTGGCTGCTGAAGACGGCGCTGCACCCGGAAAAGGACCAGAGCTACGTGCTCTACTGTCTGAACCAGCATCAGCTGGGTCACACGCTGTTCCCCTTGGGGGGCCTTTCCAAGCAGGAGATCCGCGACCTTGCCGCCCAAAGCGGTCTGATTACCGCCCACAAGGGGGACAGCCAGGATATCTGCTTTATCCCCGACGGTGATTATGCAAGGTTTATCTGTCGGTATACGGGGCAAAATCCGGTGCCCGGTGATTTTGTTTCCCCGGACGGCCGGGTGCTGGGCCAACACGAGGGTGTGATCCGCTACACCCTGGGTCAGCGCCGGGGCATCGGCGTGTCCAGTGCCAACGGGCGGCTGTATGTGACCGATATTTGTCCGGCAGAAAACAAAGTGACCCTGTCCGGACCGGAGGACCTGATGGCTACCACCCTGGAGGCCACGGATCTGAATTTTATTCCGTTTGATAAAATGGACAAGCCCGTTCGGGTGCAGGCCAAGAGCCGCTACCGCCAGCCGGCTCAGCCCGCCGTGGCCGAGCAGATCGGCCCGGACCGCCTGCGGGTGACCTTTGATGCGCCCCAGCGTGCCATGACCCCGGGGCAGGCGGTGGTGCTGTACGACGGCGACGTTGTGCTGGGCGGCGGCACCATCCACAGCGTGACGAAATAAGTCGCCCCCGCTTGACAAGCAAAAAAAGAAGTTGTAGAATGTGACCACCGCAGAACAATCGAACACAGGGGCGCTGAAAGTTATTTTCGGCTGAGATTACGGCGAATGGCAGCTGTATGTCCCTCGACCTGATCCGGGTAATGCCGGCGTAGGAAGTGGATTCGACCACGTCGTTTCTCCTGTACCGCACCGCACCCGTTCGGATGTGTGCGGTACATTTTTTTGGGAGGAGCGAGCGGAATGAACCGGACGAGGATACACAGGACCGTCCAAATGCTGTGCGAGGGCGCGCTGATGATCGTGCTGGCGCAGGTGCTGGACTTCGTTCCTCTGTGGAAAATGCCCTGGGGCGGGACGATCTCCCTGAACATGGTGCCCATGATCTTCTTCGCCTGCCGCTGGGGACTGGGGGCCGGTCTGCTGTCCGGCGCCGTGTTCGGTGTGGTGCAGTTTATGTTCAACGGCGGCATCGCCCTCGGCTGGCAGTCCATTTTGGGCGACTATCTGGTAGCCTATATGGCACTGGGACTTGCGGGAGTATTTGTGGGCCGGCGCTGGAGCATCTACGCCGGCACGGCTGTGGGCTGCGCCGCGCGCTTTTTGGTGCACTATGTGGTGGGAGCTACCATTTGGGCGGAGAATATGCCCGAGGTGTTTTTCGGCCTGACTATGACGTCCCCGTGGCAATACTCCCTGCTGTACAACGGGTTTTACATGGGCATTGACTTTGTGCTGTGCCTTGCGGTGTTTGCCCTGCTTTCCGCGCCGCTGGGGAGGTACTTTTTGGGCAGCGATTTGAAATAAGTCCCGTTTGGGGCGAAAGGAGGCCCCATGGGCAGATTTGACGGTGTGCTGCTGGTCAGCGACTACGACGATACCCTGTGTGACGACACCGGGCGCATCCCGGAGGTAAATCTCGCTGCGCTGGACTATTTCACCCGTAACGGCGGGCGGTTTACCGTTGCCACCGGGCGGGCCCACACCACCTTTGCACCCTACGCGCACCAACTGCCCATCAACGCGCCGGTGGTGCTGTCCAACGGCTCGGCCCTGTACGATTTTGCGGCGGACACCATGCTGATACAAACCCTGCTGGACGAGGGCGCTCCCACCGATCTGGCTGCCCTGTGCGCAGCGCTTGAAGGTGTCGGATTTGAGGCGTACCACGGGGAAGATATCTACGCCTACGCCCCAAACTGGGTCACCGAAATGCATATGAAAAAGGTGGGCGGCAGGTATACCGTTCTGCCCATTGAGCAAATTCCGACTCCGTGGACCAAGGCCATCGTGCAAAGCGGGCATGAAACGCTGCTCCGGGCGCGGGAATGGCTGGAAACCAACTGCCCCGGCCGGTACGAGGCCATCTTCTCCAACCATTATTACCTTGAACTGACGGACCGGGGAAGCAACAAGGGCGGCATGGCGGCGCGGGTGGCAGACGGGCTGGGCATCGGGCCGGAACATATCTGGTGCGTGGGGGACAATCAGAACGATATCCCTATGCTGGCCCTGTCCCGCGTTCCCTTTGCCCCGGCGGACTGCGCCCAAGAGGTGAAGGCTTGGGGCGCCAGGCTGCTGTGCCCCTGCAGGGAGGGGACCCTCGCTCAGGTGGTGGACGAGCTGTGCCGTTACTATCCCGAATAAACCGGAAGCCCCCCCGATGTTGTCGAGGGTGCTTTTTGCTGCATAGAATGGGCGGGAGGGATGTCTATGACGAACAGACAGGCGGTGGAGCACCTGCACTCGGTGCGGATCTTCTGCGACCCCATGCAGGTGCTGGCGGTGGACCGGGCCATTGCCCTGCTGAACGAACGCATTTACGAGGAACAAAAACCGCACCCTGTCGGCTGACAGGGTGCGGTTTTGTTTGTGCGTGTGGGAGCGTTACTTCTGATCGCGCTTCATGATCAGCAGGAAAGCCAGCATCAGCACGATGCCCACGGGCAGGGCGATGATGGTGGGGGTGCCAACCATGCCCAGCACACCGGCCAGCAGGTAGGTGATGCCAGAGATGACCGCGCAGGAGATGGCGTAGGGCAGCTGAGTGGACACGTGGTTGACGTGGTTGCACTGAGCGCCGGCGGAAGCCATGATGGTGGTGTCGGAGATGGGGGAGCAGTGGTCGCCGCACACGGCACCGGCCATACAGGCGGAGATGCACACGATCATCAGGGGGTTCTCGGCGGGCAGAGCGCTCTGCACGATGGGGATCAGGATGCCGAAGGTGCCCCAGCTGGTGCCGGTAGCAAAGGCCAGCACGCAGCCCACGGCGAAGACGATGACGGGCAGCAGGAACTGGATGCCGGTAGCGCTCTCAACCAGAGCGGCCACAAACTCCTTGGCACCCAGGGAGTCGGTCATGGCCTTCAGGGTCCAGGCGAAGGTCAGGATCAGGATGGCGGGAACCATGGCCTTGAAGCCCTCGGGGATGGAACTCATCATCTCCTTGAACTTCATGGAGCGGCGGATCATGTAGTACACCATGGTGATGACCAGAGCCACGGCGGAGCCCAGCATCAGACCCACGGAGGCATCGGAGTTGGCGAAAGCATCAATGAAGTCCTCGCCGGAGAAGAAACCGCCGGTGTAGATCATGCCGATGACGCAGCAGATGATCAGGGAGATGACGGGGAACAGCAGGTCCAGCACGATGCCCTTGTCCGAGACGGTGGTGTCCTCAACGTTGGCATACTCGTTGGTGCCGGAGAACAGGTCGCCGTTGTCGATGGCGTTGCGCTCGTGCTTGGCCATGGGGCCAAAGTCCACCTTCATAATGACCAGACCCAGCATCATCACGATGGTCAGCAGGGCGTAGAAGTTATAGGGGATGGCGCGCAGGAACAGGTTGAAGCCCTGACCGTCCTCGGCAAAGCCGGACACGGCGGCGGCCCAGGAGGAGATGGGGGCGATGATGCACACGGGGGCGGCGGTGGCATCGATGATGTAGGACAGCTTGGCGCGGGAGATCTTGTGCTTGTCGGCCACGGGACGCATGACGCTGCCCACGGTCAGGCAGTTGAAGTAGTCGTCGATGAAGATCAGGCAGCCCAGCAGGATGGAGGCCAGCTGCGCGCCCACGCGGGACTTGATGTGCTTTTCAGCCCACCGGCCGAAAGCGGCGGAGCCGCCGGCACGGTTCATCAGGGACACCATGGCACCCAAAATGACCAGGAAGACCAGAATACCGACATTCCAGCCATCGGTCAGGGAGCCGACGATGCCGTCGTTGAACACGTGGTTCAAGGTGCCCTCAAAGCTGAAGTTGGAGTACATCAGACCGCCGGCCAGGATACCGATGAACAGGGAGGAGTAGACCTCCTTGGTGATCAGAGCCAGAGCGATGGCGATGACGGGGGGCAGCAGAGCCCAGGGGGTGTTGAAGAACTTGCTGGCGACCTCGGCCTCCTCGCCGGTGGCGAAGACGGTGGTGGCCAGAGCCATGACCATCATCATAATGACGGCAACACGACTCAGCCAACGGTTTTTGCTTCTCATTTGTTTTTCCCTCCTAATAATTTAGCGCGCGACCGCGCATTAGGCACATAAAAACGGGCGTTTCCGCAGAAACGCCCATACAAGTCCCGGTCAGGGTGATAGCGCTCCACGGAAATGTGACAGTCCGGGAGATGTTGTCCCGCGGACCAGAACCCGCCGCCCGGGCAGGCGGAGTGCTCTTCGGCGGTGACCCCTCTCCCACAGAACGGCTGCCCGGCCTTGTTTTGTGGTACGCATGGTGACCGCACCTCTATCGACAATATTCGATTGCGGACATTTTAACATGGAAAAGTGCCCCTGTCAACCCTGCTTCCACACGTTAGCCGGTGACGGCAAAGGTGAAGGTGCCGGTGGCCACGGTTTTGCCGCTCTCACCGGTCAGCTCCACCTGCATCACATTCAGGACACGTCCCAGCTTTTTGGGCCGGGTGGAGCAGAACACGCGGCTGCCGGTGGCGGGGCGCAGAAACTCCAGCGTACCGCTGGCGGTGACACAGGGTTTGCCGCAGGCGGCGGCAACGGCGCTGCCCGCCACAGTGTCGGCAAGGGTATAGAGACAGCCGCCGTGGACGGTGCCGTGGGGGTTGTAGCTGCGTTCGGTCACGTCCAGCACGCCTTCGGCGGTGCCGTCGGGTCGGGCGGACAGGACGGTGATGCCGCCGGCGGTATGGAACAGTCCGGGCTGGTTCACCCGGCTGAGCAGTTCAGATTCGGAAAGCATGAAAAAACTCCTTTCAAGCAGTTTCGGTGGAAAGTGTACCACGATTTGGGGCAAAAAACAAGGCCGCTGCATAGAATGTAGCAGAAAACCATAAGGAGGGACGGCTATGACAGATGACGCGTTGGGCCCGGCTCTGCCAACCGAAGGCTTGAGTGCGGAGGATGCGGCGGTCTTTGAACGGGTGTGGCGCCGGGTGATGGCGGGGCGGGAGCAGGAGCAGACGGCGCTGGTGCCTGCCGGACAGCCACCCGCGCCGCCTGCACCCGTTGGGCAGACGGACGGACTTTTGGAGCGGCTACGCATACACACGGCGGGTTGGCGGGACACGCAGGCCCTTGCCCGCAAAGCCGGCGGCAGCATGGCCCGGGTGCTGGGCGGCATGGCGGCCGACGAGCGCAGGCAATTGGCCCGACTGGCGGCGGCGTGGTACATCGTGACCGGACAGCGCTGGCGGCCCGAGGCAGGCAGTTCCGCTCCCGTCCCCGACCTGATGGAGGGGCTGCGGCAAAAATACCTGCACCTGCAGGCGGCTGCCCGGACGTTGGAGCAGTCGGCGCAGGTGGGGGAGGATGCCTTTGGCGGTCTGTACGCCGACCTTGCGGCCCACAGCCGGGAACATGCGGGGGTCATCCTGCGGCTTCTGGAGCAGATGCAGATGTGAAATGGGGAGGCTTCCGTTTGGAAGCCTCCCCACTACATTATATAAATATACGCTTAATCTCTGTGGCTGAGCACGCGGACACGGATCATGCCGGGAATGGCGCGCAGCTCCTCGGCCACATCGTCGGTGATGCGGGTGTTTACGTCCACCACGGTGTAGGCCACGTCCTTGCGGGACTTGTTGGTCATGTTCTCCACATTGATGCCGTCGTCGGACAGGGTGGTCATGATGTTGGTCAGCATGGCAGGCACGTTTTCGTGGATCATGCACAGGCGGGCCACACCGCTCCACTCCTGCACCAGATTGGGCATATTCACGCTGTTGCGGATGTTGCCGTTGACCAGATAATCCTCCAGCTCGCGGACCGCCATGACGGCGCAGTTATCCTCACTCTCGGGGGTGGAGGCACCCAGATGAGGCAGAGCCACAACATTTTTGACGGTGGCGATGCGCTCGTTGGGGAAGTCGGTGACGTACTTGGCCACCCGGCCGGACTCTAGAGCGGCGATCATATCCTCGTCGCACACCAGCTCGCCCCGGGCCAGGTTCAGAATACGCACGTTGCCCTTCATCTTGTCGATAGCCTCGGCATTGATGAAGTCCTTGGTGGAGGGCAGGTAGGGGATGTGCAGGGTGATGTAGTCACAGACACGGAACAGCTCGGTCACGTCCTTGACCACATGCACGTGGCGATCCAGCCGCAGGGCGGCGTCCACGGACAGATAGGGGTCGTAGCCGTACACGTCCATGCCCAGCTTCAGCGCGTCGTTGGCCACCAGTGCGCCGATGGCACCCAGACCGACCACGCCCAGAGTCTTGCGATACAGCTCGGGACCCACGAAAGCGGACTTGCCCTTCTCCACGGCGGCGGGCAGGTCGACGTTGGGGGTGTGAGCCTGCTCCTGCACCCACTCGGCACCGCCCAAAATGTCGCGGGAGGACAGCAGCATGGCGGCCAGCACCAGCTCCTTCACCGCGTTGGCGTTGGCGCCGGGGGTGTTGAAGACCACGATGCCGTTCTCGGTGCAGCGGTCGATGGGAATGTTGTTGGTGCCGGCGCCGGCCCGGGCGATGGCCCGCAGGCTGGCAGGAAGCTCGTAATCGTGCATCTTGGCGGAACGGACCAGAATGCCGTCCTCATTTGTCACCTCGTCGCCGATCTCAAAGCGCTTGGGGTCAAGCTGGCGCAGGCCGACGGAGGCGATCTTGTTCAGAGTTTTGATGCGGTACATAGTAAACACCTCGAAATTGTGATTAGCCTTCCCTCCACAGGGGGGAAGCCGGCTTTAGTTATTCTTATCGAACGCGCGGATGAACTCGCACAGCTTCTCCACGCCCTCGGTGGGCATGGCGTTGTAGATGGAGGCGCGCATACCGCCCACGTTGCGGTGACCCTTCAGGTTGGCAAAGCCGGCGGCGGAAGCCTCGGCAATGAACTTGGCATTGATCTCGTCGCTGTCGGCGCGGAAGGCCACGTTCATGTCGGAACGGGAACCGATCTGGGCGGGGCAGGTGAACAGCCGGGAGTTGTCCAGCGTCTCATACAGCATGGCAGCCTTGGCGGCCTTGATCTTCTCGATACCGGCCACGCCGCCCTGCTCGTCCACCCAGTCCAGCATCAGGCCCAGCATGTAAATGCACCAGCAGGGCGGGGTGTTGTACATAGAGTCCTTGTCGATCATGGTCTTGTAATTCATCATCAGGGGGGTGTAGGGCAGCTCGCTGCCGGCCAGCTCCTCCTTAATAATAACCACGGTCAGACCGGCGGGAGCCATATTCTTCTGGGCGCCGGCGTAGATGATGCCGTACTTGGACACGTCCACGGGCCGGGACATGATGTCGGAGGACATATCGCACACCACGGGCACATTTCCGGTCTCGGGGACGTACTGCCACTCGGTGCCGTAGATGGTGTTGTTGGCGCAGTAGTAGAAGTAGCTGGCATCGGGGTCCAGCTTCAGCTCCGCCTGGGTGGGGATGCGGGTGTGGTTGCAGTCGGAAGTGTCGGCAGCCACATTGACGGTGCCGTACTTTTTGGCCTCCTTGGCGGCGATGGTGGAGAAGTTGCCGGTGATGGCGTAGTCGGCCTTGCCGGTGCGGCTCATCAGGTTCAGGGGGATCATGGAGAACTGGCCGGAGGCGCCGGTCTGCAGGAACAGCACCTTGTACCCCTCGGGCACGCCCATCAGGCGGCGGAACTTGGCCTGAGTGTCGTCGAAGATGGCCTGGAAGACCTTAGAGCGGTGGCTCATCTCCATCACTGACATACCGCTGCCGCCGAAATTGGTGATCTCGGCACCGGCACGCTGCAGTACGGACAGGGGCAGCATGGAGGGGCCGGCAGAGAAGTTGAAAATACGATTGTCGCTCATGGAACGAACCTCCTTAAAAATATAAAGTCGGGATTATCCAATATTATAAAAAGGTGTTTGCGAAGTGTCAATCACAGAACCGACAAAAAGGGCGGATATTTTATCATTTTACTTGGTTAAAGTGGTCGGCAGTGGGGCGGCTTCGGGAGCGGGGCCGGGATTTGGGCAAAATGCTCGGAGAAGAGGGTCCGCCGGTGGCGGACAGATCAGCGAAAAACGCACTTCACCACAATAAATTGTGGTTATGGCCGGGGCGCGACCCAATGTGAGTGGAATTATACAAAAAAGAAAAAATCTACAACTTACACATAAAAAATCTATTGCGAAGTGAACAAAGTTCTGTTACAATTACATTACATTGGAATCTCATCGTCTGCCTGGGGTGGGGGGACCTGTGTCTCCGGGGCGGTATTGCCGCTGCCGCCAAGGCCTTTTGCAGCCGATTGGACCAAGAATTGGGGCAAACGCTCCGAAAAAAACGAAAGGAAGGTATTTCTATGAAAAGACCCTTCAAGAAGCTCACGGCCTGGCTGTGCTGCATGGCAATGCTCATCAGCTTCATCCCGGCCACCGCTCTGCCCGTCTTCGCAGCAGAGGCTCTGCCCACCAGCGGCAAGATCCTTGCTGATGCGGAGTACGTGCTGGAGGACGACCACGTCCTGACCGGCGGCATTACCGTCACGGGTGGCGTTGACGTCACTCTTGACTTGGCCGGTCATACCATCTCCATGCCTGATGCTGACGGCACCTACTTCACCGTCAACGAGGGTGCCACCCTGACCATTCAGGACAGCGTTGGCACCGGCAAGATCCAGTTCAAGAATACCGCTGGCGGTTACGGCGGTATCAACATCTATGGTAATCTTGTGCTGGAAGGCGGCGAGCTGAACGGCTGGACCCGTATCAACAACGGCACCTACGGTGCCGGCGGTATGCTGAACATTTGGGCCGGCGCCAGCTTCACCATGACCGGCGGCAAGATCACCGGCGCTGACTGTAACGGCAACACCGTGCTGCGTACCCAGGGTACCGGCGGCGGGATCGACGTGACCATCACCGGCGGTGAGATCACCGGTAACAACGCCAAGGGCAGCAATATCATCTACCTGGCCGGTACGGCTGCCGATCCCAACACCCTGACCATCGGCGGCGATGCGGTTGTGGCAGGCAACACCTTGAACAATGCTGCCTACACCGCCGCTGGTTACGAGATCCAGTGTAAGAACACCCACGTCACCGTCAGCGGTGAGGCTACCGTCGGCTACCTGTACGACGATGGCGACACGGAGACCGAGGGTGTGGACGGCTACCCCTACAGCTCCATGACCTTCACCGGTGCCCCCACCGTGGCCGGCATCCGCTGGTCTGCCGGTGCCCGCACCCCGACCACCATCGAGAAGCTGACCGAGGGTGCCAACATCAAGACGGTCAACGGTGCTACCGTCTTCAGCAAGGACGCCACCGTTGCGACCGAGGCCTATGGTTCTGCCAAGCCTGACATGGGCACCATCTACACCTATCAGGCTCCCGTGCTGCCCACCAGCGGCACTGTGGGCGAGGCGGACTACGTCCTGACGGCTGACCACGTGCTGACCAACACCCTGATCATCGCTGCCGGTACCGAGGTCACCATCGACCTGGCCGGTAACACCATCTCCATGCCCGATAAGGATGGCCAGTACTTCACCATCAACGGTAAGCTGACTATCAAGGACAGCGTGGGCGGCGGCCTGGTCCAGTTCAAGACCACCACCGCCGGCTCCCCCGCCATCGGCATCGGCAACTCCAGCACCGAGGCTGTCTTCGTGCTGGAGGGCGGCGAGCTGAACGGCTGGAAGCGCGCAGGCGCAGGCGGCGCCATCTATATGTACGAAGGCTCCACCTTCATCATGACCGGCGGTCTGATCACCGATTGTGATGCTACCAGCTTCTCCGTCATCCGTTCTGCCGGCGGCGGTCAGACCCTGACCATCACCGGCGGTGAGATCACCGGCAACGACAGCGGCGGCGCCATCGTCGGCATCTCCACCGCTACTGCTGCCAACCCCGCCACCGTGACCATCGGCGGCGAGGCGGTCATCATTGACAACACCGTCAACGAGGCTGCGTACACTGCTGCCGCTTACGAGCTGCAGTTCAAGAACGCCGACGTGGCCATCGGCGAAAATGCCGTCGTCGGCTATGTCTACAACGACGGTGATGTGGAGAACGCCGACGTTTCCGGCTACCCCTACAGCTCCATCAGCATCACCGGCGCTCCCATCGTGTCCGGCGTGCGCTGGAGCGCGGGTGCCCGCACTCCCGTTTCCGTCACCGAGCTGGAAGACGGCGCTGAGATCAAGATGCTGACTTCCCTGGGCAAGAGCCAGATGGACGAGACCGTGGCTGTGTCCGGTCCCGACGCCGAAAACAAGTACACCTACAGCTACAAGGTTCCCACCTACGCCGTGACCGTCGAGCAGGCTGCCGGCGGTACTGTGGAAGTTGACGTGACCGAGGGTGCCGAGGGCACCACCGTTACCGTGACTGCCACGGCTGACGAGGGTTACGAACTGGTCGATATCCTGGTCAATGGCGAAGCCATCCAGGGCAACACCTTTGACATCGTGGCCGGCGACAACGTTGTCACCGCCACCTTCGAGGCTGTTGCCGCCAGCCTGCCCACCAGCGGCACTGTGGTTGCCGGCGAGTACACCCTGGCCGCCGACCACGTGCTGACCAACACCCTGGCGGTTAAGGACGGCGCTGAGGTCACCATCGACCTGGCCGGCCATACCATTTCTATGCCCGACAAGGACGGCGCCTACTTCTCCGTCGCTGCCAACAGCACGCTGACCATCAAGGATAGCGTGGGCGGCGGTAAGGTGCAGATGAAGGCGACCACCAGCGGTTCTGTTGGTATCGCCGTTACCGGTACCTTCAACCTGGAGGGCGGTACTCTGACCGGCTGGAGCCGTTCCGGCGCCGGCGGTGCCGTATATCTGTACGCCGGTTCTACCTTTAACATGACCGGCGGTGCCATCACCGGCAACACCGCTACCGGCGCTTCTGCCATCCGTTCCGTCACCAACGACGGCGGTATCACCGTCAACATCACCGGCGGTGAGATCACCGGCAACGAGACCAGCGGCAACATCGTTGACGTTCGCGGTATTGCGTCCAATCCCTCTACCGTGAACATCGGCGGCGACGCTGTTATCGCCGACAACACCATCGGCGGTGCTGCTTACACCACCTCTAACCACGAGCTGCAGTTCTACAACGTCCACCTCACCGTTGGCGATGAGGCCGTCGTCGGCTACATCTACAACAACGGCGATGCCGAGACCGAGGATGTGGACGGCTATCCCTACAGCTCCATCGCTATCACCGGCGCCCCCATCGTGTCCAGCGTCCGCTGGTCCGCCGGCGCCAAGACCCCCGTCACCGTCAAGAACCTGACCGACGGCGCTGAGATCAAGATGCTGGCCGACCTGTCCGGCAGCCAGATCGACGACACCGTGGCCAAGAGCCTGGACGGCAACGTCTATACCTACGCCTGGCAGGATCCCGCTACGATCGAGTACACCGTCAGTGTCGGCGCTGTCGCCGGCGGTACCGTGGCTGTGGCTCCCGAGGCCGGCGTGATCGGCACCGAGGTCACCGTCACTGCCACTGCCGACGAGGGCTACGAGCTGGTTGCCATCCTGGTGGACGGCGAGGCTATCGACGGCACCACCTTCGCCATCACCGGCGACCACGTTGTCACCGCAAACTTCGCGGCTGTTGACGTGTCCCTGCCCACCAGCGGCCAGGTTGCTTCCGGTGAGTACGTGCTGGAGGGCGACCACGTCCTGACCGGCACCCTGGTGTTCCAGGGCGAGACCGTCATCGACCTGGCGGGCAACACCATCACCGCCGATGCCGGCAGATGCTTCTTCAACATTCCTGCCAACGGCCACCTGACCATCACCGACTCTGTCGGCGGCGGCGTGGTGGAGTTCCTGGAGATGACCTCTTCCGGCGGTATCTCCCTGACCGGTACCTTCACCCTGGAGGGTGGCGAGCTGACCGGCTGGAGCCGCGTTGAAAACGGCGCCCTGAAGGCCGGCGGCTTCATCGATATGTTCGCCAACTCCACCTTCGAGATGACCGGCGGCGTTATCACCGGCATGACCGCTGCCAGCTACTCCGTTATCCGCAGCCACGGCGCCGGCGTCACCGTTGACATCACCGGCGGCGAGATCGTGGGCAACGAGTCCAGCAACGGCGCCATCATCGGCGTCGGTAAGGCCGGCGGCCAGAGCTGGCTGAACATCGGCGGCGAGGCTGTCATTCTGGAGAATACCATGAATGGCGAGCTGCTGCCCTTTAACTACGATGCGATCGTTGCCACCGAGACCATCGTGACCATCGGCGACTACGCCTTTGTGGAGGCTAACATCAACGCTTCTCTGGGTGCCAGCGAGGACGCTGTGGCTCTGGAGTCCAGCCAGATCCACATCACCGGCACTCCCTACGTCAAGTACCTGCGTGCCGACAGCTCTGCCAAGACTCTGGTCACCATCACCGAGCTGGAAGACGGTGCGGAGATCCACACCTCTTACGGCTTCACCGTTGATGCAGAGAACAAGGATGCGTCCGTTGCCGTCGAGGCTTGGGATGCCGAGAGCGGCAATGCCAACGAGAAGGGCAACATTTACACCTGGCGTGACCCCGCCAGCGTCGTGACCTACACTGTCACCGTGGGTGAGGTTTCCAACGGTACCGTGACTGTCAGCCCCGCCCAGGGTGAGGCCGGCACCACCGTTACCGTGACTGCCACTGCTGCCGAGGGTTATGAGCTGACCGCCATCCTGGTGGACGGCGAGGCCATCGACGGCACCACTTTCGCCATCACCGGCGACCACGTGGTCACCGCTACCTTCGCTGAGAAGGTCGTGGAGCCCGATCCCGAGCCCACCGGCCTGCCCACCAGCGGCACCGTGGCTTCCGGCACCTATGTGCTGACCGGCGAGCATAAGCTGACCGGCCGCCTGAACATCACGGGCGGTTCCGAGGTCGTCATCGACCTGGCCGGTAACACCCTGACCTATGACGAGACCTTCCCTGAGGCCAGCTCTTTCTTCCAGTTGGCGACGATCAACGACAAGCTGACCATTAGGGACAGCGTGGGCGGCGGTCAGATCGTGGGTCACGCGACTACCAGCAGCACCATGATCACCTCCTACGGTGACGTCACCCTGGAGGGTGGTAAGCTGACCGGTTGGGATCGTACCGACAACACCGGCGGTGCCCTGTACATGATCAGCGGTACCTTCACCATGACCGGTGGTGAGATCAGCGGCAACGCCGCTAAGAGCGGCGCCAGCAGCAACTCTGCCATCCGGTTCGGTAACGGAACCACCTTTAACATGAGCGGCGGTACCATCACCGGCAACAACGGCGCCCCTGCCATTTCTGCGGGTCTGCTCACCTTCAACATGACCGGCGGTACCATTAAGGACAACCTGACCAGCGGCGCGGCCCTGACCGTGGGTCAGTTCGATGTGCAGGTCAACCACGCCGATGCCGTTGTGAACATCAGCGGCGGCGAGATCGGCCACCTGTACGTCGTTGCGGGCGCCCTCAACGTCAGCGGCGCGACCGTGATCAACAACCTGCGCATGGACGCCGCTGCCGTCACCGCCATCGAGGACCTGGAGCCCGGCGCCAGCATCAACACCCAGCGCAGCGGTGTCTTTGATACCGTGGCTGACGACGGCACCATCTTCTCCATGGCCGACGGCGAGACGGATGCCGTGGCTGCGGGTACTCTGTACACCTATTATGATCCTGCCCTCCTGGGCTTTGCTGACCAGTTCCAGCCCGGCGCTACCGTCACCCTGACCGAGGATACCTCTGCCGGTGTCGGCGTGGTGCTGACCGAAGCCGGTACCTACACTTTGGATCTGGCCGGCTACACCCTGACCGGTACTGCCGTGCCTTACTTCACCTTGGGTGAGGGCGTTGAGCTGATCGTCAACGACAGCAGCGAGAACGGCACCGGTAAGATCGTGGGTATCGAGAATGCCGCCAACGCCATGATCCTGGTCAACGGCGGTTACTTCGAGCTGAACGGCGGTCTGCTGACCGGCAACGTCAACGCTAACGGCATGGGCGGCGCCATCTACGCTGCCACGGCCGGCTCCTTCGTCTGCATCAACGGCGGCGAGATCAGCGGCAACACCGCTCGTCGCGGCGGCGCCATCGCCGGCCCCGACACGGCTGCTGCAATCGACGTGACCGTCCTGATCACCGGCGGTACCGTCACCGGTAACGCCACCAACCGCGGTGCTACCATGTACACCCAGACCGGCGCCACCGTCGTCATCGAGGGCGGCAAGGTCGGTTACGGCACCATCAACGGTGAGCCTGCCGTCATCAATACTTCCGGCGCGGAAGATCTGTGGCTGCGTAACTCCGTTGTCGAGATCGCCGGCGGCGACATCAACGGTATCTACTTCAACGGCAACGCCGAGAATGGCTACACCCTGACCGTCAGCGGCGCCACCACCATCAAGTGCCTGTGCGGTGCCACCGCCGAGGTCGCCTCTGTCGGCAGCCTGGAGCCCGGCGCTGAGATCATCCTGAACGGCGGCGCTTTGGCTGTGGACGAGAACGACGACACCGTCAAGGCCTACGGCCTCAACTACTACTACCCCGGCGATGTGCAGAGCATCCTGTTCGTGGCCAACAGCTTTGGCGGCGACAGCACCCAGTATCTGAATGCCGTTGGTTCCTACTTCGGCAAGAAGATCGCTCCTGCCTATCTGTACGTGGGCAGCCAGTCCATCCGCAACCACGCTCAGTCCCTGGCTGAGAGCCTGCGCAACACCGACCTGAACGGCGACGGCATTATCGGCGACAGCCGCCAGCGCGCCGGCGACGGTCTGTACACCTGCGGCGGCTTCACCGGCTACGTGGATATCCCCACCGTTATGGAGTCCACCACTTGGGATTACGTGGTCCTGCAGCCCGGCGTTGAGTACGTCGGCTTCGAGGGCACCTACAACAGCGATATCGACTTCCTGATGGACTACATCGCTGACGTGCAGCCCGGTGCCCAGATCCTGTGGAGCCAGACTTGGGCCGTTGACAACCGCTCCTGGAGCGATCAGTCCGATCCCGACGATCCCGAGTCCGCCGGTGCCGGCGAGTGGCTGAATACCAGCAGCTATCTGACTCAGTTCGGCGGCAGCCAGGAAGTCATGTACGACGCCATCCTGCGCAACACCGATAAGTTCGTCGCCGGCGCGGATGCCCGCTTTGCCTTTGATGATTGGTTCCCCATCGGCATCGCCGTCCAGACCATGCGTCAGAACTACACCGACAGCTATCTGACCCGCGACGGCTTCCACCTGAGCTACAACGCCGGTCGTATGATCGCTGCCCTGACTGTGTTCAAGACCCTGTATCCCGATGTGGATCTGTCCACCATGACCGCTGCCGATATGGCCGGCCTGTTCAAGGACACTTCCACCAACCACCTGAAGGATCTGTTTGATCCCACCGAGGAGAACGTGGCTACCCTGCTGGCTGCTGTCGAGACCGCCTGCGCCGACAAGGATACCATCGTGACCACTTACGGTGAGGGCACTGCCAACAAGCAGTTCAACCCCGATGCCGCTGTCATGAGCAGCAACGAGTACGTCGCTGTCTACGAGAACGTGACCGAAGTTGGTCAGGTTCCCGTCCGCACCGATGTCCTGGATAAGGACAAGAATGTGGTCACGGACAACGGCATTCTGCAGACGAACATCCTGACCGACAAGTACGCTTCCACCGGTGCCGGTAAGATCGTCATCTACAAGAACGGCGCCGCCGTTTCCGAGATCGACGAGCTGTGGCTGGAGGCCAACGCCGGTATCGAGATGACCAACCGCTATGCGAACCTGGACGGCACCTACTACATCATTGCCGATCCTCAGGCTCCTCAGCTGGCCGTGTCCGGCAGCAAGCTGTACATGACCTTCACCGTCATGCTGTACACCGATGACGGCAACATCATCAACGGCGGTGTGTACTTCACCACCTCCACCGATGGTGTGACCTGGACTTCCGCTGTCAAGGTCTCCGACGCTCCCATGGCTTACGGTCTGACCGCTCTGAGCAACGGCAACCTGCTGCTGTCCGTGGCCGACACCACCACCAAGGTGCTGACCCTGACCGCTGCCGGTGCTGTGGCCGCGACCGTTGAGCTGGACGACTCCGTCGCTGACGTGGCCTTCGCCGAGGTCGACGGTACCGTTTGGGCCCTGACCTCCAACGGCGCGATCTACTTCTCCGCCGACAAGGGCGCTACCTGGACTGCTACCGGCGTGACCGGCGGCAGCTACGCCAACCCCGATCTGGTGCCTCTGGCCAAGAAAGGCGCTTACGTCACCTGGTCCGACGAGGCTGAGTGCAAGATCTACAGCAAGGTCTGGTCCATCGACAAGGAAGACACCGCCACCTACGGCTGGAACAACACCGAGGGCAACGTGGTTGCCGAGTATGCGGTTTCTACCGCTTACGCCGGCAAGTCCACCGGCGGTCAGCCCGCCACCATGGTCACCAGCACCAGCGGCGGCACTCACACCAAGACCTACTTCGTCGACGGCGGTGAGCTGGATAGCTTCACCCACGGTGTGGTCACCTCCTTCGGTAAGAACCTGGTTCTGGAGAGCAGCCTGACCATCAACTTCAAGACTTCCAAGTCTCAGGTCGCCGGTATGCTGGACGAGGGCGAGGTCGCTACCGTCAAGTTCCTGCGTCACTACGCCGACAAGGATCCCGTCGTGACCACCATCGAGGTGAGCGACGAGTACACGGATGTGGCGAACGCCAACAACTACGCCTTCCCCTATCCCGGCATTGCCGCTAAGGAGATGGGCGACAGCGTGTACTTCGCCATCTACGACGCCGACGGCAACCAGATCACCACTCTGGAGAAGTACTCCGTGCTGACCTACGCCAAGAGCCAGCTGAGCACCAGCGACACCGCGTGGCGTACGGCCGTGGTCGACTTGCTGAACTACGGTGCTTCTGCCCAGGTCTACTTCGAGTACGACGTGACGAACCTGGTGAACGCCGGCCTGACCGAGGAGCAGAAGGGTTGGGCTTCCGAAGTGCTTACCCTGGATGCAAGCATGGAGGAAGGCTACGTCAACCCGCCCGCCCGTGCTTCCAAGAAGCTGAATCTGGTGAGCTCCGTCGAGCTGATGCTGCAGTACACCTACATGTCCGGCGATTACACCGAGCAGGTGAAGAATGCGGCCTATGCGACCGTTTCCTACACCACTTGGGACGGCAATCCTGTTGAGAAGCGGATTGAGCTGACCGAGGGTACCTCCGGCGGCGGCTCCAAGGACATCAAGTTGGACTTCCTGGCCACGCCTGATATGGGTTCTCTGGTTACCATCAACCTGCACTATGCCGACGACAGTGTGATCGAGGGCACCGAGATGGTGTACAGCGTTGATATCTACTGCTATAACCAGATGAAGAAAACCGGTTATAACCCTGACGATTCTCTGCACGTCATGCTGATGAACCTGATGCTGTACGGTGATTCCGTCTACGCGTACAAGAATCCCTGATCAGCAGCAGACACAGTCTAACCCTTAGCACAACGACCCCGGCGGCTTCGGCCGCCGGGGTCGCTTTTTGCCCGGAAATGAAAAAATTGTGAATTTGCGGCCGTTCGACTTGTATTTATCGGCAGAGGGACTATAATGAAGAAAGAAGAAAACGCACGGAGAGGAGGATGGGCGTGAAGAACCTGTTGTTTCTGTACAATCCCACATCGGGCAAGGGGCAGATCCGCCAGCGGCTGGCAGGGATCATCGATACCTTTACCCGGGGCGGCTGGCTGGTCACGGCCTATCCCACCCAGTGCCGCGGCGACGCCGGGCGGATGGTCCGGGAGATCGGCGGCCGGTTTGAACGTATCGTATGTGCCGGGGGCGACGGCACGCTGAGTGAAACGGTCAGCGGCATGATGGAACTGGAGGAGAAGTGCCCCTTGGCTTTTTTGCCCTTCGGTTCCACCAACGACTGCGCCCAGAACCTGCGGCTGCCCACCGGTCCGGTCAAGGCGGCTCAGGTTGCTGCCGACGGTGTGCCCTGTCCCATGGACGTTGGGCGGCTCAATGATCGGCATTTTATCTACGTGGCGGCCTTCGGCGCCTTTACCGACGTGGCGTACGACACCCCGCAGGAACTGAAAAACACCTTTGGGCATTTGGCGTACCTGTTTGCGGGCCTCGGTCAGTTGGCCAATCTGGTCCCCCACCACCTGCGGGTGGAGTACGATGGTGGCGTTATCGAAGATGACTTTCTGTACGGCATGGTGTGCAACACCTATTCTGTGGCGGGAGTGAAGGCCCTGCCCAAAGAGCAGGTGGTGCTGGACGACGGCCTGTTTGAGGTGCTGCTGGTACGCAAAAACGTTAAACTGGCCGATTTGGCCGCTGCGCTGCAGGCGATCGCCGGCAACAAGCCCATGAACACCCCGGCTGTGGTCACGTTCCAAACCGGAAGAGTGACCATTACTGCCGATGAACCGCTGGCCTGGACCACCGACGGAGAATACGGCGGGACCTACGCCGTCAGCCGGTTGGAAAACTGCCACAATGCATTGACCGTGATAAAGGGAGAGTGAATCTTGCCGCCTGCGTCCAATTCGGCGCAGGCGGCAATTTGACGTTTTGGGGCAAGCCGGTTGCGGAAGAATTGCGGAGGGGAGGAAGAAATTGGACCAAAAAAATCGAAAATATGTTGGAAAAACTGTTGCAAAAAGCGGGTGCAGCAGGTATAATTAGCGTGGACTTTGCCCTCTTTCTGCGAACGGTTTACATAAATCTTTCGGAGGCGAGGACAAAGGCCGAATTGATCCGGATTTCGGAACGCGCTGTTCCCCTTTGGGACGTGGCCTGCGCACGCAAGCCCCGGCGCAGGCGCAGGCTCCAGAGGACGGATCTCGCGTTCACCCCAAAACATATGAGGAGGAAACACATATGAGCAACCTGAAACGCGCGTTCAGCATGGTTATGGCTTTGGTCATGGTGTTGGGTATGATCACCATCCCCGCCGCCACTGCCGCAGAAGCCTCTGTGTCTGAAAGCATCTTCTCCGACGCCAGTGAGATCACCTATGGTGAGGCCGTGGCGATCACCGGCGGTATCGGCCTGTTTGCCGGCACCGACGGAAAATTCCTGCCCAAGGGCACGGTGACCCGCGCCCAGATGGCAACCATCATCGTCAAGATGCTGCACGGCGCCGACGCAAACGCCGACAGCTTCAAGGGCGAGGGTAAGTTCATTGATACCGCCTACTTCGAGGGCGGCTGGGCCGAGGGTTACATCAACTGGTGTGCCACTTTGGGTATCGTTGCCGGTTACGGCGACGGCACCTTTAAGCCCGGCAACGAGGTGACCACTGCCGAGGCGGCCACCATGATCCTCAACGCACTGAAAATCGATGCCGGTGAGGGCACCTGGCCTACCACTGTCATGTCCAAGGCAACCGAAGAGGGCATGTTCAAGGATCTGAAGTCCATGCCCGGCACCAACAAGGCCCTGAACCGCGAGCAGCTGGCCGTGGTGGCGCTGAACGGCCTGAACTGGAGCGCATCCGATGATGCCGGTTGGTACGTTTCCGGTGGTGCAGCGGACGAGGATATGACCTTCGAGACCTTTAAGGAGGCCAAAAAGTACGCCGATGCCGTGGGCGGCAAGGCGCAGGAACTGAAGGGCCGTGACTCTTTGGGCCGTAAGGTCTACGGGCTGAAGAGCCTGGAAGGCTGGATCACCGCCAACCAGTCCAGCCTTGTGGATGGCAACTACACCGAGCTGACTTGGTTTGACGGCGCCGAGGCCAAGACCGAGAGATTCGCTTTGGTTACCGATGAATCCATGCTCGGCCACAAGGTTGAACTGTGGTACGAGGAGGTCTATACCTCTGACCGCAAGCCCGGCAAGGCCTTTGCTGCTGTGGAGCAGGCCGAGTACATCACGCTGCTGCGTGATGCCATGAAGGCGGAAGAATACAAGACCGCTTTCGACACCAAGAAGGTTTCCTCCTCCGGTCTGACGCTGGCTGTGGACAGCAAGGGCTATGTTAAGACCGGCGTGGCCGCAACCGCCGTGTTGAACAACGATCAGGCCATCAGCTTTATTGCCGGCCAGCAGGCTCCTGCCGGCACTTATGTCGTTGACAACGAGACCCATCTTATCTGCGGCTATATTGCTCCCGCCGCGCTGACCATGGCTAAGGTCAGCTACGTTGATACTACCGAGGGGAATGAGAGCATTTCTGTCGGCACCCTGTCCCTGCCTAACAGCGCCGAGGATGACCGTGTCAACGAGTACGAGGGCATTGCCAAGGATGACTACGTCACCTACACTCAGGTGCAGGAGAAGTACACCCTGACCAAGATGGAGACCGTTACCGGTGCCATCACCGAGTACTATACCCGTACGGATGGCAAGCAGGTGCTTACCATCAATGGCGAGCAGTATATTACCGGTGTCGCTGCCGGCAGCATTGCCGGTATGACCAGCATTGCTGATTTGGCGGACAACTTCGTCTATGAGCAGGAGTATGTCTTTTATCTGGCGCCCGACAGCTCCGTTTTGGGTTACGAGACGGTTGCCGGCGGCGGGTTTGACCTGGCCAACACCTTCTTCGTGCTGGGCGTGATCGAGACGACCAGCGAGAATGCTTACGGCGTTCAGACCAAAGCGTGCTACGCTCGCGGTATCGACATGACCGGCAACGAGGCCATGATCCCCGTGGGTGCCGAGCACAAGAACGCCGGCTTTGTGGGTGCTGACAGCATCGAGGACTTCAGCACTGCCAAGATCACTGCCACCACCAACAACTTCTACTCTGTGGAAGACCTGACCACCTCCAAGGAGGCCAAGGAACTGGGCCTGAAGAAGCTGGTTCCCTTCCCCACCAAGTACGACAAGAATGACCCCAACTCCACCACCTATACTCAGGTTGCGGATGGTGTGGGTTATTCCACCTCCGAGTGGGGTCCCGGCGGTCAGTTTGAGTACGGTGTGGCCGAAAAGGTCAGCGGTGGTAAGACCATCAACGGCACTTGGTTGAGCACCTACAAGGGCACCAAGTACATCGTTCTGGAAGGCACCGTCGACCAGACGGAGCCTCTGTCTGTTACCGTTAAGACGGCTGATGAGGCGGATTTCTATGCTGCCGGTGCTGTGAACAACCGTATCCTGCGCAGCCGTCGCGCCAGTGGCGGCGACGAGCTGGAGGTCATGGTGCTGATGACCAGCATGGACCGCATCACCAAGAATAGCTTGATTTATGTGGCTGCCGGCAAGAATAATGCTGTCGGCGTGGATGCACTGGGTAATACCTTCTCCGTTTACGATGCCTTGACCGGCGCGGAGATGACCATTACTCTGGAGGGCATTTCTACCATTCCCGCCGGCTTCTACTCTTTGGGTTATGACTCCGAGGAAGGCCTGCACAAGATCGCGCTGGCCAACGGCGTGCCCGTCATGCTGCCCGGCAAGACCAACGAGAGTGAGTTTGAGCAGCTCAACGACGTGAAGGACGGCCGCAAGTTTGAAAACGTGGCCTATGATGCCCAGTTGATCGGCTTTAACGGCAGCAACATTACCACCGACGTGACCAACTACAACTCCGCCAGCGGAATTAAGGTCATCGATCCCCGTACGGACGATGAGGTGACCAAGAGCGGTGTGGCCCGCATCACCAGCATGGACCAGCTGTGGGGCATGGTCGAAGCTATGGAGGGCCGCGTGCGCTTCGAGCTGGATCTGTGCTTCAACAACAGCAAGGTCGTTACCGCCTTCGTTGAGGTGTACAATAACAGCAGCTACGGCGGTCAGGGCAGCAACACCGTGGTGTACTACAGCGGTGATGGCGACAAGGTCACCGTTATCACCAGCGATATGTATCCCCTGTACCACGAGATCGAGGTGGATGCCGACGTGCTGGACGACCTAAGCGAGGGCACTTACAGCTTTGGCTTTGGCGCGAACAACGTGATCACGATGGAGACTGCCGTCGTTCCCGGGACCACCAGGTATGCTGCAACCTTGCCCGAGACCAGCAGGGAACCCCTGAATACCATCACGACCGTTTGCGACGATCCCAGCAGCAGCGACCTGATCGAATACGTGTACGTGGCGGCCGAGGATCTGGTAGTTATCACCGATGCCACCACCGGTGCGCCCAGCAGTGATGTTACCGAGATTGCCGGTGAGGTCTCTGCCGTGGAGTTTGACAAGGTGTACGACACCACGGGCGTGCTGGGCGGCCTGACCACGGACAACTTCGCGGCCAAGGCTGAGCAGTATGAGATCACCTACAGCATCTACAACACCGTCACCGGCAAGAAGCTGCTGGTGGTAGAAGATGCGGTGGCGCTGGTCAAGAACGGGACTCTGCCCGCCAGCTATACGATTGTCGGCGGTGCTGACGAGCTGCCTTCCGGTATGAGTCTGGCCGACGTCCTTGCGGACGCCAGCTACGATGTCAACTACATCCTGTACGACGGCAACCGGGTTTACATTTTGGAGTGCACTCACTTCACTGACCTTGCTGCCGGTGAGCTGGCTGCTCTGGACGACAACCTGCGCCTGACGAAAGATACGGTCCTGACTGGCCCCATTGAGGTCAAGAGCAACAAGGTGCTGGATTTGAACGGTTATAACCTGTACGCACTGTCTGCGGATGCGGCACCCTACTTCACCATTTCCAATGATGCTAAGCTGACCATTAAGGACAGCAGCATGGGCGACGGCAAAATTACCGGTGTAGATGGCGCCAGCCAGGCTATGATCAAGGTGGAAAAGGGCGCGTTGGTGTTGGAGGGCGGCACGTTGACCGGCCATACCAGCAGCTCCGACGGTGGCGCTGTGAATCTGGGTGATAGCACCACCTTTACCATGACCGGCGGCGCAATCAGCGGTAACGCTACCAGTGCTTACGGCGGTGCAGTGTACGTTGGTAAGAATGCTACCTTCACCATGAATGGCGGTGAGATCAGCGAGAATGCTGCAAAGCGCGGCGGCGGTATTACCAATGGTGACGTGGCCGGTAGTAGCGCAAATATCGTCATCGGCGGCAACGCAGTAATCGCGGATAACAGCTGTGTAGAGCGCGGCGCCAACCTGTATAGTTACGATGCCAATGTGACGTTTGGCGGCAACGCAAAGATCGGCGGAAGCTCCGGTGGCAATACTGCCTCTGCTGCGGACAATACTCAGCTGCGCGGTGGTACGATGGCTTTCAGCGGTGGTACTGTTGAGCGGATGAACTTCACTAATGGTAGCGCTGGCGTTGCGGGTACGATTAGTGGCAATGCTGTGATTGAGTATGCGGAAGTTGGTACGGTTGACATTACCGTCCAAAACTTGGTGACCGGTGCCAGCATCACGGTTAACACCAAAGGCGTACTGAAGACCGACCAGACAGTCAACGTGAACGATAAGAGCTACTCCTACGTTGGCGACAGCAACTGAGCTTTCACAGACGAGAAACGCTAGCATAAACCCCGCCGGGGGCGCACCAAACGGTGCGCCCCCGGTTTTTGTTTGCAGGACAGGAAAAATATTTTGCAAACTTGTCCCATACCCCCTTGTCCCCGGGGTGGAAAAAGGATATACTGAAACATATTGACGGAAAAGGAGGGTGACCATGGCTGGGCGCAGAGTACAGTACCACCGGAAGCGGCAAAATCCGCTGATTCGGTTTGTCAAAAGTCTATACTGGATCGCAGTAGTGCTTTCCGCTCTGATCGTGGCAGCGTTCCTGCTGTGGAAGCTGTTTGTCCCCGCACCCAAGGCGCCGGAGATCCCGGGGCAGGAGGACGTATCCGTCATGGGTGATTTGCAGCAGGGCCCCGAGCGCCGAGATCTGTGCTATACCTTCCTGCTGATGGGTACCGACGACGGAAACGGCAACGCGGACACCCTGATGGCGGCTACCTATGACGTCGCCAACCAAAGGGTGGGTGTGGTGTCCATCCCCCGGGATACCATCGTGGACCGGACGTGGAGCCGTTACCCCAAGATCAACGGTGCCTACAGCGGCGGCAACGTGGACCGAGTCCGGCAGGAGGTCAGTCACCTGCTGGGCATCCCCATTGACTTTTACGTTAAGGTGAACATCAAGGCGTTCGTAGAACTGGTGGACGAGGTCGGCGGCGTGGACTTCAACGTACCCGTTGACATGGATTACGATGATCCGTGGCAGAACCTGTCTATCCACTATAAAAAAGGTATGCAGCACCTGACCGGCCAGCAGGCGCTGGAGGTGGTGCGGTTCCGCCACAACAACGATCTGTCCGGTTACTCCGATACCGGGCGGACCCGGACCCAGCAGCAGATGATACAGGCGGTGGCGCAAAAGGTGCTGTCCTGGGGCAGCGTTGCAAAAATCAAGCCCTTTTTGGACATCTGCATGGAGCACGTTGATACCGACCTGACGGCGGCGGAGCTGCTGTACTTTGCCGGACAGGCCCTGTATCTGGACGTGGGCAGCGATGTGGCCACGACCACCCTGACCGGCCGGACCGATGCCACCCACAACGGCTACAAGTGGTGCGTAGAGCTGGATAAGGAGCAGACGTTGCAGGATATCAACGACCTGCTCAATCCCTATACCACCCCGGTTACCGACGAAATGGCACATATTGTGACGGCAAACGGGTGATAAGGGAGATATAGAGAATATACGGAGGATGATAATCATGAGCGAACTGCAGAGCAACCCCGGCAAGCAGGCCGTGCGCACCGTGGACGGTGTGGACTGGCTGCGCCTGCCCATCAAGACCTGCCTGATCACCAACGAGCACGACATGAAAAACATCGTGGACGAGTATGCCAAGCCCCACCTGCAGGCGGGGGACGTGCTGTTCATCTCCGAGAAAGCGGTGGCCTGCACCCAGAGCCGCGCCATCTTCATGGAGGACATCAAGCCCCGCAAGCTGGCGGTCAAGCTGAGCAACCACGTGACCAAGACTCCCCACGGTATCGGTCTGGGCATTCCCGAGACCATGGAGATGGCTCTGCGTGAGTGCGGTACGGTGCGTATTCTGTTTGCGGCGTTCTGCTCCGTCATCGGCAAGCTGCTGGGGCAGAAAGGTTGGTTCTATATGGTGGCCGGGCCCAAGGCCCGCGGCATCGACGGCCCCACCCACGGCACCATTCCTCCCTATGACCGCTGCGTGGTGCTGGCTCCCGCCGCACCCGGCAAGGTGGCCAAGGAACTGGCGGCTCATCTGGGCAACGAGGTGGCCATCGTGGACATCAACGACTTGGGCGCCAACATTTTGGGCTGGTCCAGCAAGGCACTGAAAAAGCAGCCTTTGGAGCAGATCTTGGGCGACAACCCCCTGGGTCAGGGCGGCGAATGCACCCCCATGGGCATTATCCGAAAGGCGTAAAAGACAAAAAAGGCACCCCATTCCTTATGGAACGGGGTGCCTTTTTTGCGGGGCGGGGGATATTCCGCCTCCGGGCGGGTGTCTTTTGTAGCGCCACAAAAGACACGAAAAAGGCGCATAGAAACCCATGGTTTCTATGTATTTCCTTTGGGCAGTATCCGTGGGGTCACATCCATACGGTCGGCGGTCCCCTCTGACTCGTTCAGCGCCGATTAGGTTGCCGCACTTTGTGCCCTATGCAAATCGTCTCGTCTATCGAACTCCCGCCGACTTGCACAGCGTGAACGAAATACCCACCGCAGCAGGCGTATTTGCGCGATAGGGGTGAAATCCGATTGAATGAACGAGGGCGGCAGCCTAAAAAAGCAGCGTGGTGTCGTCATCGGTGCGCCGGACGCAGGGAACACCTGCCGCTTACGAGTTGTTCTCTATGGGGTCTGGGGTGCAGACAGTATGTGACACAGGCGCTTGCGCTAAGTCACATTTGCTGGCAAACCCCGGTGGCGTTTTGGGTGCTTTGCCGCCGCGGGCAAAGCACCTCGCCCAGCAGGGCGAAAAACGCCCCCGTTCCGTACGGAACGGGGGGATTTTACGTTACGCTTCTTCAATGGGCAGGTCCACCACCACGGGTTCGTGGCCGGTGGCGGCGGTGAAGTTCAGCAGGTCCGACCGGGTCAGGCGCAGGGTGGAACGGGACAGGCCGGGGTGGGCGCTGATGTATTCGTCCTCCAGCAGGGGCTTGTCGATGACCAGCTGCACCTGATGCCCGGTGTCGAACAGCAGCTCCAGCGCGGAGACCGAGCCGGGGACGGTGTGCAAAAGGTCCGCCATGTGTCCCTCGTCGGCAAAGGACAGCCGGGCGCAGCCCAGCTGGGCGGAGAGGAACTTGGTCTTGAAGGGCTTGTCCCCCCGCATCAGCAGCAGGTAGAACTGGGTCTGCTGCCGGTTGCAGAGAAAGAGGTTCTTGCAGATGGGGGCGCCCAGCTTGCCCTCAATGAGCAGGCAGTCCTCCATGGTGTCGGCGTGGTCGTGGTCCACCCGCAGGTAGGGGATGGACAGCTCGTCCAGCTTGTCGTAAATGGCCTCCTCCGCCGGGGTGCGGGTGTCGGCGGGGCGGCCGGTGTAGATGTTGGGGTCGATGTACATGGCGGTGACCTCAGTTCTTCAAACTCTGCATGGGGGCGGGGATGCGGCCGCCGCGGGCGATGAAGTCGGTGGAAGAACCGGGGTGGACGGGCATGACGGGGGCGCTGCCCAGCAGGCCGCCGAACTCCACGCTGTCCCCCACCTTGCAGCCGGGGGCGGGGATGATGCGCACGGCGGTGGTCTTGGAGTTGACCATGCCGATGGCCGCCTCGTCGGCGATGATAGCGGAGATGGTCTCGGCACTGGTGTCGCCGGGAACGGCGATCATATCAAGGCCCACGGAACACACGCAGGTCATGGCTTCCAGTTTGTCCAGAGTCAGCACACCGGAGCTGGCCGCGGCGATCATACCCTCGTCCTCGCTGACGGGGATAAAGGCGCCGGACAGACCGCCCACGTGGGAGGAGGCCATGACGCCGCCCTTCTTGACCGCGTCGTTGAGCAGAGCGAGAGCGGCGGTGGTACCGTGGATACCGCAGGTCTCCAGACCCATTTCCTCCAAGATCCGGGCCACGCTGTCGCCCACGGCGGGGGTGGGGGCAAGGGACAGGTCCACGATACCGAAGGGGACGCCCAGACGGCGGCTGGCCTCTTGAGCCACCAGCTGACCCATGCGGGTGATGCGGAAGGCGGTCTTTTTCACGGTCTCGGCCACCACGTCAAAGGGCTGGCCCTTGACGGACTGCAGGGCGTGGTACACCACGCCGGGGCCGGACACGCCCACGTTGATGACCCGCTCCCCCTCGCCAACGCCGTGGAAGGCGCCGGCCATGAAGGGGTTATCCTCCACCGCGTTGCAGAACACCACCAGCTTGGCGCAGCCGAAGCCGCGGGTGTCGGCGGTGCGGTCGGCCAGGTCCTTGATGGTGCGGCCCATGAGAGCCACGGCATCCATGTCGATGCCCGCCTTGGTGGAGCCCACGTTGACACTGCCGCAGACGATGTCGGTGGTGGACAGCGCCTCGGGAATGGAGTGGATGAGGGTACGGTCGGCCTCGGTCATGCCCTTTTGCACCAGGGCGGAGAAGCCGCCGATGAAGTTAACACCGCAGGTCTTTGCCGCCCGGTCCATGGCCTGAGCAAAGGGGGCGTAGTTGTCCGTGCGGCTGGCGGCGGCCACCAGAGAGATGGGGGTGACGGAGATGCGCTTGTTGACGATGGGGATGCCGAATTCCCGCTCGATAGCCTCGCCGGTGGCTACGAGCTTTTCCGCATCCCGGGTGATCTTGTCATAAACATTGTCACAGGCGACCTTGACCTCACTGTGGGCACAGGACAGCAGGCTGATGCCCATGGTAATGGTGCGCACGTCCAGGTGCTGCTGGTCGATCATGCGGATGGTCTGCAGAATTTCGTGCTGGTTGAGCATGGCAGGTCACCTCACTTAAATTCTGTGCATCGCATTGAAGATGTCCTCCCGCTGGATGCGGATGGACAGGCCGCGGGCCTGACCGGCCTTGTCCAGCAGGTCGGCGATGTCGCCCAAAGGCAGGCTGCAGGCGGAGGTGTCCACCAGCATGACCATGGTGAAGTTCTCCTGCAGGACGGTCTGGGTGATGTCCAGAATGTTGATGCTGTGTTCGGCTAGCAGGGTGCACACGGCGGCGATGATGCCCACCTGATCCTTGCCGATGACGGTGACGATTGCTTTCATAATGACTCTCCTTTATTTGTTCAGTTCGTCCAAAGTCAGCTCAAAGCCGGGCAGGAAATGCTCGGTAAAATACTTCAGGGCGGGGATGGGGCTGCGGTTCAGGGCGGCGAAGGTCTGCTCCTTGGCCAGGCGGAACTCGGCGTTGCCGGCCTTGACTTCTTCCACGCATTTGAGGTAGGCGGACAGCTTGTCCGCCGCCTTGACCAGGGCGTGGATCTCCGGGTCGGAGATGGCCACCGCCGGCTCGAAGTCGGCCCGCAGCTCCTCCGGCAGCATGGACAGCAGCTTTTGCTCCGCCATGGACTCCACCTGCTTATAGGCGGCCTGAATGTCCGGGTTGTCGTACTTGATGGGGGTGGGCATATCGCCGGTCAAAATCTCACTGGCATCGTGGTACAGCGCGGCCACCGCCACCCGGCCGGGGTCCACCTGACCGCCGTAGAAGCGGTTTTGGATGACGGCCAGAGCGTGGGCCAGCACGGCCACCTGATGAGAGTGTTCCTGAATGTTCTCGGCCACAGTGTTGCGCATCAGACCCCAGCGGTTGATGTATTTCATGCGGGACAGCATGGCAAAAAAATGATGGGACATGGCAAGTCCTCCTTTATGTACAGAAGATTGTACCACAAGGGGGAGGTTGTGTAAACCGAAAAAGCGCAAAAAGCGGCGTGTCCTGCCGACACGCCGCGGGATCGATTTACTTTTTGCGCCGCAGCCAAAGCCGCAGGGTGAAAAACACGAGCGTCAGGGTCAGCAACCCCCGGGCCAGGGCGATGAAAATACCGATGAAAGAGGAGATTCCGATCAGCCCCGTATGGGACAAATGCAGCAGCAGCATATGGAACGCGATGGGGAGATTGAGCGGTGTGGCGGTCCAGTAGGGGTTGAAGATGAGGTAACCCAATCCGGCCAGCACCCAGCCGCAGAGGAGCCACGGATGTTTTTTTGCCAGCACCAACGGCAGACCCAGCACGACCATGGAAAGACCCGGGATGAGCAGCCCTGCGGTGATAGCAAAGGTCAGCAGGGCGGTGATGCCGCCCAGCACCATCAGGAGAATGCCGGTGATCTGGGCGGGGGTCAGACCGGGGCGCCGTTCCACGTATACGACCTGCGGTTCCGGGGCGGGATGGGGCAACTCCGGCTCCGGGGTGGGCTGGGGTGATTCCGGAGCGGCAGTTTCCCGCACCAGCTCGTCCACCGTGACCCCGAACAGGTCGGCCAGCCTGATGATCTTATCCAGGTCGGGCACCGACTGGCCGGTCTCCCACTTGCTGACCGATTGGCGGGATACCTCCAGCCGTTCAGCCAGCTCCCCCTGGGACAGTTCTTGTTCGGTGCGCAGTTTCAATATCTTCTCGGGCAGAGTCATACGACCGCCTCCTTTCTTCTGCGGTCATTATACGGTATAAGGGCGAGGAACGCAACCAAGCGGGGTTGGAACTTGTGTCAACCGCCGGTTGCGGCGGAAAAATTGTGGCCGAACGCAGGCATTTTCTTGCAAAAACCGGGGGGTGTGGTATAATGATAAAAGTAAACTTACGCAATGAGGTGAAGGTATGGAACTGACGGAAAAGACCCTGTCCAGCCGGACGGAATTTGAAGGAAAAATCGTCAAGCTGACCGTGGACACCGTGGAACTGCCCAATGGAGAAACCGCCACCCGCGAGGTGGTGGGCCACCCCGGCGGCGTGTGCGTGCTGGCTCTGCTGGACGACGGCACGGTGCCCGTGGTGCGCCAGTTCCGCTATCCTCTTGGCCGCACCATGCTGGAACTGCCCGCCGGCAAGCTGGAGTACGGGGAGGAGCCCCGTCCCGCCGCCATCCGGGAACTGGGCGAGGAAGTGGGACTGAAACCGGGTGAGCTGACCGATATGGGGTTCATCTATGTGTCCCCCGGCTTCTGCAAGGAGAAGCTGTATATGTATTTGGCACGGAACTGCACCGAAGTGCCCGTCCACCCGGACGAGGATGAGTTTTTGGAGATCGAATACCTGCCCTTCGATGAATTGGTGGAGCGGGTCGTGTCCGGGGAGATCCAGGACGGAAAGACCGTTGCCGCCACGTTGAAGACCAAGGTCCTGCTGGGCCTGTGACAACACGGAAAAGGAGCGTTTGACCATGGGAAAGACTATTTTGATCGTGGAAGACGAGACCAACATCGTGGATATCCTGTCCTTTCGACTGGAGCGGGAGGGCTATAACACCATCGAGGCTTACGACGGCCAGACCGGCCTGCAGCTGGCCCGGGAGCAGAACCCGGATCTGATTCTGCTGGATCTGATGCTGCCCCAAATGGACGGGTTTGAGGTGTGCCGCCGCCTGCGGGCCGACGGCAGCTCCATTCCCATCATCATGCTCACTGCCCGGGAGGAAGAGGCGGACAAGGTCATGGGTCTGGAGCTGGGCGCCGATGACTACATCACCAAACCCTTTGCCATGGCGGAGCTGCTGGCCCGGGTCCGGGCCAACATCCGCCGCGCCGGGATGCCCACCCCCGGTGTGGAGCAGACCGACGGCAAGCGCATGATGTTCGGCCGCATTACCATTGATACCGACCGCTGCGTGGTGGAGAAGGACGGCGTGGCTCTGGAGCTGACCCAGCGGGAGTATGACCTGGTGCGTTATTTGGCCGCCCAGCCGGGCAAGGCCTTCTCCCGCGAGGCGCTGATGGAGAACGTGTGGAACTACGACGGCTACGTGGGCGACGTGCGCGGCGTGGACGTGGCAGTGCGCCGCCTGCGGGAAAAGCTGGAGGACGACCCCGCCAACCCCGCGTTCATCGTGACCCGCCGGGGTCTTGGCTATTTGTTCAACGCCTGATAATACGGCCCGGAAAGCGGACGGGCGGGAAAAGAAAGGGGGAGGGTCCCCATGCTGCGCAGTTTGCATATGAAGCTGGTCATGATCATGGTGCTGCTCATCCTGTCACTGATGACGGTGGTGGGGGCGTTCCTGATGAACTCGGTGGTGGCCTTTTACCTGAACGATTTTTATGCACAGGTCAACACTGTGTTCAGTGACCGGGACGTGTATTACGACATGACCACCCAGACTCCTGCCGAGCTGGCGGGGGAGCAGTCCGGGGTGGCGATGCTGGATCAGGTTCTGGGCGCCTACGCCGGTGCGCTGGGCGTGGACGGCAGCGGCCGCAACTACTATATTCTGGATGCCGCCGGCCGTTATTTGGCCGGCACCGATGACGAAGCCGGACAGAATCTGGAATACACCCGCAATCTGATGCAGGTCATTGCGGATCGGACCCAGGTGGGCGACGGGAGCAATTTGGCTGCCGACTACATGGACGTGGCCATTCCCATCGACCGGGGGGACGAGAGCTATATCGTCTATATCCGGGACGATCGAAGCACGGTGGATCTGCTCAACAGCAAGCTGTTCACCCTGATCGTGGAGGCACTGGTGTTTGGCCTGCTGATCTCCGTGCTGCTGTCGTTCCTGCTGTCTAAGACCATGGTCACCTCCATCCGGCGGCTGACCGACGGTGCCGAGCGGGTGGCAGACGGCGACTTTTCTCACAAGATCGAGGTCACGTCCCAGGACGAGATCGGTGTGCTGACCAATACGTTCAACGACATGGCGGGTCAGCTGGAGGACACTCTGCGGCAGGTGGAGAACGAGCGAAACAAGCTGGATACACTGTTTCTGCACATGAACGACGGCGTGGTGGCCTTTGACGGGGATGGATTTGTGATCCACTCCAACCCTGCTGCGGCCAGTATGCTCCATTGTGAAATTGGGCCGGAAACCCTGTATGAGGAGTTGTTCGGCGATTTGGCCGACCTGGACAGCGTGCTGTCTGCTCCGGACTATTTGGAGGGAGAGCGGGAGAGCGAAGGGCGTTACATGGAACTGCTGCTGGCTCCCTTTGACCGGGAAAATCAGACCGGCGCGCTGGTGGTGATCCACGACGTGACCGAGCAGAGGAAAAATGAGGAGATGCGCCGGGAGTTTGTGGCCAACGTGTCCCACGAGCTGCGCACCCCCCTGACCAATATCCGCAGCTACGCGGAAACTTTGGCGGAAAACGTGGGCGATCTGCCCCCAAAGACCGAGCAGAAGTTCTTGGGCGTTATTCTGAACGAGAGCGACCGTATGACCCATATCGTGCAGGATCTGCTGACCCTGTCCCGGTTTGACTCCGGTCACAACGAGCTGAAGCTGGGCAAATTCTCCTTTACCGGGGCCATCAACGATATGTACAATGCGGTGTATCTTGAGGCTCAGCGCCACGACCACACCATTGAGCTGAAGCTGGAACCGGGTCTGCCCGAGATCGTGGCCGATCGGGAGCGCATCCTCCAGGTGATGATGAATATCGTGTCCAACTCCATCAAGTACACCCCCAACGGCGGCCATATTACCATCAGCGCAGGCCGACTGGACGAGCGGGTATGGATGGAAGTGGCGGACAACGGCATCGGCATTCCCAAAGAGGACCGTGCCCGTGTTTTCGAGCGCTTTTACCGAGTGGACAAGGCTCGCTCCCGGGAGTCCGGCGGAACCGGCCTGGGTCTGTCCATCGCCAAAGAGATCGTTGACCGGCACCGCGGTGTACTGACCACGGTGGACAAGGAAGAGCCGGGCCTGACCCTGCGCATGGAACTGAATATTGAGGGACCCGGCCATGAGTAAGGGGAAACAGATCTGTGAATGGACCAAAAACCTGCTGATCGTGGCGCTGCTGTGTTCGGCGGCCTGGCTTTTGGTTGACAGTCAGATGTTTGGCCGCCTGCCGTGGAGGTTGGAGCCCCGGCAGAGCGGAACGGGCCAGCAGGCACCTGCGCCGACGACCGGGCAGGTGACACTGCCCATGGCTGTGGCGGTGCTCAACGACAGCGGTGTGTGTGCGGCCCGGTATGATGCCGCGGCGGTGGACGAGCTGTTTCAGCCGCTTTTGCCCGTGTTGGGTGAAGCGTTGGCCGGAGCGGGACAGCCTCAGCAGGAGGAAGCGGATGCATGGCTTGCCGCCCTTTCCGGTCACAGCGGAGCATGGTTTGAGCTGCAGGGCAACGTGCCCATGCAGGTGCTGTGCCGCTGGCTGGCGGGGACGGACAATCCCTACCTGACCGGCAACGCGCGGCAGATACTGCTTTGCGTGCGGGATGAGCAGGTGTTCTTGTGTTACCGCTGCGACGAGCAGTACCAAAGCTGTGCGGTGGAGGGGATGTCTGCGGAATATCTGCGCGGCGTGTTGGCACAGAAGGCTACCAACGGTGCGGACTTTGCGCACGGCAGGTCGGAGTACGAAACGTTGGCGCCCCAAACGCTGATTTTGCCGCAGGAGCCAAGTCCGGAAGAGTACGTTGCCATCAATCCTTTGGCCGAGGGGCAGGATATGAACAGCCTGCTGCAGGGACTGGCGTTTGCTCCCGGCATTACCACCGTCTACCAGACACCGGAGGGGTATCGTGCCCGCAGCGGAAATGATACGCTGACCGTGTCGGATGCCGGCAGGATCGGCTACGAGCGGGAGGGCGATGAACAGCGGTATCCTCTGGCGGGAAACGAGGAAGATCCGGCCGTGTATCGCGCCGTGGAAACCGCGCGGCAGATCGTGTGCGGAGCGACCCAAACCTGGGGCGGTACGGCGGTTTATCTGCGGGACGTGAGGCAGGAGGCGGATGGCTGGCACGTAGAGTTTGGCTACGTACTGAATGCCACCGCGGTACAGCTGGACGAGCCGGGATGGTGTGCCGAAGTGGTTTTGGACCATGAGGGTGTGGTGCGGTATCAAATGATTCTGCGTGGGTACCAGCCCGCGGGAAAAACGACCCTGCTGCTGCCCCAGCCCCAGGCGGCTGCGGTGCTGGAGCAGATGGGGCAGACGGGCAGCGGCTTGCTGCTGAACTATCTGGACGGCGGCGACAGTGCGCGCGCCGCCTGGATAGCGGATAGGTAACCGGGGAAGGCGGTGCGGACGTGGAGGTATCCAAGTTAAAGAATATCGTTATCATCGTTTTGGCACTGCTGAACCTGTGCCTGTTGGCGTTGTCCGGTGGACGGCGTATGCAGGACGTCCGCAGCCGGGAGCAGGCCCGCGCCTCTGCGATCGAAGTGATCCGCGCCGGCGGTGTATCCATAGACGAGGTAGCCGTACCGAAGGAAATGAACCTGCTGCCCATGGTGGCGCAGCGGGATTTGAAAGAAGAGGCGCTGCAGGCCGGCAATCTGCTGGGCGGCGAGGTGACGGTGGAGGCCCGGGGCGGCGAGGTGTATCGCTATACCAATGCGGCCGGTTGGCTGCAGGTGCACGGTACCGGTCAATACAGTGCACAAATGACCGGGGGAGAAGCGCTGACAGAGCAGGAACGGCCGGAGGACCACGCCGCGAAGCTGCTGGAGCGGTTGGGCATCCAAAGCCGTGCTGTGACCAACAATGTTGCCAAGGGGCAGGGCGAGGTGGTCCTTGACCAGATGCTGAATGGAGCCGCCTTGCTGGACTGCCGGGTCACGGTCCGGTACCAAGACGGCTTTGCCGTGCAGATATCCGGTAACCGCAGGCTGCCGGGTCGGACCGAGCAGGTGGAGTACGCGCCCATTGCAGTGTCCACCGCGCTTATGCGGCTGTATAACGGCCTGAATGACATGGGTGACGTGTACAGTGCCATCCGATCCATCACGCCGGCCTATCTGCTGAGTGCCGAGGGCGGCGGGTCCGTGCGGCTGACCCCGGTATGGCAGGTCGAAACCGATACGGGCGTTTACCGCCTGGACACCATTACGGGTGGACTGAGCCGGACGGGAGAGCACCCCCGCTGAGCACGAAAAACCTGTAGAAACAAAGTGCGGCCCCGGAGCAGATGCTCCGGGGCCGTGTTTTACTTTTTCAGATAGGCGGGGGGACGGTATTGCAGAGCCTCTGCCAGGTGGTGGGGCTGAATGGTTTCGCTGTCGTCCAGATCGGCAATGGTGCGGGCCAGACGGCGGATCCGGTCATAGCCGCGGGCGGTCAGGCCAAGCCGGTCAAAGGCCCCGCGCATAAGTACCTGGCAATCTTCATTCAACGAACAGCAGGCGTCCAGCTCCTTTTGGCCCAAGTAGGCGTTGCACAGGGGTTTATCCCCCGGAATGCGGACGTTTTGTCGCGCCCGGGCGGCATCTACACGGGCGCGGACGTCGGCAGAAGGCTCTGCCGCGGCCCGACGGGCCAGCTCGTCATACTCCAGAGAGGAAACCTCCACGAACAGGTCGATGCGGTCCAGCAGAGGGCCGGACAGACGGGAGAGGTACTTTGTCACATCGTGCTCCGAACACTTGCAGCGGCCGGATGGATGCCCGTACCAGCCGCATTTGCAGGGGTTCATGGCACACACCAGCATGAAACGGCTGGGGTAACTCACCGAACCGGAGGCGCGAGAGATGGTGACCTGTCCATCCTCCAGGGGCTGGCGCAGTACCTCAAGCACTTCTTTGGAGAACTCGGGCAGCTCGTCCAGAAACAGCACCCCATGGTGGGCCAGGGAGATCTCACCCGGCCGGGGATTGGAGCCGCCGCCGGCCATGCCCATGGTGGACACGGTATGGTGGGGGGAGCGGAAAGGGCGGCGGGTGATCAGGGGCGCATCCGGTGTGGTCAGGCCCAGAACGGAGTGGATCTGGGTGGCCTGCAGGGACTCCTGCCGGGTCATGGCGGGCAGGATGGAGGGCAAACGGCGGGCCAGCATGGATTTGCCGGAGCCGGGCGGGCCCACCAACAGTACGTTGTGGCTGCCGGCGGCAGCGATCTCAAGGGCACGTTTGACGTTTTCCTGTCCCTTGACTTCGGAAAAATCGGGTTCATCCTGCTGGCTTGACGAGCAGGACCACAGGGGGGCGGGGGAAATGGGTGCCTCCCCACGCAGATGGGCGATCAGCTGGGCCACGTCGGTGACGGGGATGATGGCGGGCCCCTGAGCCAAGGAGGCCTCTGCGGCGTTGTCTGCCGGGACGTACAGCGTTTTGATGCCGGCGGCCTTCGCGGCAAGGGCCATGGGCAGCATACCGGCGGCGGGGCGCAGTCTGCCCGACAGGGACAGCTCGCCGATGAAAGCGCAGTCGGAGTCCCGCAGCTTTAGCTGGCCGCCGGCACACAGAATGCCCACCAGCATGGGCAGGTCATAGAGTGTGCCCACCTTCTTTACGTGGGCGGGGGCCAAGTTGACGGTGATGCGGCTGACGGGGAAGGAGAACGAGCAGTTCTTGATGGCGGCGCGGACGCGCTCGCGCGCCTCGTTGACGGCGGCATCGGGCAGGCCCACCACCGTAAAGGCGGGCAGACCGCCGGACAGGTCACACTCCACGGCCACTTCGTAGCCGGAGATGCCGGTCAGACCCAGCGAGCGGATGTTGCAGACCATGATCGTCCCCCTCTCAAACGCGTTATGATTTCCTATTTTAGACCCAGTTGGCAAAAATAGCAATGGGCGGGCGGAAAAATAGGCAATTTTGTTAAGAAAAAAACGGAAAAGGACATTTACAAACATACTGAAAAGTGATAGACTAACAAGCGTAAAGTTCAACACCGTTTCACCACCGCTTCATCCGGTTTCGGGGGAAGCGGCATCCGTGCGTTCGGACATAGTTCCGGGCCGGGCGGTGGCACGGGCGCGAGCCAATATAAGGGGGGCCGGTTTCCGGCGCCAAAAAAAAACGAAAGAAAGCAGGGAATTCTATGGCAAGAAAATTCAAAACCATGGACGGTAACAACGCCGCTGCATACGTCAGCTATGCGTTCACCGAAGTGGCGGGCATCTTCCCCATCACTCCGTCCAGCCCCATGGCCGACTACGTGGATCAGTGGGCCGCTTTGGGTCAGAAGAACATCTTCGGCACCACCGTTAAGGTCGTCGAGATGCAGTCCGAGGCCGGCGCCGCCGGTACCGTGCACGGCTCTCTGAACGCCGGTGCCATGACCACCACCTACACCGCCTCTCAGGGTCTGCTGCTGATGATCCCCAATATGTACAAGATCGCCGGCGAGCTGCTGCCCTGCGTGTTCCACGTGTCCGCCCGTACCGTGGCCAGCCACGCGCTGAACATCTTCGGCGACCACTCCGACGTTCTGGCCTGCCGCCAGACCGGCTTTGCCATGCTGGCCGAGTCCAACGTGCAGGAAGTTATGGACCTGGCTCCCGTTGCCCATCTGGCTACCATCGACAGCCGCGTTCCCTTCCTGAACTTCTTCGACGGTTTCCGTACCTCTCACGAGATCCAGAAGGTCGCCGTGTGGGATTACGAGGACCTGAAGGAGATGTGCGACATGGAGGCGGTCGAGGCCTTCCGTAAGCGCGCTCTGAACCCCGAGCATCCCGTCATGCGCGGTTCTCACCAGAACGGTGACATCTTCTTCCAGAACCGTGAGGCCTGCAACAAGTACTACGAGGCCGTTCCCGAGATCGTGGAGAAGTACATGGCCAAGGTCAACGCCAAGCTGGGCACCGACTATCAGCTGTTCAACTACTACGGCGCCGCCGATGCTGACCGTGTCATCATCTGCATGGGCTCCTTCTGCGACGTGGCCGAGGAAGTCGTTGACTACATGAACGCCAACGGTGAGAAAGTCGGCCTGATCAAGGTCCGCCTGTATCGCCCCTTCCGTGCCGATAAGCTGATCGCCGCCATCCCCGCCACCGCCAAGAAGATTGCCGTCCTGGACCGTACCAAGGAGCCCGGCGCTCTGGGTGAGCCTCTGTATCTGGACGTCATCACCGCTCTGGCCGAGGCCGGCATCACCGACAAGACCGTTATCGGCGGCCGCTACGGCCTGGGTTCCAAGGACACGCCTCCCGCCAGCGTCTTTGCCGTGTACGAGGAGCTGAACAAGGCTCAGCCCAAGCGCCAGTTCACTCTGGGCATCAACGACGACGTGACCTTCCTGTCTCTGGAGGAGAAGCCCGCCCCCAACACCGCTGCTGAGGGCACCATCGAGTGCAAGTTCTGGGGTCTGGGCGGCGACGGTACCGTGGGCGCCAACAAGAACTCCATCAAGATCATCGGCGACCACACCGACAAGTACGTGCAGGCTTACTTCCAGTACGACTCCAAGAAGACCGGCGGCGTGACCATCAGCCACCTGCGCTTCGGCGATAAGGCCATCCGCGCCCCCTACTACATCAACAAGGCTGACTTCGTGGCCTGCCACAACCCCTCCTACATCACC
>JAFQHV010000039.1 GCA_017397835.1 Oscillospiraceae bacterium
CCCCGCCCCGCCCGGGCAACAAAAATTATATTGCACATAAAGCAAAAACAGAGTAGAATATAATACAGTAAGACTCACCGCATGACACAAGGAGGAACGATCATGGCTTTTTTTGAAGAATTCAAGGCCCGGGCTGCCGAACTGGCTCAGGCCGGTGTTGCAAAATCCAAGGTGCTGGCTGAAATCGCAAAGTTGAAAGCCGCCAACCTGTCCGAGAAGGAAACCATCCACAAGGCCTATCTGGAAATGGGCCGGATCTACTATGCGGAAAAGGGCGCCACGCCGGATGCGGCCTATGCCTCCTCCTGCGCCCGGGTCAGCGATGCCATGGCCGCTATCAAAGCCAACAACGCCAAAATCAAGGCATTGAAGGAGAGCGACGATGCAGCCGCGGCGGACGACGTCCCCGCTTCCGCTGCCGACACCATCGTGCTGGACTGTTCCGACTTTGATGTGGAGGACGCCCCCGTTCAGGAGGATACCCCCGCCGAATAACCCCCTCCCCTGCCCGACTCCCCTCGGGCAGGGGATTTTTTCTTTGCCTTGGCTGCCATTGTATGGTATAATGACATTCAAGCGTTACAACTCAAAGAAAAGAGGCGTTCTGTTATGTCACTGCGCAGCACCGCCCGGGACTCCTGGCGCTCCAAGTGGGGATTCATCCTCTCCTGCATCGGCTCTGCCGTGGGTATGGGCAACATTTGGCTGTTCCCCTCCCGTGTCTCCGCTTACGGCGGCGGCACGTTCCTGCTGCCCTATCTGATCTTCGTCTTTCTGATCTCGTCCACCGGCATGATCGGTGAGATGTGCTTTGGCCGCGCCACTCGCTCCGGCCCCATCGGTGCATTCGGCCAGGCCACCAAGCAGCGTTTCCACACGGAAAAACCCGGCCGGCTGCTGGGCCTTGTGCCGGTTCTCGGCTCTCTCGCCTTGGCCATCGGTTACTCCGTGGTAGTGGGTTGGATCTTCAAATATCTGTTCCACGCGCTGGAGGGAACTTTGGCCGCTCTGTCCGACATAAACGCCTTCGACGGCTTCTTCGGCGCCACCGCCGCCTCCAACGCAGGCTGGCAGGTCGCCGGCATGGCGGTCACCATCGGCATCATGATCTTCGGCATCAGCCGGGGCATCGAGCTGGCCAACAAGATCATGATCCCCCTGTTCTATATCCTGTTTTTGGGCCTGGCCGTCTATCTGGTCCTCCTGCCCGGAACTGCCGAGGCTTACCGCTACATCTTCCGTTTTGACCTCGCCGGGCTGCGTGACCCCATGGTGTGGGTCTTTGCGCTGGGCCAGGCGTTCTTCTCCCTGTCCATCGCCGGCAACGGCACCCTCATTTACGGCTCCTATCTCAGCGACGAGGCCAACGTCCCCCGGGATGCCCGCATCGTGGCTCTGTTTGATACCTGTGCCGCGTTCCTGTCCGCTTTGGTCATTATCCCCGCCATGGCCTACGCCGGTCAGCAGCTGAACACCGGCGGCCCCGGTCTGATGTTCGTGGCCCTGCCCAACGTGCTCAAGGACGTTCCCGGCGGCACGCTGGTGTTGGCTCTGTTCTTCCTTGCGGTGGTTTTTGCCGCCCTGACCTCGCTGGTCAATCTGTTCGAGGCGCCTACCGCCACCCTGCAGGAGATGTTCCGTCTCAGCCGCCCGGTGGCGGTGTCCGTCATCGGCGCCATTGGCATCGTGGTGGGTCTGATCATCGCCCCCAACGTGTCCGGCTGGATGGACGTCTGCTCCATCTATATCTGCCCCATCGGCGCTCTGCTGGCCGGTGTGATGTTCTTCTGGGTATGCAAAAAGGACTTTGTACTGGCGCAGGTCAACAAAGCCTGCCCCAAGCCTTTGGGCCGCTGGTTCCTGCCCGCCACCCGCTGGGTGTTCTGCGGCGTAACGCTGCTGGTCCTCATTTTAGGTGCCACCACCAAAGGCGGCATCGGCTGATCACCAAAAACAAAACCGCTGCAAGGCCAAGCCTTGCAGCGGTTTTTTATTCAATTGGAAAGCAGGATGCGGTCATTATCCAGCATCTTGCCCGCACCCTGGCGGAACTTCTCCAGCAGGTCGTCCACGGTCATGCCGGAGCGTTCCTCATCCCGGGTATCGAAGACGATGCGGCCGCTGTCCATCATAATGGTGCGGTTGCCCAGACTCAGGGCGTTGCTCATATTGTGGGTAACCATCAGGGTCGTGATCTTGTTTCGGGACACCACGTCCTTGGTGATGTCCAGAACTTTCTCCGCCGTGGCGGGATCAAGGGCGGCGGTATGCTCGTCCAGCAGCAGCACCTTGGGGGGCACCATGGTGGCCATCAGCAGGGTCAGCGCCTGCCGCTGACCGCCGGACAGCAGGCCCACCGGCTGCTTCATGCGGTCCTCCAACCCCATATCAAGCAGCGCCAGCTGATCACGGAAGAACTGCCGGTCCGCCCTGCTGATACGGCTGAAGAAGGCGTTTTGATGCTTGGCCGTGCGCAAATAGGCCAGCGCCAAATTTTCCTCAATGGTCATATTGGGGGCGGTGCCGCGCATAGGGTCCTGAAACAGGCGGCCCATCTCACGGCTGCGCTTGTACTCGGGCTTGAAGGTAATATCCTCCCCCGCCAGCTCGATGCTGCCCTCGTCAGCGAAAAAGGCGCCGGCAATGGCATTGAACAGGGTGGACTTGCCCGCGCCGTTGGAGCCCACAATGGTCACAAAATCGCCGCTCAGCAGGTGCAGGGACACGTCCTCCAGCGCTTTCTTTTCGTTGACGGTGCCGGGATTGAAGGTCTTGGAAACGTGATTGATCTTCAGCATTTCAGCACCCTCCCTTCCGGCCGGCAACGGCCTTGCGCCGCTGGAACAGCACCCAGTCCTTGATGCTGGGGAATGCAATGGCCAGACCAACGATGACGGCGGTCAGCAGCTTCAGGCAGTCCACGGGCACCACCTTGGTGTACAGCACGATGGCATAAATCAGACGATAGATGACCGAGCCGATGATGACCGCAATGACACCCTTGGTCACGGTGCGGCGGCCCAGCACGGTCTCACCGATGATCAGGCAGGCAAGGCCGATGACCACGATGCCCGTGCCGCCGTTGATGTCCATGGTCTTCTGATACTGACCCACCATGGCGCCGGACAGGGCGGTCAGGGCGTTGGCAAGACACAGGCCCACCGTAATGGTAAAGGTGGGGTTGATGGAGGATGCCCGGACCATGTCCCGGTTGTCGCCGGTGGCGCGGACAGACAGACCCAACCGGGTACGCAGGAACCCAAGGACCAGCAAGCCCATCAGTACAGTCACAAAGGCGGCCAAAATGACCTTGTACCAGCCGCCGCCGATCCCGGTGTCGCGGAACATGGTAAACACGGTGGCCTGTTTCAACAGGCTGACGTTGGAGCTCCAACCCATGGCCATTAGATTGACGGTGTACAGGCCGGTGTTGGTCACGATGCCCGCAAGGATGGAGGGCACGCCCAGCCGGGTCTGCAGGAACGCGGTGACAAAACCGGCGGCAGAACCGGCGATCATGGCGGCCGGAATACCCAAAATGGGATACCCGGCGGCGGCACAGGTAACGGACACCGCCGCACCCAGCACGAAGCAGCCGTCGGTGGTCAGATCCGCAATATCAAGGATCCGGTAACTGACAAACAGCGCCATGGCAACCAGGGCATAGAGAAACCCCAGTTCCAGTGCCGTTTGGGTCACATACAGCATGGTAAAATCTCCTCTCACACCGACACCCCCGGCACGCAGCCGGGGGCATCGGTACGATTTCGTTTATTATTCGGCGGTGGTAGTGACCTCAACGATGGGGCCCATGGCATCAAACACACTGTAGTCGATATCCAGCGCGGCAGCCGTCTCGGTGTTGATGGTAATGATGCCGCCCTCCGCCAGATAGAACGCCTCCATGGGGTCCATGCCAGCGGTCATGACCTGATAGGCCAAACGACCGGCCTGACCGCCCAGATCGGTGTAGTTCACACCGCAGGTGGCAAAGGCACCGCTTCGCACGAAAGAGTCCGCACCGGTGTAATGGGGCACGCCGGCGGCGAGAAAGCTCTCGTAAATAGCCAGCTCGGCAGACATGATAATGTTATCGGTGGGGGTAAAGACGGCATCCACGCCCTGCGCGATCAAAGAATTCGCGGCAGCAATGACCTCGTCATTGGTGTTGGCCGTCGCCTCGGTGTAGGAAATGCCCTCGGCATCCAAAAACGCCTTCGCCTCGGCGATGGGGGTTGCGGAGTTGGGCTCGGACAGGGAGTACAGCAGGCCCACATTCTTGATAACGGGGTTTTGGACCAGCATCATGTTCATAATGAATTCGGTGTTCAGGGCATCGCTGACACCCGTGACGTAGTCGATTCCGACCAGCTCGGCCTTGGCGGGGTCGGACACAGCGGCAAAGACCACGGGGGTCTTGGTCTCCTCCGCACACAGGGCCATGACCTGGGCGGCAGTGGTGGCGATGGGAATGATGGCATCCACACCGTCGGCCACGGCCTGATTGCCGATCTGCATCAGCACGGACTGGTCGCCCTGACCGGAATAGATGTCGTAAGTGATCTTAACGCCGTCCGCCACAAAGTCGTCCAGCTCGGCCGCCACGGCGTTGGCGATCTCGTCCAGAGAGGGGTGGTCCATCTGTTTGACGATGGCTACCTTGTAGGTCTTGTCGCCCTCGCTGCCGGCTCCCTCGCCGCCGCAGGCGGTCAGAGCGAACAGCATGGACAGGGACAGAGCGGCTGCCGTGATCTTCTTGATGATGTGTTTCATGGTTGTTACCTCCATTTTGGCCTTTGGCCATATTAGTTTGTTTGGGTGGGCGATGGAGGGGCCGGTGCCGGCGGCCGTTTTGGAGTATAAAAAAACAGCCCCTTATCCCACATGGGACAAGAGCTGCACTCCTGCGATACCACCCAAATTGACGTCGAAACGTCCACTCGCTTCACGCGCCATCACGCGTGCCCGATGGATAACGGGTGGGGTCCCGTCGGCATCTACTTGGCAAAGCCGTTCAAGCCGCCCTCGAAAGTCCATTCACCGACCGCGCCCCGCCCCGATCACACCATCCGGGACTCTCTTAAGGTTTGCAAAACCGGCTACTTCTCTTCCTCACAGGTTTGAGAGATTCAGTTGATGGGGTTATTATACGCACTCCCACGCTCTTTGTCAACACTTTTTTGTGGTAAAGCAGAAAAGTTTTTCCAGTCCGCCGCCGCAACCGGCCGTTGCGGAAGTTCCATTCCCACCTGCTTGCACGCAACCGCCCGTTTCGGTATAATAAGGACAGAAACTGGAGGTGAACGCTATGATGTTCCATGAGATTTTAACGCGCGAACGCAAGCACTTGGGTTTGAGCCAGGAGGAGCTGGCCGCCAGACTGAACGTTTCCCGCCAGGCGGTCAGCAAGTGGGAAACCGGCGACTCCGTCCCCGACCTGCCCAAGCTGATGGCTTTGGCCGATGCGCTGGGTCTTTCCCTCGATGCCCTGTGCGGGCGTACCTGCAGCGAGGCGGAACCCGCCTCCCCCCCGCCCTCCAGGTGCTCCCGGAAGCGGTCGTGGCTTCCGTGGGTCATTTCCGCCGCGGCGGCAGTGATTTTTGCGCTGGTGCTGTCCTTGGCCCCGCCGGTATTCCCCCGCTCTGCCCATTCCAACACCCCCACCCTGCCGGCGGTGGACCTGTCCAAAGACTTCACCGTGTCCGGTCTCAATTTCTCCGGCAGGTCCGGCGTAGCAGTGGCCTATCGGTTCACTCCCAGCATCTCGGGCGAGGGCCTCACCTATCAAATTATCTTCGCCGACTCCGACGGAAAGACCTTCCCCATCGACGCCCCCTGCACCGGCGGCGTCTGCGCCGGGGAAGCCTCGCTCCCCAGCGGATACGGGAGCTACGGCGTGACCGTAAGCGTGACCAATGGTTCGGTAAGCCGTAACGTAGCCGTTGCCCAAAATCTGACCTTTTCCCACAACGGTGCCAGCTGGACGCCGCTTAAATAGGTGCAAAAATGCCCCTGCCAACCGGCAGGGGCATTTCCTTTACAATCTTAGTAGTTGTTGGCCTTGAGTTCGAAATAGGCCTGGGGATGGGCGCAGACGGGGCAGACCTCGGGGGCCTTGGGACCCACGTGGATGTGGCCGCAGTTGCCGCACTGCCAGATCATATCGCCGTCACGGGAGAAGACCAGACCGCCCTCGATATTGGCCAGCAGCTTGCGGTAGCGGGCCTCGTGCTCCTTCTCAATGGCGGCAACGCCGTCGAACAGGAAGGCAATGTGGTCAAAGCCCTCCTCACGGGCCTCCTTGGCAAAGGTGGCGTACATATCGGTCCACTCGTAGTTCTCGCCGGCGGCGGCATCGGCCAGGTTGGCGGTGGTGGCGGGGACAGCGCCGTCGTGCAGCAGCTTGAACCAGAGCTTTGCATGCTCGCGCTCGTTGCGGGCGGTCTCCTCAAAGATGTTGGCGATCTGGACGTAGCCGTCCTTCTTGGCCTTGGAAGCGTAATAGGTGTACTTGTTGGTGGCCTGAGACTCGCCGGCAAAGGCGGCCATCAGGTTGGCCTCGGTACGAGTGCCTTTCAGATCTTTCATAGTTGTGTCCTCCTTATGATAAAGGTAATTGGGGGTTCTCCGTGAGAAAATTGTATCCTCTCCCCCACTCTGTGTCAATTAGTATTGCCAAATTTTTTCAAAAATTTCACAGTAAGATAAGGGGAATGTTTCACCCCGCGGGACGAGGTCAGGACGGGAGCTGTTCCGCCCCCGGGCGGGTGTCTTTTGTAACGCCACAAAAGACACGAAAAAGGCGCTAAGAAACCCATGGTTTCTTAGAATTTCCTTTGGGTGGTATCCGTGGGGTCACACCCACACGGCCGGCGGACACCTCTGACCCGTTCAGCGCCGATTAGGCTGCCGCACCTTGTGCCTTCTATAAGTCTATCTGTCTATCGACCTCCCGCCGGCTTGTACAGCGGGAACGAAATACCCACCGCAGCAGGCGCGTTTGCGTGGTAGGAGTGAAACCCGATTGTATCACCGAAGGGCGGCAGCCTAAAGAAGCAGCGTGGTGTCGTCACCGGTGCGCCGGACGCAAGGGATATCTACCGCTTACGAGCCGTATCCCTTGGGGCCCGGGGTGCAGACAGTATGTGACGCAGGTGCTTTCGCCAAGTCACATTTGCTGGCAAACCCCGGTGGCGTTTTGGGTACTTTGCCGCCGCGGGCAAAGTACCTTGCCCCGCAGGGCGAAACCGCCTTACTAAGCACAGAAGGACTCTCGCAGCTCCCGGATGCAAATTGCCCCCTGGTTTACGGCCTAACCGATTCCGCGACGAATCCTTCCTTGTAAATAGTATCGCATCTCAAAATTGCTGTCAAATTATAGTCACCGCAACAAGTTGAGGGTGGCCGCACAGAAAAAAGGGCGGACCGCAAAAGCGGTCCGCCCTTTTATGAGGCATTATGCAAGATACGAATTACTCGTTGATCTCGATAACAGCGCCGGAACCCACGGTGCGGCCACCCTCACGGATAGCGAAGCGCAGGCCCTTCTCGATGGCGATGGGGGTGATCAGTTCGACCTTCATGTCGACGTTATCGCCGGGCATGCACATCTCGGTGCCCTCGGGCAGGGAGATGATACCGGTAACGTCGGTGGTGCGGAAGTAGAACTGAGGACGATAGTTGTTGAAGAAGGGAGTGTGACGGCCGCCCTCTTCCTTGGACAGGACGTAAACCTGGCCCACGAACTTGGTGTGGGGGTTGATGGAGCCGGGCTTGCACAGAACCTGGCCGCGCTCGATGTCGCTCTTGGCGACGCCACGCAGCAGGCAGCCGACGTTATCACCGGCCTCGACGTAGTCCAGGGTCTTGCGGAACATCTCCATGGAGGTAACGACGGTGGAAGACTTCTCTTCCTTCAGACCAACGATATCGACGGTCTCGCCGGCCTTCAGCTGGCCACGCTCCACACGACCGGTAGCAACGGTGCCACGGCCGGAGATGGTGAAGACGTCCTCAACGGGCATCAGGAAGGGCAGGTCAGCCAGACGATCGGGAGTGGGGATGTAGCTGTCAACAGCGTCCATCAGCTCCTTGATGCAGGCGTAATCCTCGTGGTTGGGATCGTTGGACTCGCAGGTCAGAGCGTTCAGAGCGGAACCCTTGATGACGGGGATGTCGTCGCCGGGGAACTCGTAGCCGGACAGAGTCTCGC
>JAFQHV010000040.1 GCA_017397835.1 Oscillospiraceae bacterium
ATAGACCATGTAGGGGCTGGCGCTTGTCGACGCTGTGAGCGCGTAGCGCGAGGAAGTCCCCTTGGGGGACAGCCCGCGGGTCTACACAGAATCGCACTTGACAAATATAGAGAATCCTATATAATAAAAATAGAAAAGGGCGTTGCCGATAAGCGGTTGGTCCTTTAAGTAAAGATTTTTAGAGAAACTCTAAGAAACCGTCACTTGTCGGAGTGGCGGTTTCTACGTTTCACGATAATTGTCACCGTAAAGGCTCCAATATGTAACGTAATACGCATAGCCTCACCCCCTTTCGGGTGGTGTGACCAACCGCCTACCGTTATTGTGGCAACGCCCTGCCCCGCAAGGGGCAGGTTTTATTTTACGCGAAATGTCGAGGTTTGTCAATGACGCAAGAACGGCGGGTGGATGATATCCGCCCCTACAAGGTCTATGGAAAATCCCGATCAACTGTTAATTGTTACCTGTTACTTGTTCATTAAAAAAGCGCCCCGAAGGGCGCTTTTTGCATCACTGTACTTCCACCAGTTCGATGTGGAAGTTCAATTCCTTGCCGGCCATTTCGCTGTTGCCGTCGAAGGTGATGGTCTTTTCATCCTTGGCGGCGACCTTCACCTGCATGGGCTGACCTGCGTTGGTGTAGAGCACCACCGTCTCACCCACGGGCACTTCCTCAGCGCCGGGCAGCTGGCTGATCTCCACGGTGAAAATAGCGCGGGGATCGGGATAGCCATAGGCCTGATCGGGGGTGAGGTGGATGTCGATGCTCTCGCCCACTGCCATCTTAGCCACGGCCTCGTCGTAGCCGCGGATCATCATACCCGCGCCGCAGACGAACTCCAGAGGCTCGCTACGGTCATAGGAGGAGTCGAACACGGTGCCGTCGTTGAAAGTGCCGCGATAGTGGGTCTTGCAGACCTTGCCCACATTGGGGCCTTCAATAGCGGGAGCAGCATGACCGCCGCAGCCACCACAGCTGCCGCAGCTGCCACCGCAGCCGCCCTCTTCGCCGTGGTCGTGGTCGTGATGGTCACAGTTGACACCGGCGGAGACCAGTTCGCCCCGCAGGAAGGCCGCCACGGCCTCGTCAGCATCGCCCTGTGCGCCGGAGCAGATCTCGATGCCGGAGGCGGAGAGAGCCGCCTGTGCGCCGTCACCGATGCCACCGCAGACCAGTGCGCCCACGCCACGCTGGGCAAGGAAGTCAGCCAGCGCCTCGTGACCGCTGCCGTTGGTGTCGATGACCTCGGAAGAGACGATCTTGCCGCCCTCCACCTCATAGAGCTTGAACTGCTCGGTATGGCCAAAGTGCTGGAACACCTGACCGTTTTCAAACGTAACTGCAATTTTCATAGTAGAATTCCTCCGTAGTATTTCATTCCTTAGGATTGTACCACGAACGAGGAAAAAATACAATGGGAGAATATTTTTTGCGCCTTAACCGTTATTCTTTCGCCATCTCCCGCTCTTTGATCTCTGCCACCTGCGCATGGGCCGCCTCGGATACATGGTCCTCTTTTGTCTTGGGGATCACCAGGTTCAGAATAATGGCGAGCAGCGCTGCCGGAACGATACCGGAGCCGCCAAAGACCAGATTGATGTTCTCGCCCAGACCGGCGATGGAGCCGGCAGTGGCGCCCAGACCATAGCCTACGCCCAGCGCCACCGACACGATGGTGATGATTCGGGTCGTCAAGCCGTGCTTGGTGATCAGCTGAATGCCGGAGATGGCGATGGAGGAGAACATCAGCACCGCCGCGCCGCCGAGAACGCTCTGGGGCATGATGGAGACTACCGCCGCCAGCTTGGGGCTGAGACCGCACAGCACCAAAAAGATCGCGCCGATAGAGAGGGCAAAGCGGTTGACCACCTTGGTCATGGTCACCAAACCCACATTCTGGGAGAAGGACGTATTGGGCAGCACACCGAACAGGGCGGCAAAGCTGGAGCCTATGCCATCGCAGATCACGGAGCCGGACAGTTCCTTGTCGGTTGCCTCACGGCCCATGCCGCCCTCGACGCAGCCGGCGGTATCACCCACGGTCTCCACGGCGGTGACGATGAACATGATGCCGATGGGCAGGATCGCGCCCCACTCAAAGGTGGGCTTCACCGGCAGGAGCTTCGGAATGGAGAACCACGCCGAGTCGGCGATCTTGCTCCAGTTGAGGGCCCACGCCTTCGTGTACTCCACACCCTCGGCGTTGACAGCGGTGGTGGGTAGGATCATGCCCATGATCGCGCAGACGATGTAGCCGAAGATAATGCCGAACAGGATGGAGGCCGTGCTGGTGATGCCCTTTGTAAAATGCTTGAGGACGATGATAACCACCAGTACGACAAAGCCTACAAACAGGTTCTCCAGAGAGCCAAAGTCCTGCACACCGGAGCCGCCGGCAAAAGAGTTGACGCCGACGGAAATGAGACTCAAACCGATGGCCAGCACCACCGTGCCCGTGACCACCGGCGGGAAGAGCTTACGCAGGGGCTTGATAAAAAAGCCCAGCACCGTCTCGAAAATACCGCCAACGATGCTCGCACCCAGAATCGCGCCGTAGGCAATAACGCCGCCGCCCATGGTGGCGGCCACGCTGCGCATGACCCCCAAAAAGCCGGAACTGGTGCCCATGATGATGGGGACCTTTCCGCCGATGGGGCCTATGGAAAACAGCTGCACCAGCGTCACCAGACCCGCCACCAGCATGGCGTTCTGAAGAAGTGAGACATACAGCGCCGGCTCCTCGGCGATGATGCCGCAGGCTCCGCAGATGATGATCAGGGGCGTCAGGTTACCAACAAACATAGCCAGCACGTGCTGGATGCCCAGGGGGATCGCGTGCTTTAGAGGAATACGCCCCTTAAACTCGTAGGGGCTGGTGTACGTCGGGTTCTTCTTAGATTTTGTGTTGTTTTCAGCAGCCAAAACAATTCTCCTTCCCCATTATGAGTTCTCTTTCCGTTCGTTTTGTTCGTTTTGTTTGACGCTTGCCGGTCATTCACGCTCCTTTCTCCGCTGCGCCCAGCCGCCTTGCGGCCGCCGGTGTCGGTGTCGATGACCTCGGAAGGAACAGCCCTACCGCCCTCTGCCTCATAGCTTTTATCCTGCTCCTCGGTATGGCAAAGTGCCGGAACTCCTAACTGTTTTCAATTGTTACGGCAACGTTCACAGTAAAACTCGCCGCATTGCTTCACTTTTTAGGATTGTACCATGAATGGGAAAAAATACAACGAGAGAATAATTTTTGCGACTCGGGCAAAAAAAGTGTTGACAACCCCGTTTTCCTGTGGTATAGTAACTCGTGCCTGTCGAGGACATGGCGGCGTAGCTCAGTTGGCTAGAGCACGCGGTTCATACCCGCGGTGTCACCGGTTCAAATCCAGTCGCCGCTACCATCGCGGGAGAGAGGACACTCTCTCCCGCACCCCGACAGGGTTTTTCTTTTCTCCGGCCCGTTGGTCAAGAGGTTAAGACACGGCCCTTTCACGGCTGTAACATGGGTTCGATTCC
>JAFQHV010000041.1 GCA_017397835.1 Oscillospiraceae bacterium
GGGCCGAGCGTAGAAAACGTAGAACAAAGCGTAGAAAAACCGTAGATATGAAGTTGTTAAAAAGCGTAGATGAACCGGAAAGTCCAGAAATACCAAGGGGTTCCGAGGTTGGGCCATCTACAAACCCACACGATTTCGAGTCAGCCCCGTTATGACCACTTCGATACCGCTGCATAGAATAAAATGGTCAACGGTATTATGGCACATTTCCCGCCGTTGCGCAAGGGGATTTCTACATTTCTTTCTCCCTGATGTTCCGACAGATTTCCCGCATATACCTGTTGCCCTCACCCGCCCTTTTTGCTATAATGTTGCTGTGTTCCCAACCGGGGCACAGACCGGAGGTTTGTAAATGAAACTCGTCCTGCTTACCGCCCTTGGCGTTGGCGGTGCCACCGTATTCGGCGCGCTGCTCGGCTTCGCCTTCCGGCGCATCTCACACCGCTTCAGCGACATCGTGCTGGCCCTCGCCGCCGGGGTCATGCTGGCCGCCGCCGTCATCGGCCTGGTCCTGCCTTCGGTGGAGATCGGCAATTCCATCCCCATCACCGCCCTGGGCATCCTGCTGGGCGCGGTGTGTCTGAATCTGATGGATAAGCTGGTCCCCCACCTGCACCGCATCGCCGGCGCGGATCAGGAGTCCCACCCGGCCGACACCCAGCGGCTGAACAAAGTGCTTCTGTTCGTCATGGCCATCGCCATTCACAACCTGCCCGAGGGTCTTGCCGCCGGCGTCGGTTTCGGCACCGGCAACGATGGCGAGGCGCTGACCATCGCCGCCGGTATCGCCCTGCAGAACGTTCCCGAGGGCATGGTCATCATCGCACCCATGCTGGCCGCGGGGATGAGCCGTCGGCGCACTTTCATCATTGCCGCCCTTACCGGCGTGGTGGAAGTGATCGGCACCCTGCTGGGCTTCTTCGCCGTATCCCTTTCCGGTGCCATTCTCCCCTTTGCCCTGGCCTTCGCCGGCGGCACCATGCTGTACGTTATCAGCGACGAGATGATCCCCGAGACCCACGCCCACGGCAGCGAACAGGGTGCCACCTACGCCCTGCTGGCCGGGTTCTGTCTGATGCTGGCCATGAGCCATTATTTGGGTTAAATCCCACCCCATCCGTCTATACTATCCGAAAAGGAGCGATTCATTATGACCATCACCAACGACATCCGATACATCGGTGTCAACGACCACCAGATCGATCTGTTCGAGGGGCAGTATACCGTCCCCAACGGCATTTCCTACAACTCCTATGCCATTTTGGACGAGAAGATCGCCATCATGGACACCGTAGACAAAAACTTCAATCACCAGTGGCTGGACAACATCGAGAAGGTGCTGGACGGCCGCGCCCCTGACTATTTGGTAGTCCACCACATGGAGCCGGACCACTCCGCCAACATCGCCAGCTTCCTGCAGGTCTACCCCAAGGCCGTGGTGGTCTCCTCCCAAAAGGCATTCGCCATGATGGCCCAGTTCTTTGGTGAGGACTACGCCGACCGCCGCGTGGTGGTGGGCGAGGGCGACACCCTGTGTCTGGGCAGACACACCCTGACCTTTGTCGCCGCCCCCATGGTCCACTGGCCTGAGGTCATCGTGTCCTACGACAGCTGTGACAAGGTGCTGTTCTCCGCCGACGGCTTCGGCAAGTTCGGTGCGCTGGACGTGGAAGAGGACTGGGCCTGCGAGGCCCGCCGCTACTACATCGGCATCGTGGGCAAGTACGGCACTCAGGTGCAGGCCCTGCTGAAAAAGGCCGCAGGTCTGGACATCGCCATGATCTGCCCCCTCCACGGCCCCGTGCTGAAAGAAAATCTCGGCTATTATCTGAATCTGTACGACATCTGGTCCTCCTATCGGGTGGAGAGCGACGGCATCGTCATTGCCTACACCTCCGTCTACGGCAACACCCGCGCCGCGGTGGAGCTGTTGGCCGAAAAGCTGCAGGAGCGCGGCTGTCCCAAGGTGGTCGTCAACGACCTGGCCCGCTGTGACATGGCCGAGGCGGTGGAGGATGCCTTCCGCTACGGCAAGCTGGTGCTGGCCACCACCACCTACAACGCCGACGTGTTCCCCTTCATGCGGGAGTTTATCCACCACCTGACCGAGCGCAATTTCCAAAATCGCACCGTGGCCCTGATGGAGAACGGCTCCTGGGCGCCCCTGGCCGCCAAGGTCATGCGCGGTATGCTGGAGAAAAGCCGTGACCTCACCTACACCGATACCACCGTCACCATCCGCTCCGCCCTGAGCGCCGACAGCCGCGCCCAAATTGACGCCATGGCCGACGAGCTGTGCCGGGACTACATGGCCCGGCAGGACACCACCGCCAACAAGAACGACCTGTCCGCCCTGTTCAACATCGGCTACGGCCTGTACGTGGTCACCTGCCGGGACGGCGAGAAGGACAACGGTCTCATCGTCAACACCGTCACCCAGGTCACCAACACCCCCAACCGGGTGGCGGTCACCATCAACAAGGAGAACTACTCCCACCACATCATCAAGCAGACCGGCATGATGAACGTCAACTGCCTGGATACCAGCGCCCCCTTCGCGGTGTTTGAGCAGTTCGGCTTCCGAAGCGGTCGGGTGGCGGATAAGTTCGCCGGGCAGGAGATCCTCCGCTCCGACAACGGCCTCGCCTTCCTGCCCCGGAACATCAATTCGTTCCTGTCCCTGAAGGTGGAGCAGTACGTGGATCTGGACACACACGGTATGTTCATCTGCTCCGTGACCGAGGCGCGGGTCATGTCCGACGCGGAGACCATGACCTATACCTACTATCAGGACCACGTCAAGCCCCAGCCCGAGACCGAGGGCAAAAAGGGCTACGTGTGCAAAGTGTGCGGCTGGGTCTACGAGGGCGACACCCTGCCCGACGACATCGTCTGCCCCCTGTGCAAGCACGGTGCGGCAGATTTCGAGCCGATCAGCTAATGAATTGCCCGGGGCAGATGAGGCTTCTCCGCCCCGGGCGAACTTTTTCAAAAAATCTAAATTTTCCTCTTGACAACCGATATGCTCCTGCATATAATATGTGTTGCGTTCAAAGACAGCAGGTTTCCTTTGGTGTAAATCCTGCCGAGAGTGCAGTGCTGAACATGAAATGTTTTAACGCTGTTTGTGTCTTTGTGCGCAAACAGCGTTTTTATTTATTCTCTGGAGGTGAAACCCAAATGCCTAACGCAACTGTCCTGGAGTCCAAGAAGGCCGTAGTTGCCGAGCTGACCGAAAAGCTGCAGAAAGCCGCTTCCGGTGTGCTGGTCGACTACAAGGGCATCACTGTGGCCGAAGATACCGCTCTGCGCGCCGAGCTGCGCAAGAATGGTGTCGAGTACGCCGTTGTGAAGAACACCCTGACCCGTTTCGCTGCTCAGAACGCCGGCCTCGGCGATCTGTCCGACAGCCTGAACGGCACCACTTCTCTCGCTATCTGCGAGGCGGACCCCATCGCTCCCATGCGCGTCATCAACAAGTTCGCCAAGCAGTTCAATGGTGAGAAGTTCATCATCAAGGCGGGCTTTATGGATGGCAAAGTCCTGCCCCTGAACGAGGTCGCCGCTCTGGCCGAGCTGCCCTCCAAGGAGGTCCTGCAGGCTCAGGTCCTGGGCACCATGTTGGCTCCCATCACCAGCCTGGCTATCGTCCTGAAGGCTATCGCCGAGAAGGGCGACGCTCCCGCTGCCGAGTAATCGGTAACATCATTCAAATCTGAAAACAAACACATTTTAGGAGGTACATTTATTATGGCTACCGAGAAGATCACTGCTCTGATTGAGGAAGTTAAGGGCCTGACCGTGCTGGAGCTGTCCGAGCTGGTCCACGCTCTGGAGGAAGAGTTCGGCGTTTCCGCCGCTGCTATGGCCGCTCCCGCCGCTGCCGGCGCCGCTGCCGGTGCTGCTGCCGCCGAGGAGAAGACCGAGTTTGACGTCGTCCTGGCTGAGGTCGGCGCCGAGAAGATCAAGGTCATCAAGGTCGTGCGCGAGGCCACCGGTCTGGGTCTGGCTGAGGCCAAGGCTGTTGTCGAGGCCGCTCCCAAGGCTATCAAGGAGGGCGTCTCCAAGGAGGATGCCGAGGCTCTGAAGGCCAAGCTGGAAGAGGTCGGCGCCAAGGTCGAGCTGAAGTAATTCACCACTTCACAGAGAATAGAAAATGTCCCACCCATCCGGGTGGGACATTTTTTATTGTCTGTTGTCCCGTTTCGTGGTAAACTACCACCAAAGGAGTGATTCTCATGACCGACCGTCAGCTGGCCGAGTTGGCCCTGGATGCCCGCAAGCACGCCTATGTCCCCTACTCCAACTTCAAAGTCGGTGCCGCCCTGCTGTGTTCCGACGGCACCGTGTTCACCGGCTGCAACGTGGAGAACGCCGCCTACGGCTCCACCATCTGCGCCGAGCGCACCGCCCTCGTCAAGGCCGTCAGCGAAGGGCAGCGCAGCTTTACCGCCATTGCCATCGCCGGCAGCGGGGACGACTTCTGCTGGCCCTGCGGCAGCTGCCGGCAGATGCTCTTCGAGTTCGCCCCCGATCTTCGGGTGCTGGCGGTGCGCCCCGACGGGCAGTTCCAAACCACCGCCCTGACCGAACTTTTACCCCACGCCTTTGGCCCCACCGCACTGAACTAACAGGAATTTTGCCCCGGGGGTTGCAATCGCCGCCCCCGGGGCGTATAATAACCCGTGACAACTGGATGAATGTCTTCAGGGCGGGGTGAAACTCCCCACTGGCGGTACAGTCCGCGACCGGGCGCTTGCGCCCGCTGACCCGGTGCGACTCCGGGACCAACGGTATAGTCCGGATGGAAGAAGATGTGTGCAAACACGCGCTCCTCACTTTGGTCTGACAGACCGGAAGGCACTTCGTCTTGCGGCTGTCCAATCCATCTGAAGGAGTGTTTTTTATGTCCCAAACCAAGCAAACCAAATGGCTCACCCCCCGCACCGTCGTCACCCTGGCCATGCTGACCGCCGTGGCCCTGGTCGTCACCTGGCTGTGCAAGGCCATCCCCAGCGTCAACGGCTTTTTGGACTTTGAGTTCAAGGGTGTCGTCATCTGCATCGGCGGATTCACCCTGGGCCCCGCCGCCGCCATCGTCCTGTCCTTTCTCGTCCCGGTGGTGGAATTTTTCACCTTCAGCGGCACCGGTCCTATCGGCCTTATCATGAACGTCGCCGCCACCGCCAGCTTCTGCTGCCCTGCCTGCTATATCTACAAACGCCGCCACACCATGAACGGCGCCGTAGCCGGTCTTGCGGTGGGCACCGTTACTCTGACCGCCGTGATGGTGCTGTGGAACTATCTCATCACCCCGCTGTATCAGGGCACGCCCCGGGCCGTTATCGCCTCCATGCTGCTGCCGGTATTCCTGCCCTTCAACCTTGTGAAAGGCGGACTGAATATGGCCGCCACCCTGCTGCTGTACAAGCCCGTGGTCACCGCCCTGCGCCGGGCGGGTCTTGTCCCCCCCTCTCAAACCGACCGCAGCCGTAAATTCAGCGGCGGTTTCATCCTGTTTTCCGTGGCGCTGCTGGTCACCTTCGTGCTGCTGGCGCTGGTCCTTCTGAACGTTATTTAACCACAGATAAGGAGTGGTCCTTTTGGCCGGAATACTCTATCTCGTCCCCACCCCCATCGGCAATCTGGGCGACATCTCCCCCCGCATGGCGGAGACCATGGCCCAGGCGGACTTTATCGCCGCCGAGGACACCCGTGTGTCCCTGAAGCTGCTGAACCATTTGGGCCTGAAAAAGCCGTTGGTGTCCTACCACCGCCACACCACCGAGGCGGGTGGACAGGCCATCCTGAACCGCATTTTGGCCGGCGAGACCTGCGCTCTGGTCACCGATGCCGGCACCCCCGCCATCTCCGACCCGGGACAGGAACTGGTGGCTCTGTGCGCCCAAAACCACATCACCGTGGTGGCCATCCCCGGCCCCTGCGCCATGGTCACCGCCCTGGCCGCCTCCGGGCAGCCCACCGACCGGTTCACCTTTGAGGGCTTCCTCCCCATGAACAAAAAGAACCGCCGCACCCATCTGGACAGTCTGCGGGGCGAGGTACGCACCATGGTCTTTTACGAGGCGCCCCACAAGCTGACCGCCACCCTGTCCGACCTGTGCGACGTCTTTGGCCCCGACCGTCCCGTTTCCCTGTGCCGGGAGCTTTCCAAACTCCACGAGGAAATTATCCGCACTACTTTGGGGCAGGCTATCTCCCTTTACAGCTCCGATTCTCCTAAGGGCGAGTTCGTGCTTGTGGTCCGTGGTGCGGCGGAAACCGCCGAGCGCTCCGCCACGCTGGAGGACGGCCTTGCCCGGGTGGAGCAACTGCGGGCGCAGGGTGCTTCCCTGAAGGATGCCGTCCGTCAGGCCGCCGGGGAACTGTCCCTTTCCAAAAACGAATTGTATGATCTGGCCCTTGGCCGGTAACCTTATAGAACGCAGTAAGGAGGTGGCCCTGTGACCATCAACAACAAAACAATGGCTGATCTGGAGCGGAAGGCCGCCCTGTCCCTGACCGATACCGAGCGGGCCGAACTGACCGCCCAAATGAATGCCGTGCTGTCCTGTTTGGACGTGCTGCGTACCTGCCCCGACTGCCCCCCCGCAGAACCGTCGGCGACCTGCACCCTGCGAACCGACCAGGTACTCCCCTCCGCAGACCGGGCCGCTGTGCTGACCAACGCCCCGGAAACGGACGGGACCTTTTTCCTCGTCCCCCGAACCGTGGAATGAGGTAGCCTATGAACCAATTGTTTGACCTGACCGCCTTGGAACTGGCTCGCGCCATCGCCCGGGGCGACGTCGCGCAATCGGACGTTATCCAAGGCTCAGCCGATTGCATCGCAGTATCCGACAAGTTAAATTGCTTCACAGCTATTTCTGTGTCTGATCCCATCGCCGCCACCCCCGATTCGTCCCTGTCCGGTGTCCCCATGGCGGTGAAGGATAATCTCTGTTTGGCCGGAACCGCCACCACCTGCGCCAGCCGTATGCTGCGCGACTTTATCCCGCCCTACACCGCCGCCGCGGTCGAAAAATTGCTTTGCGCGGGCGCGGTCTGCATGGGCAAAACCAATCTGGATGAGTTTGCCATCGGCTCCACCTCCGAAACCTCGTTCTTCGGTCCGGTGAAAAACCCGTGGAATTTGGAGTACAGCGCGGGCGGCTCCTCCGGCGGCAGCGCCGCTGCCGTTGCCGCGGGTTTAGTTTGGTATGCCCTTGGCTCGGACACCGGCGGCTCCATTCGCCATCCCGCCGCCTGCTGCGGCGTGACGGGCATGAAGCCCACCTACGGCACGGTGTCCCGCTATGGGTTGGTGTCCTACGCATCCTCCTTTGACCAGATCGGTCCCATTGCCCGGGATGCGGCAGACTGTGCCGCAGTGCTGGATATTATCCGCGGCCACGACAGGCGGGACAGCACCAGCCTGCCCGGTCCCTACCCATCTCTGTCCGCTCAACTGACCGGCGACCTTCGTAGTGTACGCATCGGCATCCCCGACGTGTATTTTGACGAAGCGGTGGATGAACCCACCCGCTGTGCCATTCTCTCCTGTGCCGATGCGCTGCGCCGGCGCGGCGCCACGGTGGAGTTGTGCCGCGCCTCTGGCCTGGAGCACGCCGTTCACGCCTACTACGTTCTTGCCTGCGCGCAGGCAAGCTCCAACTTGGCCCGCTACGACGGCGTGCGCTACGGCTGCCGTGCAGAAGCTGCCCATGACGTGCAGGACCTGTTCGTCCGCAGCCGCTCCCTCGGCTTTGGCCGAGAGGTCCAACGGCGCATCCTGCTGGGTACCTATTTGCTCAGCGACGAAAACTACGACACTTACTACAAAAAGGCTGTGGCCGTCCGCCATCAGGTCGAAGGTGCATTCCGCGCCCTTTGGCACAGCTACGACCTGCTGCTGACCCCGGTCTTCCCCGGCCCGCCCCCCAAGCTGGGGCAGAAAACCAACGACCCCGTCGCCCTGTATCAGGAGGACCGCTACGTGGCCTGCGCCAATCTGGCCGGCCTGCCCGCCCTGTCCATGCCCTGCGGTATGCGGCAGGAGGGCCTGCCCATCGGCGTGCAGCTTCTCGGCCCCCGCATGAGTGACGGCGCGGTGCTCAACGCCGCGTTCGCGTTCCAGCAGGAAACGGACTTCCATCGCCGCCATCCCCCCATGTTCGGTTTGGGAGGTGACGCGGAATGAACTGGGACGTCGTTATTGGGTTGGAGACCCACGTGGAACTGTCCACACAGAGCAAGGTTTTCTGCGGCTGTTCCACCGCCTTCGGCGCGCCCCCCAATACTCTGTGCTGCCCGGTGTGCCTCGGTCTGCCCGGCAGTCTTCCGGTGCTGAATGAACAGGCGGTGGAGCTGGCGCTGAAAGCCGCCCTCGCCCTGAACTGCACCGTCACCCCGGTCAGCCGGTTTGACCGCAAAAACTACTTCTATCCTGACCTGCCCAAGGCCTATCAGATCAGCCAGCTTTACGCCCCTTTGGCCCGGGATGGGCATTTGGACCTGCCCGGCGGCAGGCGGATACGCATCAGCGAGATGCACCTTGAAGAAGATGCGGGCAAGCTGCACCATCATGCCGACCGCACCGCCGTTGACTACAACCGCTGCGGTGTTCCGCTCGTCGAGATCGTCACCGCCCCCGACCTTACCGGCGGTGAGGAAGCGGTGGCCTATTTGGAACAGCTGCGCTCCATTCTGCAGTACCTCGGCGTGTCCGACTGCCGCATGGAGGAGGGTTCCCTGCGCTGCGACGTCAACCTGTCCGTCCGCCTGGCGGGCAGCAGCGAACTGGGGACCCGCACGGAATTGAAAAACCTCGGATCGCTCCGTGCCGTCCGCTTGGCCTGTGAGTACGAGGCGCAGCGGCAGATCGCCATTTTGGAGTCCGGCGGGCAGGTGCGCTGTCAAACCTGCCGCTGGGATGAGGAGGCCCGCCGCACCGTTCCCATGCGGGACAAGGAGCAGGTGGGCGACTACCGCTACTTCCCCGACCCGGACCTGCCGCCGCTGGCGGTTGGCGAGGAATGGCTGACCCATCTGCGCGCGGAACAGCCGGAACTGGCTCACGAAAAGGCCGCCCGTTACGCCCGTGACTGGCAGCTGGGCGAGTACGACTGTGCCACCCTGACCTCCCGTCGTGGACTGGCAGAGTTCTTTGAACAGGTGGTCGCTCTCGGCGCACCGCCCAAGCAGGCCGCCAACTGGATCATGGGTCAGGTGCTGCGCCGACTCAGCGCCGACGGCCTTGCGGTGGAGGAAATTCCCATGTCTGCCCGGTCTTTGGCCGACTTGATCCGTCTGGTGGAGCAAGGCACCGTCAACCGCAACACCGCAGTGGAGGTGTTCGACGCCGTCTTCACCGGCGGCGACCCCGCCGAATACGTCCGTACCCACCGTCTGGAGCAGAGCTCTGATACGGAGCAAATCGCCTCCGTCGCGGCGGACGTTCTTGCTCAAAACCACAAATCGGTGGAAGATTGGCTGTCCGGCAAGGAAAAAGCTGCCGGTTTTTTGGTGGGCCAGACCATGCGCGCCCTGGGCGGCAAGGCCCCTCCCGCCCTTGTGGGGGACGTCGTCCGGCAATTGTTGGAACGGGAGAGATCTTGACGCAACACAACATATTGTGTCGATTTTTCATTTTCCAACAACAAGTTGTGAATATAACCAAAAAACGGCTCGAACAAGTGTGTCGAACATTTGTTTTAGTTCTCAAAACCGTGGATTTCGAAGGAAATCCACGGTTTTTTTCTTCAAAAAAATTCTAAAAAATGCATAAAAAACTCTTGCATTTTTACGGTAAACCTCTTATACTAAATGTACGTGGAGGAAAGTGGAGCATTTTCCCCCGATTTTCCATTAAAGTGGAGGAGGTGGACAGCGTGACCGGAACATTTGAACATTCCATTGACGGAAAGGGCCGCCTGTTCATCCCGGCCCGCTTGAAAGAGGAACTGGGCGACTGTTTCCACCTGTCCATGGGCGCCGACCAGTGCCTGACCATCTACCCCCAGAGTTCCTGGGACGCCCTGTGCCGCCGCGCCGAGGAGTTGGAAGAGGAAGAGGACATCGAAGCCATGGAAGTCTTCTTCGCCCAGACTTACCGCTGCACCGTGGACAGTCAGAACCGCATCGTCATCCCTCCCCTGCTGCGCGAGTACGCCAAGCTGGAGAAGGACGTGGTCATCGTAGGTGCCAACGGTGCCGCCCGCATTTGGGATGCCGCCCGCTGGAACGAGAAGCTGGTGGCCAGCGCCACTCCGGAGCGCATGAAGTCCCTCAGCCGCAAGCTGCGTCTGTAAGGTATGGAATTTACACATTACTCCGTCCTGTTGCAGGAATGCCTGGACGGGCTGAATATCCGCCCCGACGGCATCTATTTGGACGGCACGTTGGGCCGCGCCGGTCACTCCAGCCAGATCGCGCAGCGATTGACCACCGGCACCCTGATTTGCGTGGACCGCGATCAGGCCGCGCTGGATGCCGCGCAGACACGGCTGGCCCCCTGGATGGACCGTATCCGGCTGGTCCACAGCAACTTTGCCGAGATCGACAATATCCTGAACGGCCTTGGAATTGACCGCGTGGACGGCATGCTTTTTGATTTAGGCGTGTCCTCCCCCCAGTTGGATGACAGCAGCCGCGGTTTTTCCTACATGGCAGATGCCCCGCTGGATATGCGCATGGACCGGTCCGAAGGGTTGACCGCCGCCGACGTGGTCAACACCTGGTCCCGTGATGAGCTGCGGCGCATCCTGCTGCAGTACGGTGAGGAACGCTACGCCGGCCTTATCGCCGCCGCCATTGAGCGCTGCCGGGAAACCAAACCCATCGAAACTACGCTCGAGTTGGTCGATATTATTAAAGGTGCTATGCCCGGCAAGGCCCTGAAAGAAAAGCAGCACCCCGCCAAGCGAAGCTTTCAGGCCATCCGCATCGCCGTCAACGACGAGTTGACCGCCGTGGACCGCATGATCCGCGCCGCGGTCCCCCGGCTGAACCCCGGCGGGCGGCTGGCAGTGATCACATTCCACTCGTTGGAAGACCGCATTGTGAAAACCGGCATGGCCGCGTTCGCAAAAGGCTGCACCTGCCCCCCCGACTTCCCCGTTTGTGTGTGCGGCAAGACCCCCGACCTAAAGTTGGTCAACAAAAAGCCCATCCTGCCGAGCGAGCAGGAACTGGCTGAAAACCCCCGCTCCCGCAGCGCAAAACTGCGCGTAGCGGAAAAGATGAGATAAGACAGAACATTTGGGAGGAACCCACCATGGCAGTGCAACAGAGAACAACCGCATACCGCGTCAACGGCAGTGCCGCTTACGCTCCCGCCTATACCGGCGGCGTTATCCGCGCCCCCCATCGCCAGGAGGAGCAGCACAGCGTTCCCAAGCGTGCACCCCGCCGCCAAACCATCGCTCGTCCTCAGGTCGCCGTGCGCGAGGCCGGCCATGTTGCCCCCTTCGCCATCGTGGGTTTTCTGGCTGTGGGCGTGTTTGCGGTCCTGCTTCTGCTGAGCACGCTGCAGCTGCACGTAGCCTCTGACAACGTGGTCGCCCTGCGCAACCAGCTGTCCACCCTGCGCACCGAGCAGGCCGCCCTGTCCGCCCGGTACGAGCAGGAATTCGATCTGCAGCATCTGCAGGCCGCCGTGGAAGGCACCATGATCCGTCCCACGCCCGATCAGATCACCTACATTAATATGTCCCGTCCCGACAGCGTGGTGCTGTTCAACGATGTCGCCACTTCCGGTGCCGCCGGTGCCGCCAAGGGCGCAGGCAACATTTTTTCCAGCATGGTCGAATATTTCCGCTAATGCCGCACATACAGTAAAACAGGCGTATACCCCACAACGAAAACGAGAGGGCGCAAGAGCATGGTTCTTGCGCCCTTTTGACGATAAATAACAGGAGGCGACTTCCATGGCAGAACATAATCCCCGGCGTGATCAGCGGCGCGAGAACGCCTCCAAACAGCTGATTTTCAGACGCACCGCCGTCCTCATGGGTCTGTTCGGCGTACTTACTTTCAGCGTCCTTGGCTGGAAGCTTTGGGACGTGTCCATCACCAAGCACGAGGAATATCAGCTTCGCCAGCTGCAGCAGTCCACCCGGGATGTGGAGGTAAAGTCCAACCGCGGCTATATCCGGGATACCGGCGGCAACATCATGGCCATGTCCGCCACGGTGTACAACCTGATCCTCTCCCCCCGGGATCTGATCAACAGCATCAGTGAGCGGCAGTTCAAGCAAGACGACGGCACCATCGACACCGCCGCACGCGAGGCCGCCATCCAGGCTCGCCGGGACCTGATCTGCGACGAGGTCTGCACCGTCCTCGGTCTGGATCGGGACGACGTGGTGCGCCGCATGAACAAGGTCAACTCCCAGTACGAAGTATTGAAAAAGAACATCGAGGGCGATCAGGCCGATCGGCTGCAGGCATTTATCGCCGACAATAAGCTGGGGTATTCCCTGATCATGACCCCCACCACCAAACGCTACTATCCCATGTCCACTGTGGCCGCCCACGTAGTCGGATTCGTAAACGAAAACGGCGGCGCCTACGGTGTGGAAGCCGCCTACGAGCAGCTTTTGGAGGGTCGTTCCGGCCGCATCGTCACCAATCAGACCGGTGCCGGCACCGAAATGTACAACAGTTATTCCAACTACATCGATGCCGAGGACGGCAGCAGCATCACCCTGACACTCGACAGCACCATCCAGCGCATGGCCGAGCAGACTTTGGCCGCGGGGATCGAAAAGTACGACGTGCAGAACGGCGGCATCTGTGTTGTCATGGATCCCAAAACGTGCGCCGTACTGGCCATGGCCAGCGCCCCCACCTACGATCTGAACGCCTACGGCACCATCTACGACGAGACTCTCAACGCCCGTGCCGCAGCGAGCAAAGAGCAGTATTATCAGCAATTCAAAGCGGAAAATCCGACGGACGAAGACGGGAAACCCCTGACGGAAGAAGAATTGCGCAGCAAAGCATCTTCCGCCGCCGTGTCTGCCGCCCTCAATCAGCAATGGCGCAACAAGGTGCTGAACGACACCTACGAACCGGGTTCCACCTTCAAATCCGTGGTCCTGGCCGCGGCGCTGGAAGCCGGTGTCATCTCCGAAAGTGACCATTTCTACTGCCCCGGCTACTATGTGGTTGCCGGCCGCACCATCCATTGCTCCGATCGGCAGGGTCACGGCGACCAGACGTTGGCCGAAGCGGTGCAGAATTCCTGTAACCCCGCCTTTATGATGATCGGCCAGCGCCTTGGCGCCGAAGCATTCTACGACTATTTCGAAGCGTTCGGACTGAAAGATGCCACCGGCATCGACCTGCCCGGCGAGGCCACCGGTCTGGTGTGGAGCCGCGACTATTTCGTCAGCCCCGAGGGTTACCAATCCCTGGCCACCGCCTCCTTTGGCCAGCGCTTCACCGTCAGCCCCCTGCAACTGCTGTCCGCCTTCTCTGCCACCATCAACGGCGGCTACCTTATGCAGCCTTACCTGTTGAAATCCGTCAGTGATGCCGAGGGCAACATCGTGCTCCAGCACGAGCCCACCGCTATCCGGCAGGTGATCAGCGAAACCACCAGCCGCAAGACAGCAGATATTTTGGAAAGTGTGGTCAGTGAAGGCACCGGCCGCAATGCCTACGTCGCCGGCTATCGCATCGGCGGCAAGACCGGTACCGCCGAGGGCGAAGTGGGCACCCAGGACGAGGAGATCGTGTCCTTCGTCGGCTTTGCCCCCGCCGAAGACCCTCAGGTCATCGTACTGCTGTACTTCGACACCCCCAAGCACGCCTCTCCCGGCAGCAAGTACGGTTCCACCGGCTATTACATCAGCGGCGGACAGATGGCCGCCCCCATGGCCGGTCAGCTGATCGCCGAGATCCTGGACTATCTGGGTGTGGAACGTCAGTACACGCAGGCCGAGGCCGCTGCTGCCGACGTATCCGTCCCCAAACTGACCGGATACGACCTGACCACCGCGCAGGCCGCCCTCAAGCGCAAGAATCTCTCCTGCCGCACCGTGGGCAACGGTCCCGTGGTCACCGACCAGATTCCCGCTGTCGGTGCGACCATCCCGGGCAACAGCACTGTGATCCTGTACATGGGCCAGCAGGCCCCCACCCAGCAGATCAACGTGCCTAATCTGCGCGGACTGACCTACGATCAGGCGAAAAAACGTCTGAACGATCTGGGTCTTTATATGCGTGCCTCCGGCGTTTCCTATTACAGCGCCGTGACCAAAGCCGTGGACCAGAGCATCGGTGCCGGCGAGCTGGTGGACCGCGGCACGGTAATTCCCGTGCGTTTTGTAGATACCAGCGTTTCCGACGGTTACTCCCCCCTGGAGTGACCCTGCGCCTTTCCCGGCGCGCACAGAGAGAATGAAACCGCCCTTCAAGGGGTGACCACTTTGTCCCTTTCCCCGTCCTGTGCCGCCTTGACTCTTATCGCCATCGTGGGCAAAACAGACGCGCAGCAGGTCGCCTGTCTGCTACACACCGCTTTGAGCGGGACCTCCGGTGTTCGTGCGCATATGACTTACCCGGAAGATGCCGCGCTCTCCTCCCCGTCCGCCCTTTTCACGCATCTGCATCTGCTGGCCGGCCAGCAGTTCACCCACGCGATCCTTCTTCTAGACGAAGATACTTTGGCCCGCCGGCTCTGTGTCGGCCTGCACCCGAGCATCACCGCGCCTGTCGGGCAGGCAGTCAGCTGGAACGGCATCGAAACGCTTTTGGCCGCCTCGGACATGGCAGTATTTGACCTTGACGAAACCGGCCGGGAGGATTATGTTAGTATTGTCACAAAGCACTCCTTTACTTACTCGGAAAACAAAGCGCGGGCAGACCTGACCGCCCGCAACCTGCGCCTGTTTCCCGGTCACACAGAGTTCGAAGCGGTGGCCACCGGACAGATCTGCCGCATCCACCTGCCCGTGTGCGGCGGTTTTGCCGTCTACCACGCCCTGTGTGCCCTGTCCTGCGGTCTGTGTTTGGGCCTTGAATTGAGCCAGATGGCGCGGCTCTTCCGCGCCGCCCCGGGGCCTGCCGGCTGCATGGAAGTCCTGTCTATCCCCGCCGCGTACACCGTACTGCTGGACCGTGCCGCCGATCTGCGCAGCCTGGAACGTGTCCTGACTACCGCCCGCAGTTTCACCGCACGGCGGCTGGTGTGTCTTTTGGACAGCGGCGGCAGCCGCTCCATGGAAGAACTGGCCGGACACCTGGCCGATGGTGTGCTTACCTTTGGCGGCGCATGGGCAGACCGACAGCAGGCCATCGTTCGTGGTCTGGACCGCGCCCGCCCCGGCGATGTGCTGGTGCTTACCGGAGCCGACGGCGGTGCGGAGGAGCGCGCGTTTATCCGTGCCTGCGCCCACAACTGTTCCCTGCGCCGTCGGCAGCGGGTCTGAACCAAAGAAACTGTACCCAACGGAGGTTTTTATTATGGAGATCATCGTCAGTCTGATCGTGTCCTTTCTGGTCACTGCCGTTTTGGGCCACTTCCTCATCCCGGCCCTGCGCCGGCTGAAAGCCGGTCAGTCCATCAAGGAGATCGGTCCCACCTGGCATATGTCCAAGCAGGGCACCCCCACCATGGGCGGCCTGATGTTCATCGGCGGAATCGCCGTCGCCACCGTGATCGCCGGCTGGCCTCACATGATGCGCGGCCAGTTCACCCACCTTTTGGTGTTGGCCTTCGCCTTGGTCTTCGGCATCATCGGTTTTATTGACGATTATCAGAAAGTCAAGCATCATCAAAACACCGGCTTGACCGCCCCGCAGAAGTTTCTGCTGCAGCTGGCCGCCTCCATCGTATTCGTGATCCTGCTGCGCGCCAGCGGCTTTCTGACTCCCAACCTGTACATCCCATTCCTGAACACCGAATGGCTGCTGCCCTGGCCCGTGTACATGATCTTTGCCGCTTTCGTTATGGTCGGCACCGTCAACGCAGTCAACATCACCGACGGTGTGGACGGTCTTGCCTCCGGTGTGACCCTGCCCGTGGCCGTGTTCTACGTTGCCGTATCCGTCTGGTACGGTTACACCCAGCTGGGCGTGTTCGCCGCTGCGTTGGCCGGCGGTCTGGCTGCGTTCCTTCTTTACAACTTCCACCCCGCCAAGGTGTTCATGGGCGACACCGGTTCCCTGTTCCTGGGCGGCACGGTGTGCGGCATGGCGTTTGCGCTGAACATCCCCCTGGTGATCCCCATCATCGGCCTGATTTATGTAGCCGAAGTCCTGTCCGACATCATTCAGGTGACCTATTTCAAGCTGACCCACGGGAAACGTATCTTCCGCATGGCACCGCTCCACCACCATTTGGAAATGGGCGGCTGGAGCGAAGTCAAGCTGTTTTCCGTCTTCACCCTGCTGACCACCGTTCTGTGCGCGCTGGCCTTTTTGGGGGTCATGGATCGGCTGTCCCTGTAACCTGCAATTCATTTGAAAGGAGGCGCCCCCATGGCCCGAAAAGCAAAACGTGATCTGACCGTAGAAGAACAACTGGCCCGGGGACCCATGGACCTGCCCCTTTTGATGCTGGCCATGCTGCTGTTAGGCGTTGGTCTCATCATGGTCATGTCCGCCTCTTACGCCACCGCCTATTACGACGCCAAGACCGATTCCCCCCTGGCCTACGCCATCGCCCAGGGAAGGTTCGCGCTGCTGGGCGTTTTGGCTATGTACGGTGTTTCCCGCTTCAATTATCAATATCTGCGCGGCCTGTCCCTGATTTTGCTTGCTTTTTCTGTTCTTTTGCTGGTTTTGGTCCTGACCCCTTTGGGCGTGGCCAATAAGGGCGCCCAGCGCTGGCTGCACATCTTTTTGGTTGCCGGTCCCACGTTCCAGCCGTCCGAAATCGTCAAAGTGGCCGTCATTCTGTTCTTTTCAAGCCGACTGTGCGTGCGCGAAAAGCGCAAGCCCACCAAGTGGACCAAGCGCACCCGCCTGGGCCGCACACTGAACCTTATGGAACGGGTCGGCCTCATGGAGCTGCTGCCCTATATCGGTATCTTGGCCCTCATCGCCCTGTTGCTGCTGAAAGAGCCGCATCTGTCCGGTACTATCTTGGTCTTTGTGGGCGGGGCCGCCGTTCTGTTCGCCTCCGGCATCCACTGGGGTTGGTTTGTTTCCGGCATTACTTTGGTCGGCTCCGCGTTGGCCCTGGTCATCAAGTTCACCCCGTATATGACATCCCGCATCATGCTGTGGCTGGACCCCTGGAGCGATGCGCTGGGTAAAGGCTACCAGACCATCCAGTCCCTGTACTCCATCGGTTCCGGCGGTCTGCTGGGCCGGGGACTGGGCAAGAGTGTGCAAAAATACCTCTTCCTGCCCGAACCGGAAAACGACTTCATCTTTTCCATCGCCGTGGAGGAGCTGGGTTTTGTGGGCGGCATTCTGATTTTGGGTCTGTTTATGATGTTCATTCTCCGCGGTTACTGGATCGCCCTCCACGCCCGGGACCGGTTCGGCGCCCTGACCGCTGTAGGTATCACCACTCTGTTCGCCGTGCAGGTGTTTCTCAACATCGGCGTGGTGACCAATCTGATCCCCAACACCGGCATTTCCCTGCCCTTCTTCAGTTACGGCGGCACCGCTTTGATCATCCAGCTGGCCGAAGTAGGCATTCTGCTGAGCATTTCCCGGCAGATCCCCGCGCCTAAACAGGATTAAGCGAAACGAGGTAGGTTATGAACATTCTCTTCACCTGCGGCGGCACGGCCGGACACGTCAACCCCGCCGTGGCTTTGGCCCGCCTTTTCCAACAGGAGCATCCCAGCTGCAACGTTTTGTTTGTGGGCGCTGACGGAGGCATGGAGACCCGCCTGGTTCCCAAAGAGGGATACGAGATCCGCACCGTCACCATCACCAACTTCCGTCGCTCTCTGAAGCCGGCCAATATCATCCATAATATCGGGACCCTGAAAAATATGGTCACCTCCAAAGCGCAGGCCCGCCGTATTCTGGACGAATTCAAGCCCGATCTGGTGGTTGGCACCGGCGGTTACGCCTCCTACCCCATCGTCAAGCAGGCCGCCCGCCGCGGCATTCCCACCGCCGTCCACGAATCCAACGCCGTTCCCGGCTTGACTACCAAGGCTCTGTCCAAGGTGGTGGACTGCGTGATGGTCGGTTTCGAAGAAAGCCGCGCGCACTACGACTGCCCGGACAAGGTGGTCGTCACAGGCACGCCGGTGCGGGGTGATTTCTTCCGCTACACCCGAGCCGAGGCCCGCGCTCAGTTGGGCATCACCGACGACCGCCCCCTGCTTCTGTCCTACTGGGGCTCGTTGGGTGCAAGTGTTATGAATGCTCTGACCGTGGAGCTTTTGGAGCGCCAGCAAAAGGACGGTCTTCCATTCCATCATATCCACGGTGCCGGCCGGGACTTTGCCTCCATGATGGAGGCGCTGCAGGCCAAGGGCATTTCCGCCCCGGAGCTGCAGGTACGGGAGTATATCTACGATATGCCTTTGGTCATGGCTGCCGCCGACGTGGTGCTGTGCCGGGCCGGCGCCTCCACCGTGTCGGAGCTTGCCGCCATCGGCAAACCCAGCGTGCTGGTCCCCTCCCCCAACGTCACCGCCAATCATCAGGAGAAAAACGCCCGCGTGCTGGAGCGTCAGGGCGGCGCCGTAGTCCTGACGGAGCCGGACTGCACCGCCGAAGTGCTGTACACGACCCTGTGCGATTTGCTCCGCGATCCCTCCCGCCGCGCAGAAATGTCCCGTGCTCTGACCGCCACTGCTGTGGTGGATGCCGGGTCGATCATTTATAAAACACTCGTCAACCTCCTCCCCGACAAAAACAGATAATCGACAGGAGAGCCACCTATGTCAGCAGCCAGAAACAAGCGCAGACGGTATAAAAAAAGAGGACGCTTCGGCTTCCTCTATAAAGTGCTGTCCGTTATTGCCATCGCCGCTGCCGTTTTCATGGGTGCCACCGTGTTTTTCCGGGTGGAACGGGTGGAGGTCACCGGCAATGTCCGCTACGATGCCGCTCAGGTCGAGCAAGCCTCCGGCGTCACTCACGGTGACAACCTGTTCCGTCTGAACAAGTACGATACCGCCGCCCGCATCCGCCGCACCCTGCCCTATGTGGAGTCGGTAAATATCCGCCGCCGCCTGCCCGACACCTTGATTTTGAACGTCAACGAGTGTGTCGCCGCCGCGCAGCTCACCAGCGGCGAGGGCGGCTGGCTGATCAGCACATCCGGCAAGTTACTGGACTGGTCCGACGTTCCCCACGCCCTTCGGGTAGATGGCATCGCCCCCGTGCTGCCCGAGCCCGGCGTCATCATGACCGTCAAAGCCCAGTACCAGGCCCGCGCCGACGGCCTCGTCGCGCTGCTGCAGGCTTTGGAAGAAAATGAAATGCTCTCCAGAGCCACCCGCGTGGACCTGAGCAGCGTGACCGCCATCCGTATGGAGATCGACGGCCGCTTTACCGTCAAACTTCCGGTCAGCGGTGATTTTTCGTATCTGCTGGCCGCCATGGACAAGGCCATCCAGTCTTTGGAACCCTTTGAGCACGGAAGTCTGGACCTGACCGTAAAGGATTACACCGTAGTTTTCAGCCCCGCGTGACCTCACTTTGGGCCATACGCTCCGGACCCGCATGGCGGGTCCGGAGCGTATTATTCTGCCCATCGACGGGAAAGGTGCAAAAAAGCACACAAAAAATGCATTTCCGGTCTTGACCTGTCCGCAAAAGAGGGGTACAATGTACTAAATATGGATAACAACCATATCCTCAGCCCAACAGGTTGTTTTTTCGATTTTTACTTAGGAGGAAACTGTTATGGCATTTGGATTGGATATCGGTCAGGACAGCGTCGTCAGCATCAAGGTCGTTGGTGTGGGCGGCGGCGGCGGCAACGTGGTCAACCGCATGGTCAAGTCCGGCATCAGAAATGTTGATTTCATCTCCGTTAACACGGATAAGCAGGCGCTGAACGTTTCCAGCGCCACCTTCAAGATCCAGATCGGCGAAAAGCTGACCAACGGTCAGGGTGCCGGCTCCAACCCCGACGTGGGCCGCAAGTCCGCCGAAGAGAACCGTGCCCAGATCGCCAAGGCGCTGGAGGATGCCGACATGGTCTTCATCACCGCCGGCATGGGCGGTGGTACCGGCACCGGCGCCGCCCCCATCGTGGCCGACATCGCCAAGGAAATGGGTGTGCTGACCGTGGGCGTGGTGACCAAGCCCTTTAAGTTCGAGGGCAGCCGCCGTATGGCCCGCGCCGAGGAGGGTATCTCCGAGCTGCGCGGTAAGGTGGACTCTCTGGTCATCATCCCCAACGAGCGGCTGAAGCTGGCCACCGACCAGAAGATCACCATGCTCAATGCGTTTGAGATCGCTGACGACGTGCTGCAGCAGGCTGTCCAGTCCATCTCCGACCTGATCAAGAACACCGGCTTTATCAACCTGGACTTTGCCGACGTGACCGCCGTCATGGAAAACGCCGGTCGTGCCCACATGGGCGTTGGCCGTGCCGCCGGCAAGGCCAAGGCCGAAGAGGCCGCCCGCATGGCCATTTCCAGCCCCCTGCTGGAGACCTCCATCAACGGTGCCCGCGGCGTGCTGATCAACGTCACCGGTTCCATGGACATCGGCCTGGAAGAGGTGGAGACCGCCGCCAACCTGGTGCAGGAGGCCGCCCACCCCGATGCCAACATCATCTTCGGTGCCGCTTTCGATCCCGACCTGGAGGACGAGATCCGCGTGACCGTCATCGCCACCGGCTTTGACGAAAGCGCCGCCCTGGCTGCCGAGCCTTACACGCAGGCCAAGGCCAAGGTGGAGCAGGAGGCTCCCGCTCCCGCCGCCGCCTTCGACTTCTCCCCCCTGACCGAGGAGCCCGCCCCCGCTGCCGACCCCGCTCCCGCGGAGCCCGCCGCCGAGCAGCCTGCCCCCGCCGCGCAAGAGGACTCCGGCGCCGTTTCCAACGAAGATTGGGACCTGCTGCAGAAAATCTTCAGCAAGCGCAACTGATAATACCCTATAAATGACCAACACCCCTGCCGCACAGCGGCAGGGGTGTTTTCTTGTCCTCTTACTTGACCGACAGTTCTCCGTCCACGCAGTCCACAACCAGTGTCTGCCCCGGTCCCACCTCGTCGGCAATAATACGGCGGCTGACCAGTGTTTCCACCGTATGCTGCAGGAACCGGCGCAAAGGCCGGGCACCGTACAGGGGATCGTAGGCGCTGTCGATGGCGAACACCTTGGCCGCGTCCGTCAGCTCTACCCGCAGTTGCTTGTCCGCAAGGCGGGCATTCAATCCCTCCAGCTGCAGATCAATGATATGGGTGATGTTGTCCCGGGTCAGGGGCTTGTAGAACACGATCTCGTCCAAACGGTTCAGGAACTCCGGCCGGAACGACCGCTTGAGCAACTGATCAATCTGCTCCCGGGCCTCATCCGTCACCTGCCCGGACGCGTCAATGCCGTCCAGCAGATACTGGCTGCCGAGGTTGGAGGTCAGAATGATGATCGTATTCTTAAAGTCCACGGTGCGGCCCTGTCCGTCGGTGATGCGGCCGTCGTCCAGCACCTGCAGCAGCACGTTGAACACGTCGGGGTGTGCCTTTTCCACCTCGTCGAACTGCACCACGCTGTACGGCTGGCGGCGCACCGCCTCGGTCAGCTGGCCGCCCTCCTCATACCCCACGTAACCGGGAGGGGCACCGATGAGCCGGGACACGGCGAACTTCTCCATATACTCGCTCATGTCGATGCGGACCATGTTTTTCTCGGTATCAAACATGGCCTGCGCCAGCGTTTTGGCCAACTCCGTCTTGCCCACACCGGTGGGTCCAAGGAACAGGAAGGAACCGATGGGTTTGTTGGGGTCGGCGATCCCGGCCCGACTGCGCAGAATAGCCTCGGACACCAGGCGCACCGCCTCGTCCTGACCCACCACCCGGCGGTGGAGGATCTCTTCCAGGCCAAGCAGTTTTTCCCGCTCTCCCTCCATCAGGCGGGCCACAGGGATCCCGGTCCACCGCTCGATAATGCGGGCAATTTCATCATCCGTCACCTTGTCGCGCAGCAGCGTACTCTCTTTGTGATGGTTGACCAGCTCTTCCTCCGCCTCCAGCTGTTTTTTCAGCTCCGGAATGCGGCCGTATTGCAGCTGTGCCGCCTTCTCCAGATCGTACTCCCGCTGGGCACGCTCCAGCTCCGCATTCGCCTGTTCCAACTCCTCGCGCAGCTTCTGCACCTTACCGATGGCATTTTTCTCGTTGTCCCACTGGGCCTTTTTGGCGTTAAATGCTTCCCGCATTTCGGCCAGTTCCCGGCGGATCTCCTCCAAATGCTCTTTGGATATCTGATCCGTTTCCTTCTTCAGGGCCGCCTCCTCGATCTCATGCTGAATGATACGTCGGGAGATCACGTCCAGCTCCGTGGGCATGGAGTCCATTTCGGTGCGGATCATGGCACAGGCCTCGTCCACCAGGTCAATGGCCTTGTCGGGCAGGAACCGGTCGGTGATATACCGGGCAGACAGGGTGGCGGCGGCAATGATGGCGCCGTCGGTGATCTTCACACCGTGGAACACCTCGTAGCGCTCTTTCAACCCGCGGAGAATGGCGATGGCATCCTCCACGGTAGGTTCGTTGACCAGTACCGGCTGAAAACGCCGTTCCAGCGCCGCGTCCTTTTCGATATACTGACGATACTCATCCAGCGTGGTGGCGCCGATACAGTGCAATTCCCCTCTGGCCAGCATGGGCTTGAGCAGATTGCCGGCGTCCATGCTGCCCTCGGTCTTGCCCGCGCCCACGATGGTGTGCAGCTCGTCGATGAACAGGATGATGCGCCCATCGGACTGCTTGACCTCGTTCAGAACCGCCTTCAGCCGCTCCTCAAACTCGCCCCGGTACTTGGCCCCCGCCACCAGGCTGCCCATGTCAAGACTGAACACCGTCTTGTCCTTCAGACTGACGGGGACATCTCCCTTAACGATACGCTGGGCCAACCCTTCGGCAATGGCGGTTTTGCCCACACCGGGTTCACCGATGAGGACCGGGTTATTCTTGCTCTTGCGGGACAGGATTCGGATGACGTTGCGGATCTCGTCATCCCGTCCAATGACCGGGTCCAGCTTGTTCTGCCGTGCCCGCTGGACAAGGTCGGTACCGTATTTTTTCAGTGCATCGTAGGTCTGCTCCGGGTTATCCGTGGTCACTCGCTGGTTGCCCCGCACCCCGGCCAGCGCCTGCATAATCCCCTCCCGGGTAATGCGGTGGGCGGAAAACAGTTCCTTCAGCGCGCGGTCCGCACTGTCCACCAGTCCCAGCAGCAGATGCTCCACCGAGATATACTCGTCCTTCATGACCTTTGCCGCCTCCTCGGCGGCATTCAGGGCCCGGTCCAGCTCCTGGGTAATGTAGACCTTGTCCGCCTCTCGCCCGCCGCCGCTGACCTTGGGCAGTTTCTCCACCCGTTCGGCCACTGCGGCACGGAACCCGGACACAGTCGATCCCATAGCCGCCAACAGCTGCGGGACCAGACCCTCCTCGTCCTGTACCAGCGCCAACAGCAGGTGCGCCTGCTCCAGCTGCTGATTACCATACTGCGATGCAAGGGTCTGCGCCATCTGCAGCGCCTGCTGCGACCTCTGGGTCAATTGATTCAAATTCATAGAGCATTCACTCCTTTTCACGCTCGACTCACATTCCGAATTAGCACTCTCACTCATCGAGTGCTAATTTAGTGTAACCCACTTCCGCGCAAAATGCAATAGGGTTTTGCCACAAATTTATGAACGGACCGTAAATTCTCCATTCCGTCCCTCCTCGGACGCAGAAACGCTCCCCCCATCATAGGATGGAGGGAGCGCAGTTTTTTCACACGGCCAAATAAAAATATTCCACAATGGTTTCCGGCGGCAGCCGCATCCCATCCTTCACCCACCAGCGCACCGTCTCAATAAAGGTAGCGGCAATGTGCTCCACCAGAAAGTCCCGGGGCAGCCGCGGGTCTTTCTGCGCCTCAAACTGCGGCAGCTGCCGCTCCGCCAGCCTGCGCAATTCGGTTTTGAAGTAGCGCAAAAACAGTTCGTTATTCTCACCGGACAGCAAGGTAAGCAAGTGGTTGTCGTTTTTCTGCAGGTGGGAAAACAGGTGCAGAAAAACCGGGGCAGGCGTATCACATTCGAAGATATGGTGGTGCTCCTCCTGCCCGCAGGCGGCATCAATAATGTGGCAGAACAGTTCCTGACACAGCTCTTTCAGCAAAAAGTCCTTGGTTTCAAAATGGGCGTAAAAGGTGGCCCGCCCCACGTCAGCCCGCCTGATGATCTCCTCCACCGTGATCTGCCCGAACTCTTTTCGGGACAGCAGGTCCGTAAATGCATCAAATATCGCCCGGCGGGTCTTTCTTTGCCGTCTGTCCATAGGCTCCTCCATACAAATTCCCCGTTTTGTTCCGTATCGCACGGTTCAAGCCGATTGTCCGTTGTCATTTCCCGCGCAATTGATACAATACTATTGAACACTTCGTTCATTACCTAATATATTGTATCATAAAATCTTTCCCCGTCAACAGGAGGTCACCATGAAAACCGAACAGAATATTTTAGTTGCCTTTGTCCTGAACCTGTGTTTTTCCATCTTTGAATTTGTGGGCGGCGTGCTGACCGGCAGCATCGCCATCGCCTCCGATGCCGTCCACGATTTGGGAGACGCCGCCAGCATCGGTATCTCCTACCTTTTGGAGAAAAAGAGCAAGCGCCCCTCCAATTCCCTCTACACCTACGGCTACGCCCGGTTCTCCGTTCTGGGCGGCATCATCACCACCCTCATCCTGCTGGTGGGCTCCGTGGTGGTCATCTGCAGCGCCGTGCAGCGCATCTTCGCTCCGGTTGAACTGAATTACGGCGGTATGATCCTGTTCGCCGTGGTGGGCGTGGGCGTAAACTCCTGTGCGGCTTTCTTCACCCGGGGCGGTCATTCCTTCAACCAAAAAGCCGTTAATCTGCATATGCTGGAAGATGTCCTTGGCTGGGTCATGGTCCTGTGCGGCGCGGTGGTGATGCACTTCACCGACTTTGCCCTTTTGGACCCCATCATGTCCATCTGCGTGGCCGTGTTCATCTTCGCCAACGCCGTCAAAAATCTGACCGGCGCCATTACCCCGCTGTTGGAAAAAGTCCCCCTTGACGTCGATACCGAGCAGATCAAGCAGCAGCTGGAACAACTGGACGGCGTGCTGGACGTCCACCACATCCATCTGTGGACGCTGGACGGGCAAACCAACTGCGCCACGGTGCACCTTGTGACCGACGGTGACCCCCACCTGATCAAGCTGGCCGCCCGTCAGGTGTTGAGCGGGTTCCACATCGGCCACGCGACCCTGGAGCTGGAATCTCCCGGCGAACCCTGCCCCGCCGTTCAGTGTCCCACCGTCAGCGCCTGTACCCACCGTCATCACCATCATCACCATTGATGTTTACGCATTTACATTTCCCATACAAAATGATATAATGGTGTTTCCTAAATAACCTCTTGCGGAGGCACCTATGAAACGCATCGTTGCTTTGCTGCTGTGTCTGCTGCTGTTGGCGGGCTGCGCTCCTGCCGGACAGGACGAACAGCAGGTCCAAGTAAATATCGTGGCCACCACCTACCCCGCCTATTTGGCCGCCCTGACGGTGACCGAGGGCGTGGACCGTGTGTCGGTTTCCCGCCTCGACACGGGCAGTGTCAGCTGCCTGCACGACTACACCCTCACCGTCAGCGACATGAAAAAGCTGTCCCGGGCGGACGTCATCGTGATGAACGGCGCGGGGATGGAGGATTTCATGTCCGATGCCCTGGCCACCTCTACCGCCGCGGTCATCGACTGTTCCGAGGGTGTTTCCCTCCTGCCCGCCACAGGCCACCACGACCATGACCACGAACATCACGACCACGACAGCCACTTCGACGGCCACTACTGGATGGATCCCATTCAAATGGCCGCCGCGGTGGATGCCGTACTGACGGGTCTGCTGCCCCTGCTCGGCGAGGGGCACGCCGCCACGCTGACCTACAACGCCAGCACCGCCCATTTGCTGCTCAACCAATGTTATACAAGCGGTCTGGATGCTGTGCAGGACCTTTCCGCAGCCAATGCACAACTCATCACCTTCCACGACGGGTTTGCCTACTTCGCCGCCGCCTTCGGCCTGCCCCTGCTGGCCAGCATCGAGGAGGAGGCGGGCAGCGAAGCCTCCGCCAAAGAGATCATCCATGTCACCGAACTGGTGCGGGAATACGAGCTCCCCGCCATCTTTACCGAGGTCAACGGCTCCGACGCCACCGCCCGGGCCATCAGCCGGGAAACCGGCTGCGGGGTATACGCCCTGTCCACCATCATGGACGGGCGGGAACCGTTCGCCGACGACCTTTCCCCCATCACGCCGTACATTGAAGCCATAAACATCAACTTAGCCACCATTGTCGGCGCATTCTCTCCAAAGGAGGTGGAATGATCCATGCGCAAAATCAAACACGGCCGTCTTGTCAGCGGCCGAACGGATGCCTGCCGGCTGAAGCTGACCGGTGTGAGCGTCCATCTCAACGGCGAACCGATCTTGTCCGATGTTTCGTTCCAGCTCAACTGCGGCGAGATCGTGGCTCTCATCGGCCCCAACGGCGCGGGCAAGTCCACCCTGCTGCGCACCATTCTGGGTCAGCTGCCTTACAACGGCACCATCACCTTCTCCCCCGCCGGCGCCCCCGCGTTCCGTCTGGGCGACCCCACAGCCAAAAGCACCCGCCCGTTGGTGGGCTACGTCCCCCAATCCCCCACCTTTGACCGTGGCGACCCGGTGACGGTGCTGGACTTCTTCACCGCCGCCACTTCCCACTGGCCTGTGTGGCTGCCTGTTACCAAAGCTCTGCGTGCCAAGGCGGAAAGCTGCCTGTCCCGGGTCCACGCTCAGGACCTGCTGGACAAGCCTATGGGTGCCCTGTCCGGCGGTCAGCTTCAGCGGGTGCTGCTGGCACTGGCGCTGGAGCCCGTCCCCCACATTCTGCTGCTGGACGAGCCTCTGTCCGGCGTGGATGCCGAGGGTGAGCAGCAGCTGATGGATATGCTGGACGAGCTGCGAACCCAGTACGACCTGTCCATCTTCCTGTCCACCCACGACTTCGCCACCCTGGAGCGCTACACCGACCAGGTGGTCCTGCTGGACAGGCAGGTGCTGTGCACCGGTCCCGCCGCCGAAGTGTTGTCCTGTGAGGCGTTTTTCCGCACCTTCCATCTGAACACCGGAAAGGAGGGCGAGCGTTAATGGAGCTTTGGTATCGTCTGCTCTCTCTGCTGCCCTTTGAGTGGGCGCAGCCGGGACAAATGCTGTTTATGAAGCACGCCCTGCTGGCGGTGCTTGTCATCTCTCCCCTGTTCGGTCTGCTGTCCACTATGGTAGTGCGCAGCCGAATGTCCTTCTTCTCCGATGCGCTGGGTCACTCCGCCTTTACCGGCATGGCCGTGGGCGCCCTGTGCGGCATCGGCAATCCCACTTGGGCCGCCGTGCTGTTCGCCCTGTTTTTCTCCGTGCTGTTCAACGTCGTGCGGCGCAAAACGGCCCTGGCCAGCGACACGGTCATCGGCGTGTTCGCCTCCACCGCCATGGCACTGGGCATCTTCCTGTCCACGTTGGGCGGCCGCTCCTTCACCAAATTCAACAGCCTGCTCATTGGTGACATTCTGTCCGTCACCCCCGCCCGAATCGGCCTGCTGGCCTTGATTTTACTGGTGGTTTTGGTGTTTTGGGCGGTTGGGTTCAACCGCTTGATGCTGTCCACCGTCCATCCCGCTCTAGCCCACAGCCGCGGCGTGCAGGTGTTTTGGCTGGAAACGGTGTTCTCCGCCCTCATCGCGGTGGTGGTCACCCTGTCCATGACCTGGGTCGGCCTGCTGGTCATCAACTCCCTGCTGGTGCTGCCCGCCGCCGCGGCCCGCAACGCAGCCCGAAACACCGCCCAGTACCACCTGCTCAGCGTTTTGGGTGCCGTGGTGTGCGGCATCGGAGGCGTAATGGCCTCCTACTATCTCGGCTCCTCCGCCGGTGCCTCCATCACGTTGCTTTTGGCGCTGTTCTTCCTCGCCACCTCCCTGCCGCACAGAGAAAGCTGAATTTTCCAAAAATCCCGAAACGTTCCACGTTTCGGGATTTTTTCCTGCATAAATTATATATTCCCGGTCACAATATGCTCAGGACGGAACAACCAGCCATCCCAGCAAATACCCGGGAGGAAACAGAATGAAGCGAGCAGGTTCCTTTCTTGTCCTGTGTGCCATGCTCATCCTGTCCCTGACCGCCTGCGGCACCAAACCCGCAGACACCAATAACGCCGCCGGAACCGGAACCTCCGTGACCGACAGCGCCAAAACCCGCACCCGCACCATGATGGACGAAGGCAAACAGATGATGCTGGATGCCAAGTACTATGCCGCCCCCAACGGGCGCGTGCGCGGTATGGGCAAGGACAGCCTGATGAACGAGATGCGCTCTGCCACCGACAAGGCAGCAAAAGACATCCGTCAGGCAGGGGACGATATGGACAAGGCACTCAGTGACATGACCCGCAACTGACCCCGGCACAAAAAAAGCGTGTATCAAAACCTTGGTTTTGATACACGCTTTTTCTATTACTTTCGTTTATTGATGCCCCGGCCCTTGGCGTTCTTGGGTTTGGCCTTGGCCCAGCCGGCTTTCTTCGCGCCGCTGGGGGCGGACGGCCTGCATGGGGCAGCGGATTTGGATTTCCCGGTCTGCTTGCCGCGCCGTTCCTCGCTCTTGGGTTTTGCGGCGGCAGGTGCGCCCTTGTCGGGACGGACAAGACAGTGCTTGCCGTAACCGATCAGATCCTCACGCCCCGCCTTGTGCAGCGCCTCCAGCACCAGCTTTCGGTTCTGTGGCTTGCGCCACTGCATCAGGGCGCGCTGCAGCGCCTTGTCGTGGGGCGTCTTGGGCACAAATACCGGTTTCATCGTCCGGGGGTCGATACCGGTGTACCACATACAGGTGGCCAGCGTACCGGGGGTGGGGTAGAAATCCTGCACCTGCTCGGGCATATGGCCCTGTCGGTTCAGCCACTCCGCCAACTGCACCGCGTCGGACAGGGTGCAGCCGGGGTGAGAGGAAATGAGATAAGGCACCAAATACTGTTCCTTGCCGTAGCGGCGATTGAGCTTTTGGTACTTCTCCCGGAACTTCTCGTACACCTCGATATGGGGCTTGCCCATGTAGTCCAGCGTGTGGGCCACACAGTGCTCCGGTGCCACTTTGAGCTGACCGGAGATATGGTGCTGGACCAGGTCGGTGAAAAACTCACCGCTGGGGTCTTTCATCAAATAATCGAACCGGATACCGGAACGGACAAAGACCTTTTTCACCTTGGGAATATCCCGCAGCTTGCGCAGCAGCATCATGTAGTCGGTGTGGTCGGCGTCCAGATTGGGGCAGGGCTCCGGGGCAAGGCAGGCCCGGTTCTTGCACATACCGCACTTGAGCTGCTTCTGGCAGGAGGGTCGGCGGAAGGTGGCCGACGGGCCGCCCACGTCGTGGATGTAACCCTTGAATCCGGGGTGATCGGTCAGGGCCTTCACCTCCCGCACCACGCTCTCGTGGCTGCGGCAGGAGATGGTCCGTCCCTGATGGAACGCCAGAGAGCAGAAGTTGCACGCACCAAAGCAGCCCCGGTTGTGAGTGACGGAGAAGCGCACCTCCTCAATGGCGGGCACACCACCCATATCGTCGTACATGGGGTGAGGCTCTTTCACGTAGGGAAGTTCCGCCACCGCATCCATTTCCCTGGTGGTCAGAGGCGGGGCGGGGGGATTGACGATCAGCCAGTCCCGGCCGTGCTTCTGCACCACGGCCTTACCAACCACCGCATCGTGTTCCTGATACTCCACCATGTTGGCGCGAGCATAGGCTTTCTTATCGGCAGAAACCTCCTCAAAGGAGGGCACCTCCACCCGGGGATAGGCGCAGTCGGCAGGAATTTTCATCGCCACACAGGTCCCCCGCACGTCGGTAATCTCTCCCACGGGAGTGCCGCTTGCAAGGCGAGCGGCAATTTCACGGATGGACCGCTCGCCCATGCCATAGCTTAAAATATCCGCCTGAGAGTCAAAGAGGATGGAGCGGCGCACCTTATCCTCCCAGTAGTCGTAGTGGGCAAACCGGCGCAGGGACGCCTCCAGTCCACCGATGACGATGGGGATATCGCCAAACACCTCGCGCACGCGGTTGGCATACACCACCGTGGCGTGGTCGGGGCGCAGGCCGGCCCGGCGGCCGGGAGAATAGGCATCGTCACTGCGGCGCTTTTTCGCCGCGGTGTAGTGGGCCACCATGGAGTCGATGTTGCCGCCGGAGATCAGCACGCCCAGCCGGGGTCGGCCAAGGGCGGCAAAGGCGGCGGGGTCTTTCCAGTCGGGCTGGGCCAGAACCGCCACCCGGTACCCCTCCGCCTCCAGCACGCGGCCAATAACGGCGGCACCGAAGGATGGATGGTCCACGTAGGCGTCGGCGGTGATGAGCAGGAAATCGTAACCGTCCCAGCCGCGCGCTTGCATATCTTTCATTGTCACAGGCAGGAACAAATTTCGATCAAAGCTCATAGAGATCACCTCAATAAACCGGTACGGCGGGGTTTCCCCCGCCCTACCGTCTTATCGGTCATACCCGATATATTTTTCCAAAATATCCAGCGGCACCCGTCCGCCCACTTCCTCGCCCACTTTGACGAAACCGTGCTTGGCGTAAAAGTGCTGGGCGTGCTCGTTGTAGGGGGCACAGCGTAGGCGCAGCTTGTCCCGCCCCATGGGCCGGAAGTAGGACACCGCCTGCCCGATGAGCTGGATGCCCAAATGCTGATCCCGGCGCTGATAATCCACGTAGCAGAACGGCACGTAGCCGGCATTTTCCTCGGCATACCGCTCCGTATCCATCTGCACGATGCCCACCCAGTCGCCCCGGTCAAAGGCCATGGCAATGGCCCAGGGGGACTGCTTCAAATGCTCCTCGGCATCCCGGAGAAAGCCGTGGGGCTCAAAGGCCGGGCCGTTGACGTGGGTGTTGTGCCAGGCATCACTGCGGGCGGCAATGTACAGATCCCGCTCCGTGGCCCAGTCGATGGGCCGGTACCACAGATTGATGTCCCGCTCCGACTCCAGCCCCTTCCACCAATTCTGGTGGGCCAGGGTGGAGTTTTCCTCGTTCAGGTGGGAATTATCCCCCTCGTAGCACACGCTGAACTTCTCCCCATCCCAGGTAAAGCAGGACACGGAGGTGTTGTCGGTGTGGGGGGACTCGTGCCAACGCTCCGGCGGCAGTTGACGCACGTTGATGGTAAACTGCTGGATGGCGGTGCCATGGCTGACCACCGCCACCGTCTGATTGGGGTGGGCGGCGGCAATGCGGCGAATGGCCCGCTCCACACGGGCGCCCAGCTCCACCCGGCTCTCGCCGCCGGGGGCCTTCCAATCGGGAACCAACCGATTGAACTTCTTAAGCTCCTGCTCGGCAAAGTACCCCTGATAGCCCCATGTGGTGTCCTCCCACTCCCCCATGAAGATCTCACGCAGGTCGGGGTCGGTATGTACCTCCAGCCCCCGGGGCTTGCTGATGGCGCCGGCGGTAGTGATGGTGCGGAACTTGTCGCTGGCGTAGACCGCGTCGATATGTACTCCGGCAAAGCGCTGCTCCAGCGCGGCGATCTGGCTGTAGCCGTTCATGGTGACCAGAGCGTTGTAATGTCCGTGGATGCGGCGGTAGAGGTTGCCCTCCGCCTCCGCATGGCGGATAAGATAAATCGTTGTCATAGAAACAATTCCTTTTGTATTACCAGGGTTTGACCCCACCGGTCAGGTCGCTGACATTGGCAAGGCCCTTGCGCGCGGCGATAGCCTCCAGTCCGTCACGAACCTTGATAGCGGCGTAGGGGTCGGCAAACAGGCTCGTCCCCACTGCCACGGCAGTGGCACCGGCCAGCATCAGCTGGGCTGCATCCTCGCCCTTGGCAACGCCGCCCATGCCCAGAATGGGTACCTTGACCGCATTGGCCACCTCCCACACCATGCGCACCGCCACAGGCAGAACTGCGGGGCCGGACAGGCCGCCGGTGTTCATTTTCAGCACGGGGCGGTCGGTGTTGATGTCAATGCGCATACCCCGCAGGGTATTGATCAAGGACAGGGCATCGGCTCCGGCCTCCTCCACCGCCCGGGCGATCTCAGTCACATCGGTGACGTTGGGGGACAGCTTGACCATGACCGGCACATTACCTGCATGGCTCTTGGCCATTTTGGTCACTTCCGCGGCCAGTTCCGGGCGGGTGCCGTAGGCCAAACCGCCCGCCTTCACGTTGGGGCAGGAGATGTTGACCTCGATCATGTCCACACCGGCCCCGGCCAGCTTTTCACACATGATGCCGTACTCCTCCGGGGTATTGCCGGAGATGTTGGCGATGACCTTCACGTCATACTGCCGCAGGAAGGGCAGTTCCTCTTCGATAAAGGCATCCACACCGGGGTTCTGCAGACCCACACTGTTCAGGATGCCCATGGGGGTCTCGGCAATGCGGGGGGCGGGATTGCCCTCCCGGCGGTGAAGGGTCAGACCCTTGGCGCAGATACCGCCCAACTCGGACAAATCAAAAAACTCGCCGTACTCCCGGCCGAATCCAAAAGTGCCGGAGGCCACCACGACGGGGTTTTTCATGGTCATGCCGGCAAGGTTGACGCTCATATTCACCTCAGGCATTCCAATCCACCTCCCTGGCATCAAAGACGGGGCCGTTCTTGCACACGTGCTTGCGGCTGCCGTCGGCCATATCGCAGGCGCACACAAGGCAGGCACCCACGCCGCAGCCCATGCGTTCCTCCATGGACACAAGGCAGGCAACGCCAAACTCCTCGGCCACCTTGGCCACATTACGCAGCATGGGCTTGGGGCCGCAGGCCAGCACACCGTCGTAGTTCTTGTCCTGCTCCAACTCCTGCCGAACCAGGGCATCCACGAAGCCGTGGTGACCCATGCTGCCGTCATCGGTGGCAACCAGCACCTTGCCACAGATATCCTCGAACTGATCCTTCAGGATGATCTTGTCGGCGCTGCGGCCGCCCAAAACGGCGGTGCTGCGGGCAAACTGAGCGCAGCCCAGCATGGGAGGGATACCGATGCCGCCGCCCACCAGAAGATAGCGGCCGTCGGACTTGATGGCAAAGCCGTTGCCGGCCAGACCCAGCACGTCCAGCTCCTCACCCACCTCGCGTTCGGCGATCCACTGAGTCCCCTCACCACGCACCTCAAACACGATGCTGACCAGATCCTGGGGTTCAGCCATGGCACAGGTGCACACGGAGATGGGCCGGCGCAGCAGCAGTCCCTCGCCGCATTTGATATGTACAAACTGACCCGGACCCTTGAAGCTGCTGCGGACCATGTCCCCGGCCTCCAAAACCATATAGATCGCGTCCCCGATCCGGGTCTTTTCCACGATCTTACACTTGCGTTCCACTTTCATCGGAAACTCTCCTTACACGATGGTGACGAACTGCTTGATGTCGTCCCGCATGGCGATGGCGGCGTTGCGGGCGGCCTCCTTGAAGTCGTGGCCGTCGCCGCCGGTCTTCTGCCAGGCGCACATGATGCCCCGGGAGGAGTTGACGATGGCGCCGTGGCCGTACTTGTCAAAGGCGTACTGCACGTCCTCGGCGGTGCCGCCCTGCGCGCCGTAGCCGGGCACCAGGAAGAAAGTGTGCTCCAGCCGCTTGCGCAGGGCGCGGATATCGGAGGGATAGGTAGCGCCGGTAACGGCACCGGCCATGGTGTAGCCGTACTTACCCTCGGTCCCCTTGGCGATGCGCTGGTTCAGATCGCCCATGACCTGATAGACCAGACGGTCACCGGCCACGATGTCCTGCAGCTCACCGGAACCGGGGTTGGAGGTCTTGACCAGCACGAAGGCGCACTTGTCCTCCTCCTTGGCTGCATTCAGGAAAGGGTTGATGGAGTCGGAGCCCATATAGCCGTTCAGGGTAACGCAGTCGGCATCAAAGCTCTTGAACTGCTGACCCTCGATCTTGGCGCCGGACAGCCAGCCTTCGGCGTAGGCGGTGGCGGTGGAACCGATGTCGCCGCGCTTGATGTCGGCGATGACGAACAGTCCCTTGCTCTTGGCATAGGCGATGGTGCGCTCCAGCATTTCCATGCCCTGCCAGCCCAGATTCTCGTAATAAGCAGCCTGAGGCTTCACGGCAGGCACGATATCGCACAGGGCATCGATGAGCCCAACGTTGAACTGCCAAATGGCCTCGGCAGCACCCTTCAGGCCAACGCCGTACTCTTCAAAAGCCTGCTTGCGGATATACTCGGGAACGTACTCGATGCGGGCATCCAGGCCGGCAACGGTGGGGTTTTTCATCGCGCGGATCTTATCCTGCAACACGTCAAAAGACATACTCAATCATCCTTTTCTCTTGTTTTTATTTATCTTCGTAAATGATCTTACCACCCACGATGGTGTACTTCACGCGGCCCTTCAGCTCCCGGCCGGTGAAGGGGGTATTGCGTCCCTTGGATGCAAACTGCTCCGGATCTACCACCCAGACCTCGTCCGGATCAAAGATGGTGATATCGGCATCGGCCCCGATGGCCAGCCGCCCGGTCCCCAGCCGCAGGATGGCAGCGGGGTTAAAGGTCATGCGGCGGATAATGTCGGACAGGTCCATCTTGCCCGTGTGGTACAGGCTGGTCAGGGTGACGGCCAGTGACGTTTCCAGTCCCACCATACCGCTGGGCGCCTTTTCCAAAGGACGGCTCTTCTCCTCCTTGGAGTGGGGCGCATGGTCGGTGGCGATAACGTCGATGGTGCCGTCCTGCAGGCCGCGGATGATGGCATCCACATCCCGCTGGGTGCGCAGGGGCGGATTGATCCGGGCCATGGAGCCGCAGGTCAGTATCTCGTCCTCGGTCAGGGTAAAATACTGGGGACAGGTCTCGCAGGTGATGGGCACGCCCTTTTTCTTCATCCGGCGGACGATGTCCACGCTTTTTGCCGTGGACACGTGCTGGATATGGACGTGGGCGCCGGTCTCTTCTGCCAGCATGGCATCCCGCATGATCATCAGTTCCTCGGCGATGGCGGGCCGCCCTTCCAGCCACAGCTGGCGGGAGATGCTCCCCTCGTTCACCGCGCGGTTTTCCACCATATTGGCATCCTCACAGTGAGTCAGCACCGGCATATCATACCGTTTGGCACGGATGAGGGCATCCCGCATGAGATTGGCGTTCTGTATGGGGAATCCGTCGTCGGACAGGGCCACCGCGCCGGCCGCCTTCAGCGCCTCGGCATCGGTCAGCTTTTCTCCCTGCAGACCCACGGACACCGCCGCCACGGGCAGCACCCGCACGCCGCAGGCGGTCTTTGCTTTGTCCAGCACGTACCGCACCTGCTCGGGGCTGTCTACCACCGGCTTGGTATTGGCCATGCAGGCCACCGTGGTCACGCCGCCCCGGGCCGCCGCCTGTGTGCCGGTCAAAATATCTTCTTTGTACTCCAGCCCCGGGTCACGCAAATGTACGTGCATATCCACAAAGCCAGCACATACCGCCATGCCATTCGCATCCAAAACAGTCTCTGCCCGGTCACCCAGATCACTGCCGAGGCCCGCTATTTTCCCGTTGCGGATCAGCAGATCCATCATGCCGCCGACGCCGCTCACAGGGTCTACGAGCCGTCCGTGCTTAATGAGCAATTCCATCGTGCGTATCCTCCTTTTGCGGATCAGCCGCTACGCATAGCGCGCAGAATACTTCTAATTTATATTATAAGGGAACGGGCATATTTTAGCAACGAGTTTTTCTTATTTTTCGGACAGAATAATAGCAGGATCGCAGAAAGGAGGAACAAGAGCATGATGTGCGGAAAATTTGTTTGTGGTATGGTGGCCGGCATCGCTGTCGGCGCGGCAGCCGGCATGGCCCTGACCGCCAGCCGCCGGGACGTGCGCCGGGCGGCACACCGCGCGGTTCGAAGCGTAAACAACGCCATGAACGATGCCATGGACAGCATCACCTCCGTGGTGGACAATTTCACCCAAATGATGGATAAATAAGCAAAAAACGGCCTGCATCCGGGGGATGCAGGCCGTTTTTTCAAGTGACGGTGTAGCCGCCCCGAACCAACACCTTGGTAGTGTTGGCCGTGGCCCGGATGGCGCGGCCGGTAATGGTAGCCATGTACAGATGGTTGGTGACCAGATTCTTCTCGTTGTTCAGGGTTGTCCCCTCCGTGGTGTTGATCAGGCCGGGACTGGACGGAGCCACACACACAGCAGTGCCGATACGCAGCATGACCTCGCAGCCGATGTCCATGTTCAGCACCTGATCTTTTTTCAGCGTGACCACCGCATAGCTGGCGTTGTGCTGCTGCCCCTCCTGCTTGGTGACTGCCTGATCCATTCGTTCGGAATACGCCTGGATCGCCGTGTTCAGCTTATCGACCAACTGCTGCTCGTACGCCTCGACCTTACCGTCCACCTGCTCCAAAATCGCAGGGGTCGCCGTGGTATTCAGATAGCTCAGGGTAATCAGAGGATCGCTCTCCGTTCCCACTCCGGAAGCCAGTGCCACACCGGCGGTCAGGCACAGGGCAGTCAGGGCCGCAGCCCCCACGCGTACAGCAATTCGTTTGTTTTTCATCGTAAGTACTCCTTTTCTGCGGGGCGCCCGGTTGGGCGCCCCTTGGATCAGATCATGGTTTCCGGGTGCAGACCAAAGCTGACCGCAATGGCCCCATCCACCTGTTTCATAACGGTTTCATCCACCTTGCCCATATGTTCCCGCAAGCGGCGCTTATCCAACGTCCGGATCTGTTCCAGAAGGATAACGGAATCCTTGGGCAGTCCGTAGCTCATAGCGGCCAGGCTGATGTGGGTGGGCAGGCGTGCCTTGCCGGTCTGAGACGTGATGGCGGCGGCAATGACGGTGGGGCTGTGGCGGTTGCCTGTATCGTTCTGTACGATCAGCACCGGCCGCACGCCCCCCTGTTCGCTGCCCACCACCGGGCTGAGATCGGCGTAAAAAATGTCGCCCCGTTTCACACTGTTATCCACAAAACTCACACTCCGCCGGAAAATAGTACGCACCGCCCCCAAGGGGATGCTGTACTATGAGTTTCCCACAGGGTGGGCGGCTTTATACCTGCGCGAAAAATTTCCGCAGCTCCGCCCTTGCCCGGCGGCGGGATCGGGGTCCCGCAGCTCCGTGTTATTCTATGCCCGCGGCGCTTTGTCCGTTCACTCCGCGTTTATGCGCTTCACCCGGCCCGTCAGGTCACACAGCAGCTCGTACGTGATCGTACCAAGGTGATCCGCCAACTCCTCCAGCGGCTTGTCCGTGCCAAATACGGTGGCCACGTCCCCCACCTGCACTCCGGGCAGGTCGGTAACATCCACCATGCACATATCCATGCAGATGCGGCCCAAAACCGGGGCCCGCACACCGTCCAGCACTACCTCAAGTCGGTTGGACAGCAGCCGGTGCAAACCGTCACCGTAGCCGATGGGCAGAACCGCCACCCGGGTGTCCCGGTCCACGCTCCGGGTGCAGCCGTAGCTGACCGCTGTCCCGGCGGGCAGCTGCCGCACCGCAGACACCCGGGTATACAGGGACATGACCGGCTGCAGCTGCTCCCCCTCCAACCGGCAGGAGGGGTCGGGATAATGGCCGTACAGGGCGATGCCCGGCCGCACCATGTCAAGGTGGGTACAGGGATATTTTAACGCAGCCGCGCTGGCAGCGCAATGGCGAATTTCAAAGGTAAGACCGTAAGTATTTTCCAGCCGCTCCAACGTATCCAAAAAGCGGGTAAACTGCAGCATCGTGAACGCTTCGTCCCCGTCAGCGTTGGCAAAGTGTGTAAATATACCTTCCTTTACAAGGTTTGGAAATTCAAACAATTCGGCCACTTCTTCCGCCGCTTTGTCCGGGTCATGGGCCAGTACCCCCACCCGACTCATACCCGTATCCAGCTTAATGTGGATGCGGGCCGTTTTGCCCCGGGCCACCGCCGCGTCGGACAGCGCCCGGGCCAGCTCCGGGGTAAACACGGTCTGCGTCAAGTCCGCGGCCACTACCCGGTCGGCAAACTCCACAGGGGTCACGCCAAAAATCAGGATGGGCAACTTGATCCCCGCATCACGCAGCTGCAGCGCCTCATTCACTTCCGCCACCGCCAGCATTTCACATCCCAACCGCTCCAGTTCGCGGGCAACGGTCACCGCTCCGTGACCGTAGGCATCCGCCTTGACCACGCCCAAAAAGCGGCACCCCGGCTGCAGCTGAGCACGCAGGGTCCTGTAATTATGTCCCAGCGCGGACAGAGACACCTCCGCCCAAGTGCGCGCGCATTCCAGTTTCATGGCTGTTTCCTCTTTCGTATCCCTTCAGTTCAGGGTAAATCTCTCAAATTCGCAATGGATGACCTGCCGTCCGTCCACGGCTACCTCGCCCCGCAGCAGACCGTTGTCCGCGCCAAACCACAGAGCAATTTGCCTGCCGTCTCCGGGCGGGTCCGCCGGGTCGCGGCAAAGGATGTAAAGTGTTTCCCCTTCCGTGCCGCAGCTGTCAATAAACCCGCTGCGAGCCGCCTGCAAAAGTGCGGCGACGGCAGACATGGGCGTCAATCCGTCCTCCGCCAGCGGGCCGGTTTCCAATACAGCGCCATCATATTCCAAAAAGCTTTCTCCGTCCCGCAGGCGGGCGGTCACGCCGGCAATTTCCGTCGGTTCCTGTACCGTCAGCACCGTTTCCCCACCGGCCGCCCGCGCATCCACCACGTAGGTGTAGACCCGCTGACCGTAGTCGGCGGTCACCCGCATCCGGGCGGTGCAGCCGTTGGCGGACAGATACGTCCCCCGTACTGCCAGCGCCCGGTCCATGGGACCTGCACTCCCTTTGCCGCCGCAGGCGGTCAGCAAAAGGCTTATCATCAGTACGCATACCGCAACCGATTTGCGCACAGCGATTCCTCCAAATCCTATTCTTCCAGCTCTTTGATCGCCCGGGGCAGCGCATCCAGCAGGTCGGTCGGGGTCATAGCATATTCCCCAAGTTCCGCCGCACACAGATCCCCGGCTCTTCCGTGGAGCCACACGGCCATAGCCGCGCTCTGCTCCGGGGAAAACCCCTGCCCCAGCAGGGCCAAAATCACACCGGCCAGCACATCACCGCTGCCGCCCTTGGCCATACCGGGATTTCCGGTGGTATTCACCCAGACCCGGCCGTCCGGCGCAGCGGTCACGGTGCGGTGGCCCTTGAGTACCAGTACGCAGTTGTGCGCCTTCGCGAACCCGCCGGCCGCCTTTTCCCGGTCGTCAATGGGCAGTTTGCACCCGCACAGGCGGGCAAACTCCCCTTCGTGGGGCGTTAAAATTGTAGGCTTGGTGCGCCGGTCCAGCAGGTCAAGATGATCCGCAATTGCGTTCAAACCGTCCGCATCCAGTACCACAGGAACGTTCAGTCCACGCAGCAGACGATGCACCGCCCGCTCCGCCCGGCGACCGCGTCCCAGTCCGGGCCCGACGAGGGCGGCATCGCAGCCGGCCATTTGCCTGCACAGCTTTCCGGGACACCCAGGCGCCGGTCGTACCATAGCCTCATCACACTTTACGGCCACCACGTTCCAAACCCTCTTGGGCACGTTCAGAAATACGAGTCCCGCGCCGGAACGCACGGCAGCTTTGGCGGAAAACACCGGCGCCCCGGTGTAGCCCACGCTTCCGGCGAAGATCTGCACCCGGCCAAAGTCACCCTTGTGCGCCTCCCGCCGCCGTTGCGGCAGCCGAAACGTATCCTGATTCACTTCCACACTGCCACCTCCCAACACGCGTTTAGATTATCATACCACAAAAACGGTATGCTGTCACCCTCCCGTTCCAAAAAACAGCCGCACCGCCCATGCCGCCGCGCAAAAACCCACCAAATCAGCGCACAGCGCAGCCGGGACGACGTACCGGGTCCCGCTGACACGGGCGGCACCGAAGTAGGCGGCGATAGCGTAGAAAGTGGTTTCCGTGGAGCCCAGCATCACCGCCGCCACCCGTCCGACGTAGCTGTCCGCCCCGTATGTTTCCATCAGCTCTGCCCCCACGCCCAGCGCCCCGCTTCCGCTGACCGGCCGCACCAGCATCAGGCCCACGGTCTCCGGCGGAACGCCAAGCCATTTCAACATGGGAGACAGCAGGTCCGCCGCCAGTTCCAACGCGCCGGAGGCCCGCAGCATATACACCGCCGTCAACAATGCGATAAGGGATGGGGCAATTCGCACCAGCGTATTCAAGCCCTCCCCCGCCCCGTGGATAAGGCCCTCGTACACGTTCACCCGCCTGCCCACGGCATAGATGCCTATGACCGCCAAAACCAGGGGTACGGGCATGGTGGTCAGCAGATCGGTCACGAACCATCCCTCCAAACTCGACTCAGCAGCTTCACTGCCGTGATACCCGCCAGCACGGACAGGGCCGATGCCAGCCACACCGCCGGCAGAATATCAAAGGGCTTTGCACTGCCCGCCGCCCCCCGCACCGCCGCCACCGTGGTGGGCAGCAGCTGGATGGAGGCGGTGTTGCACACCACCAGCATACACAAACTGTCGCTGGCGCTTCCATGGCTGCGGCGGGCCATTCGCTTTGCCGCCTCCACCCCCAGGGGTGTGGCCGCGTTGCCGAGTCCCAGCAGGTTGGCCGAGGCGTTGGCGGCCACGCAGTCCAGCGTCTGCCCGTCCTCGCCGGGATACAGGCGCTTCAGGATGGGCCGCAGCAGCCGTCCCAGCTTTTGCGCAAGACCCGAGCGGTCCATGACCTCCATCACCCCGGTCCACAAGCACAGCATACCACCCATAGCAAGGCACAGATCCACCGCCGCCTTTGCTCCCTCCACCGCTCCGGCGGCCACCTGCTCGCCCCGGCCGGTGACCGCTCCGCACAGCACCGCCACCGCCACCATGGCCGTCCAGATCACCGACATGGTCACGTCCATCCCTCCTCTGCCCACCTATATGATTTCGCTCCCGGTTGTATGTCCCTGACCGCCTCTTGCGTTTTCCATTTTCTTCCTTTTCCTGTCAAATTCCTTACATAATTTACAAATTTTTCTTGTTTTTCCGTTGACATCCAATCCCCATTCGATATAATAAACTCAGAGAGAGAATTAAAACTAGAAAGAAAGGACTGATTACCTATGAAATCCACCGGCATCGTGCGCAAGGTGGACGAGCTGGGCCGCATCGTCCTGCCTATCGAGCTGCGCAACACACTGGACATCGCCCCCAAGGACGCGCTGGAGATCTACGTGGATGGTCCCACCATCATCCTGCGCAAGTATGAGCCTGCCTGCATCTTCTGTGAAGATGCCCGGGACGTCATCACCTTCCGCGGCAAGAACGTCTGCACCGCCTGTGCCAGGCGTCTTGGCAATCTGTAAGCCGTTTTTCGCGCAAAAAACCGCTACCCTCACGGGTAGCGGTTTTCTTTGTTTTCATTTAGAACAGGCCGGTGATCTTGCCGTCGGCATCCACGTCGATCTTCTCGGCAGCAGGAACCTTGGGCTGGCCGGGCGCGTCGTCGCAGGTTTCGTATCACTCGTTTCTCCACAGGTGAAAAAACTCGCTCACTACACTGCTCCTCCTTTCCCAACGCGAACCGCTTCGCTGGGTTCGTGTTGGGTCCCCGTCAGATGACCATGCCCTATCAGAACAGGCCGGTGATCTTGCCGTCGGCATCCACGTCGATCTTCTCGGCAGCAGGAACCTTGGGCAGGCCGGGCATGGTCATGATCTCACCGGTCAGGGCCACCACAAAGCCGGCACCGGCGGACACCTTCACTTTGTTGACGGTGATGCGGAAGCCCTTGGGCGCGCCCAGCTTGGTGGGGTCGTCGGACAGGGAGTACTGGGTCTTGGCCATGCACACGGGCAGTTCACCGTAGCCCAGGCCCTCCAGCCGGGCGATCTCCTTGCCGGCAGCGGCAGAGAAGTCCACCCCGTCGGCGCCATAGATCTTGCGGGCAATGTCCTCGATCTTGTTCTTGATGGGCTGAGCCACATCATAGGCAAAGCGGAAGCCGTTCTCCCCCTGCTCGATGCTGCGCAGCACCTCGCGGCCCAGTTCCAAACCGCCCTCGCCGCCCTTGGCCCACACCTCGGACAGAGCCACATTGACGCCGTACTTAGCACAGCTGCTGCGGATCAGTTCCAGTTCCGCTTCGGTGTCCTGTACGAAGCGGTTGATGGCCACCACGGCGGGCAGGCCGTAAACCTGCGTAATGTTCTCCACGTGCTTCAGGAGGTTGGGCAGGCCCCGCTCCAGCGCCTCCAGATTCTCGGCGGCCAGATCGGCCTTGGCCACACCGCCGTTGTACTTCAGGGCGCGGACGGTGGCCACGATGACCACGGCGTCGGGGCGCAGACCCGCAGCGCGGCACTTGATGTCCAGGAACTTCTCCGCACCCAGGTCGGCACCAAAGCCGGCCTCGGTCACCACGTAATCCGCCAGCTTCAGGGCAGTGTCGGTGGCGGAAACGGAGTTGCAGCCGTGGGCAATGTTGGCAAAGGGACCGCCATGGACAAAGGCAGGAGTATGCTCCAGCGTCTGAACCAGATTGGGCTTAATAGCATCCTTCAGCAGAGCGGTCATGGCACCCTCCGCCTTCAGGTCGCTGGCCAGCACAGGCTTATCGTCAAAGGTGTAACCCACCACCATGCGGCCCAGACGGGCCTTCAGGTCGACCAGGTCGCTGGCAAGGCACAGCACGGCCATGATCTCGCTGGCCACGGTGATGTCAAAGCCGTCCTCACGGGGCACGCCCTGCATCCGGCCGCCCAGACCGTTGATGATATTGCGCAGCTGGCGGTCATTCATGTCCACGCAGCGCTTCCAGGTGATGCGCTTGACGTCGATACCCAGGGCATTACCCTGCTGAATGTGGTTGTCCAGCATGGCGGCCAGCAGGTTGTTGGCCGCGCCGATGGCGTGGAAATCGCCGGTGAAGTGCAGGTTGATGTCCTCCATAGGCACCACCTGAGCCATACCGCCGCCGGCGGCACCGCCCTTGACGCCGAACACGGGGCCCAGAGAGGGCTCACGCAGGGCAAGACACACGTTCTTGTCCAGCTTGGCCAGGGCATCGGCCAGACCCACGCTGGTGGTAGTCTTTCCCTCACCCGCGGGGGTGGGGTTGATGGCAGTGACCAGGATCAGCTTGCCTTTGCGGGGAGTATCGCGCAGGGCGGTGATGTCCACCTTGGCCTTGTAGCGGCCATACAGTTCCATCTGCTCCTCGCTCACGCCCAATCTCTTTGCAACGTCGGCAATGGGCAGCATTTTGGTGCTCTGGGCAATTTCGATATCGGTCATCATAGGTCGTGTCCTCCTTCTAAATTTTCCACAACAAAAAATAAGGGCGCACCAAAAACTCGGTGCGCCCAGACGGTCGGCATTTTTGGCGTTCAGCCGGTCATACTCCACGTGGTCCTTCCACTTCCGTCAGTCATATGACCTCGTTAAACATATCACAATCCGTCCCTTTTTGTCAAGGCTTGTTTATTTTCTCCGCATCCCGGCCGGCGGGCCAGCCGCACCGCCAGCACAGTGCGGTCATCCTTGCCCGCCTTCTCCCCCTGGTGCTCCAGTGCGATTCGCGCCAGCTCCTTGGGGCTGTCCCCCTTAAACTCCGCCAGCAGGGCGCGCAGGGATTCATCCTCTCCGTCGGGGCAGACCCCATCGCTGACCATCAGCACCCAATCTCCCTCGGCAAGCGTCAGTCGGGTGCAGTCGGGCCGACCGCCCCGCTGGTCCATCCCGGCGGGCAGGGAGGTCGCACTGACCCGCCGCACTCCGGCGGCAGTTCGGATATACGTGGGGGCTGCGCCGAACTTCCACACTGCGGTCCGCCCGGTAAACAGGTCCATCTGCAGCAGGTCCACCGTGGTGAAGCCGCCCTCCTCCTCACTGCGCAGGGACAACGCCCCGTTCAGGATGGACAGGGCATTCTCCGTCTCCACGCCCGCCTTCAAAAACTGCTCCAGCAGGCGCACGGCCAGTCCGCTTTCCCGGTTGGCCCCGGCTCCGCTGCCCATGCCGTCACACAGCAGCATATAGAGCTGTCCGTTTTCCTGCTTAAACCACGTTCCCGCATCCCCGCTGACCGGTTCCCGGTCCTTTTTGCGGGCGGCGATGCCGGCCACTGCCATAAACGGCTCACTCTGAGCCAGAGTCAGCACCTGCTCGCCCTGCTCCAGCACATACATGGGCATCCCCATCAAGTCGGCAAGTGTTGCTACCTCCCGCTCCCCCGACAGCTGTGCTGCCGCCGGGCCGCAGACACGTACGCGCAGATGGTGATCCCGGTCATAAAACACCGCCGCATCTCCCTCCAGTCCCATCAGGGACAAATGCTGGCGCAGGCGGCGCTGGCGTACCGCATCAACGGTCAGCGGCTGACCCAGTTCCTGTGCCGCTTCACTCAGCAGTTGGGACAGCTGGCCGTACTGGCTGCACACCGTCCTGCGGCTGTCCCGAATGCGGCTTGCGTACTGTCTGCGGCACAGCAGTCCGGTCAGCTCCCGGTTCACCGCTGCCAGAAATTCCCGGAACCGGATGCACTTGCCGGAAAAGTGTGCCGGGAAATCCGACGGCTCTGCGCTTCCCCGCCGCACCATGGCCTCCGTGGCATCATTCAGAGCGTTGAAGGTCGTCACATAGTCCTGCTCCCAGCAGTTGCTGCGCAGCGTACACCCACGGCATACCCGGTCCGCCGCGCGGTCAAAGACCGCCGCCGTATCGTGGTCGTTATTGGTGGTGCGGCGGAACGCCGAGCGCATGGTTTCGTGCAGGGTATGGAAGGCCTGTGCCGCCGCCTCCAGCCGCCCGCTGACATAGGCTCTGGCATCATCCTGTGCCTGCCCTTCCCGTTCCTGCGAAAACAGCCGTTCCGTCCGCTCCAGAAACCGTTTTGGCACCATAAGGAACAGCGCTCCTGCCGCGACCAGCTCACACAGCACCTCCACACGCAGACCGCCGTTCCACAACCAGAGCACGACCATCGTCCCCACCGCAGCAAAGCACACGGCCCCGCGTACCCGCCGCCCGGCAAACAGTCCGGCCGCCAATCCCGCGACCCCCATGCACAACACGTACACCGGTGTCTTTCCGCTGGACAGATCCATGGCCATTCCCAACAGCAGGCCAAAAATAGCTCCGCCGCCGATCCCAAGCCGGCAAGCCGCGGCCAGCACCGCCACCCCGGCCAACACGCGCCCCAAGGCGATATCCGCGAACAGGGTCAGCTGGGACAGGCTGATCAGTGCCGCAGCCAGCAGCAGGGCTCCTCCCACCCGCTGCCGTCCCAACTCCGGCCGCTCCGCCCCGGTCAATACCAGACGAAACCCATAGGCAAACAGCAGCGTCAGCGCCACTTCGAGGATAAACACGATCACATCCCGGGTATGCCACCCCCGCTGGGACAGATAAATGAACCCCGCGCAGCCATTCATCGCCGCCGCTGCCACCGGCATCGTCCACCCATTGCGGTACAGCTTGGTGTCGCAAAAGGCGAATGCCACGGAAAAGGTCAAAATGGCGGCCGACACATACCGCAGCCCCTCTATCAGCCCCAGCAGTGTCACGTAACCCACGCAGGCACCCATCAGGGCAGCTGCCGCATGGATGCCCGAACCGGCGCCGGCCACCAAGGCCACACCAAAGGGTGCGCAATTCCCCATGATCACCCCGCCGGACAGCACCGCCGCCAGCAGAAAATAGCATCCCGCCCTGACGGCTCCCATCACCGTCGGCACGCCCAGCACCACCCGTCCCGACTGCACCGATTCTGCCCGAGCCCGGGCAAGGCGGGTTCGAAACCCCTGCATTGTTGCCATATCCGTCTCCTCCTGAACAGGCGGACAGCTTGTCCGCCCTGGTTTGCCCCATTATATTCCATTTTCTGGAAAAAGCGGGTCGAAAACGGATGGCAAAACAAAAACCGGAGAAACGGGTTGTTTCTCCGGTTTTTATCGGTTTATATTGTGTCCAGCCAAAGGGCCAGCTGGTTCAGGTCCGGTGCGACGTGCACACGGGGAAACGGAGCAAATTCTTCCTCCGTCGTCGTGCCGTTCAGCACTGCGCAGAAATCGACGCCTGCGCGCCGGGCGGTTTCGGCATCCACCAGACTGTCTCCGCAGTAGAGGACTTGCTCCCGGGCAAGGCCAAATTGTTCCACGGCCCACAGCAGCCCCTCCGGATCCGGCTTTTGATTGGTCACGTCCCATGCGCCCACCACGAAATCGATGTATCGCAAGATGCCGCAGTAGTCCATCACCTTCTTCAGGGTATCGCCGCCTTTGGAACTGACCACCGCGATCTTGACCCCGTTTCCGTGCAGACCCGCCAGCAGTTCTGCGGCTCCGTCAAAGAGTTTGGTGGTGGTCAGCTGCATAGGTTTGGCAATGGCGCGAAACAGTTCCAGTGCCCGATCCCGACGTTCCGGATCTGCATCGCCGGTAAGCATGGTATAGCCGTCCTGCACCGAGTAACCCACGGTGCGGCGCACCGCCTCCCGCTCCGGCTTCGGGTGTCCCAGCTCCGCCAAGGCGTACTCGTAGGCCGCCACGATGGCCACCGTAGCATCGCCCAGCGTATAGTCAAAATCGAAACAGACCGCCTTATAGTTCATGGAGCTCTCCTTGTTGCTCCGCCCGGTCGATGCGCCGCAGCACCACCCGGCACACCGGGACCGCCAGCAGCAGGGTCAGCACGTCAGCCGCCGCCTGCACGGAGATGATACCCAGTTCCCCAAGCAAAAAGGCCATAGGATACAGGATGGGCAGAAAGCAGCTTCCCTGTCGGGAGGTGGCCAGCAGGAACGCAAGCCCACCATAACCAAGGCCAGCACACAGCATATTCACCACCGCCACCCACGCGTGAATGGGCAGGGCCACACACTGGAACTGGATGCAAAGCGTTCCCAGCCGCAGCAGTTCCGGGTCATCCTTGGCAAACAGGGCAGTAATGGGCTGGGCCAGCAGCGCCAGCACCAAAGCCATGACCGCCGCGCCCCAAAAGGCCATTTTCCCGGCGTAGCGGTAGCTCTCCCGCACCCGGTCAAACCGCTTGGCACCCCAGTTGAAGCCGGCCACAGGCTGGAACCCGCTGCCGAAGCCGAGGATAATACTGAACGGGAACATCATAATTTTGGTCGCCACGCCGATGCCCGCCATAACGGAGTCGGAGATCTCACCGGCGATGCGGTTGAGCAGAATACCCGTCACCACCGCCAGCAGGGAGCGCAGCATGGAGGGCATACCCACGCTGATGATCTCGCTCAAAATGTTCCACTTGGGGTAGAAGCACCGTGCAGACAGGCGCAGCACGCTGTGTCGGGCCATGTAAGGGTAGACGAGGATGGCAAAACTGACCAGCTTGGAGATGGCGGTGGCAAGTGATGCGCCCTTAACTCCCATGCCAAGTCCGTTGATGAAGATGGGGTCCAGTACGCAGTTCAGAATGCCGCCGAATCCCATGCCGAACATGGACAGCATAGCGCTGCCCTCTGCCCGCAGGCATTGGTTCATCACAAAGGACGAGGCCATCAGCGGCGCAGCCAGCAGAACGTAGGTGGCGTAATCAATGGAATAGTCCCGGCAGGTATCGGTAGCGCCCAGCAGATCCACCAGTGGGCCAATAAAGACGGTGCCAAAGACGGCCAGCAGCAGGCCAAGGCCGAAAGCAAGGAAAAAGGCCGTGGACAGCACCTTGTCCGCTTTCTCCTTCTCCCTTGCGCCCAGCAGGCGGGCCACGAAGCTGTTGGCACCTACCGCCAGCATGGAACCCGCCATCATAATGATCTGGTCCAGCGTGGCGTTGACGCTGACGGCCGCGGTGGCGTTGGTGCCCAGGCCGCTGACGAAGAAGGTATCCGCCAAACTGTAAATGGAGTTGATGAGGAAAGCAATGATGGTGGGAATGGCCATCTCGGGGATCAGGCGGGAGATGGGAGACGTCAGCAGTTTATTGTCCCGCGGAATATTCGTTTGCGTATCGTTTTGATTCATGTCACTCACCGCAATTTCCTGATGTATTCTCTAAAGGAGTATTGTATCAAAATTTGGCAAAAAGTAAATAAGGAAAAATAAGGCGCACCGCCAAGAGCCGCCGTCTCATCCACCCTCAAGTAAAAAATCCGTCCACCCAACGGGTGAACGGATTTTTTGGTGGAGGAGGGTGGATTCGAACCACCGAAGCGAAACGCAACAGATTTACAGTCTGCCCCCTTTGGCCACTCGGGAACTCCTCCATATTAACTTTTTGGGGTCCCCCGCAAAACCGCAGGTTTTGTTGGGGAGAGGACGAACGACAAAGCGAACGAGGCTCGCCGCCTGCGGCGGGACGAGCGATGCGACGTCCGTGAGGACGATTTGGAGCTGGTAGACGGATTCGAACCCCCGACCTGCTGATTACAAATCAGCTGCTCTACCAGCTGAGCTATACCAGCGTATAGTGCGCTGTCGCAACGGTGGTTATTTTAACAGAGCAAGGGTAAATTGTCAATACTATTTTTCGCTTTTTCAAAAATTCTTTTTCTGAAACCCGCTGTTGATAATTTCCGTTTTTTATAGTAGAATATATCGGTAATGGCTTGCTCGCTCCGGAGCAAGGCCGCACTAGTCGGGGAGTTAGCGGTGCCCTTTTCCTGCAACCCGCTGCAGCAGGGATGAATCCCGGCCCCCGGACCTGTGTTGTATCGTCTGACCGTGCTAAGCAGTGATGATGGACCGGTCCCGCGCAACGCGGCACCGTGAACCGTGTCAGGTGGGGAACCAAGCAGCACTAAGCGGACCGCCGCGTGTGCCGCGGGGATGCCGTTTCTGAGCCGGCTGGCACGGTAACGGGTATAATGCAGGCTTCAAAGGCCGGTGTGCGGTCTTGCTCCGGAGCGACTGCTTTTATTTCTCACCCCCAAACGGGAGGTTTTTGTATGTATCAGGCTCTGTACCGCAAATGGCGGCCCCGCACCTTTGACGATGTAGTGGGTCAGTCCCATATCACCGACACCCTCAAGCGGCAGATCGCCGCAGGTCGGCCCTCCCATGCCTATCTGTTCACCGGCACCCGGGGCACGGGCAAAACCACCTGCGCCAAGATCCTGTCCCGGGCAGTCAACTGCCACGCCCCCGTGGACGGCAACCCCTGCAACGTCTGCCCCGCCTGCCTCGGCATCGAAAGCGGTGCCATTCTGGACGTGCTGGAGCTGGATGCCGCCTCCAACAACGGCGTGGATCAGGTCCGCGCCCTGCGGGACGAGGCGGTGTACACCCCCGCCGCCGTAAAAAAGCGCGTGTACATCGTGGACGAGGTGCACATGCTCTCCCCCTCCGCCTTCAACGCCCTGCTGAAGATCATGGAAGAGCCGCCGGAGCACCTGATGTTTATTTTGGCCACCACCGAGCTGCACAAGGTCCCCGCCACAGTCAAGTCCCGCTGTCAGCAGTTTTCGTTCAAGCGCATTCTGCCCGGTGACATCTCCTCCCGGCTTTCTCTCGTGGCCGGTCAGGAGGGTATCGACCTGACCGACAGCGCCGCCGCCCTGCTGGCCCGACTGGCCGACGGCGGTATGCGCGACGCCCTGTCCCTGCTGGACCAGTGCGCCGCTGCCGGCACCACCGTGGATGATGCCCGGGTACTGGACACTTTGGGCCTTGCAGGCAATCTGGACACCGCCAAACTGATGGAACATATCGCCGACGGCGACACCGCCTCCGCGCTGGAGCTGCTGGGCCGCCTGTACGCCGCAGGCAAGGATGTGGGCGCCATTCTGGGCGAACTGTCCTGTCTGACCCGTGACCTGCTTCTGCGCCGCACCGCCCCTCAGGGCGCGGCCGGCCTGCTTACCGGCGGTTTTGACGAGACCACCCTGCGCACTCTGGGCGAGCGGTTCTCCGCCCCCCGGCTGATGCAGATACTGACCCTGCTGCAGCAGGCCAACGCCGACCTGCCCCGCAGTACCAGCCGCCGCACCGATGCCGAGCTGTGCCTGATCCGCCTGTGTGACGTGACACTGGACGAATCCGTATCCGGTCTGGCCGCCCGACTGACCCGGCTGGAAGAGGTGATAGCAAACGGCGGTGTTCCCGCCCCCGCCCCCGTACCCAAGGCGGCACCGAAGCCAGCCGCCCCCGCACCCACCAACGACCCGCCCCCCTGGCAGGAGGACCCGGCCCCCACTCCGAAGGCCCAGCCCGCTCCGGCTCCTGTGGAGCCGCCCCCCGCTCCCGCATCCAAGCCGGCACCGGCTCCCGCCCCCTCCGGCGAAAGCGGCAGCGCGTTTTGGGACAGCTTCGTGACCGGTCTGCGGGGTCAGATCTCCATGGCGGCCTACCCCTACCTGTCCAACCGCACCCAGGTCCGCGGCGTTTGGAACGACGGCGTTTTGACCGTCTGGGTCCCCGATGACTTTACCAAGACCATTCTGAACAAACCCGCCGTCACCGAGATCATGGCAAAGGCGGCAAGTGCCCGCTTCGGCGGCAGTGTTCGGGTGACTTTCTCCGTGGGCACTCCCCCGGCCGAGACGGTCAGCGCTTCCGCCCCCGCACCCGCATCTGCGCAGGAAACCGGCGACGCACTGGATGCCCTGCTGGACTTCGGAAAATTTGACAACATCACCATCAACTGACAAGGAGAATCGATATGGCAAAAGGATTTGGCGGCCGCGGAATGCCCATGGGCGGCGGCATGAACATGAACATGATCAAGCAGGCGCAGAAGATGCAGCAGGACCTGCTTCGTATGCAGCAGGAGATGGAGACCAAGGAGTACCGTGCCACCGCCGGCGGCGGCGCAGTCACCGCCTGTGTCACCGGCAAGCGGGAGCTGAAAGAGCTGACCATCGACCCCGAAGCTGTGGATCCCGACGACGTGGAGATGCTGCAGGACATGATCGTGGCCGCGGTCAATCAGGCCATGCACGCCGCGGAGGAGGACGCCGGCAGCTCCATGCAGAAGCTGACCGGCGGCATGGGTCTGCCCTTCTGATACCACAAACGGGTGGGAGCGTCTTTCCGGCGCTCCCATTCTTTTTTCCACGGAGGGATACACATGGATAAATCTCTGTTTTTTCAGGCCATAGGCAAAGTCCTTGCTGGCATGGTTCTTGTTTGCGTTCTGATTTTCCTGCCCGCCGGCACATGGCACTTTCCCAACGGCTGGCTGCTTTTAGCCGCGCTGTTTATCCCCATGCTGATTGCCGGTGTGGTGCTGATGGTCAAAAGCCCCGACCTTTTGCAAAAGCGGCTCCGCGCCAAAGAGCCGGAACCAATTCAGCGCCGGGTGATCGGAGCCAGCGCCCTCGTGTTTGTCCTTGGCTTCGTGCTGGCCGGTCTGTGCTTCCGCTTCCGGCGGTTTCTCGTTCCCCAATGGGCGGTTTGGGTCGCCTGCGCCGTATTTCTCTTTGGGTACACCCTGTACGGTGTCGTGATCGCCCACAACCGCTGGCTGGCCCGCACCGTGGAGATCCAGCCGGGGCAGCGGCTGGTGGACTCCGGGCCTTACGCCGTGGTGCGCCACCCCATGTACACCGCCGTGCTGCTGATGTTCCCGTCCATGCCGCTCATTCTCGGCTGCTGGCCCGCCCTGATTCCGTTCTTGGCCTTCCCCTTTATCCTGGTTCGCCGCATTCAACAGGAAGAGCAGGTGCTGACCGCCGGTCTTGACGGCTACGCCGACTATACCTCCCGGGTCAGATACCGTCTGCTCCCCTTCGTTTGGTAAGAGAAAGGATGTTCCCCATGTCCGAAACCTCTCAACTGAAATTCATCGCCCGCATCCACAGCGACTTTACGGAAAAGTTCGGCATCCCCCGCCAAAGCGGTCTGGTGGACCAGCTGCGCGCCACCGTGGTCTTTGAGCCGGAATTTCGCAGCCCCGATGCCCTGCGGGGGTTGGATGGTTTTTCCCACCTGTGGCTGATCTGGCAGTTTTCCAAGGCCGTGCGGGAGGACTGGTCCCCCACCGTCCGCCCGCCCCGGCTGGGCGGCAACGAGCGCATGGGTGTCTTTGCCACCCGCTCCCCCTTCCGTCCCAACCCCATCGGCCTGTCCTGCGTGCGGCTGTTGGGTGTGGAGCAGGATGCCAACCTTGGCCCCGTCATCCACGTGGCCGGGGCCGACCTGATGGACGGCACCCCCATCTACGACATCAAGCCCTATCTGCCCTATGCCGACTGCAAGCCGGAGGCAGTGGGCGGCTTTGCCAGCATGCCCAAGGCAGCCACCCTGCAGGTGGTCTGCCCGGAAGAGCTGCTCGCCCCCCTGCCCGCCGACCGGCACGAGGCCCTGCTGGCGGTGCTGGCTCAGGACCCCCGCCCCTCCTATCAGGACGATCCGGAGCGGGTGTACGGCTTTGGCTTTGCCGGGGCCAACGTGCGCTTTACCGTACGCGGCAATGTGCTGACCGTCGTCGCCGTTGACCGGGCGTGACCTGCCCGGTCACAGTTGCAATTCTCTTTTTTATTTGTTATAATGTAGTATTCCCATCAAGGAGGGGATCTCATGAACAAGAAACTGTCCCGGCTTTTGGAGCCGAGCTATACCCTGTATTTCGTCTGTCTTGTGCTGTTTGCGGTGGTCAGTTCGTTCTTTAACGTGTACCTGGCCGCGGCCCAGGGTGCTGCCATTGTCATCATCGCCCTGCACCTGCGCTACACTTCCCGCCGGCGCAAGCGCGAGATCGCCAAATACATCGACAACCTGACCGGCTCGGTGGGCGAGGCAAGCAAGGAAAGCGTGGTCAACTCCCCTCTGCCCATGCTCATCTTCCGTCCCGACCGGGATGAGATCATCTGGAGCAACGACCGTTTTCTGCGCCTGAACGATCGCGGCGACCAGGTGTACGATTCCAAGCTGTCCGAATTGGTCCCCGGCTTTGACAGCCGCTGGCTCATGGAGGGGAAAAGTGAGTTCCCCGGCGAGGTGACCTTTGCCGATCGCCGTTTTTTGGTCTTTGGTCACATGATCCGCACCGGGGACAGGGGCACCAGCCTGCTGGCCACCACCTACTGGGTGGACGTGACCGAGTACTCCATCAGCCGCCAGACCCTTGAGGCCACCCGTCCCATCGCAGCCCTGATCCTGCTGGACAACTACGAGGATCTGATGAAAGGTCTGAACGAGAACCAGCGGTCCCTGCTGCTCAGCGAGATCAACAATCATTTGGATGCGTGGACGGAACACGCTCACGGTGTCCTGCGCCGGCTGGAGCGTGACCGTTACCTGTTCATTTTCCAGGAGCAGTACCTGCCCTCTTTCGTGGATAAGAAGTTCGAAATTCTGGACCTGGTCCACGAGGTGGTCAACCCCAACGGCATTGAGGCTACCCTGTCTGTAGGCATTGGCAAGGATGCCGACACCCTGCAGGAGCTTCTGCAGTTCGCCAACCTCTCTCTGGACATGGCCCTGTCCCGGGGCGGCGATCAGGCCGTCATTCGCAACCGGTTCAACTTTGAATTTTACGGCGGCCGCTCCACCGAGGTCGAAAAGCGCACCAAGGTAAAAAGCCGCGTTATGGCCAATGCGCTGTCTTCTCTCATCAGCGACTCGTCCCAGGTGTTCGTCATGGGACACCGCTTCCCCGACCTGGACTGCATCGGCGCAGCCGCCGGTGTGTGTGCCATCGCCCGCAAGCTGGGGGTTTCCGCCCATATCATCCGGGAATCCAACTCCCCGGCCAAAATCATGAGCGACAAGCTGGAGGAGCTGGACTCTTACGGCAACTGTTTCATTTCCGCGCAGGATGCCTTGCTCATCGCCGACTCCCGTTCCCTGCTGGTGGTAGTGGATACCAACCGTCCCGAACAGGTACAGGCACAGGAGCTTTTGGAGTCCTGCAACCGCGTGGCGGTCATTGACCACCACCGCCGCGCCGCCACTTATATCGAGGGGGCCGCCCTGAATTATCACGAGCCCTACGCCTCCTCCGCCAGCGAGATGGTGGCGGAGCTGGCCCAGTATATCATGGAACCGGTCGACCTGCTGCGCACCGAGGCGGAGGCTCTGCTGGCCGGCATCGTGCTGGATACCAAAAATTTCACTCTGCGCACCGGCGGCCGCACCTTTGAGGCGGCGGCCTTCCTGCGCCGCAGCGGGGCCGACACCGGCGACGTGAAAAAAGTCTTCCAAAACGACTTCGACTCCACGGTAGCCAAATACGCACTGATCCAAAACGCGCAGATCTACCGCCCCGGCATCGCCGTTGCCGTGTCCGACCGGACGGTTGGCCGGGTCACCGCCGCCCAGGCCGCGGATGAACTTTTGAACATCGTGGGCGTGAACGCCTCGTTCGTTATGTTCCCCGACGGGGAACAGGTCACCCTCTCCGCCCGCTCCATTTTGGACGACCTGAATGTGCAGGTCATTCTGGAAAAGCTGGGCGGCGGCGGTAACGCGGCGGCTGCCGGCGGCCAGATCACCGGCAAGTCCGTGGACGAGGTGGAGCAGATGCTCCATCATGCCATCGACGAATATCTGGACGAATAATCATTCCAACCAATCACACAAACGGAGGAACCAACTATGAAAGTCATTATGATGCAGGATGTCAAAGGTCAGGGCAAAAAGGGCCAGCTGGTGGACGTGTCCGACGGCTACGCCCGCAACTTCCTGCTGCCCAAAAAACTGGCTGTCATCGCCACGGCCGAGAACGTAAACACCATGAAGCAGCAGGAAAAGGCCCGCAAGGCCCAGGAGGCCGCCGAAAAGGCCGAGGCCGAGGCTGTCGCCAAGCAGCTGGAGGGCATCACCGTCAAGGTTTCTGCCAAGGCCGGCGACGGCGGCCGTCTGTTCGGCGCTGTCACCTCCAAGGAGATTTCCGAGTGTCTGAACGAGCAGACCGGTCTGTCTATCGCCAAAACCAAGCTGGTGCTGGACGAGCCCATCAAGGCCTGCGGCACTTACAAAATCCGCGCCAAGCTGGGTTACGAGGTCATCGGCACCGTCAACGTGATGGTGGTGGAGGCCTGATCCCGGCAAGATACGAGATATGGGATAAGTGATATGCGATACCCGTCCATATCCCTTACCTTTGAAGGAGGTTGTGACCATGCAGGATGAAGAGCTGCTGATGCGTCAGCTGCCCCACAGTGTGGAGGCGGAGCAGGCCGTTTTGGGTTCCATGCTCATCGACTCCCGCTGCGTACCTCAGGTCATCGAGCATCTGCGCCCGGAGGACTTCTATCTGCGCCAGAACCGGGACATCTATGAAACCATCTACTCCATGTTCAGCTTTTCCGCCACCATCGACCCGGTGACGGTGCTGGAGCAGATGCGCCAAAACGGCGTATACGACGAGAACAATTCCCGCAACTACATCCTGCAGCTGATGGACACCACCCCCACCGCCGCCAACGTGGGCGAGTACGTGGAGATCGTGCAGGACAAGGCGCTGCTGCGCCGCGTGGCGGAGACCGCCGACGAGGTCAACGGTCTTGTCCAAAGCGGCACCGGCACCGGACACGACGTGCTGGAGGCGGCGGAGCAGAAGGTCTACGCCCTGCGCCAGGGCCGTGCCGCCCGTGGCCTGACCCCCATTTCCAGTGTCATCCTCAACGTCTACGACCGGCTCAACGAGCTGGCCGCCAGCGACAGCGCCATCCCCGGCCTGTCCACCGGCTTGGGTGATCTGGACCGGGCTATCTCCGGTCTGAACAAATCCGACCTCATTCTGCTGGCCGCCCGCCCCGGCATGGGTAAGACCTCCATGGCCCTGAACCTGCTGCTCCACGCGGGCAAGTTCTCCGGCAAGAGCGTGGTGTTTTTCTCTCTGGAAATGAGCCGGGAACAGCTTGCCATGCGCCTGATCTCCGGCGAGTCCTTCGTGGACAACAAGAAACTGGTCACCGGCAAGCTGGATGAGGAGGACTGGACCCGTGTGGCTGCTGCGGCCGCCGCCCTGAACCAGACCAAGATCCTGATCGACGACGACCCATCCCTGTCTGTGGCCGACATGAACGCCAAGTGCCGCCGGGTGGAAAATCTGGGCCTTGTGGTCATCGACTACCTGCAGCTGATGCAGTCTGCCGGCGGCCGCTCCTATGCCGGCGAGAACCGCCAGCAGGTGGTGTCCGATATCTCCCGCGCCCTGAAGATCATGGCCAAGGAGTTGAACGTCCCCGTGCTGTGCCTGTCCCAGCTGTCCCGCGGACCCGAGGGTCGAACCGACAAGCGCCCCATGCTCAGCGACCTGCGTGAGTCCGGCGCCATCGAGCAGGACGCCGACATCGTGCTGTTCCTGTACCGGGAGGGTTACTACAACAAGGAGTCGGAGAACCCCAATCTGGCCGAATGTATCGTAGCCAAAAACCGCCACGGCGAGACCCGCACCGTGGAGTTGCAGTGGCTGCCCGAATACACCACTTTCGCCGGTATCGAGCGCACCCATGAAGAGTACTGACCTGCCCCGCAGCCGCAAGCTGTGTGAGCAATATCATATGCTGCCCCGGGGCGGAACGGTTCTGTGCGCCCTGTCCGGCGGCACGGACTCCGTGTGCCTGCTGCACTGGCTGCACAGCCTGCGGGCGGAATACAGCTTTCGGCTGGTTGCTGCCCACTACAACCACCAACTGCGTGGGGCGCAGTCCGACCGGGATGAGCAGTTCGTAAGGAAGCTTGTTTCCACGCTTCCCGATGTGGCGCTGGTGGTGGGTCGCGGCGATGTGGCCGCTGCCGCCGCTGAGCAAAAACTGGGCATCGAAGAAACCGCCCGGGAACTGCGCTACGCTTTTTTGCAGCAGGCGGCCCGGGACGTGGGCGCCGACATTATCGCCACCGCCCACAACGCCAACGACAACGCGGAAACGTTTTTGCTGAACCTGATGCGCGGCTGTGGCTTGAACGGTCTGTGCGCCATCCCTCCCCGCAGGGGCAGCATCGTGCGCCCTCTGCTGACCACCCCCCGCCGGGACATCGAGGCTTATCTCACCGCACATGACCTCCCCCACGTCGAGGACAGCTCCAACACCGACCTGCGCTACACCCGCAACCGGGTTCGGACCAAATTGCTGCCTGTGCTGGCGCAGCTTTGCCCCGGCGCGCTGGAGCAAATGATCCAGACGATCACCCGCCTGCGAGCGGATGAAGACTATTTACTGGAACAGACCGAGCTTCTGTTCCCACAAGCCAAGCCCGTTGACGGCGGTTTGTGCGTGGATACCGGGGCAGTCGCCGCTCTCCCCGCTCCCATCGCCATACGTGGCCTGCGCCTGTTATTGGAGCGGCTGACCGGCAGCGGCCGCTGCACCGCCGCCCATCTGCAGGCAGTACTGGACCTGTGCCGCGGCAGCGCTCCCTCCGCTCAGTGCGCGCTGCCCAACGGCGTGACCGCCCGTCGGGTGTACGACAGACTGGAGCTGGTGCAGCAGACAAGTTCTGTTTGCTTCGAAGTTGAAATCACCCCCGCCGTTTACAACGGCCAGCCTCACGATCCCTTTTCATTCCACCTCGCATCGGAGCAAAAACCCCTGCCGCGCCCCCGAAAGACCGGGGACCGGCTGACCCTCCCCGGCCGTCCCGGCCGGACGGTCAAAAAATGGATGATCGACGAAAAAATCCCCCGCCACCTGCGGGACACGCTGCCTGTGTTGGATTGCGGCGGTCAGGTGGCCGGTGTTGTGGGTCTTGGCCCGGATGCGGCCTTTGCCCCCTCCCTTGGTCAACCCTGTTGGCTGGTGCGATACTCAAACACAGAAAGGAAAGAGATACCATGATGGAACAGGATATTTTAGAGGTCCTCTTCACCGAAGAGCAGCTTGACAAGCGGGTCAGCGAGATCGCCGCTGAGATCAACCGGGACTACGCGGGCAAAAAGCTGATTCTCGTCAGCGTACTGCGGGGCTCTTTCGTCTTTATGGCAGATCTGGTGCGCAAGATCGAGCATCCCTGCCTCATTGACTTCATGTCCGTGTCCTCTTACGGAAAGGGCAGTTCCTCCTCCGGTCAGGTGCAGATCACCAAGGACCTGTCCGAGGACATCACCGGTCTGGACGTCATCGTCGTGGAGGATATTTTGGACTCGGGCAACACCCTGAGCTACCTGCTGCGCCTGCTGGAGCAGCGCCACCCCGCCTCCATCCGCCTGTGCACCCTGCTGGACAAGCCGGACCGCCGGGTCAAGCCGGTGGACGTACATTACTCCGGCTTCACCATTCCCGACGCCTTTGTGGTGGGTTACGGTTTGGATTATGCGGAAAAATATCGCAATCTGCCCTACATCGGTATTCTTAAGCCCGAAATCTACTCATAATATGAAGTGCCGCAGCCAATGGATGCGGCACTTTTCAAAGAGCCTGTAAGTCCTTCCAAGTATCCTGAATGGTCTTTTGCGGCAAATAAACTCCGGCCAGCTCCATAAGCTGTCCAAGAGTCAGGCTGCGACCCGCCGCCACCATAGGGTGCTTCATCCATTTGCCGAATCGCCTGCGGAACACGGCAGCGGAGCGCGGATCATCCAGCAGTTCCCCCACCGTGATCCGATTGTTTCTCAAATCCAAACTCTTCACCTCCATCCCCATCCTATGCGCGCGCTCCCCGGGAATGCCGGGAGAAAGGAATGCCCATGAAAGAAAAAAAGTCCCCGGGTCTGCTGGGACAGATCCGATATGCCCTGCGGCACAGGCGTTCGGTCACCGTCGTTTATCTCACTCTGCGCCTTTTGGTCATTACCACCATGATTGCCCAGTTTTTCAACGGCAACTTTGAAAACGTATTCCTGTGCCTGCTGACGCTGATCCTGTTCATTCTGCCTTCCACTCTGGAGCGCAAGCTGGATATCGAGCTGCCCGACACGCTGCAGATCATCCTTCTCCTGTTTATCTTCGCGGCGGAAATTCTGGGTGAGATCCAGTCCTTCTACACCACCTTTCCCTACTGGGACACCATCCTGCACACCCTCAACGGCTTTTTATGCGCCGCGATCGGATTCTGCCTGGTGGACCTGTTCGACCGGTCGGAGCGGTTCTCCCTGACCCTGTCCCCGGCCTTTATGGCCATCGTGGCATTCTGTTTTTCCATGACAGTGGGCGTTCTGTGGGAGTTCTTCGAATTCTTTATGGATAAACTCTTTCTGCTTGATATGCAGAAAGACACCATCGTGCACGTCATTTCCTCCGTTGCGCTGGACCCCGCCAACGCCAACAACACCGTGGTCATCGGCCCCATCGTGGACGCCACCGTCCACACGCCCGCCGGTCCCATCCCCCTGCAGCTGGGCGGTTGGCTGGATATCGGCCTTGTGGACACCATGGCCGACCTGATCGTCAACTTTATCGGTGCGACCGTTTTTTCCATTATCGGCTATTTCTACGTCAAGCAGCGTGGCCGCGGTCGCTTTGCCAGCCGCTTTATTCCGCGTATTTTGTCCCGAAAAGAGCCAAGCGAAGAATAATTCCCGCTCCTGCGGGCATACTGACACCATCACTTGTATGGAGGTGTCAAATATGACCTGCAACAACAACATCAAATGTACCGTTTCCACCTGCGTCCACCACAGCAAGGAGAGCAACTGCTGCTCCCTGTCCCAGATCCAGGTTGGCTGCACCGCCGCCAGCCCCACCGACTGCCGCGGCACCGAGTGCGTGTCCTTCAGCATGCACAAGAACTGATTTACCCATAAAAAATGCACGGGTGCAGCGCACCCGTGCATTTTTTATTTTATACATGCAGTCCGTAAAACCCCATCAACGCAAGGCCCATCAGGCCCGCCGTGATCAATTCGATGGGTACGCCCCGGAACCATTTGGGGCAGTTGTCAAAGCTGGCTTGATCCTGCATACCGGTAAAGATCACCAGCACCAGCAGCACACCCACACCGGAGGCAAGGGAATACAGAAAGGTCTGCCCAAAGTTGTAGTGGCGCAGAGTAATGATGTAGGCCGCGCCCATCACCGAGCAGTTGTAAAGGCTGTAGTAAAGATGCTCCTTCACGTAGCCGTACAGGCCGGGAAAGAACGTACCCAGCAGCGTTCGCAGCAGCCAGATCACACCGGGTACCAGCAGGGCATACACCAGCAAGCGCAGGTGGGTCAAACCAAAAAACTCCAGCACGAACCGGTTGATGAGCCACGCCGCCATGGCATTGAACACCATAACCAATGTAATGCTGACTCCCATGCGCCAGGCAGTATCCTCCGAGGAGGTTGCCGAGCCGGGCCAACCCATGCATCTGACCAGCACCATATTTTCTGCCAAAACGGCAATCAACACCAAACCAATGGCCTGAATCACAAGCTCCTCCTCCTTTACACGTCGCCGTCTACAAATTCCACATCACCGGAATCCAGCCGCGAGATGATGTAGAGTGCCTTGTTCACACCGGCGGTAATGGCACGGCTGGTATCCGTTGCCCCGCTGACGGCATCGACCGAATTCCATCCCGTATCCCGGATGGTTCCGGACATACCGATATACCGGTCCAAGAACGACTGCTCCAGCGCCGCACCGCCGATGACGGCGTGCTCGCTGTTGGCGGTAACGCTGATGCCGGTCACTTCACCGTTTACATCAACGCCCACCACGAGGGTCATCATGCCGCCAAAGCCTTGCACTTCGACCTCTACCGCATGGCCGATCAGTTCGCTTTCGTTATATCCGGCCAAAATCGACAGCGCGTCCTCCGCCAAATAAGGGGTTTCGGTCAGCACCTGCGCCTGTGGCATTACCCGCTCCAAAAGCTGCTGCATTTTACGGTTTTCCTGCTCCATCACCGCCTGACCCGTCAGGCCGTGTACCAACCACACGCCTGCCACGGCCACCGCCAGCGTGGCGCACACCGCAGCAGTCCGCTTTGCGATCTGCGGCAGACGGTCCAGCATCTTTTCCCCCGTGACCTTTTCACTCGGCTTGGGCAAGACCGGTTTCAGCCGCGCCAGCCGCGCCAACTGTTTCCGCAGCCACAGCCGACTTTCTGTCAGCGGCGGAATACCAAATCTGCGGGGCAGACCAATGCGGTCCAGCAGCCACACGCAGCAGTTCATCGTCAAAATAGAAAAGCCCACTCCATCCGGATAGGAACCGAAGGTGCGCAGCACAAAGGTCAGGCCGCCGCAGCACACACCGAACAGCATCTGACCGCGGGGCGTGACCGGGGACGTGGCATAGTCCGTGGCCATAAAGATGGCACCCAGCAGCAGGCCGCCGCTGAACAAGTTGTAGCCGACCCATTCCATCACCGGCTGCCCCTGTGCCGGGAACAGCCCGGTCAGCAGCGCGACGGTGCCGATAAACAGCACCGGGATCCGCCAGGAAATGACCCGGCGGCACAGCAGGTATACGCCGCCCAGCAGCAGCATGGCACCGGCCACTTCACCCATGGCACCGCCGTGCTGCCCCAGCAGCATTTGCTCCGGGGTATAGGGCGGCAGCTTGCCCACATGGAGGTAGGCCATAGGCGTAGCGGTGCTGACCGCATCGGCCGTATTAAGCAGACCGGGGCGGACCAGCGCATCGGTCCACGACGTCATCATCCCCGGGAAGGAAAGCAGCAGCATACGTCCTGCCAAAGCGGGGTTCATAAAGTTCTTGCCCAGGCCGCCGTAAAACTGCTTAACCACCACAATGGCAAAGGCGCCGCCCAGCACAGGCGCCCAATAGGGTGCGGTGACCGGCAGGCTCATGGCCAGCAAAAGGCCGGTCACGCAGGCAGACAGGTCCGAAACGGTGTTGGGCCGCTTTGTCAGCCTGCAGTACAGCATTTCAGCCGCCATACAGGACATCACACTCACCGCGGCCAACAGCAGCACGCGCAGACCGAACAGGTAGGTACCCATCAGCAGCGCCGGGGTCAATGCCACCAACACATCCAGCATGATGGTGTCCACACCGGCGCGATCTTTCAAATTGGGAGAAACGGGGTGCTTGGTATGCCGATAACTCATACTTCCCTTTCCTCCTGTTGCACGATATTTTTCGCCTGCGCCATCCGTTCCACCAGCGGAATGTGGGCCGGGCAGACGTAACTGCAGCAGCCGCAGGCCATACAATCCTCCGTATGCAGCCGGGCCAGTTCCACCGGATCGCCGCCCAGCTTCAGCTCCTTGGCCACCAGAATGGGCATCAGGTGCATTGGGCACACCGCCACACAGCGGCCGCACCGGATACAATCCGACTCCGGTTTGCGCTCACCGCGTTCCCAATCCAGCAGGCAGATAACACCGTTGGTGCTTTTCAGCGCCGGAACATTCCAATCCGTTTGGGTGGTTCCCGTCATAGGTCCGCCGGTCAGCACTTTCGCCTGACGCTCGCGCAGGCCGCCTGCCGCCCGGATCAGATCCGCCACGGACGTGCCGATGGGGACCCACAGATTTCTGGGGCGTACCACGGCTCCGCCGCCCACGGTAATGACACGGTGGGTCAACGGCCGTCCTTCCACCACCGCCTGATAAACCGCATAGGCCGTGGCCACGTTGAACACCACACACCCGACGTCAATGGCCACGCCCTCCGACGGGATCTCCCGCCCGGTGACCGCCTTGACCACCTGCTTCTCACTGCCCAACGGGTAGCGGGTGGGGACCCCGCAGACCCGGCAGGCCACGTTCGTTCTCTGTGCCGTTTTTTCCAATCCCTCTATGGCGTTGAGCTTATTGCCCTCCACCGCCACCACGCCGTGCTTGGCTCCGGCCGCTTTCTGCAGAATGGTCAAACCCGTCAGCACCGCTTCGCTGCGTTCCAGCAGCAGGCGGTGGTCCGCGGTAATGTACGGCTCACTTTCCGCGGCGTTCAAAATCACGGTTTCCACCCGTCCCCGGGCGGCACGCAGCTTGTCCGCCGTGGGGTAGGCCGCACCGCCCATGCCCACAACGCCGCATTGGGCAATGCACTCGATCAGATCGGACTCGGACCGTTCCCGCCAATCCCCGTCGGGCACTTCGTTCTGCCAGGGGGTGTCTTTTTCGTCGTTCTCGATCACAATGGCGGGACACGCATCGCCCCAGGGGTGCGGGCGCGCCTCCACGCCCACCACACGTCCGGACACACTGGCATGGATCACAGGCCCCTCGCCCCGGGCCACAGGCTGACCCACCGCCACAACATCCCCCGCTTTTACCAGGGGAGCGCACGGCTCGCCGGCGTGCATCCGCAAAGGCAATGCCACCTGCTTTGGCTGGACGTCGGGCACAGACAGCGGTTTACGCCGACTGCCCTCTTTACGGCCCTCCAGATGAATGCCGCCAAATATAGAATGAACCATGTGTCCACCTCCTTACCGGGCACAAATCGCGCCCGGTTGTACACGACTCTACATTTTATATCATAATCGAACCCCTCCGTTCTGTCCAGTTCTAAATTGTGAATTTTCCAATTCCAATGGGAAATTGTCGGAATTTCACGTTTTTGGTTGACGCAGAAAAAAAAGGACTGTAAAATAAAGAAAAGATCAACGTACGGAGGTTGTGACCTATGGCAACTCAACAGGATACCCCCCGCCGCAGCGACGTAGTCCGCTGTGAATACTGCGGTGAAGACTACTCCATCACCTATCGCAGATGCCCCTTCTGCGACGATATGGCCGGCACCCCCGTTTCCTACCCTTCTTCCAATACCGGAAAGGGCGGCAAGCGGCAGGTTCCCCCTTCCCGCGGCGGTGCTTCTCCCGCGCCGGTGCGTATCATCGGTTACGCTTTGGGCGTTATCCTGATCGTTGCGGCCATCTACATCATTTACACCGTGTTGGCCCCCCTGTTCACACGGGACGACCCGACCGGCTCCCTTTCTTCTGTCCAGTCGTCGGTGTCCGCTTCCCAGTCTCAGCCGGGTGTCAGCACCTCCGCCCCCGACATCAGTGTTCCCGATCCCGGCATCAGCTCCTCTGCTTCCGGCGTTATCACCCCGGTGGTCAAGACCTCTGCCATCGCTTTGAATACCACGGATTTCACCCTGAAACCCAGTGAAACTTACAGGGTCATCGCCACTCTGGTCCCCGCCAACAGCGATGAAGCCGTGGTATGGACCAGCAGCGACACCTCTATCGCCGTAGTGGCCCCGGACGGCAGCATAACCAACGTCAACACCGGTTCCACCCAAAAGGTGACCACCGTCACCGCTACCTCCGGCAGTGTTTCTGTCCAGTGCACCGTGCGCTGCAAACCCGGCAGTACCGGCGTTGCGCCCACTACTCCCACTACTCCTACCACGCCCACTACCCCCACGACTCCTACCACGCCCTCCACGCCCGTGGCGGCGGGAACCATGGGTGTGATCAACTCCGATGGTGTTCGTATCCGTACCGCCCCCGTCACCGGCGCCCAGCAGGATACCGGCTACATCAATTCTGAGGTCACCATTCTGGAGCAGACTTCCGACGGCTGGTACAAGATCCGCTACGGAGTCGGCAACGGCCAAACCCGGGACGGTTACATCTCCGCCCAGTTTGTCGATGTCAAATCCAACTGAACCCTGCACGACCGCAGCGCCGCAACATGGTGCTGCGGTCTTTTTTGCGGCACACTATGCAAAACCGTCATTCCCTGCTATAATAATAGTGACAGGAACGTTCACCCCTGTGCACGAAGGGAGGATACACCTATGAAACTGACCTTTTTCGGTGCTGCCCGGGCCGTGACCGGCAGCTGCTATTGCGTGGAAGTGGGCGGCAAGAAGATCCTCATCGACTGCGGCCTGCAGCAGGGACGGGACGAGCACGACGACAACGCGCTGGACTTTGCCCCCAGCTATATCGACTACGTCATCGTCACCCACGCCCATATCGACCACTCCGGCCGACTTCCTCTGCTGGTTCGGCAGGGGTTCCGGGGTTCGATCTTCGCCACCCGGCTGACCGCCCGGCTGTTGGGCATCATGCTGCGGGATTCCGCCCACATTCAGGAGAGCGATGCCGAGTGGGAGAACCGCAAGGCGCAGCGGGCGGGAAAAGCCGCCGTGGAACCCCTCTATACCCTGGCCGATGCCGAGCAGGCTTTGGAGCAGCTGGTCACCTTTGAGTACGGACAGACCTTTGATTTGTGTCCCGGCGTGCGGGTGCGCTTTACCGATGCGGGGCATCTGCTCGGCTCCGCCTGTGTGGAGCTGTGGCTGACCGAGGACGGCACAGAGCGCAAAATCGTCTTTTCCGGCGACATCGGCAACGTGGACCAGCCGGTCATCCGGGACCCCCAGCCGCTGGACCGTGCCGATTACGTGGTCATGGAGTCCACCTACGGTGATCGCAGCCACGAACCGCCGGAAAGCTACACCGGCGCGCTTGCTCAGCTGATCGATGACGTATTTGCCCGGGGCGGCAACGTAGTCATCCCCTCCTTTGCCGTGGGACGGACCCAGGAGCTGCTCTATTTCCTGCGGGAGATCAAAAGCGAAGGTCTTGTGAAACACTGTCCCGACTTCGAGGTGTGCGTGGACAGTCCTTTGGCTGCCGAAGCCACCAAGATCTACGCCGGCGACCTGCGGGGGTATCTGGACGAGGAGGCGCTTCGCGTTATGCAGGCAGGTGACGAGCTGTTCACCTTCCCCGGTCTGCGGCTGGTACTGACCAGCGATGAGTCCAAGCTGCTGAATATGGACCGCAAGTCCCGCATCATCATCTCCGCCTCCGGTATGTGCGATGCCGGCCGCATCCGTCACCACCTCAAGCACAACCTGTGGCGCAAGGAGTGCGCCGTGGTATTCGTCGGCTATCAGGGCGAGGGAACGCTGGGCCGCCGCCTTTTAGAGGGTGCCAAGTACGTCAAGCTGTTTGGCGAGGAGATCTCCGTCAACGCCCGTATCGTCAATTTCAAGGGCCTTTCCTCCCATGCTGACCGGGAGCACCTGCTGGCCTGGGCGCAGCAGTTCACCCCCAGACCCCGCCATATTTTCGTCACCCACGGCGACAATGACGTATCCCAGCACTTTGCCGCCGCCCTGACCGAGCGGGGGTTTGAGGCCCACGCTCCGCTGTACGAAGAGGTCTACGACCTGGCCGCCGACCGGATGCTTGCCCCCGGCGTGATGCTGGAACCCAAGCGCACTTCCGGCGGCGCTTCCGCGCCTTCCCCCGCCTTCCGCCGCCTGGAGCAGGTGGGCAAACTGGTCGTGGAGGTCATCGCCCGCAGCCGCGGCCGCAGCAACAAGGATCTGGCCAAGCTGGCCGACCAGCTCAAGTCCCTGCTGGACAAGTGGGACAGTTGAGCGCAGCACAAGACAGAGAAACGAGGAACGTATCCATGAATATCCATTACCCCGCACTGAAGGCGCAGGCACGTCAGGCCATGGCGGCCGCCCGCCCCCATGCCTTTGTCATGACCCTTTTCTACCTGCTGTTGACCGCCGGAGTCAGTATGCTGGTCAGCCTGTTCGTTGCAGATCCCTTGGCCCGGCTGGCCGAGCTGGCACAGTCCGGTCTGCCCTTCCCCCGCGCCCTGTTTCTGACCCTGTCCCAAACGAGCGGTATCGGTCTGTTTATCCACATTTTGGTGCTGATCGCCGTCGTCGTTCTGGACTTCAGCTATCACCTGTGGTGCCTTGGCACCACCCGGGGCGGCATTGGTGAATGGCGGGATCTGTTCAGCGGCTTTGCTTTGGCCGGCCGGGTCATCCTGCTGCGGCTGGTAGTCATCACCTACAGCTTCCTTTGGTATATGGTTTCGACCATGGCAGCCATGGTGCTCTCCGGTGTTGCCATGTTCGTTGCCCCCTTTGGCATCCTGTCCGCTATTCCCATTTTCGCTATCGCCATCGGTTTCTTTTTTTGGAAGATCCTGCACTACAGCATGGCGGATTTTTGCCTGATGGATGCCCCGGACACGGGCGTATTCTACGCCGTGAACGAAAGCCGGTCGCTGATGCGTGGTCACTGCGGACAGTTCCTGCTGCTGATGCTGTCCTTCTTCGGCTGGTGGCTGCTTGGGCTACTCATCCAGTTGGCAACGACCGGGATCCTGATGTTGATTCTGGGCGGCCCGTGGCTGATGCTGGGCGATATATCCGGTGCCGTTGCCGCCGTGGCCGGACTGCCGCTGGCGGGTATCGTGTCCGCCCTGCTGTACTGGCCCTACGCCGCCTGGCTGACCCCCTATCAAACCATGACCAAAGCCTGCTTCTACAACGCCCTTCGGTCTGAAGCACCACAGCAAGAGCAATAAAAGGACCCCCATCCAAGTGGATGGGGGCCCTTTTTTACGCCATTTTGTTTTTGCTGAACTTCAGTTCCAAGTCATAACCACAGGTGGCATCTGGCATAAACCGATACGCATAGATTCCCTGCTGCTCGTCTGCCACTGCCAGCTCGTCCGCGGGAAGATAGCCGTGGGGCACGTACAGGGTGACTACGTACTCGTCGCCTGCCACCAGCTTGGCATGGAGAGAGAGAGTCAAGTCAGCTTCCGACCAGGTCATCCTCTCAATCTCCGCCGCACCTTGGGTCACGTGACGATTGGTGCTGACAATTTGGGGCCGGTCCAGCTTGGGTCGCACGGCAATAATCGCACTTTCGCAGCTGCCCAGCTCCACCTCCAGCTTGGTGTCGGTACAGCCCAAATACTGCTTCTTGCCGAAGTCGTACAGGTGATACATACCGGGGTCCAGATACAGGTCGCCGTCCAAACGTACCTCGTAACTGCAATTCTTCTGCTGCAGGTTCAGCACGCTGACCACGTTGTAGCTCTCCCAAGGCATCTCCACATTCATGTTGGTAATGAGGTGTCGCTTGTTGCACTCATGGTCGTAGATGTCCATGGGGTGTACGTCCATGGTGGGCAGGCAGCGGCGCAGCAAATCCACTCGCTTCTCGGGCAGTTCGGGCAGCACATCGCCGAAGGTCATGGGCAGACCCAGCATGGTGTTGAAATACGCCCGGGAAGCCGCCTGTGCATCGTTGTTGTACAGCTCGGACAAAATCACGTTGTCCGGGTCATTGTACAGGCAGATGTTGTGAATGGGGTAATAGCGCATGACCTTCAGCACACCCTGCTGGATGTACTCATCCCACTCAAAGGTGTCACCGCCCACCCGGGCGGCATCGAACATATCCGCCGCCCACAGCACGCCGCCGGGGGTGGCGGAACAGGACAGCACGTAGGCATCCTTGCCCATGCATTCCCGGGTCTTGGCGATCATGGCACGGAAGGCATCCTTGGTGGTGACCGAGGGGTCATAGCAGTCCATATGAAACTTCTCGTTCTTCTCCACGCCGTCCCAGATGGTGTCGTACTTGATGGCCTCAAAGCCCCACTCCTTCACCTTGTCAATGGCCATGGGCAGGAATTCGTTGAGATACTTGGGGTGGGTAAAATCGTAGTAGTACGTCCCGCACCAGCCGATTTCCTCCCGCAGGACAACCTCGGGATTCTGCTTAATAAACTCGTTCTTGGCCGGGTCGTTGGTGTAACCGATCCACAGGGCAGGAACAAACCCATTCTCTTTGATTTTCCTGGCTACGTAGTCAAGGCCGTTGGGATACTTCTTGGGGTCGGGATTCAGGGAGTCCACCCCGTCGTCCCGGATGCCGGCGTAGTCGGCGTGGTGCCACTCCCAGTCGATCCAAATCGTATCCGCGCCGTAGTCCTTCAGGTGCTTGGCCTGCCACTGGGTATTCTCCAGCACGTTGCGCTCGCAGGCATCGAACCCCACGCTGTACCACGTCATCCAGCCGGCAGGCGGCTTTTTGTAGTCGCCGTCCTTGTTGATGGGGCCATACTTAAAGTGGTAGCGGTCGGCCATCACGTTGCGCACCACGTTGACGTGGAACTTGCGCTCCCCTGCCTTGATGCCGGTGGTCAGGGTAAAGCCGTAGGCCTTTTTCGCCCAGTCATAGCGCATACGATAACGCTTGCCGCCGCTGACCCGCACCGCGCTGTCGCTCAGGCGGTCAAAGAGCATATTATCCATATAAGATGCCGCCGGACCAATGGCCGAGCGCAGATGGCAGGCATTCTCTACCGAGGACATGGGGAAGGTGTGCCGCTCCGGCTCCGCGCCCCAGGTGACCGTACCGCAAATATCACAGGTACACTCCGGGTCGGTGACCCAGCTAATACGCACGCCCTCATCATTAACGTTAACGGAAATCTTAAAAAAAGAAACGACCTCGCTTTGGCGGGTCCAGTTAGCGGCGATGCTTCCCACGGAGGAGCCGCTGCCGCTCAGGGTGAAGTCTGCCGGGTCGATGACCATATCCTTGTAATAGAGTTTGGTCACACGCACGCCGGTCATGCACTTGCCGCCCACCTCGCAGATGTCCAGTGTCCCGGTGTCCCGGTCAAAGACCACGCTGTAGTCGCCATAGCTGCAGTACAGTTTATTGCTCATATTTCCCTCCCCTTTCACGGGTCATCCTGCACTCATCATAGCACTGCTCCGCGCAAAATGGCAAGACAATTTACACTTTCTTTATGGACATTTTTTGTGTTTGCGGGTACAATACCAGTATCACCTCAATAAGGAGGATGCTCTATGCGCAGCATCTCCCGGCTGCTGAGCCGTTTTTGCTATAACCACCCCAACTTCGCCATCCCCAATTTGATGAAATACATCGTCTTCGGCAACGCCATCGTGTGGCTGCTGGATATGATCTCCGGCGGGTTGGCTTCCTACTGGCTTTCCTTCGTCCCCGGCGCGATCCTTCAGGGGCAGGTTTGGCGGCTTGTGACCTTCGTGTTCGTCCCCCTGTTCTCCGACCTTCTGTACCTCGCCCTGTCTTTGCTGCTGTATTACTTCCTGGGCAATCAGTTGGAGCGCGCTTGGGGCAGCACACGCTTCACCGTATACTATCTGTTGGGCGTTGTCCTCACGGCGTTATGCGGCCTGGCTCTGTGGTTTACCCCGTTCCGCTGGTATGTAGGCATCGTCAATATGCATTATGTCAACCTCTCGCTGTTTCTGGCCTTTGCCTCCCTGTACCCGGATATGCAGTTCCGCATTTACTTCATTATCCCCATCCGGGGCAAGTGGCTTGCTTTGGTATACGCCGCCATGGTCGTGATCGATATCGTGCGTTTTGCCTTGGCGGGGCAATACGTGTTGGCAGCCGTCCCGGTAATCTCCCTGCTGAACTGGCTGCTGTTCTTTTGGGAAGATTTGGTTCACGGCGGACAAAAGGCTCGCATCCGGGTGCAGCGCAAGGTCACTCAAAAACCCGTCGACCTGCGCGCCGCCCAAAAGCAGGTGCAGGAACAGAAGGGCTACCTCCACAAGTGCTGCGTGTGCGGCATTACCGACGCCGACGACCGGAATATGGAGTTCCGCTACTGCTCCCGGTGCGAGGGATATCACTGCTACTGTGCTGACCACATCAACAACCACACCCACGTGGAGTAAAAACAAAAAACGGTGTATCCGAACGGACACACCGTTTTTTATTTTGTCATACAAGCCCAATTGCCATTTCCACCAACAGAGCCACGACGACCACCAGGGCGGAAATGATAAACCCGTGGAGCATGGGGCGGATCCCCGACTTTTTCATGCTGGCAAAGGAGGTATTCAGACCGATGGCGGCAAGGGCGCACACCATGAGGAACTTGCTGATACTCTTGGTGTTGGACACCACCCCGGCCGGAATGGAAACAAAGCTGGCCACCACGGACATGGCCAAAAAGCCAAGGATGAACCAGGGAAAAATCTTCCTGATGCTGAAGTTGGCACGCAGTGCATCCCCCGCCTGACCGGCGGCGGCCGCCTCCTTTTTCTTCAGCCGCAGCTGAATAAATGCAAAGGCAACCACCGTGGGGATAATGGACAACGTGCGGGTCAGCTTGACCATAGTGGCGTAATCGCCGGCTCCCTCGGAAAAAGCGTATCCGGTAGCCACCACAGAGGAGGTATCGTTCACCGCTGTACCCGCCCAGATCCCAAAAGCCTGGTCGGTCATACCCAAGGCCCGGCCCATAATGGGAAACAGCACGATCATGGCCATATCAAACAGGAATGTGGCGGACATGGCATAGGCCACGTCGCTGTCCTCGGCGTCAATGGTGGGGGCGATGGCGGCGATGGCGGAGCCACCGCAGATGCCCGTTCCGGCAGAAATCAGGTTGGACAGCTTCCAGTTCAGGCCCAGCGCCTTGCCGATGAAATATCCGCCGCCGAAGCAGGTGGCCAAAGTGAAGATCATCACCAGCAGGGACATCTTACCCACATTCAAAATGGTGTTGATGTTCAAGGACAGGCCCAGCAGAATGATGGCGAATTTCAGCACCTTTTTGGAGGTAAACTTCAATCCCGGAGCCAGCCACTTGTTCTGCCCCACGAAATGGTTGATGAACATACCCAAAAACATGGCGATCACCGCGCCGCCGATAAGGTGGATGGGCAGCAGGTTTTCCACCCACACCGCCACAAAGGCAATGACCACGGACAGCACCAGTCCGGGCAGCAACTTCACAAGCCTCATGTTTCTCTGCTCCTAATCAGAACTTGGCTCCGCCGAACTCGGCCAGCACAAGGCCCTTATTTCGCTCGCTCACCCACTGGATGGACCACTGGGAGGCAAACAGGATGAGCTGATTGCCCTTGTAATCCTCCACCAGCTTGGCATCGTTGGGCAGCAGCAGGTCTTCTTCCTTCAAGGGCTGGGCATCCTCGTCCTCCCGGACCACCCAGCGCAGATACTCGTAGGGCAGCCCCTCTTTATACAGTTCCACGTTGTACTCACTGCGCAGGCGGTACTCCAGCACGTCAAACTGCAGGGTACCCACCACGCCCACGATGACCTCCTCCATACCGGTGTAGGGGGTCTTGAAGATCTGAATGGCGCCCTCCTGGGCGATCTGCTCCACGCCTTTCAGGAACTGCTTGCGCTTCATGGTGTCGATGGAGCGGATACGCATGAAATGCTCCGGTGCGAAGGTGGGGATGGGGTCAAAGAGGAACTTCTTGCCGGGGGCGCACAGGGTGTCACCGATAGAGAAAATGCCCGGGTCGAACACGCCGATGATGTCGCCGGCGTAGGCTTCCTCGATAATCTCGCGCTCGGCAGCCATAAGCTGCTGGGGCCGGGACAGGCGCAGCTTTTTGCCCCCCTGCATATGATAGACCTCTTTTTCCGCATCGAAGCGGCCGGACACCACGCGCATGAAGGCGATGCGGTCCCGGTGGGCCTTGTTCATGTTGGCCTGGATCTTGAATACGAAGGCGGAGAACTCCTCGTCAAAGCAGTCCACCACCTGCTCGCCCGCCCGACGGGGCAGGGGCGCGGTAGTCATGCGCAGAAATTCCTCCAAAAACGGCTCCACACCGAAGTTGGTCAGAGCGGAACCAAAGAACACGGGGGACAGCTTGCCGTGGCGCACCCGCTCCATGTCGAAGTCGCAGGAGGCACCGTCCAGCAGCTCGATCTCGTCCACCAACTGACTGTGCTTGGCCGCACCGATCAGGTCGGCCAGGGCGGGGTCGTTGACCTCGATCTCGGTGGCGGTAGCCGCCTTGGCGTTGGTGTTGGAGGTAAAGTGGATGACCTTGCGGTTCTGCCGGTCGTACACGCCCTTGAACTCCTTGCCGCAGCCGATGGGCCAGTTCATGGCGTAGGTGTCGATGCCCAGTTCCTTTTCCAGCTCCTCACACAGCTCAAAGGGGTCCCGAGTCTCCCGGTCCATCTTGTTGACGAAGGTAAAGATGGGGATATCCCGCATGGCGCAGACCTTGAAGAGCTTGCGGGTCTGTGCCTCCACGCCCTTGGCCGCGTCAATGACCATGACCGCGCTGTCGGCGGCCATGAGGGTGCGATAGGTGTCCTCGGAGAAGTCCTGGTGACCGGGGGTGTCCAAAATGTTGATGCAGAAGCCATCGTACTGGAACTGCATGACCGAGGAGGTAACGGAAATGCCGCGCTGCTTCTCGATCTCCATCCAGTCGGAGGTGGCGGCCCGGGTGTTCTTCTTGCCCTTGACCTGACCGGCCTGAGCGATGGCTCCGCCGTAGAGCAGGAACTTTTCCGTCAGGGTAGTCTTGCCCGCGTCGGGGTGAGAGATGATGGCAAAGGTCCTGCGGCGTTTGATTTCGGCTTCGTACTGTGACAAGGGTATCACTCCCTAAGTGTAATCGTAATAACAAGGTATTTTACCATATTCTCCCCTGCGCCGCAAGGAAAAAGTCTTTTCTCCAACCCATCTGTTAATTTTTTGTGAAAGGGATTGTATTTTCCCACCGTATCGTGTAAACTGGTATCAGGAAATCAACAAGGGAGGACTCCATCATGAAAGTTGCCCGTTTTGTGCTGAAAGTAGTCGCCGCCGCGCTGGTCACCGCCGCCGCCGTTTGTGCCGTTATCGCCTATTGGGACAAGCTGGTCTGTTTCGGCAGGTCCCTGTGCAGCAAGGTTCGCGCCGCCCGTGAGATCGTCTGCTGCGACGAGTACGCCGATTACGAAGAATAATTCAAAAAACACCGCCGATCAAATCGGCGGTGTTTTTACGCCTTGCCGCTTGCGAAAGCGGTCGGGTTGTGGTAGAATAACTGGAAACCCTTTGAAGGAGTGTACTGTATGCGGCATTTGATCGATTTTGGTGATATGACCCGCGCCGAGTGGGACGCCCTCTACGCCCGGGCCAGCCAGATTATGGACGACCCGTCCGCCTTTACCGACGTGTGCCACGGCAAGGTTGCCTGTAACCTGTTTTACGAGCCGTCCACCCGTACCAACTTCTCGTTCCAGACCGCTATGATGCGTCTGGGCGGCACGGTGTTCGGTTTTGCCGATCCCAACTCCTCCTCCGTGGCCAAGGGCGAGTCGCTGAAGGACACCATCAAGATGGTCTCCGGCTACGGCGACGTGGTGGTCATGCGTACCCCGTGGGAGGGTTCCGCCAAAGCCGCCTCCCTCTACTCCCACGTTCCCGTCATCAACGCCGGTGACGGCGGCCATATGCACCCCACCCAGACCACCGCTGACCTGACCACCATCACCCGGCTCCACGGCGGTGTGGACGGTCTGTCCATCGGTCTGTGCGGCGACCTGAAAAACGGCCGCACCGTCCACTCCCTCATCAAGGCCATGGAGAAGTTTAAGAACGTCAAGTTCTTCTGCATCGCCCCCCGTGAGCTGGCCATTCCCGAGTATATGCGGGTCTTCATGCGGGAGCATAACATCTGGTTCACCGAGGTCACCGGACTGGAGGCGGTCATTCCCCAGCTGGACGTGCTGTATATGACCCGCATCCAGCGCGAGCGCTTTGCCGACCCCGAAGAGTACGAGCGCAACAAGGGCATCTACGTGCTGACCCGCCGCAAGCTGGAGCGTGCCAAGCCCGATATGCTGGTCCTCCATCCCCTGCCCCGCGTGGATGAGATCGCCATCGACGTGGACGACGATCCCCGTGCCGCCTACTTCCAGCAGGCCCGCTACGGTATGTTCGCCCGCATGGCCCTGCTGTCCGATTTGGCCAACCAGCCCCGCCAGGAGGTGCTGGACGCGGTGGAGATCGGCACCAAGCCCGTTTGTACGAACCCCCGCTGCATCACTCAGACCGAGCGGTACCTGCCCCCTTTGGTCAAGCGTAACGGCAGCGTGGACTGCTGCGCGTTCTGCGATGCGGAGCTGAAGTAAAAAACCACCGGGATGTCCCCCGCGGACATCCCGGTTCTCGTTCCCCAAAAAGTTCCAAATCCCCCGAAAAAACAGGCTTGACAAAGCCCCGCGCTTATGCTATTATTTCAAGGCTGACACAAGAACAGCGTCCTACGCGGGTGTAGTTCAATGGTAGAATCCCAGCCTTCCAAGCTGGTCGCGTGGGTTCGATTCCCATCACCCGCTCCAATATGCGCCTGTAGCTCAGGTGGATAGAGCAACTGCCTTCTAAGCAGTGGGTCAGGGGTTCGAGTCCCTTCAGGCGTGCCACCTTTTAACGCACCATTCTTTGTGCCGCAGTTCTATATGGTGGGTATAGCTCAGTTGGCAGAGCACCGGATTGTGGTTCCGGGTGTCGTGGGTTCGAGCCCCATTACCCACCCCATTAAGATCTCAAGGCAAAAGGGTCGGAGCGTCGGCTCCGACCCTTTTGTTTTTGAGCGCTTCCCGAATCCTCTATACAGGGGTGTAGCCAAGCGGTAAGGCACGGGACTTTGACTCCCGCATTCGCTGGTTCGAGTCCAGCCATCCCTGCCACTTCGTCGGCGCGGGCTGCATATCCTTCGCCTCGGCCTTTGGCCAAGGCTCAATCATTCCGCCGCGCCTCCTCTCCAAAACACGACCACTTCGTTGGGTCGTGTTTTGGGAAGCCGCCTTCGGCGGCAAAATATGTTTGACCCAGTAGCTCAGTCGGCACACCCGTCCGCAGACGGGCGTTTCGAGCCGCAACCGCCCACCGGGCGGCTCTTGGCGGCGAGATGAGCACCTCGGCGTCAGCCGCCACGAATGGCACAGACTTGTTCCACGCATAATAAAATTGAATATGACCCAGTAGCTCAGTCGGCAGAGCACCTGCCTTTTAAGCAGGGTGTCCGGGGTTCGAATCCCCGCTGGGTCACCAAAAGAAGAAACCGCCGTTTGGCGGTTTTTTCTTTTGTCCCCGTGGGGTGAGTTACCCCGGCCGGGGTTCGACACCCGCCAGCAGGCGGGCGTGCCGGAGCGCAACCGCCGCTTGCGGCGGCTCTTGGCGCGGAGGTATCCCCGCTGGGTCACCAAAAAACGACACTTCTCTAATGAGAAGTGTCGTTTTTTACTTATTCACTCTTCCCTATTCACTCTTCCCTAAAATCAAACGCCGGGCGGGTCAAGGACCCGCCCCTACGTGATTGTCGCACCCGCCGCTTGCAGCGGAGGAAAAACTCTGTTATGATAAAAACGGAGAGGGGGCCGTGAAATGTTCGCTTTCAAAAAGAAATACCGCCCCATCCGTGGGCAAACGTGGTGGGAGAAAATTCTTGACGTCGTTACAAGAGAATATCCGCTCAATCAAATCGAGATGATCGTTTTTTCCATCACCCTTTTGGGAATGATCGCTTTTTTGGTTTTGCTTGTAGGATTGAAGATAGAGTTTTCCCGCCCGGTCAAACTGATGATCGTGTGGGGCGAAGTGGGCCTTATGTTTTTGAGCTACATACTGTGGGGCATCGAGTGGCTGGGAGGGCGCACAGAGCGCTCGGTGAAACGGCGGGTGTCGGAAAAAATCGAGCAATACGTCACAGAGAATGTTTCTTGCGGTTACGATGAGCTGATCCGCACCGTGATGAACGTCCGCATCCACCGTGGATTTGATGAAGCACTTAAAGAATTGGAGTCTGAACGGAAACTTGCCGTGTATGATGGCATTTGCCGCCTGCCCACCCGCGAGGACAAAGACCGCTGGCGTGCCCAGGAAGTCAAGGTATCCGGCGTATCCTTTGAAACGTTGACGCAGGTTTTTGCTCATTCGCTCGAAGCGCTCGGCGGGGAATTGCGGATAGAGTTTTCCGTATGGGAAGATGAAGCCCATCGGCTTGAAAAAGTGATGGATGAGCAAACAAACACAGACCTGTATGTATGCACCGTGGCAGGCGGGGAAAGACGGGAGTTTTCGAGCTTTGCCGAACTTTCCGACGCGCCGCTTTTTGACGGGCAGACGCTAAAAGAGGTCTGCGACAGGATTTGTGTAAGCTGCGCTAATGATTTTTCGTGCCCCTCCGAGTTTTTTGAGGCATACGGCTCGCACTTCGCCGAGTCTTGATTTAGCTTGACAAATCCTCCGGCCGGAGCGGCTGCGCTGTTGCGATTGTATAAAAAACGGACACCTCTCATCAGAGAGGTGTCGTTTTTTACTTATTCCCTCTTCCCTATTCACTCTTCCCTAAAATCAAACGCCGGGCGGGTCAAGGACCCGCCCCTACGTGATTGTCGCACCCGCCGCTTGCGGCGGCTCTTGGCGCGGAGGTATCCCCGCTGGGTCACCAAACAGGACGCACCATCTTTCGACGGTGCGTCCTGTTCTTGTCTTCAGTTCTCCTTCCGGTACTGCCGGGGAGACACGCCCATTTCCTGCCGGAAGCGGCGGGAAAAATAAATATAATCCACGTAGCCGCACCGCTCCGCAATTTCCGTCAGCGGCAGCGTATCTTTATACATACCGATCAGGTAGCAGGCGTGGTGGATCCGAGCCTGGGTCAGGAACTCCGTAGGGGTCTTGCCCGTGATCCGCTTGAAGTTGGCACGGATATAGTCCTCGGTATAGCCGCTGCGCTTCAAAACGGCGTTCAGGTCCATGTCGCTGTTGTGAAACTCCCTGCTAATGTACTCCGCAATGGCCTGCACCGCCAAAAACACCTTGTCATACATCTTTATTTTTTGCAGCACAAACAGGCCGAAAGCGTGCACCAAAGCGGAAATATACTCCTCCTCGGCATATCGGTTTCGAAAAATCAGATTCGCCAACAGCAGCCCCTCTCCTCCGCTGTCCTCCGAAATAACAGCCGGATCCGAAAGGTGAAACATATGGTCCACCCCACCGATGTAAATTCGTTCGTACGAATCGTCGCAACCACTACTGCTGTGGGACACCCCCGGTGGAACTACCAGAATGGTTCCGGGTACAACCGGAACCGGGTTTTCGTCGAAATAAACCTGCCCCATACCTTTGGTGCAAACAACAATCTCATAGTTTTTATGCTTGTGCGGCGGGGTCTCCCCGCGCAGGATGCCAACAGACGCGCTCATAACATCACCCTCCGCATTATACCCAAATTCCATCTTTTGTGCAAGTATGGATAGAAATAAACATACCCTATCCTTTGCAGAATAGTATAATGTGATCATAGTTACATCTATGTTTTTTGCAGGTGATGAAGATGCGACATCAAAATGTGAATATGCTGTCCGGCTCCATTACGAAGGGTCTTTTGGGGCTGACCTTCCCCATTATGATCGTCAACGTGGCGCAGGCCCTGTTCAGCATTGCGGATATGACCGTTCTGCGCGTCTTTGCCGACGACTCCGCCGTAGGCGCCGTGGGCTCCTGCACCATGCTGACCGCCCTTTGTATCAACCTGCTGGTGGGCATCTCCGTGGGCGCAAACGTTGTGACCGCCCGGCATCTGGGGGCCGGCAGCAAGGAGCGCGCCGCCGCCGCCACCACGACCGCCCTCGTCTTTTCCGCGTTCGGCAGCCTTGTGCTGGCGGTGATCGGTCTTGTCTTTGCGGAAACCTTCCTGCGGTGGACCAACTGCCCGCAGGCTCTTCTGCCCGGGGCGGTCCTCTACTTCCGCCTTTATTTTGCAGGCTGCCCGGCCATCATGCTGTACAACTTCTGTTCCGCCCTGCTGCGTGCCTCGGGCGAGACGAAAAAGCCCATGTACTTCCTGATTTTAGGCGGCATCTGCAAGCTGCTGGTCAACCTGTTCTGCTCCGCGGTGCTGGATATCGGAGTGGCCGGTGTGGGCATCGCCACCATTCTCTCCTACCTGATCGCCGGGGTTCTGTGCTTCCTCACCATACTGCATCAGCACGACGTGTTCCACCTGTATTTTCCGCATTTCTCCTTCCACGTCACCGAGCTGAAGGAGATGTTGCGCGTAGGCATCCCGGCCGGCATACAGAACTCGCTGTACGCTCTGGCCAACGTGGTCATCACAGCCACCGTCAACAGCTTTGGCGAGCATGCGGCCACCGGCGTATCCATCGCCAACCAATTCGACAACTTGCTGTATCAGGTTTCCATCGCCACCTCGCTGGCCGTCACCCCCTACGTGTCCCAAAACGTGGGCGCCGGTAATTTCAAGCGTGTCAGACAGGCTCTGCTGCGCGCGGTGCTGATCACCACCGCCTTCGGTGCCGGCCTCGGCGCGCTGTCCGCCATCTTCTCCGGCTCGCTGTCCTCCATCATGTCCGGCAACCCCGACGTCATCCGCTTCTCCCAGCAGAAAATGGTCATCGTGTCCAGCACCTACTTCATCTGCGGCATCTGTGAGACCTTGGTGGGCACCCTGCGCGGCATCGGCAGGAACACGATCCCCACCGTGGCCACTTTCGTGTTCATGTGTCTGCTGCGCCTTGCCTGGGTCGAGTGGGTCTTCCCCCTCTGCCCGCCCGACCTCTCCTTCCTGTATCTGGTCTGGCCCGTGGGTTGGGTCGCCTGTATCATCACCTACCTCATTGTCTTCTTCCCTGCCATCTCCAAATTACAGCGCAGACAATTTGCCACCCAAACCTGACCAAAACAGGGAGCCGTTTGGCTCCCTGTTTTCCTTTCCCCCACCGATTTCGGGACACAAAATCGCCCAAAATCGACCCGTTCCAGTATTGTGTCGCCGCAGATTAACCGCTATAATCAAAGTACATTGTACGCTAAGGAGGTTTTCCATGACCACCTACAAAATCGCCGTCATCGCCGGCGATGGTATCGGCCCCGAAGTCATCGCTGAGGGCATCAAGGTGCTGGATGAGGTTGCCCGGTTGGACGGTGGTTTCCGGTTCGAGTTCACCCACTTCCCCTGGGGTTGTGAGTACTACAAAGAAACCGGCCGCATGATGGCCGAAGACGGCATCGAGCAGCTGAAGGCCTTCGATGCCATCTTCCTGGGTGCCGTGGGCGCCCCCGGCGTGCCCGACCACGTCTCCCTGTGGGATTTGCTGTTGAAGATTCGCAAGTCCTTCGACCAGTACATCAACCTGCGCCCCGTCAAACTCATCGCCGGCGCCCCCACCCCTTTGAAGGACGTCGCCATCGAGGATATGGACATGACTTTCGTCCGGGAAAATACCGAGGGCGAATATGCCGGCAGTGGCAGCTGGCTGTTCCGCAACCAACCCAACGAGGTGGTCATTCAGGACGGCGTGTTCTCCCGCAAGGGGTGCGAGCGGGTCATACGCTATGCTTACGAACTGGCTCGGTCTCAGAAAAAGTCTCTGACCAGCATCAGCAAGGCCAACGCCCTGAACTACTCCATGGTCTTTTGGGATCAGATATTCAAAGAGGTTGGCTCCGAGTACCCCGATGTAGAGACCCGCTCCCTGCTGGTGGATGCCGCCGCCATGTTTATGGTTAAGGATCCCAAACGGTTCGAAATCGTGGTCACCTCCAACCTGTTCGGCGACATTTTGACCGATTTGGGTGCCGCTATCGCCGGCGGCATGGGTCTTGCGGCCGGCGCCAACCTGAACCCGGAGCGAAATTTCCCCTCCATGTTCGAACCCATCCACGGCTCCGCCCCCGACATCGCCGGCCAGGGCAAGGCCAACCCCCTCGCCACCGTCTGGGCCGCCAGCCAGATGCTGGACTTCTTCGGTCACGAGGCGTGGGGTAAGCGACTCATCGACTGCATTGAATCGGTACTGACCGAGGGTGAGGTGCTCACCCCCGACCTGGGCGGCACCGCCACCACCGACCAAGTGGGCGACCGGGTGGTGGCCAAATTGAAGGAGGCATCCCTATGATTCAAAAAGTAGAATTGACCCAGCCTTGGAAGGGTAAAATTGAACCTTTCCGGGTGGCAGGCAACCTATATTTCGTGGGCATGCATGCCGCCTCCAGCCACCTCATCGACACCGGGGACGGTCTGATTTTGTTTGACACCGGCTACTTGACCGGCCTGTACCTGGTGCTGGAGTCCATCCGCAAGCTGGGCTTCGACCCCATGGACATCAAGTACATCATCAACTCCCATTGGCATTGGGACCATGCCGAGGCCAGCGGCGCCATGGCCGACCTGACCGGGGCCAAGAACCTTATCGGCCACCACGATGCCGAGGATGTCAAACGCTACTGCAACCCCGACATTCTTGTACACGACGGCGACACCCTAACCCTTGGCAATACCACCATCCGCTTCATGGAAACCCCCGGCCACACCAAGGGCACCCTGTCCTTCTTCTTCGACGTGGAGGAGGGCGGCAAAACCTACCGGGTGGGCACCTTCGGCGGCGCCGGCCACAACACCCTTGTCCCCGGTGATCAGGAGTATGAGGGCTGTGTGGAGGACTATCGCAACTCTCTGGCTCGCCTGCGCCAAGAGCACGTGGACCTCTTCATGGGCAACCACGTGTGGAACAACGACACCGAGGGCAAGGCGGAGGTCCTGCGCACCACCGGAGAAAACCAATTTCTCGACCCAACCGAGTGGACCAAATTTTTGGATCGTTGCTCCGAGGGGTTGTAATAAGCAAAAAAAGAGCACCGAAGCATTTGCTTCGGTGCTCTTTTTTAATTAAGCGCAATAAACTTCCTTGCCATTCACAATGGTCATCTTGATGTTGATGTCCTTGTCGAACAGGGTCACGTCGGCGAAGTAGCCGGGGGCCAGCTTGCCGATGTTCTCCACCCGGAGGAACTTGGCGGGGTTCTCGCTGGCCATCTTCACCGCCAGCGCCACAGGCACGTCGGCCATATAGACCATGTTGCGAACCAGCCGGTCACCGTAGGCCACACTGCCAGCAAAGGCGCTGCGGTCGGGCAGCTTGGCCACGCCGTCCTCGATGATGAGGTCGCTGCCGGGCAGCTTGCAACCCTCGGGCATACCGGCGGCCCACATGGAGTCGGTGACCAGAGCCACCTTGTCCGGCCCCTTCAGCTTGTAGACCAGCTTCAGCAGGTCGTCGGGCAGGTGGCAGCCGTCGGCGATGATCTCCACCGTCATATCGTCGTTCAGGTACGCCTCCTCAATGATGCCGGCATGACGGAAGGCGTTGATGCGGTGGACGGTGCTGGTGCAGGAGTACAGGTGGGTCACGTGGGTAAAGCCGTTTTCAAAGGCCTTGTGAGCGGTCTTGCAGTTGGCATCGCTGTGGCCGATGCAGGCCAAAATGCCGCGCTCACGCAGGAAGTTGCCGAACTCCTCGGCGCCGTTGCGTTCGGGGGCGGCGGTCCAGCTGAGCAGATGAGGGGTGGCGTCGGCAATCCGCTTGTACTCCGCCGGGTCGAAATCACGGATGTACTTGGGGTCCTGGGCGCCCTTCTGACTCATGGCGAAGTAGGGGCCCTCCAGATGGATGCCCAGCAGCTTGGCTCCGGACACCCCGGCGGCCAGCGCCTCCTCAAACTTCTCGATGGACACCAAAATGCTTTCCAGCGTGCTGGTGGCCAAAGTGGGGGCGATGGCGGTGGTGCCGTGCTGAGCCACAGCGGCGGAGATGGCGCTGTAGGCCTCCGCCGTACCCTCCAAAAAGTCGTGGCCCGCCGCGCCGTGCAGATGCATATCCACAAAGCCCGGGGACACGTACAGACCCTTGGCGTCGATCTCCTTGTCAAAGGGCAGGTCATCGGCGGTCAGGGCGAGAATTTTGTCGTCCTCGATGTACAGGTTGGTCTTCTGCTCCCTGCCGTCGGCAAGGACGATACCGTTACTGATTTTGGTAATCATTTGAAATCCTCCGCATTGACCAGCGCGGCGCTGTCGGCATCGCAATACAGGATGCAGTTTTCCTTGGTGCGCAGGATTGTGGCGGGACACTCTTCGCTGACCGCGCCGTACAGGGTACGCTGAACGGCGTTGGCCTTGGTGGCGGCGGGCACCACGCAGAAGTGGTAGTCGGCGCGCATCAGGGTGGGGATGGTCAGGGTCAGGGCGTACTCGGGCACGTCCGCGAACTTGGCAAAGCAGCCGTCGTTGACCTGCTGCTGACGGCAGGTGTCGTCCAGACCCACGGGCTTGATAACGGCCTTGTCCTCGAACTCCGCCACGTGGGGGTCGTTGAAGGCGATGTGGCCGTTCTCACCGATGCCCATGACCACGATGTCGGTGGGATTGGCGTTCAGCAGGTCGCCGTAGCGCTTGCACTCGGCGGCGGCATCGGTGGCGGAGGCGTCGATGCAGTTGACGCTCCTGAAGGGCAGTTTCTCAAAAATGGCCGCCTTCAGGAAATTGCTGAAACACTGGGGCGCGCCGGCAGGCAGGCCGATGTACTCGTCCATGTGGAAAGCATTGACCCGGGACCAATCCACATCAGCGGTCAGCAGCCCGGCCAGCACCTCGTTCTGGGAGGGGGCGGCGGCGAAGATGATGTTGATCTCGTCCTTCTCGGCCAGCAGCTTCTTGATGCAGGCCACCACGTCGGCGGCGGCCACGGCGCCCATCTCGGCCCGGGTGGGCATGATCTTGACGTCCAGACACTCTTTCTTAAACTGAATCATGGTTGGTTCCTCCTTACACGCCGCTGTACGCGGAGAATCCGCCGTCCACGGGGACGACGATACCGTTGACAAAGCCGGAAGCGGGGCGGCACAGCAGCCACAGCAGGGTGCCCACCAGCTCCTCCGCCTCACCGAAGCGGCCCATGGGGGTCTGGGACAGGATCTTCTCGGACCGGGCGGTGTAGGTACCGTCCTCCTTCATCAGCAGGGAGCGGTTCTGATTGGTCAGGAAGAAGCCGGGAGCGATGGCGTTGACCCGGATGCCGGTGTGAGCGAAGTGCACCGCCAGCCACTGGGTAAAGTTGGAGATGGCGGCCTTGGCGCCGGAATAGGCGGGGATCTTGGTCAGAGGGGTAAAGGCGTTCATGCTGGAGATGTTGATGATGCTGGCATCCTCCTTGTCCAGCATATCCTTGGCGAACACCTGAGTGGGCAGCAGGGTGCCCAGGAAGTTCAGGTTGAACACGAACTCCACGCCCGCCTTGTCCAGATCGAAGAAGGTCTTCATTTTGCCCAGATTCTCGGGGGCGAAGAACTCATCGTCGGTGGTAGCCTTGGGGTTGTTGCCGCCGGCGCCGTTGATGAGGATGTCCACGGAGCCGAAGGTCTTATTGACCACGGCCTTGGCCTGCTCCAGGCTCTCGGTCTCCAGCACGTTGGCGGACACGCCCATAGCGGTGCCGCCCTCGGCGTTGATCTCGTCGGCCACCTTTTGGGCGGCGGCCTCGTTCAGGTCCAGCACGGCAACCTTGGCGCCGGTCAGGGCAATGGCCTTGGCGAACATGGAGCACAGCACGCCACCGCCGCCGGTGACCACGCAGACCTTATTGCTCAGGTCGATTTGAAAGGGCAGTTTCATTTCTTCAGCTCCTTTTCCGCGGCCTCGAACAGGCCGTTGAGATAGGCGGCGCCCAGGGCGCGGTCAAACAGGCCGTAGCCGGGCTTGCCGCTCTCGCCCCAGATCATGCGGCCGTGGTCGGGACGGACGTAGCCGTCAAAGCCTTTTTCGCAGTAAGCCTTGACGATATCGTAGATGTCCAGAGACCCGGCGGAGGACAGGTGGGCCGCCTCCTCAAAGCACTTGTCGCCGGTGATCTTGATGTTGCGGATGTGGGCGAAGTGGATGCGGTCGGCAAAGGTGCGCACCAGATCGGCCACGTCGTTGTTGGGGGCCACACCCAGCGAGCCGGAGCACAGGGTCAGGCCGTTGTAGGGGCTGTCGTACAGCTTCAGGAACCGCTCAATGTTGGCCTTGTTGGTGATGATACGGGGCAGGCCGAAGATGCTCCACGGGGGATCGTCGGGGTGAATGGCCATTTTGACCTTGACCTCCTCAGCCACCTTGATGACCCGGTCCAGGAAGTACTTCAGGTTGTTCCACAGGTCCTCTTCGGACACGCTCTTGTAGGCATCCAGCAGAGCCTTCATGCCGTCCTTGGTGTAGCTGGCGTCCCAGCCGGGCAGGCTCAGCTCACCGGCCACGGGGTCCATCTTCAGCACGGTGGCCTCGTCATACATCAGGGCGTTGGAGCCGTCGGGCAGGTTGAAGGCCAGGTCGGACCGGGTCCAGTCGAACACGGGCATGAAGTTGTAGCACACGCAGTCCACGCCGGCCGCGGCCAGATTGCGCAGGGTGGTGCAGTAGTTTTCGATGTAGCGGTCCCGGTCGCCGCAGCCCATCTTGATGTCCTCGTGGACGGGGACACTCTCGATGACGGACAGCTCCATGCCCGCATCCTCCACCGTCTTTTTCAGCTTCAGGATGCGCTCCAAGGGCCACGCCTCACCCACGGGGATGTCGTAGATGGCGGTGACGATGCCGCGCATCCCGGGGATCTGCCGGATTTTTTCCAGGGTGACGGGATCGTCCTCGCCGTACCAGCGGAAAGTCATTTTCATATACAGTTCCTCCTTTGAATAAGAAGTAAATTCAACACAATGGTACAAGGTAATCATATCGCAACATGGTCAAAAAATCTATATAACTATTGTCAACTATATTGCGTTTATTGTCAACTTGTGTTATGCTAGGTGCGGTGATGGTATGAAAACGCATTCTTACAGCATCAATACGGGCGTGATCGCCCAGGCAAATAACGACAATTTCTTTCTGCACAATCACGATTTCTACGAAATTCTCATGTTCTCCGAAGGAAATTCGGAGTACATCGTGGAGGGCAACACCTACACGTTGGAGCCCGGGGACATCATCGTGATCCGCCGCAACGAGATGCACCGCATCTTCCACAAAAGTCCGTGCAGCTATGCCCGCACGATCATCTATGTATATCCCGAATTTTTTTTGGAAAACAACTGTCCGGAATATGAACGTCCCTTTTCCAACACGGAGAAAGAGGGGAATAAGATCAGCGCGGATCTAGCCCGCAAAATGGGACTGTCCGATGCCTTCAGCCGTTTGAAACGCTACGCGCAGGATGCCGGGGAGGATGATACGCCCGTGTGCCGCAGTACCGTGGTGGAGATCCTGTACCTCATCAGCAAGGTCAGCGCCTTCATGGGTGATGACACCCACGACGATTTGGTCAAGCAGATCCTGCTGTATATCAACAACAACTTTGCGGAAAACATTAATCTGGACCGTTTGGCCGAGCGTTTTTTCGTATCCAAATACCACATCTGCAAAATTTTCAAAAACGGCACGGGTCACACGGTCCATTCCTACGTCACCCGCAAGCGCATCACCCGGGTGCGTGAACTGCGAAAGCAGGGCAAATCCATCAGCGAGGCTGCCTACTTGTCCGGCTTCGGCAACTACACGTCCTTCTACCGGGCCTATTTGAAGGAGTTTGGCACTTCCCCGGGAAAAATGGATAAATAATGTTTGGAGGTCCGTTAAACGTGGAAAAAACCTCATTTGCCCAAATGCTGAAATTCACCCTGTTTTCCATTTCCGCCGGCATCATTCAGACCGTCAGCTTCGCTCTGCTGAACGAATTGCTGGACTGGCCCTACTGGCCGTCCTACCTCATCGCCCTGACGGCGTCGGTGGTGTGGAACTTCACCTTCAACCGCCGCTACACGTTCAAGTCCGCCGCCAACGTTCCCGTGGCCATGGCCAAGGTGGCCGGGTTCTACGTGGTGTTCACGCCCTTGTCCACCTGGCTGGGTCAGCTGGCGGAGAATGCCGGGGTGAACGAGTACATCATCCTGTTCGTCACCATGATTTGCAATCTGGTGCTGGAATTTTTGTTCTGCAAGCTGGTGGTCTACCGAGGACAGGAAAATACCCGGGCGGAGAAATAACGCATACGAAAACGCACCGCCTGTACAACAGGCGGTGCGTTTTTACGCTTAAAATCCGATATACTCCAACCAGTTCAATACCTGTTCGGTCCACTGGTGGTTGTGGGCACGCTCCTTCTCTGTGCCGCGGCCGTCCACGCACAGGCCCATGCCGTGGGGTCCGTCGGGGAACACGTGCAGCTCCACGGAAACACCGTGGGCGTGCAGGCTCCCTGCGTACTGCACACTTCCCGCCACAGGCACCGCCTCGTCCGTCATGGTGTGCCAGATGAATGCGGGGGGCGTACGGTCGGACACGATGCGGTCCGGCTCCACGTCCTCGGCCATACGGGCAACCTTGTCCCCCAGCAGCATTTCGCCGGAGCCGACGTGGGCCATGCGACCCAGCAGACGGATGACGGGGTAGCACAAAATCTGGGCGTTGGGGATAAAGTCCTCTTTCCCGATCTCGTCCGGCTCGCCGCAGTCAATGTCCCCAAAATAGGTGGACAGCAGGGCGGTCAGGTGGCCGCCGGCGGAGGAACCGATGACGGCGATTTTATCCTTGTCAATGCCGTACTGGGCGGCGTGGTGGCGCACCCACTGCACCGCCCGGCGGGCATCCTGCAGCGGGGCGGGGAACCGATGGGGGTTCACCCGATACACCACCGTAAAGGCGGTGATGCCATGGTCATTGAAAAAGCGGGCATACTCCTCGTCCTCATGGGCGGCCCGGCCGTTGTAGGCGCCGCCGGCAAAGCACAGCACCGCGCAGTCCCGGGTCTTATTTTTCGGAACGTAGGCCGTGATGGTGGGGGTCTCCTCACACATTCCGGGCACATTGGTCCAAAGCTCAAAGGTGTTATCGTTCATCTGATCACTTCCTTGTTTTTTGTTATACCACAGTGCTACTGTAAAAACAAGCTTTTTCCCTCATTTTCAACTCGACAAAACACCTTGCCTGTGTTATATTATGTTGTCGTATCCCAACGCACAAGGAGGGGTTTCCCATGAAAAACAAAAGGCTTCACAAGCTGGTTCTGACCGCGCTGTTTGCCGCCATGACCACCGTCGCTACCCTCATTCTTCAAATTCCCATCCCCGGGGGCGGCTACGTCAACCCCGGCGACTGCATCATTCTGCTGTGTGCCTGGGTCCTCGGTCCCGCCGCCGGCGCGGCCGCGGGCGGACTGGGCGCCGCTTTGGCCGACCTGCTGTCCGGCTACGCCCTCTACGCCCCCGGCACCCTGATCGTCAAGGCGCTGATGGGCCTGTGCGCCGGTATCTTCCTGTGCAGACGCACCGCCCGCCTGTCCCTGCGCCTTTTGGGCGGCGCGGTGGCCGAGGCGGTGATGGTGCTGGGCTACTTCGCCTACGAAGCGGCAATTCTCGGCGTCGGTCCGGGTGCCGCTGCCGGCATCCCCGGCAACGCCATTCAGGCCGCCTTCGGTCTGGTGGCCGCCGCGGCCATCTACCCCCTGCTGCGCCGCCTGACCCGAATCAAATAAACTCACGAGGGCTTCTCTATGGACTATAATTTCCACACCCACACCGCCCGGTGCAACCACGCCACCGGCACCGACGAGGAGTACGTCCTGCGGGCCATCTCCTGCGGCATCAAGGATATGGGCTTTTCCGACCATATGCCTCTCTCCTTTGCCGATGGGCATGAGTCCGGCTACCGCGTCCCCATCGCTCAGGTAGGCGATTATATGGCCTCCCTGTCTGCGCTGCGCGAGAAGTACAGGGGGCAAATCAACCTGCACATCGGTTTTGAAATGGAGGTCTACCCCAGCCGCTTTGACGAGATGGTCACGCTGGCAAAAGGCTATGGCGCGGAGTATCTGCTGCTGGGTCAGCATTACATCGGAGAGGAGTGGCCCGACGGCTTTTACCCCTTGATGCCCAGCGACGACCCGGCTCAACTGGCGGAATACACCGACTGCGTGGTGACCGGCATCGAAAGCGGCCTGTTCACCTACGTGGCCCACCCTGACCTGTTCAACTACACCGGCGACGACCTGGACCTCTACCGACAGCAGGCGCTTCGCATCTGCGAAGCTTCCCTTGTGCACGACGTTCCTCTGGAAATCAATGTGCTGGGCATTCGAAATCAGCGCACCTATCCCAGAGCCGACTTTTGGGCCGTGGCCGGCCAGGTGGGCTGCCCCGTCACCTTCGGTCTCGATGCCCACACCCCCCATCAAGCCGCCTATGACGAGGACTCCATGGCCGTGGCGAAGGAGCTGGTGCAGAAATTCCACTTGAACTACATCGACAAACCCAAACTGATTTTGCTGAAATAAGCGCAAAAAAGCCGTGAGCGACGCTCACGGCTTTTCTTTTATTCCACAGGGACCACTTTCAAATGCAGCTTCTGCATCCAGCGCTCCACCCGCTCCCGGGGCAGCAGCAGATTGATCACCAGCGCCACGGCAAAGCCCACGCCGGTGTCAAACATACGGTTCAGGGAGTAGGAAATGTAGGTTTCCACCGGGGTGTTGAACAGGATGATGCACAGCACCACGCCACCGGGCTGGATCCCGCCGGGCCACTTGAACACACGACAGGCTATAATGAGCAAAACCACGCCCAGAAACAGCAGGGGGGCCAGCAGCAGGTTGGTCTGTCCGTCGGGGTAAAAGCAGATGTGGATGCGGAACATGGCCATGCCGATCAGGCCGCCGATGATGGTACCGAAAAAGCGGTTGCCTCCGCTGAGCCAGGAGTTGCCCATGTCCGTACCCAGACCGAAAATGGCGCCGATACAGGCAAAGGCGGGGCTGCGGTGAAAGGGCAGGTACAGCAGGGCGCACAGGGCGGCCGCCAGGGCGGTCTTCACGTTGCGCATGCCCACGTGCAGATAGCGTTTGATTTGGGACATTCCTATCATCTTCTTCCAACAAAATACGCAGTAGATTATAGCACGCCCGCCGGGTTTGTCCAGCCTTTTTTTCATTTTCGGAGATATCCCTGTTTTCCCACCCAATTTTTCCCGTCCGTTGTGGCTTTTTTATATTGAAAGGGTGGCAAATGTATGTTACAATGGCCGCGACAACACGCAGAAAGGAGCATTTTTTATGCCCGAATTGCTAGAAATCGTGATGCTGCTGTGCTTCGGCGCCTCCTGGCCCATCAACGCGGTGAAGTCCTACAAGGCCCGCACCGCCAAGGGCAAGAGCATTTTCTTCCTGCTGCTCATCGAGCTGGGCTACATCGCCGGTATCAGTGCCAAGCTGCTGAACCCCGCCTTTGACTTCGCCGGCAAGTGGTACGTGCTGTTTTTCTACGTGCTGAACTTCCTCATGGTGGGTGTGGACGTGGCCATCTATTTCCGCAACCGCAGACTGGATAAGCAGGCTGCCTAAATCCGACCCGTTACGGGTAGGTCGGTCAAATCAACCGACCTAAAACCGTTTTAAATTAAAAAACAAAACGAAATGAGGCTTACTTATGGAACATTACATCGTAGCTCGCAACGCCGACAGCCTGTTCCCCTATCAGGGCTGGCCCACCATCGCCCGGGACGGCAACGGCGTGCTGTACGCCGCCGTGTCCGGCCACCGTTTGGGCCACGTGTGCCCCTTCGGCAAGAACTACCTGTACATCAGCCGTGACGAGGGTAAGACCTGGTCCGTGCCCCTGGTGGTCAACGACACCGCCCACGACGACCGCGACGGCGGTCTGTGCGCCTGGGGCGACGGCAACCTGCTCATCACCTGGTTCCACAACTCCAAGGAACTCTACCGCAGCCGCGCCCTGCTGGCCGAGGATCAGCCCGTCAACAACGGCGCCGCCGCCATGCCCATCTCCTACGCCGCCTACGATATGTGGGATCAGCTGCCTCTCGAGCGTATGCAGGAGAACTATGCCTTCACCCGCCGCTCTCACGACGGCGGCATGACCTGGGACGAGCCTACCCCCGTCCTCTTCTCCGCTCCCCACGGCCCCGTCCGCACTGTCAGCGGCCGCATGCTGTACGCTGGCTTGACCTCTCACCGTCTGGTCACCGATGCAGAGCCCAAGCGCCGCATCGCTCTGATGGAGAGCTTTGACGACGGTAAGACTTGGGAGCGCCTGTGCCTGGTGCCCGAGCTGCCCGATGCCGATGCCTCCGACCCCTGTGAGCCCCACTGCGTGGAGCTGCCCAACGGCGAGATCCTTATCGTCATCCGCTCCTGGCGCACCGAGTCCAAGAAGCTGAATCTGTACCTGACCCGCTCCGTGGACGGCGGCAAGACCTTTGAGGTCCCCCAGCCCATCGAGGGTCTGTACGGCGCCCCCGGCCACCTGCTGCTGCACTCCTCCGGTGCTGTCATCCTCACCTACGGCGTGCGCTTCAGCGACGAGAAGCCCATCGGCTCCTACGCCCGCGTCAGCTATGACAACGGCCACACCTGGGGCGAGGAGTTCATGGTCGGCAAGCCTTCTCCCACCTGGGACCACGGCTACCCCTCCACCGTGGAGCTGTCCGACGGCAGCCTGTACACCCTGTACTATCAGCGCGCCTACGACACCGACGAGTTCAACTCCCTGCTGGGCTGCCACTGGCAGCTGCCCGAGAAGCCCTAACCGACAAACAAAAAAACAACCGACTGCGTTGCAGTCGGTTGTTTTTTATTGTCTTTGTTACTTGCGCATCTCGGCCAGCAACTTGTCGGCGCCGTCGATAATGTCCTGCGCCACAGTGGACACGTATCGGGAGCTGCGGGCCTCGTAACCGCCCTCCTCAAAGGCATCCCTCATGGGGAAGTAACCCTCAAATCCATTGGTAATGCAGGTGGGCAGAATCAAATCCCAACCCTCGTTGTCCTTGATACCCACGCCGATACCGGTAAAGGGTTCACCGGGGACACCGACGAAGGCCACGCTGCCAATGCGCACGCCGGTCAGCTCCAGGGTGAACTTGTCCGGACCGTTCTCCAGCATGCACATGCGGGTGGCCTCGGCCACCACAGTGGTCAGCTCCATAGCCTCATAGGGAATCAGGTCGTCGCGACCCTCATCGTGCAGTCGCTTGTACTCCCGGGCCAGGGGCATCTCCTCCGGCTTGGGCCTGTTGGCCTGCACATCAACGAATTGATGGGCAACAGCCACCGTGTCCACATCCACGTACTCCACCTTGTCATAGACCTGCAGGATGGTACCGGCCAGGGCGCGTCCCACAAAGCGGGCCATGCCGGGGCTCTTCATCTCGTCGTCAAAGCTGATTTCGGTGTCATTCATATCGCCGCCGGAGGGGTGCACGTTGGTACTGCCCACGTCACCCTGGGCACCCACCAGGCACATGACCTTGGTGCCGTCCAGTGTCTGCTCAATGGTCTTGCGGGTCCAGTGGGGCCAGTCGGCGCTGAGCAGCTCGCCATTAACGGTGTCGGCGTGGACGCCGTAGTTCAGGATGACCACGCTCTCGCCGCCCTCACGGTCAAAGCGCAGCACGTTGACACGCTGGTCCAGCTCACCGATGGGATGGTCGATGTTGGGGTCGTTGATGGGGGGGCAGGTCATGGTGCTGCCGTCCTTCATCTTATAGCGGCGGATGTAGGCCACACGGTCGGGGGCGTGACCCACGGCAAAGCCCATGCGGGCGGGCTTCATGTCGGCAACGGCCAGCACCGCCAGATCGCACAGGCGCGCTTCCAGAAAGTCCACATATCTGCGCAGCTGCTCCGCATCCATGGGGAAGCGGTCGGAGTACAGCAGCATGGGCCCGGTGTGGGTGTGAGTGGCGGTCAGGTAGATGTTTTCCGCAGGAATACCGGCCGCCTCGGACATAGCGGCGCGGAAACGGTCACACAGTTCCGCCTCGATACCGCACAGATCCGTGCTGACCAGCAGCGCGGGAGCCTCGCCACAGCTCAGGGCCAGGGCGCTGGCCTCCAGAGGGTCCAGGATGCCCTTGGCGTAGCGGGCAATGTAATAGCCACGCACGGCGATGCCAAGGGGCGGGGTAATATCCACGCGGGCATATCCGGCTTTCAATGTGTTCATACGAAATTCTCCTCATTCCAAAGGGGGCGGCACCTGCCCGGCAGATGCCGCCCATTGCGTTTTGCTTACTTGCGCATCTCGGCCAGCAGCTGGCTGCCGCCGGCGATGAGATCCTCGGCCACGCCGGCAACAAAGTTGGAGGAGCGGGCCTCGTAGCCGCCCTCGTCAAAGGCGTCCTTCATGGGGAAGTAACCCTCGTTGCCGTTGGTCAGGCAGGCGGGCATGATCAGGCGCCAGCCCTCGTTGTTCTTGATGCCCACGCCGATGCCGGTGAAAGGCTCGCCGGGGATGCCCACGAAGGCAACCTCGCCGATGCGCAGACCGGTCACGTCCAGCTTAAAGGTCTCGGGGCCGTTCTCCAGACGGCACATACGGCCGGCCTCGGCCACCACGGTGGTCAGTTCCATAGCCTCGTAGGGGATCAGGTCGTCACGACCGGCATCGTGCAGCTCCTTGTACTTGTGGGCCAGGGGCAGCTCCTCGGGTTTGGGGTTGTTGGCCTTGACCTCCACGATGCGGTGCAGTATGGACACCGTGTCCACGTCGATGTACTCCACCTTGTCAAACAGCTGCAGGATGGTGCCGGCCAGAGCGCGGCCGATGAAACGGGCCATGCCGGGGCTCTTCATCTCGTTGTCAAAGCTGATCTCGGTGTCGTTCATATCGCCGCCGTCGGGGTAGACATGGGTGCTGCCCACGTCGCCCTGGGCGCCCACGATGCACAGCACCTTGGTGCCGTCCAGAGTGTCGGCGATGGTCTTGCGCACCCAGTGGGGCCAGTCGGCGCAGATCAGCTCGCCGTTGACGCAGTCGGCGTGCAGACCGTAGTTCAGCACCACGATGCTCTCGCCGCCCTCCCGGTCGAAGCGCAGCACGTTGACCCGCTGGTCCAGCTCGCCGATGGGGTGGTCGATGTTGGGGTCGTTGATGGGAGGGCAGGTCATGGTGCTGCCGTCCTTCATCTTATAGCGGCGGATGTAGGCAATGCGGTCGGGAGCATGACCCACGGCAAAGCCCATGCGGGCGGGCTTCATGTCGGCAACGGCCATCACAGCCACATCGCACAGACGCTCCTCCAAAAAGTCCACGTAGCGGTTGACCTGCGCCATCTGCTCCGCAGTGGGAGTGAACATCTCCACCTCTTCCACCAGCATGGGGCCGGTGTGGGTGTGGGTGGTGTGCAGGAAGATATTGTCGGCGGAGATGCCGGCAGCCTTGGCCATAGCGGCACGGAAGCGGGCGCCCATATCGGCGTTGATGCCGCCGTTGTCCACGCCCACCAGCAGGCAGGGGTCCTCACCGCAGCTCAGGGCCATGGCATGGACTTCCAAATCGTCCACAAAGCCCTTGGCAAAGCGGGGCACAAAGTAGCCGTAAATGCCGATGCCCAGAGGGGGATTGATGTTTACGCCGGCATAGCCGACTTTCAGAGTATTCATAGCATATACCTCCTTATGGGGTGGTCAGGGGCAGCTTACAGCTCGCCGACCTTCTCCATGGCGGCGCGAATCACGGCCACATTCTCGGGCTTGATGGGGTCATTGAGGTCGGGAGCGTGGTCGCCGGTGTAGCCCATCATGTTCATCGCCTCGCTGGCGCAGGGCCACAGATCGTGGGCAGCCATGGTGTCGCGCAGGTACAGAATGTTGTTCAGGCAGGTAGCAGCGGTATCGTAATCGTTGGCCTCCATAGCCTTGAACATCTTCTCGGTGTTCTTGGGGGTCAGGGGCAGCATGCCGTCCAGGCAGTTGGTGATGCCCCACTTGTAGGCCACGTCGAAAGTATCCAGACCGGAGTAGACCATGATGAAGTCCTCGGGCACCTCGGGGTTCAGGGTCAGCTTGCGGAACATCTGGGTGTCGGCGGACTTGATGCCGATCAGGCTGGGGATCTCCTTGCGCAGGTTCAGCACGAAGTCGTAGGTGAACTTGAACTGAGTCACGCCGGGCAGGTCATAGACCATGATGTTGTGCTTGGTAGCCGCGGCAATGCCCTTCAGGTAGTTCTTCACCTGATGGGGCTTGCAGGCGCTGTAATAGGGAGCGGTGAACACGAAAGCGGCCACGTCCAGATCCTCCATGGCGGCAACGCGCTCCTTGGCGCGGCAGATGGACACGTCCATGGCGCCCACGAACACGGGCACGCGGCCGGCAGCGGCGTCGATGGCCACACGGGCAACCTCAACGCAGGTGCTGGGACGGATGAAGGCCTGCTGGCCCATGGAACCCATGCTCAACAGGCCCACGGCGCCGGCCTGAATCATGTCTTCGATCTGCTTGCGGTAGCTGGCCTCGTCCAGGTTGCCGTTGGCATCGATGGGAGTCAGCAGAGCGGGAACAAATCCGGGTTTGAGTTTCATAATAAGTACCTCCAAAAATTATTTTATGTGTGAAAATTATATTGCTTACAAACGTTGGGGCGGCTTACAGCTCGCCGATCTTCTCCATGGCGGTGCGGATCACAGCCACGTTCTCGGGCTTGATGGCGTTGCACCAGTCGGGGGCGTGGTTGCCGGTGCAGCCCATCAGGTTCATGGCCTCGCTGGCGCAGGGCCACAGATCGTGACCGGCCATAACGTCGCGTAGGTACACGATGTTGTTCAGGCAGGTGGCGGCGGTGTCGTAATCGTCGGCGGCCATAGCCTTGAACATCTTCTCGGTGTTCTTGGGGGCCAGGGGCAGCATGCCGTCCAGACAGTTCTTGATGCCCCACTTGTAGGCCACGTCGAAGGTATCCAGACCGGAGTAGACCATGATGAAGTCCTCGGGCACCTCGGGATCCAGGATCAGCTTGCGGAACATCTGGGTGTCGGCGGACTTGATGCCGATCAGGTTGGGCACTTCCTTGCACAGGCGCAGCACGAAGTTGTAGTTGAACTTGAAGCGGGTCACGCCGGGCAGGTCGTAGACCATGACGTTGTGCTTGGTGGAAGATGCCACCGCCTTGATGTAGTTGCTCATCTCGTCGAAAGACAGAGCCTCGTAGTAAGGGGCGGTGAACACGAAGGCGGCCACGTCGATATCCTCCATGGCGGCGATGCGGGCCTTGGCGCGGCAGATGGACACGTCCATAGCGCCCACGAACACGGGCACGCGGCCGGCGGCGGCATCCACGGCCACACGGGCGGCCTGGGCGCAGGTTTCGGGGCGCAGGAACGCCTGCTGACCCATGGAGCCAAGGCTCAGCAGACCTACGGCGCCGGCTTGGATCATGCCTTCGATCTGCTTGCGGTAGCTGGCCTCGTCCAGATTGCCGTTGGCATCGATGGGAGTCAGCAGGGCGGGAACAAATCCGGGTTTGAGCTTCATAATAAGTACCTCCAATTTTTATCTTAAGGTCTATATCTTACAAATCAATCGGCCACGACTTCGCCGCGGAAGATGACCTGCTGCAGCTTGAAGTCGGCATCCAGCAGAACGAAGTTGGCCTGCTTTCCGGGAACGATGGAGCCAACCTCCTTGTCCACGCCGATGGCGCGGGCGGGGGTGGTGGAAGTCATGCGGAACAGGTCGGACACAGAGGCGCCGGTGTGCTTCATAAAGTTCACGAAGGCCAGGTCCATGGTCAGGCGGGAGCCGGACAGCTCCTCCATCTCGTTGTAGTTCAGGTCGATGGTGCTGCGGAAGTGGTCCGCGGGGTAGTCGGCGGGGTCGTAATTGCAGATGGTGCTGTCGGTGATGATGGCGATGCGGTCGGGACCGGCAATCTTGAACGCCAGCAGCATATCCGTAGGCTTGACGTGAACGCCGCGGCTGTCCGGGATGATCTCATAGGTCAGCTCGGAACAAACCAGGCAGGAGGCGGCCATGCTCTCCTGAATGGTTCCGGTGTGCTTCCAGGAATCATTGCCGTGGCAACAGCCCATAGCGTCGTATAGGTGGGTGGTGATGGTGGCACCCTTGTCCACTGCGGTGCGCACCTGAGCCGGGGAGGCGTTGGAGTGGCCGATGGCGGTGGTGATACCCTTTTCACGCAGGAAGTCACCGAAGGAGCCGTCCACGTCCATCTCGGGAGCGTACATCCACTGGCCGATCTTGCCCCGGGTAGCCTCATACAGGGGCAGATACTCGGCGGGGTTGGGGCCGGGCCGGGCAAAGGCCTTGCTGTTGGCACCGCGCTGGGGGTTGATGAAGGGGCCCTCAAAGGCCACGGCGTACACGTTGGGCAGCAGGCCGGCGTCGATCTTCTCCTGCACGTTTTTGGTCTTTTCCAGCAGGGAGTCGGGGGTCTGTCCGTAGCTCATGGTGGCCACCATGGTGGTGGTGCCGTGGCGCAGGTGGTGGCGGGCGGTCTGCTCGGGGCCGGTCTCCCAGCGCCACTTGCCGCCGTCGCCGTGGATGTGGATGTCCACGAAGCCGGGACCGACCCACATACCCTTGGCGTCCAGCACCTGAGCGCCGGCAGGAACCTCCACATTCTTGCCCGCGGCAAGGATTCGGCCATGTTCGTACAGGATGGTGGCGTTATCCACCACGCCGCCGGGCAGAACCGCTTTTGCATTGATAATTGCGTTCATATGTAACTCCTCCTTCAAAGAAGTCTGTTTGATCACCGGGCAACAAGGTCACCCCGGAAGATGACCTGCTGCAATTTGAAGTCTTCGTCCAGCAGGACGAAGTTGGCCCACTTGCCGGGGACGATGGAGCCAACCTCCTTATCCGCGCCGATGGCCCGGGCGGGGGTGGTGGCCGCCATGCGGAAGGTGTCGGACACGGAGGCCCCGGTGTGCTTCATAAAGTTCACAAAGGCCAGATCCATGGTCAGGCGGGAGCCGCACAGCTGCCCGCGCTCGTTATAGTTCAAATCCACCGTGCTGCGAAGGTCGTCGGCCGGATAGTCGGCGGGGTCATAGTTACAGGTGGTGCTGTCGGTAATGATGGCAATGCGGTCGGGACCGCCCACGATGTAGGCCAGGCGCATATCCGTTGGCTTGACGTGAACGCCGCGGCTGTCGGGAATGATCTCATAGGTCAGTTCCGGGCAGACCAGACAGGAGGCGGCCACGCTCTCCTGAATGGTGCCGGTGTATTTCCAGGAGTCATTGCCGTGGCAGCAGCCCATGGCGTCAAACAGATGGGTGGTAATGGCGGCACCCCGGTCCACGGCACCGCGCACCTGGGCAGGAGAGGCATTGGTGTGACCGATGGCGGCGGGGATATTCTTTTCCCGCAGAAAGTCACCGAAGCTGCCGTCCACGTCCATCTCGGGAGCATACATCCACTGGCCGATCTTGCCGTGGGTCGCCTCATACAGAGCAAGGTACTCGTCAGCCTCGGGGCCGGAGCGGGGCGCCGCGTCACTGTTGGCGCCGCGTTTGGGGTTGATGAAGGGCCCCTCAAAGGCCACGGCGTACACGTTGGGCAGCAGGCCTTTGTCAATTTTTTCCTGTATATTCTTGGTCCGGGCCAGCAGCTCTTCCGGAGTCCACCAATAAGCAATGGTGGCCACCATGGTGGTGGTGCCGTGACGCAGATGGTGGGGGGCGACCATTTCAGGCTTTTCCTCCCAGCACCAATCGCCACCGTCACCGTGAACGTGGATGTCCACAAAGCCGGGGCCGACCCACATACCCTTGGCATCCAGAACCTCGGTACCGGCGGGAATCTCCAGATCCTTGCCCACGGCAACGATCCGGCCATTCTCGTGCAGAATGGCGGCATTGTCCAGCACGCCGCCGGGCAGAACCGCTTTTGCATTGATAATCGCGTTCATAGGAACTCCTCCTTTGAAGAAGTCAGTTACCCGCCATCCGACAGATCAAGTCGGTCGATCCCTTTTTTCTTCTGCTCCTTGCGGTAGGCCTGGGGCGGGATACCGAAATGGGCGGCAAAGGCCCGGTAAAACGAAGTATCCGCCGAATAGCCGCACAGGGTGGCCACCTTGTGGCAGGGAAAATCGGTAACGCGCAGGATCCAAGCGGCGTAGTCCATCTTGGCCAGGTGCAGCTTTTCCCGGAAGCTCATACCGTAGTACTGCCAAATGATGCGGTTGAGCTTGTGGCGGGAGATATTCAGCTGACGGGCCAGGTCCGCTTCCGTCCCCAGGGCGTTGGGCCACGGCGAGAAAAACTGGTCGATCCCAATAAGCAGCGCCTGCTTGGGCGTGCGGGACGTATCAACATCGGGCACCTCTTCCGGCTCCGCCTGACGCAGGATGTCCACCATCAGCTGGGTCAGTTTCGCCCGTACCATGTCGGCGTAATAAGGGACTCTGTCGTCTAATTCCCCATTCAGGCTGCGGCACAGATCGACCGATTCCCCGGAAAGATGAAAGCTTCTGCCGCTGAGCCGCTGCAGCTGCCGATCCAAAAAACCGCCGGGCACGACATCCAGCATGAATGAGCATCGCTCCACGTCCTCCGTGGCGTTGCAGGGCGCATGGTACTGCCCCTTGCGCACCACGAAAGCATCACCGGGCGACAAATCATACCGGTCGCCTTCCACGTCCAGTCCACAGCTGCCGGACAAAATAATGTGCACCTCGTCCCGGATGTTGCTGTGCCGACGGGAGTCCCAGCCACGGCAGCAAAACCCGCGGGGCGTGTAGCGGATAAAGGTGAAGCTCTCGCCGGACAGGGACAACGTCAAAGATGCGATTTGACTTCTATATACGTCGCCCATACCGCACCTCCCCTTTTGTGTGTCCACCGAAACGCGGAGTCTCACACCCTGTACGCATCATTCCAAGATAAGTATAGCCCTTTATCCTTTCATTTTCAACTGTCATTTTGGAGCAATAAAAAATTTTTTCGCTCAAAACTCCTGTCCCGGACGGGTTTTTCCCTATTGTGAAATGGCTGCGAATGTGATAAACTTATAAGAGTGCATTCACCTGCTTCACCCATCCGGTCAAGCAGTAAAAGGAGTTTTGAATTATGAGCGAACCCTACCGCCCCTTTGTGGCCTTGGTGGATATGCTTTCCGGCAATGTCGACGGGAAAGAGGCCTTGATCCGCACCGTCCGCAGCGGGGTCAGCACCGCCCCCTTCCGCGCCGGCGCGTACAGTCTGCAGTCGCTGGTCGCGGCTCTGGAGTCCGGCGACACGCCTATCGACGGCGCAGTTCTGTTTGCCGACGGCGATTTTTTCTACTCGAACGTTGATGCCGAGGTCATCTTCGTGGACTTTTTGGACCAGATCATCGCCCTGGGCCTGCACCGGCTCGTCATCGTCTGCGATGGGGAGTCCTGGGACGAAAACATCTGCAGTTCCGGCACCGAAACGGAGGACTATCTGGCCCTGCACGGTTTCCCCATGGAACAGTTCGCTCTCGAAGCCTGTCCCGTCAGCGATTTTTACCAGCAGGGCGACAAACACCTGCCCGGCATGAAACGCGCGGTGGAAGCCATCAACCGCGTCATCCTCGCCCCCGCCATCAAGGACGCGGCGTTCCGTATGCCCATCCAGCAGGTCTTTTCTGTGAAGGAACTGGGCGTGGTGGCTGTCGGCGTGGTGGAAAAGGGCAGCCTGCAGCCCGGCGACCGGGTGGAGATCCTGGGCGACGGCAAGCGGCTGGAGGCCGAAGTGGCCGCGCTGGAAATGTTCCGCAGAACGGTCAGCTATGTGGAGGCCGGGGACGACGTGGGCGTGTTCCTGCGCGGTGTCAGCGCAGACGAGCTTGCCCGCGGCATGGTCATGACCGCCGCCAACGCAGACTGACACAACACGTAAGGAGAGCAGAAAGATATGAAACTTGGTATCGAGAGCCGATACCCCTATTTCATAAGTTTCTGTAATGCTATGGAGAGCCATAAATCCCCATAGAGACAGATTTTTCGATGGTTTGCATCACATGAAACACCATGCAAATCCATGCACCTCAATGTCGAAATGGTGTAAAAATGGTGTAGTAGGAAAACAACAAATTTAGAAAAGAGCCTGTGCAACACAAAGCCCTCGGAGTAAATTCTCCGAGGGCTTTTTTGCGTATTTGATTTTGCAGAATTATCTAGACCGTTCGGTTTGCTATTTTATTCAAAGGAAATCTATGGTATATTATAAATTAAGTGGAGGTGATTGAAAATGAACAAAAGAGAACAGGCGCTAGCTACTTGTGAGAACGTATTATCAGGGATTGAATGTGATACAATTACGGTATCTTCAGCCTTGTTACAGTGTTTAAGAATTGCACGGTTGATAGGAGATATTGACGCTGTCGAATGGCTCCAATATGAGTATGGTGGTTATCCATTAACAAAAAGCGGTCATATAGAAAATCATGCATGGAGCGTTGGAAAAAGGCATGGCAGAGGCTATATTGATAACAAGGAAGAGTATATCTTTACAGAATTAGCTTCTGAATTGGAGTCAAAAATTCAAGGTGAAAAATCCGCAATCTGTAGTTTTACTACGCAAGGAACATCTGTTTCTGGTGACTATGCGGTAATTGCAACCAATAATTTAACGAGCACTATTACTAAATCGATCTCGACCTTGCTGGAACGAATTGCTCGTAACGAGAAGCGACTGGCTATTTTAAAATCAGCGTATTATGATTATGCTCTAAAAAAGAGTATTGAGTTAGCTTTTTCAAATGTTGCAAAAGATATTTTTGATGATTACCGCAGCAGAGTTGATGAGCATTTCAGTGGATTGTCTACACAAACACTGATGAAATTGCAAGCAATTGAAGATAAGGTAAATTCGGGAAATCCCGAAATGTACTCGCAGGCGCTTACAAGTTGTAGAAGATTGTTTGAAAATACGGCTGTTGAATTGTTTGCGAAATATTTTCCGGATTATTCAGAAAAACTATATAAAACAAAATCGGGGAAAGAAATCGATATTTCAGGAGATCATTATATTAACAAGCTATCTGCTGTAATTGAAAAACTACAGGACAAGAACCCGGCTAAATCCTTGGTGGGCTCCAGTATATTGTATACATTAGACTGGATTGAAAATTTAAATAGCCTTCAGTGCAAAGGTGTACATTCGGAAATAACAAAGCAGGAAGCTGAAGCGTGTATTATTCATACTTATATTTGTTTAGGGGATATTTTGCAGTTGCAAGAGAATAGTTGACGATGGGCAGGTATGTTCATGTGACAGACGATTCCATGGCGGATGCCATACGGCAGTATGAAAAAGCCAATTTGCTCGAAACGGTGCAAAAATGACGTAGTAGAAAACGACAAATCAAAAAAAGAACCTGTGCAACATAAAGCCCTCGGAGTTAATTCTCCGAGGGCTTTTCTTTTTCAAATATATGCTTTGAACCTGCTCCTTGTAGGGTTATGACCGAAAAAGCAGAAGTAGTATTTTTACATATCATCAATCTTCTTGCTATCTGGAAGTATCTCCATAATTTGTGAAATATCACATTCAAAAATCTGACATAAGGCATCTAACGTGTTGGTTGAAACAGATTGATCTGTTAGTAATCGCTCCAGTGTTTTGCCACCGATATTATATTGATTGCACCTAAAGCGGAGGTAGTAAGTACTAGTACCACGCTCTTTTATTAACTCTCTGAACGGGCGAAAAGAAACCATAATCGTCCTACCTCTTGACATTTTTATTCATTATCTCATATAATAATTGCACAAAGGTATGTATAATATTTGTCATATCAAGGAGGCAAGGATATGAGCAAAGATGCTTCGAAAATTAATCCGGAGAATCTACAATCTGTGCGTTTGAATTACGAAAATGTTTAAAAAAAGAACAAGAGGAATTACACAAATTACTTGCGAATCTAAGTGAGATCAAACTCGAAGCAAAAAAGGAAAACGGAGTTAAGACACCGCAAAATGACAGGCGAGATTATTATTGGATTGTGGCTAAAACAGGCGGCAAAGAATACTGGCTGACACTTTTTTACAATGAAGTGGACGAGAAGAGTGGCAATATCCATACACAACTTGGTCGGATACAATTTTGGAAGAACATTCAAGGTAAAACACCAAATGGTTTTATCAATTACCGAATATCTGGAAGAACGAGTCTAGACGAAAGACAATCTGTATTTTCCAGTAATAAAGTATGGTTTCTCATTATAGAAAATAGCAGTCAACCTCAAAACAAGCCTACATATATTGGCACAGAGGAATATTGTTCTCAGACCGTAGTGGACAGTTTTTTGGAATTTATACGGCAAGACATGGAGGATTCAAAATGCAAAAAAAATTAAATTTTAGGCTAATTGTGTTAGCCTGCTGCATATTGTGTTGCGCACTTACAGGATGCAAAAAAAATACTGGTGAAAATGCGGAGCCGCTTTCTGAATTGAAAAGTGGAACCGTTGTAGAACAGGAAGAGGAACCAATCGTTTCTGATGAAGTGGACAAGCAGGAGGATACTTCCGCTGTGACTGAGCCGCCGTCTATGGTTGAACAGAAGCCGCAGGAGGAACCGGAGCCTGTTTCCGATCCTGTTCCAGAGGTTGACGCAGAACCTGAGCCGCAGGCAACACCGGAACCGGAGAGTGCGCCTGTTACTGAACCTGTGATACAACCGGAACCGGAGCAGGAACAGAGTTCCGATTCTACGCCAGAGGTTGAATTGAACACGCCGGAAGACCCGACAGAACCGCCTCCGGCAAGTGATGGGTTTGTTGACACTAATGCCCCTGACTTTGACCCCTACAATAGAGAAGGATATGTTTACGTTCCAGGTTTCGGTTATGTGGAAATTGAAGAAGATTCTGGATTCGTAGATGATGGATATTCTCAGGGCGGCAAAGATTTTTGGGAAATAATTGAAAATGGAAATAAGGTAGGATATTGATGTAAATAACGGAAACGCTGCTTGTGGGTTACCCCTAAAGCAGCGTTTTTTATTGCTATCTTATAACTAATAGACCGAGCATTAAAACTTTTATGATTTTATATGCAAACTGTAATTCAGTAAAATACACGCAATTAAGAAATTTGTGGTATAAGTAAAGTAGCATACTAAATTGGAAGGAGCGAATGAAAGATGAACACAAGAGAATATGCCATTAAAGAATTTGAAGAAGCCTACGCGGTGTCCCAAGCTGTACAGAAACCTTTTGGTGAAGCTGTTTTAGAGGTGATGAAACTTAAGGGGTTGGAAGGCCCATCCGCATTTTCCAAACATACTGGATTAAACCGTGATATCTATTATACTATGCAAAAACCAGATAAGAATATTGAACTTAACATGATAATCTCCATTTGTATAGGCTTTCAATTGGACACCGTTTCTACAAATTTGCTGTTGCACTCAGCGGGATTCGGATTTAACATGAGCAACCGAATTCATCGGGCCTACTTGTATCTTATCGAATATTATAAGGGACATGACATTAGCGAATGCAATAAAATACTTGAATATTTAGATGTGCCCCCGTTCAAACGCCTTGGTTCCTCAGAACGAGGCCCATATAAACCTCGAGAAAAAAGAATAAGTAAAAAATAAGCAAAAATAGGTACTGTATGTTTGGGGAGCCGAATATGCAGTACCTTTGTATTTGGCCGAAATTTTGTTATCCTTTTAGTTTTTGTTATATTCGGGTCAAGCAAACCATCTGGCGGCCGACAGATTTTTTGCTTAAATTTAATTTTTGGAGGCTCTTAACTATGAAGAGAAGTCAAATCCATATCTTTCCGCACAATGACGGCTACCTGCTTACATTTGTTGATGAAGATGCCTTTGTCAGCGATTTAAGTGACAACTGTTCGTTGCGTGGTTTTTTCATTAAGGATCACGAGCCAGACGCCCAGCAGCTTGTGATTCATATGGAAGACGGAAAACCTGTGCGAGTACATTCTATCTCTATCGAAGAGTAATATCGAGGAGCTGTCCTATCGGCATGACGGGGAGAAAGGAGTGCTATTATGCATTCTCTGCTCATGGGATATAAGAAACTTGATTTTGTCAATTCGGAAGGAAAGACTGTCAAGGGAACGCAATTGCATCACATTCTTCCAGAAGATGATGTAATTGGAGAAGCTTGCGTGAAAACTTTCTTGCAAGATGGTTTTCCGCTGCCTGACCTTGAACCGGGTCAAGTTATCGATATCACTTACAACCACCGGAAAAAGGTGATTAAAGTTGATCTTGTTTCAATGAAGCAAGGAAGCAAGTAAACAAAAGTTATTGCCGTCCTCTGCGTTGACCAGAGGACGGCAATACACTAGACAGAATAGAAAGGAAGTTTTTGATGAACCGTCAAACAGATGTGCAAAGACGTAAGGAAATCTTACATTTTAGAAATCAATTCGTAATGCGGATTCGTGTGTGCTATGGTTTGAGAAATCTGTTTCGGCGACCATGGAAATTGGTGTTTTTTGCCGTAGTTGTCGGGGTATTTATTGTGCTATCGAGCGGCAGAACCAACATCCTGCTTCCGGTGGAGGTCGCAGAAACGCCGTTGCTCTCGATGGTGTACGAGTGTTCTATTGCGGCATTGAGGATCCTGATGTTTGTGCTGCTTGTGGTGGGACTGTTAATTGCCTTTGGTACGCCAAGAGCGGCAAGAGAAATCGAGAGAAATTTAGTCCATGTTAGGCTTACGGATCGATATGATTGGGGGCCAGTGCTTGTAGAAGACAGCCGCATGAAAGGAACTGCGGTTCGCAAGCTAACATTTTATTCGCATGGCATTTCAAAAGAGATGTGGGAGAGTCGGCAACAGGCAGTAGAGGATGTTCTAAATGTGCAGTGGGTGGATGCCCCATGCTATGGGGGAAAGCGTGAGGACAATCGAAACTATATCGTCTTAACTGTAGTGCCGGGGACAGGTCCTGAGAGAAAGGAACCGCTGTATGATGACGAACTTTGATGTGCATTATCTTACCCTTGGTTGTAATCTTGACACTTGGAACAACCATGGGAAGAAAGAAGCCATTTCGATTGATTTGTCTCCGCAGAACAACAGCCACATGCTTTTGTGTGGTATGAGCGGCTCGGGCAAGAGTTACATGGAGCAGGCAATTTTAGCAAAACTTTCTTTAGCCGAACCGGATGGGGAAATCTTCTTTGCTGACTACAAAGGGGATGACAGCTTTTTGCATCTTCGGAATTGTTCGCGATACTATTCGTACTTGGACTCCCTGTGCGCTTTGGATGCGGTACATAGCAAGCTGCTTATGCGGCAATCGGGCGAGGACACGACACGTAATCCGGTGACACTCATTTTTGACGAGTACATGGCTGCGGTTCTAAATCTCCTTGCGCAGGACAAGAAGAACGCTGCTGCCGTCATGGGCAAAGTCAGCGAAATTCTACTCCTTGGACGTTCCCTGTCGGTGCGATTTATCTGCGTTTGTCAAAGACCGGATGCGCTTGCATTTCCTGCTGGGTCGCGCCTGAACTATGGAATCGTATGTGTGCTTGGGGCGGCAGTACGGTCAATTTATGAAATGCTGCTGCCTGACTTCCGGGAAGAAGTGCAAGGGCGGCAGTTTGGCCGGGGTGAGGGTGTTGTTCTGCTGCAAGGCTCGGAACTGCGATATATCAAGGTTCCTACAGTGCAGGACAGCAGGCGCATGAAAGAACTCTGTGCAGCGGCATTAAGTCGCCGCCCGCCGCGCGAAGCGTAAGGCGGGCGGCGGGTTGCAGAGGGTTAGTATTACCCTCTGCAACCTCCGTACCATGAACCATAGAAAGGGTGAATCTATCATGGAGAAAGACACGCGACACAGAAAATATCTTCTCACCATCAATAACCCGAGCGAGGATTGGACACACGAAAAAATAAAAGCTGTATTGGATTCTTTGCAGCTTAAATATTGGTGCATGGCTGATGAAATCGGGTTGCAAGAGCAGACACCGCATACCCATGTATTTTTTGTGGTTCACACCTCGGCTGTTCGCTTTTCGACGGTCAAAGGCCTATTCCCTACTGCTCATATTGACCCGGCCAACGGCAGCAGCGCAGAAAACCGCGCCTATGTTCAGAAGTCCGGGAAATGGGCTGACGACCCAAAGGCCGATACGGCGATTCCTGGCACCTTTGAGGAATGGGGCGAGCTGCCCATAGAACGGCGGGGAGAACGGACTGATCTTGCCGTGCTCTATCAGTACATAAAAGACGGGCTTTCTAACTTTGAAATCATGGAGCAGAATGCGGATTACCTTTTAAATCTTGAAAAGATAGAGCGGGCGAGACAGGCCGTGAGGGAACAGCAATATCGGGATACGTTTCGGCAGTTGGAAACGGTATACATTTGGGGGTCTACCGGAACAGGAAAGACCCGTAGTGTAATGGAGAAATACAGTTACTCGGGCGTTTACAGAGTGACGGACTATTCGCATCCGTTTGACAGTTATGCCGGGGAAGATGTACTTCTGTTGGACGAGTACAGCAGCAACTTCAAAATCCGCGATCTGCTCAACTATTTGGACGGATATCCGCTGAATTTGCCTTGCCGATATACAAACCGCGTGGCCTGTTATACAAAGGTCTATATCATTTCAAACCTCTGCCTATCCAGACAGTACCCCGAGGTGCAATTTGATTCTCCGGCGACCTTTGCGGCGCTTATGCGGCGAATCCACAAAGTTGTGCGCTATACGGGGGCAAACCAATTTGAGGAGTATAAAACTGACGATTATCTTAAACTGTGGTTTGTGTTCCCGGAACATAGAGTGCCCTTTGACGATAGAGGGGGTGGCAATTGCGGAGGCTGAAAAAGTACCCATTCACCTGAAAATGGCGCTGACAATCAGGGAGGCGGCAGAGTACAGCAATATCGGGATCAACAAAATCGACAGTATGCTTCGTACACCAAACTGCCCGTTTGTTCTTTACGTTGGAACAAAGAAACTGGTCAAACGCAGGGAATTTGAGCAATACATAGCAGAAAAATTGGTGATATGAAGTTACTTCGCTATTGAGAAAAGACCGTCCTCATGTTACAATACTCTTGTTGCATGAGGGCTCTTTTCTTTTATTAGAAAGGAGTTCGAAATGGGGAAAAGCCTAAAAGGAAAAGAATGTGGCAAGGGTATCTGCCAGAGAAAGGACGGTTTATATTACGCAAGGTTTGTAGATAAGTGGGGAAAGCGCCATGAAAAGTACTTCCCCACACTTCCGGAAGCCCGTAACTGGTTGGACGATGCAAAATATGCCGACAAGCATGATAATGTATTTGTGCCGTCAGATATGACGGTTGATACATGGTTTGAATACTGGATCAACAATATCGTTGGTGATTTGGCCCCAAACACCCGGAGGAATTATCGGGAACGATATGCGCACAACATTCAGCCTGTGATCGGGAAAATGCAGTTGTCGGATGTGAAACCGATGCACTGTAAAATAGTTTTGAACCGTATGAATGCCGATTATGCCGGGTCTACGATCCGACAGGCCTACATTACGATGGGAACCATGTTCCGTGCGGCAGTTATGAATGATATGATTGCCAAACACCCTATGGATGGTGTAAGATACACCAAGCCGGTTCGGGCAGTCAATGACATCAAATTCCTCACTGTTCAGGAGCAGCAGCGGTTTTTGGAAGTGGCAAAGCGGTCACACAATTATTTTCAATATGCGCTGCTTTTGGAAACGGGGTTGCGTACAGGGGAGCTTGTTGGTTTGACATGGGATGCCATCGACTGGGAAAAACGCACGCTCACAGTCAATAAGACGTTGGAGTATCGTCACAAACAAGGCGTATGGCGGGCGGGGCCACCCAAGACACAGCAGAGTTACCGCACCATTCCTCTGACGAACAGGGCCTATGAGATTCTGAAAGAAGTGCAGGCGGGTGTATGTGACCGAAAGGAATCGGCAACGCTGTCTCAAACCTTAGAGTACACGGATCGGCATACAGGAGCAAAAGCAAAACTTGTCATGCGTGACCTTGTGTTTATCAACTGGCGAACAGGTGAGCCTGCGAAGAACAGTTCTTATGATACCCACTTATACAAGCTGTGTGACGAGGCCGGGATCAAGCGGTTCTGTATGCACGCCCTGCGGCATACTTACGCCACACGAGCGATTGAAAGCGGAATGCAGCCAAAGGTTCTGCAAAAACTGCTTGGGCATGCAAGCATCAAAACAACCATGGACAGGTATGTTCATGTGACAGACGATTCCATGTTGGATGCCATACGGCAGTTTGAAAAAGCCAATCTGCCTGAAATGGTGTAAAAATGGTGTAAACCATCTGCATGAACCGCCTGAAACCATTGAAAATAAAGGAGAATAGAAATATATGAAATTAGGTATCGTGGGTCTGCCCAACGTGGGCAAAAGTACCCTGTTCAACGCCATCACCAACGCCGGCGCCGAGAGCGCCAACTACCCCTTCTGCACCATCGACCCCAACGTGGGCATGGTGGCGGTCCCCGACTACCGACTGGACAAGCTGTCCGAGATGTACAACCCCAAAAAGACCACCCCCGCGGTCATCGAGTTCGTAGACATCGCCGGTCTGGTGAAAGGCGCCAGCCGGGGCGAGGGTCTGGGCAACAAGTTCCTGGGCAATATCCGCATGACCGATGCCATCGTCCACGTGGTGCGCTGCTTCGACGACGACAACGTCATCCATGTGGAGGGCTCCACCGACCCCCTGCGCGACATCGACACCATTGACCTGGAACTGGTCATGGCCGATTTGGAGATGGTGGATCGCCGCATCGACAAAGCCAAAAAGGCCGCCAAGGGCGACAAGAAGTTCCTGCAGGAGGCCGCTGACTTCGAGGGTCTGCGCGACTGGCTCAACGACGGCAAGTCCGCCCGCACGTACGAGGCGGTGAACATCGCCGCCGAGTACCCCGACTGCGAGCTGCTCAGCCTGAAACCCGTTATCTACGCCGCCAATCTGGACGAGGACGGCTTTGCCGACCCCGCCGCCGTGCCCTACTACAATCAGGTCGCCAACCGCGCCGCCGAGCAGGGCGCCCAGGTCGTCCCCGTCTGCGCCAAGCTGGAGGCCGAGATCGCCGAGCTGGCTGCCGAGGAAAAGGCTATGTTCCTGGAGGATCTGGGCATTGCCGAGTCCGGTCTGGATCGTCTGGTCAAGGCCAGCTACTCCCTGCTGGGTCTGATCTCCTACCTGACCAGCGGCGAGGACGAGTGCCGTGCCTGGACCATTACCCGGGGCACCAAGGCTCCCCAGGCCGCCGGCAAGATCCACTCCGACTTTGAGCGGGGCTTCATCCGGGCCGAGGTGGTGTCCTACGAGGACCTGATGGCTTGCGGCACCATGGCCGCCGCCCGGGAAAAGGGTCTGATCCGGTCTGAAGGCAAAGAGTACGTAGTGCAGGACGGCGACATCATCCTGTTCCGGTTCAACGTATGACTTCAACATAAAAAACCGCCCCTTGCCGCACGGCAAGGGGCGGTTTTTTATTCCATCAAATCCTCTACCTGTTCAAACCGGGCGGCCGCACGGTCAATGCCGAGTTGACGGGCCACCTGCAGTTTTTTGCGGATCGTGGCTCCGTCATCAAACAAAACAAAGTGTGCCCCGCCCTCCGCCGTCATGTAGGTAAAATACCGGGCACACAGCTCATCGGAGAAGAACACGCTGGGTTTCAGCCGTTCCATCAGCGCCGACAGTTCCGGGCCGGTCAGCGGACGGCCGCAGCCCGACCACGCAGGCAAGAGGAAGTCCTCCGCCGACCGCTCGATCCACAGCGCCACCCGCTGCACACCGCCAAACTGCTCCGCCGCCTCCTGCAGACGGCAGGTAAGGCTCCCCCCGGACAGGGCCGAGCCAATCAGTACCCGGGCCGTTCGCGTATGCTGCCCCCAGCGTTCCGGCACGTACAGGTCTATCCTCCGTCGGGCCAGCACCTCATCCAACTGGGCCGCCAACTGCCGGGGCACGCTTTGCTTGCCCATACAGATAACTCCACGAAAATTTCGTGTCGTGCATTCGCTCACAATTTGCCGACACAGGCCGGGCATCTCCCCTCTGCCGTCAAGCCCACCGACATCCAGCACCATAGCCCCGCCCCGCAGGTTGTTCTGTCCCATCCGCATCAGCCGGCCGCCCTGTCCCAACCGATAGACCGGGTGGGCCGGAGTGAATCCCTGCCGAAGTTCCGACAGCCGATTGGGCGGGGTAATGACCAGTATCTCCTCCACAGGCTTGCCCCCATTCTCAAAAGATGTTATACTGAATAAAATTATGTCCCCAATGGTCGGGGTAGAACAAGGAGGTATGCCCGGTGGCGTTTTCTCTGTTTCCCAAGGCGTACTATAAGAATATACTGGACATTCGTCCCGGGCCGTTGACCGCTCGCGGCATCACGTTGCTGTTGGTGGATCTGGACAACACCCTCGTCCCCTACAAGACCCCCTCCCCCACCCCGGAGCTGATCGCCTGGCGGCAGGAGATGGAGGCAGGCGGCGTGCAGGTGTTCCTGCTGTCCAACAGCCGCAAGCCCACCCGCCCCGGCAGTTTTGCCGGTCAGCTTGGCATCGACTTCATCGGCCACGCGGGCAAGCCTAAGCGCGCGGGTTTTCTGGCCGCCATGGAGCGCACCGGCCGCACCCCCGCCCAAACCGCCATTGCCGGCGACCAGATCTTCACCGACATATTGGGCGGCAACCGCTCCGGCGTGACTTCCATTTTGATTGAACCCATCCGTCTGGCCGGCAACCCCGGCCGCTACCTGCGCTACTGGGCCGAAACTCCCCTCCGCCTTGCGGCAACGAAGCGAGGCGCACTGTGAGCGCCCGGTTCGGCCCCGCGGGCAACGCGGAAAATTTCCCCGGCAAGTCCTCTGCCGATGCCCCAAAGTGGCTGGCGGAGCTAGGTTTGGACTGTTACGAGTATCAATGCGGCAAGGGTGTCCACGTAGGTGAGGACACCGCCCGCAAGGTGGGCCGACAGGCGGCGGAACACGGCATCATCCTGTCCCTCCACGCCCCTTACTTCATCAATCTTGCCAACCCCGACCCGGACAGTCTTGTCAAAACCACCGGCTATATCACCGGGGCCTGCCTTGTGGCAAGTCAAATGGGCGCCAAACGCGTCGTCATTCACTCCGGCGCCTTGATGAAGCGCACCCGACGCGAGGCGTTGGACACCGCCCTGACCTCCCTGAAGCACGTGCTGTCCGTCTGCGACGATATGGGGTTCGGTCACATCGCCCTGTGCCCGGAAACCATGGGCAAGATCAACCAATTGGGCGATCTGGACGAAGTGCTGGAGCTGTGCTGTTTGGACGAGCGGCTCGTCCCCTGCGTGGACTTCGGCCACCTGTACGCCCGCTCCTTGGGCGCGGACGACGGCGAAGCGGCCATGGAGCGCATTCTCGACCGCATGGAACAGGTATTGGGTGCGGAACGGGCAAGCCGTTTCCACAGCCATTTCTCCCACATTGAATTTACTCCCAACGGCGGCGAGAAGTGCCACCGCACCTTTGACGAAGACGGCGGCTTCGGCCCGGACTGGGCACCCCTTGCAAGCGCGGTGGCCCGCCGTGGGTGGAGTCCCACCTTTATCTGCGAGTCTGCCGGAACGCAGGCGCAGGATGCCGCGACCATGAAACGCATTTACCGGGAGGCATTGAAATGAACCATATTGAAGCAATTGCCGCCGCCCTGCCGGAATATGGGCTGGACGCCATGCTCCTCGTCAGTACCCCCGGTGAGCGCTACGCCGTGGGTTTTGAGGGCGAGGGTACCGTGCTGGTCACCCGCGCCGGCTGCCACTACTTCACCGACAGCCGCTATATCGAGGCGGCCCGAAACACCATCCAAAATGCTCACGTGGAATGCGTGGGTCGGGGATGCGGCCATCTGGACCTGACCGCTCAGGTCATCGAGGCAGAGGACCTGCGCGCCGTCGGCTTTGAAAGCGACCGGGTCAGTGCGGACCGGCTGGCGCGCTGGCAGGACAGACTGCCCTGCACCCTGATCGCCGCCCCCGGCCTGGTCAACAAACTTCGCGCTTCCAAGGACGAGGACGAGCTGATCCTCATGCGCCGCGCCCAGGCCATTACCGACCGCGCGTTCTCCAATCTTCTGAACTTCATCCGTCCCGGCGTGACCGAGCGGGAGGTGGCCGCCCGGCTGGTCTATGAGCTGATGAGTCTGGGTGGCAGCAAGCCCAGCTTCGACCCCATCGTGGCCGCAGGTCCCAGTGGGTCCATGCCCCACGCCGTCCCCGGCGGGCGGATCATCGAGCCGGGAATGTTCGTCACCCTGGACTTCGGCTGTATCTGCGAGGGTTACTGCTCCGACATGACCCGCACCGTGGCGGTGGGCACCCCCACCGGCGAGATGGTCCGGGTTTATGACACCGTGCTGAAGGCCCAGCTGACCGGTCTGTCTGCCGCCCGTGCGGGCGTTCCCGGCAAACAGGTGGACGAGGCTGCCCGGACCGTCATCGAACGGGCGGGATACGGGGACTTTTTCGGCCACAGCCTTGGCCACTCCCTGGGCCTTGAAATTCACGAAAGCCCCAACTTCTCCCCCGGCGAGGAAACCGTCATGCCTGTGGGGGCTGTGGTGTCCTGCGAACCGGGCATCTACCTGCCCGGACGGTTCGGCGTGCGCATCGAGGACGTGGTGGTCCTGCACGCGGACGGCTGCGAAATCCTTACCGCATCCCCAAAGGAACTGCTCATATTGTAATTTTCAGCAAAAAATCTGCCGAAATGGGAGATTTCCCCTGTAAACCCTCTTGCCAAAGCGGGTGGAATGGGGTAAAATATATCAGCTAAACTTTTACACTTTTATTTGGAGGATGATTCTTATGGCAATGATTTCTGCCAGTGATTTCCGCAACGGCGTTACCTTCGAGATGGAAGGCAAGGTCATGCAGGTAGTCGAGTTCCAGCACGTTAAGCCCGGCAAGGGTGCCGCTTTCGTCCGCACCAAGATGAAGAACATCATCACCGGCGGCGTGACCGAGACCTCGTTCAACCCCACCGCCAAGTTCGAGCAGGCGTTTGTCGAGCGCAAGGAGATGCAGTACAGCTACAACGACGGTGACCTGTACTACTTCATGGATATGGAGACCTTCGATATGCTGCCCATCGGCAAGGATCTGCTGGGCGATGCTTTCCGCTTCGTCAAGGAAGAGGAGATGTGCAAGGTCATGTCCTACAAGGGCAGTGTGTTCGGTGTGGAGCCTCCCAACTTCGTGGAGCTGGTCATCACCGAGACCGAGCCCGGCTTCGCCGGCAACACCGCCACCAACGTGACCAAGCCCGCCACGCTGGAGACCGGTGCCGAGATCCGCGTGCCCCTGTTCATCAACGAGGGCGACAAGATCAAGATCGACACCCGCACCGGCGAGTATCTGGAGCGTTGTAAGTAATTCCGAAAGGAGATTACCGTTATGACCATTTCCGAGAAAGTCGCGTACCTCAAGGGTTTGGCCGAGGGTTTGGACCTTGAGAACGAGAAGTCCAAAGAGGCCAAGCTCATCAACGTGATGATCGGCATTTTGGAGGAGATCGGCCTGTCCATTGAGGATCTGGAAGAAAACGATCTGGATCTGGGCGAGGAGATCGATGTTCTGTCTGACGACCTGGCCGACGTGGAGGACATCGTCTACGGCATCGACGAGGATGAGGACGAGGACTTCGACGAGGATTTCTTCGAGGTCGAGTGCCCCACCTGCGAAGAGCCCATCGTCATCGACGAGGAAGCTCTGGCCGAGGGTGTCGTTCAGTGCCCCAACTGCGGCGACAAGTTCTCCATGGACCTGTCCGACGACGTGTGCACCGAGGACGAATAATTCAAACTAAAAATGCGGTCTGCCGTGGCAGGCCGCATTTTTTGTAAGGAGCGATACCATGATCCCCACCTACGAGCAAATGGGCGATATGCTTGAGGAGATCGCCGCCGAGTTCCCCGATGCGTTTTTTGAGGAGCTGGACGGCGGCATCCAACTGGAGGAGCAGGCCCTGCCCGACCCGGATTTCCCGCCGGGCGAAATGTACGTCATGGGCGAGTATTGCCACGACCTGCTGGGGCGGTACATCGTGCTGTACTACGGTTCCTTCGCCGCCCTGCTGGCTGACGAGGACAAAGACACCTGGCTGGATGAGATCTTTGCCACCGTGGCCCATGAGTTTACCCATCATTTGGAGGATACCGCCATGCTCCACGCTTTGGACGATGCGGATGCGGCCTTCCTGCAGCAGGCTCTTGCGGAATACGACGCGGATTGACCTGCCTGGCAGCGTTTCTCGGCGTATTGTAGCTATTTGTTCCTTTTCAAGTAATTGTTCTGCGTGTATAATAATTGCGTACCCTGTCAATTCCGCAAACGGAGGTGTGGGCATTGGATTATCATGGACTGCTCAATCTGTCGGTAGAACTTGGCTGCCAGCTGATGGAAAGCGGCGCAGAGATCTATCGCGTGGAAGATTCCGTTCTGCGCCTGATGCGCGCCTACGGCGCACAGGACGCGCAGATTTTCGCCATTCCCGGCTGCATCACCGTGTCCGTCAGCGCAGAAAACGGCGAACCGGTCACCCGGCTTTGCCGCGTGGATGCACACAACACGGATTTGGACCATTTGGAGCTGTGCAACGCCCTGTGCCGCCAGCTGTGTGAACAAACGCCCCCTGTGGAGCAGGCCCGGCGCCAATTGGCCGACCTGCGCCGCCGCCGTCCCCGCTTCCACCCCATCGCCGTGATGTTGGGCTATTTTCTGATCGGTGCATTCTTCACGCCCTTCTTCGGCGGCGGGCTTATGGACGCCCTGTGCGGCGGTCTGTGCGGCCTTGCCATCTACGTTGCCAACCGCTGGCTGGCCCCGCTGGCCGGACCAAATATGTTCTTCCGCACCCTGCTGTCTGCCGCCGTCTCCTCGCTGGCCGCCCAGCTGCTGGTTTACGCCGGCGTGGGTCAGCATGTGGACACCATCACCATCGGCGCATTGATGATTTTGGTGCCCGGCGTGTCCCTGACCACCGCCATGCGCGAGGTCATGGCCGGCGACCTTGTGTCCGGCGTGTCCCACACCGCGGAATCGATACTGACCGCCACCGCCATCGCCCTTGGAACCGGCGCCGCCATGTTCCTCGGCGGTCTTCTGTAAAGGAGGTACACTATGGATTTCCTGCTTGAATGGATCCTGCCCTGCATTTACAGTTTCGGTGCCTGCATCGGCTTTTGCCTGCTGTTCAACATCCACGGTCCCGGCATGCTGATTTGCGGCGGAGGCGGCGCTTTGGGTTGGCTGGTGTATCTGCTGACCGGTCTTTGCTCCGCCACCATCTTCCCCCGCTACCTGGCCGCGGCCGTTGCCATCACCCTGTACTCCGAGTGGATGGCCCGCATTCGCCGCTGTCCCGTCACCAGCTACCTGATCGTGGCTCTGCTGCCCCTGGTCCCCGGCGGCGGCATCTACTACGCCATGCGCTATTCCCTGTCCGGCGACAACCAGCAGTTCCTTGCCACTCTGCTGACCGTATTCGGTATCGCCGGCACCCTGGCATTGGGCGCCCTGCTGGCCTCGTCCGTGGTACGCCTGTTTATCACCTTTGCGCACCGCACGCGCAAGTAAAGCGGAGGTCTTCCTCATGCCCATGCGACTAATTGCCTTCCTAACCGTCCTGGTCCTGCTGTGCAGCGGCTGCGGGTCGGAGCTTCCCTCCGTCTCCCGGTCGGACGTTCTTTCCGGGCCGGAGATCGAAACGGACGTCTCGACCCCGGTGGAGCCTCCCGTTTCCACCCTGCCGCCGGCCCCGCCCGTCCCAACGCCTCCCCCTGCCGAATCCAATCCCCCGGCAACGGTCCCGGCTCCCGAGCCGGTTCCCTCGGTCGAGGTTTCCGATTCCGACCCCGTTCCGGAGCCTCCGGCCCCTGTGGAACCCGTTTACGAGGACAGCGTCCCCGCCATCCAAATCCCGGCCGATCCGGCGTATGATTTCTCTGCCCCGGTGCCCGAGGGACCGGATGTGGAAACCGACTACTTCGCCGATGCCGCCTTCGTGGGCGACTCCCGCACCGAGGGTTTTTGGCTGTACAGTGGTGTCAAGCAGGGCAAGCTGCTCTGCGCCACCGGCCTGACCGTATTCTCCATCGACACCAAACAGGCCACCGGCAGCAGCGAAACCGTGCTGGACGCTGTGTGCTCCGGCCATTTCGGCAAGATTTATCTGGGATTTGGTTTGAACGAGCTGGGCTACATTGACACCAATTCCTTCATACAGACCTACTGCCAGTTGATCGATACCATTCGCGCCGCACAGCCCCAGGCTGTCATCTACATTCAAAATCTCATTCCGGTCAACGATGCGCAGGCCCGTGCTTCCAATCACAAGGGGCACGTAAACTGCGAGCGTATCCGCCTTTATAATGAGATGATCGCCGGGATTGCGCAGGAGAAGCAACTGCCCCTGCTGGACCTTTACTCCGCTTTCGCCGTGGACGGGCAGCTGCCCGCCGAAGCCAGTCGGGATGGTGTCCACCTTTTGCCCTCCTACTGCAAAAAGCAGTTAGAGTTCCTTACATCTCACACGGTCACCCCTGAGCAGTTGACCGCCCCCGCCGCACCGGTAGTTCCTGTTCCATCCGGTCCCACCGAAGCTGCGGACCCAGAAGCCCCCATCGAACCGGAATTGGAGGTAACCGAACCATGAAGCGTGTGACCGCACTGCTGTGCACCCTGTGTTTGTTCCTGCTGTGTGCCTGCGGCCGTTCTTCCGCCCCGTTCTCCGCCGACCTTGTGGACAAGCTGCTGGAACACGAGGTCTTTTCCGAGCCACTCGAACTGTTGGAACCCGAGATCGCCCGCTTTCTCTATCAGCTGGACCCCGAGCAGTCCGGCCTGACCGAACTGAGGGCATACCGTTCCTCCGGTGCCACCTGCGAGGAAGCGGCGGTACTGATTTTCCAAACCGAGGACGACGCCGACAGCGCCCTGCCGGTCCTGCAGGCATATCTGACTGCAAGGATCCTGTCCTGCCGGGACTATATGCCCGATCAGGTACCCAAGCTGGAACACGCCATTCTGACCCAGCGCAGCAACACCATCCTGCTCGTGGTGGCGGACAACTGGACCGGTGCGGCAAACCTGACCGAATAACCACCTCCGCACCTCCGATTGGAGGTGCGGTTTTTCTTTGTATTGCAAGCCTTTCGCCCCGATTTCCATCATTTACAGCTTGCCCCCCTCCCTCCCAGCGGGTAAACTTGTGTTATCACGTTCCAAGGAGGTTGTTATGGTTTCCCCGTTTTTCCCGCGGCTGGCCGGACTTCTGTGCCTGCTGTGTCTGCTTTCCTGTTTTCCCGCCACCCACGCGGAGCACCAACCGGTTACGGTGGAGGTGGCCGGGCGCACCCTCTCCGCCGATACCGACCCATATATTTATCAGGGCACCGCCTATGTCCCTCTTTCCGCCTTCGTGCGGGAAATGGAGGGCGGAGATCTGACCTGGGACGGCACCTCCGCCCTGCTGGACACCGACAGGCTCGACCTGCTGGCCACCCCCGGGCAGCTCTGGCTGGAGGCCAACGGCCGCGCCCTCTACGTTCCCCATACCATTCAAATGACAGACGGCCGTGTCATGGTTCCCGTCCGCACCGCCGCCCAACTGTTCGGTGCGGAGGTGACATGGGACGAAGAACTGCAAACCGTCCGGGTATCTGCGGGGAGCGAAATCTTACCCCATGCAGACACTCACTACGACCCGGACACTCTGTACTGGCTGTCCCGGGTCATCTCGGCCGAGAGCCGGGGCGAACCGCTGGAGGGTCAGATCGCCGTGGGCAACGTGGCACTGAACCGGGTAGCGAGTTCCAGTTTTCCCGACACCCTGTACAGTGTCATCTTCCAGCCCGGGCAGTTTGAGCCGGTGGAGAACGGCACCATCTGGCAGGAGCCGTATTACCTGTCCGTCACCGCCGCCAAGCTGTGTCTGGAGGGGGCGCAGATCATCGGCGACTGTCTTTACTTCTTCGCCCCCGACCTGTCCCCCGGTACGTGGATCGTCAACAATCGTACTTACTACACCACCATCGGCTGTCATCGGTTCTACCTGTAAGAAAACGGCTGTCGTAATGCGACAGCCGTTTTTTCAGCGCTGATATTCAAATTCCAGGTCGTACAGGGACACGATATCGCCATCGTTGATGCCCATAGCCTCCAGCTTATCGAACAGGCCGGACTGGCGCAGCTGGCGGTCGAACCAGTTGCGGGACTCGTAATCGCCGAAGTTGACGTTGGCGATGAGTTTCTGCAGCCAGGGGGCTTCCACCACCCAGGTGTCGTCGTACTGCTCGATAGTCACCTCGCCGGTGGTGTCCACCTCCGGCGGGCGCTCCACATAGGTGGCCTCGTACACCACCACGGGGGGCAGCTGCGCCAGCTCCTGGGCCGCCCGCTTGACGATCTCACGGGTCCCCATGTGGGCAGCGGCGGACATCTCGAACAGTTCCATGCCCTTGGCCTGTACGTGCACACGCAGGCGTTCCAGCAGTTCGGGATCTTCCAGCATATCCACCTTATTGGCTGCCACGATCATCTTGCGCGTGGCAAGCTCGGGGGAATACTGGGCGAGCTCGGCGTTGATGGCCTCGAAATCCTCCACAGGGTCCCGACCCTCGCTGCCCGACACATCCACCACGTGGATGAGCAGGCGGCAGCGGTCGATGTGCCGCAGGAAGTCATGGCCCAAACCGGCGCCGTCGGCCGCACCCTCAATAATACCGGGGATATCGGCCATAACGAAGGATACGCCCTCCTCCACATAGACCACGCCCAGATTGGGGAACAGGGTGGTAAAGTGGTAGTTGGCGATTTTAGGCTGGGCGCGGCTGACCACACTCAAAAGGGTGGACTTGCCCACATTGGGGAAACCCACAAGCCCCACGTCGGCCAGCAGCTTCAGCTCCAGCACCACGTCCCGGCTCTGACCGGGCAGGCCCGCCTTTGCAAAGCGGGGGACCTGACGGGTGGGGGTGGCAAAGTGCTGGTTGCCCCAGCCGCCGCGGCCGCCGCGGCACAGGACAAAGGGGGTGGGGTCGGACATATCGTGGATGATCTCGTTGGTCTCGGCATCCCGGATGACGGTGCCGCGGGGGACTTTCAGCACAAGATCCTCGCCGTCCCGACCGGTGCAGCGCTTACCGCCGCCGTCCATGCCGTTCTGAGCCACGTACTTGCGCTTATAGCGAAAGTCCATCAGGGTGGACATATGGTCGTCGATGGTGACCACCACGTTGCCGCCGTGTCCGCCGTCGCCGCCGTCAGGGCCGCCGTTGGCCACGTATTTTTCACGATGGAAGGACACCACACCGTTTCCGCCGTTGCCGGAGCGGACGGTAATGCGCGCGGTATCCACAAAAGGTGCTGCCATATTGCGCACCTCCGTTTCTTTTGGGATAAAACAAGCCGCAAACGCGTGCGTTTGCGGCTTGTAGTCAGTAATGTAAATTACTGGGCGACCTCCACAATGGAGACCTGCTTGCGGTCCTTGCCAAGGCGCTCGAACTTGACCTTGCCGTCCTTCAGGGCGAACAGGGTGTCGTCGCTGCCCTTGCCCACGTTCACACCGGGGTGGATGTGGGTGCCGCGCTGACGGACCAGGATGTTGCCGGCCAGAACGAACTGACCGTCGCCGCGCTTGACGCCCAGGCGCTTAGCCTCGGAATCGCGGCCGTTACGAGTGGAGCCAACGCCCTTCTTATGGGCGAAAAACTGCAAACCGATTTTCAGCATGTCTTACACCTCCAAGACAGAAATGTTTTCAGGATATTCCTCGTGCAGCTCGGTGAAGTGGACCATCAGCGCCGTCAGAAGGGTCTGACAGGTGCTTTCGTTGGTCTGTCCCAAACCGCCGGGGAGTTTGAGGGAGATAGATGCGTCCTTTTGCCGGACCTTGACCGATGCCTCCAGTCCAAGCACGTCGTTGATGGCGCACTCGCAAAGGCGGACGGCACTGGTGACGGCGGCGCAGACGATGTCACTGCCCTCGTCGGCAAATCCGCTGTGGCCCTGAACATCAAAGCCAACGATACGGCTGCCCTCTAGATGGAACGATACGGTGGTCATCAGGCCTTGATAGCGCCGATCTGCACCTTGGTGTAGGGCTGACGATGGCCCTGACGCTTACGGAAGCCCTTCTTGGGGGTGTACTTGAAGATCATGATCTTCTTGCCCTTACCGTTTTTGACCACGGTGGCGGCCACGGAAGCACCCTCCACAACGGGAGCGCCGAAGGTAGCCTTGTCACCGTCGATGACGGCCAGGACCTTGTCGAAGGTGATGGCGTCACCGGCCTCGTTGGCCAGCTTCTCGACGAAGATGACGTCGCCCTCGGCAACCTTGTACTGCTTACCGCCGGTTTCGATGATAGCATGCATGGAAATTTCAACTCCTTTATTTACGGACTCGCTCTTACAGGTGGGGCATTTTACCTGCCCGCTTGCAGACCCGCTCAATGCGGCTTTCATAGTTTATCAGCACAAATCCTCTTTGTCAAGGAAAATGTTCTTATTTTTCAACTTTTTTCGGTGCAGGGGCAGGGGTGGTTCAAAATTTCAGCCGCAACCGCCTCCCAATGTCCCTCCCGACCGGGGCAGGGCCCTTCCTCCACCGTTACGGCGTACTTCTCCAGCAGCTCGATGGGTTTATAGGACAGCTTGGAATTGCGCAGGCCGGGATCGCCGGTATCATCCTCCCGGTTGATGTAGGCTACACCCTCCCCGGCAAACTGCTGGGCAAACTGACTGACCAGCATCTGATAGCCGCCCTCCACAGTGCGGTCGGCCTTTTCGATGTGGATGAACAGGGTATCCCCCAGCACCTCGCCCACGGAAAATCCCACAATCTCTTCCCCGATCCACAGGGCACCGGCCACCATACCGTACTGTTCCACATTGTACAGAACCTGCCGGGTCTTTTCCAGATCCTCGGCGAAAGAGCCGCTGTCCTTCTGCACCGCCGCGGCGTACCGGTCCAGAAAGGCCATGGCTGCCGGCAGGTCGTCCCCGGTCATGGGTGCAAAGCGCCAGTTTTCATAGGTGCGCAGAAAGCGGTTGACGTGGTTGCGCTGGCCCGCCAGCTTCTTGCCCTTGAAAAACTGCAGAGCCTCCTTCTCGTAGAGGTAATCAAAGGTGTCCCGGTCGCACATGACCCGGGCGCAGGGGAAGTGGCTCATGAGGGTGTCCAGCTCCTGCCGGGGGATGGGATAGAAGATGATGGGAATGTCCCGTTTTTGGCAGAAGGCGCGAATCTGCTCGTAGGCCGCGTGGATGTCCCCGCCGTGGGGCAGGGTGAACATAGTCCCCGTGCCGGGGTAGTCCACTTTGAAATACAGCACACCCTCATGGATGGCATATTCAGTTTTGTAGTAGTCCCGCCAGATGAAGATGACGCCCACTGTCAGGTCGCACAGGCGGCTGGGGTTGTCCGTAAAATAGGGCCGCAGCTTGTCCAGATCCTGCTCGGTCAGGGGATGAAAGTCCAGCATAGCTCTTTCTCTTTTCCGCAAAAGTGAAGCGTCCGCGGAGCGGACGCTTCCTTATCTTTATTATACCATAAATTGGCCGCTGTAAACCGACAAAATTATGCTTTTTTTGCGGTCAGGGCCACCCAGCCGTTCTGCTCATCCCGACGGATGATGGCAAGTCCGTTGCGCTGCAAGGCTGCCTCCACCTCGTGGGCGCGGGTATCGATGATGCCGGAGCAGATAAACAGGCCGTCGTCCTTCATCAATCCCGTGGCCTGCGCGGACAGGGGAATGATGACGTCGGCCACAATGTTGGCCAGCACTAGATCGTACTGCTGACGGGCCAGATCCCTTGCAAGGCTCCTGTCGCTGAGCACATCGCCGGCCAGCACAGTATAGCGGTCTTTGCCGATACCGTTGAGTCCGGCATTTTCATAGGCCACGTCCACCGCCTTGGGGTCGATATCCACCGCCACGGCGCTCTCGGCGCCCAGCACCAGAGCCGCGATGGACAAAATGCCGCTGCCGCAGCCAAGGTCCAGTACCGTGCAGCCGGGAGTGGTGTGACGCTCCACGCCCCCCAGACACAGCTGGGTGGAGGCGTGGGAGCCGGTGCCGAAGGTCAGGCCGGGGTTGAGGTAAAAAGGCACTTTCCCCTCGGGAACAGGCTCGTTGCGCTCCCACTCCGGGACCACGTAGAGCTTATCCCCCACAGGCAGAGGCTTATAATACTTTTGCCAGCTGTAGGCCCAGTCGTTGTCACCCAGGGGGGTGACAGTATACTCACAGCCCAGCAGGGCGGCATACTTATTCAGCAGCTTCTTGCCGTCTTCGTCGTCGGTGACGTAGAACTTGATGCGGCTGAGTCCCTGCATCCGTTTTTCCAGTTCCTCATCCACATAGTCCCAGAACTGGCGATTCTGCTCCAAAAATGTATGGAACTCCTGCTCGTCCTCCACCACAAGGCCGGTCATACCGGCGTTGATGAGTCGACCGGACAGCTCGTCCAGCCGGTCGGCCGTGGTGTTGACAGCCACTTCCAGCCATTTGATGTCTTCCACGGTGCGCACTCCTTACCGCTTGGTACCCAGCCAGAACAGCGCCAGCGTGCCGGGACCGGAGTGGGATCCGATGACGGGGCCGGTGTAGCCGATCATGACTTCCTTGACGCCGAAGCGCTCTCGCACCATGTCGGCCAGTTTGTTGGCATCGTCGATGCAGTCACCGTGGCAGATATACACGATCTGCTCGGCGGGGTCGATGGCGGTCTTCTCCATCTGGTCGGCCAGCGCCTTGATGGAGGCGGCGCGTCCCCGGGCGGTACCCACCTTGATGAGATGGCCCTCGTCATCCACGTGCATCACGGGCTTGATGGCCAGCATGGTACCCACCACGGCAGTGGCGGCAGACACGCGGCCGCCGCGCTTGAGGAAGAACAGGTCGTCCACGGTGAACTGGTGGCACAGGTTCAGTTTGTTTGCCTCCACCCAGTCGCGGACCTGTTCGATATCCATACCCTCGGCACGCTTGCGGGCGGCGTGGGCCACCAGCAGGCCCTGACCCAGAGAGGCACACAGGGTATCCACGGTATACAGCTTGCGCTCGGGGTACTTCTCGGAAAGTTCCTCCACCGCGATGCGGCTGGAGTTATAGGTGGTGGACAGACCGGAGGAGAAGGCCAGCACCAGCACGTCGTTCCCCTCGGCCAGCAGCGGCTCCAGCACCTCGGTATAGGTGCCCACGTTGACCGCGGCGGTGGTGGCCATCTTGCCCTCACGCAGCTTGTTGTAGAACGTCCCGGAAGCCATCTCGGGGTTCAGGGGGTCGTCGCGGTACTCGGCATTCTCCATCATATAGGTCAGGGGGACGACCTTCACGTCCAGCTGACCCACCAGCTCGGCAGTCAGGTCAGCGCAGGAATCGGTGACGATAACAAAATTACTCATGGTCCTTCTTCTCCTTTTCTTTGTCCTTCTTCTTATCCTTCTCGGTTTTTTCCTGCTTTTCGGGGTGCTTGGCCAGCATCAGTTCCAACACCCGCTGACAGGCCAGCTGGTTGGCGTAGCTGCGCAGACCCAAACTCAGGGCCAGATTGGGCAGCTCGTCCTCCGGCGTATCCACGTTCAGGTTGGCCGCCGCCTCGCTCAGGGCGGTGTCGATGGCGCGGGCAAAGTAGTTATAAATCGCTTCCGGCTGCTTGTTCTCCGGTACGAAGTCCAGCATGGTACGCATATCCTTTACGCTGAGCACCTTTTTCATGGCGCACACCGCCGTCAGGTAACCCAGGTGGGTCTTTCCGTACCGCTTGCCCTCGGCCCGGGGGACCAATCCATCCTTGATATAGTTGTTTACCATGGCGGAGGTCACCTGCTCATCCCCCTGCAGGTTAATGAGCTGCCGGGGCATATAGGAGATGATCTGGTCCATGTACAGGGCCAGGTCAGGCAGTTCATCCCAGCTGACGGGCCGCTCCTGTTCCAGCAGCTGCTTGAGCTGCTTGAGTTCTTCCATGGGGAAGATCCCCCTTTCCTCTTTATGTTATGAAACATTATATAATATAATATACGATATTGTAAAGTGCATTTCCTTATATTTTATCTTTCTGCGGGCGAAAACTTTTTCCTATGCTCACCACGCCATCTGTGGTATAATAATTTATCTTTGAATTTGGGAGGTGATGACCGTGCGGCAGTTGGTGGTTGGTATGCTTGCCCACGTGGATGCGGGCAAGACGACCCTGTCCGAAGCCATGCTCTATCGGGGCGGCGCCATCAAAAAGCTGGGCCGGGTGGACCATCGGGACGCTTTTTTGGACACCGATCACATCGAGCGCGAGCGGGGCATCACCATCTTTTCCAAGCAGGCGCTGCTCCCCCTGCCCGAGGTGAACCTCACCTTACTGGACACCCCGGGCCACGTGGACTTTTCCACCGAAACCGAGCGTGCCCTGCAGGTGCTGGACTGTGCGGTGCTGGTCGTCAGCGGCACCGACGGGGTTCAGGGCCACACCCGCACCCTGTGGTCGCTGCTGCGGCGGTACGGCGTGCCCACCCTGATCTTTATCAACAAGATGGACTTGGCCGGCCCCCGGCAGCAGGCGCTGATGGAACAGCTGCGCGCCCAGTTGGACGACGGCTGCGTGGACTTCTCCGCCCCCGCGGAACAGCGCCACGAGCAGGCCGCCATGTGTGCCGACGAGGCGCTGGACGAATTTTTGTCCACCGGTGCCTTGTCGGAAGAAACCCTGCAGGGACTGGTGGCCCGGCGAAAGCTGTTCCCCTGCCTGTTCGGCTCAGCCCTGAAGCTGGACGGCGTGGACGATCTGCTGGACGCCCTGACCCGCTTCGCTCCCCGCCCGGAACGCGGAACCGATTTTGCCGCCCGGGTGTTCAAGATCACACGCGATAATCAGGGAAATCGACTGACCTGGCTGAAAGTCACCGGCGGCTCGCTTCGTGCCAAAATGCTGCTGTCCGGCGGCACGGGCGACGAACGATGGGAGGAAAAGGCCGACCAGCTTCGGCTCTATTCCGGTGCCAAGTTTTCCGCCGTTGATGGGGTGGAGGCGGGTGCCGTATGCGCCGTCACCGGCCTTTCCCACACCAGACCCGGGCAGGGCCTTGGTATGGAGCAAAATGCCCTGCTGCCCATTCTCGAACCCGTTTTGACCTGCCAGCTCATCCTGCCCGAGGGATGCGACCCTCACGTGGCCATGGGCAAACTGGCGCAATTGGAGGAGGAAGACCCCCAGCTGCACATCGTGTGGAACCAGCTGCTGCGGCAGGTGCACGTCCAGCTCATGGGGCAGGTGCAGTTGGAAGTGCTGGGCCGTGTCATCGCCGAGCGGTTCGGTATGGAGGTCTCCTTCGGCCCGGGCAGCATTTTGTATAAGGAGACCATCGCAGATTCTGCGGAGGGCATTGGCCACTTTGAACCCCTGCGCCACTATGCCGAGGTGCGCCTGCTGCTGGAACCCGGCGAGCCGGGCAGCGGTCTTCGATTCGACTGCGCCTGCTCCACCGATGCACTGGACCTGAACTGGCAGCGTTTGATTTTGACCCATTTGGGCGAAAAGGAGCACGTCGGTGTCCTGACCGGCGCCCCCATCACCGATATGAAGATCACCCTCATCGCGGGCCGCGCCCACAACAAGCACACCGAGGGCGGCGACTTCCGCCAGGCCACATACCGAGCCATCCGTCACGGCCTGATGCAGGCGGAAAACGTCCTGCTGGAGCCGTGGTACTCCTTCCGCCTGGACCTGCCCGCCGACTGCGTGGGCCGTGCCATGACCGACATCCAAAATATGGGCGGCGACTTCGACCCGCCCCAAACCGGGGACGAGCTGACCACCCTCGCCGGCCGGGCTCCGGTGGCCGGCCTGCAGGACTATCCCCGGCAGGTCACCGCCTATACCCGGGGCAAGGGTCGCGTGAGCTGTCAGCCCGCCGGGTACCGCCCGTGTACCAATCAACAAGCCATCGTCGATGCCTCCGGCTACGACCCTCTGCGGGACACCGCCAACCCCGCGGACTCCGTCTTCTGCTCCCACGGAGCAGGCGTGGTCGTTCCGTGGCAGCAGGTGGCCGACCACGCCCATACGGAAAGTCCTTTGGAGAAAAACACCCCCGCAGAAGAGTCCGCTGCCTCCCCCGCCGGCGGCCGTTCCGACCGCTACACCGGCAGCCTGGCGCAGGACAAGCAGCTGCTGGAGATTTTCGAGCGCACTTACGGCAAGGTGGAAACCAAGTCCTTTGAGCCTGCCAAAAAGCCGGCCCGGACAAGCCTTTCCGATAAGGAATATACGTTCACACCGCAAAAGACCGGCCCGGAGTACCTGCTGGTGGATGGCTACAACATCATCTTCGCCTGGGACGATCTGCAGCAGTTGGCCCGGCAGGACGTGGCCGCCGCCCGGGCCGCTCTGTGCGACCTGCTGGCCGACTACCGGGGCGCCAGGCAATGCGAAGTCATCCTTGTTTTCGACGCCTATAAGGTCAAGGGCAATCCCGGCTCGGTGGAAAAGGTCAACGGCATCAGCGTGGTCTACACCAAAGAGGCTCAGACCGCCGATGCCTACATCGAAAAGGCCACCTACGATCTCAGCCGCGATCACCGGGTCCGGGTGGCCACCTCCGACGCGCTGGAACAGCTTATCATCCTCGGTCACGGCGCTCTGCGCATCTCCGCCCGCACCTTCCGGGAGGAGTTGGAGCAGACCCGGGTGGAAGTCAGCCGCCTTTTGGCCGACCGAAATCGTCAAAACGCACAGGGTGTGCGTCTGGGCGATGCCGCCCGCATAAAAAAACAATAAAATCTCGCAATGTACAAAAAAAATCGAGCATACTGATTTACAAGCAGTGGTTTTTTTGCTATACTACAGTGTCGGGAATGTTTTCCCGCGAATTTTTCAGCCGTCCGAACGGACAGGCTTTCAAGGAGTTGTTCCGTTATGAGCCGTATGATAGGTACTGTGTCCCGCGGTGTTCGCGCCCCCATTATTCGCGCCGGCGACGATTTGGCCCAGATCGTTACCAACTGCGTGCTGGAGGCTGCCGCCGACGACGGCTTTGCCATTCGTGACCGCGACGTGGTCGCCATTACCGAGTCCATCGTGGCCCGCGTGCAGGGCAACTACGTCAGTGTGGACGATATTGCTGCCGACGTGCGCGCCAAGTTTGGCGGCCAGACTGTGGGCGTTATTTTCCCCATCCTCAGCCGCAACCGTTTCTCCATCTGCCTGCGCGGTATCGCCAAGGGCTGTAAGAAGGTCGTGCTGATGCTGTCCTACCCCTCCGACGAGGTGGGCAACCACCTCATCAGCCTGGACGCCATGGACGCCGCCGGCGTGGACCCCTACCGGGACGTGCTGGATCTCAAGCGCTACCGCGAGCTGTTCGGTTACGAGAAGCACCCCTTCACCGGCGTGGACTACGTGGAGTACTACGAGCAGCTGATCCGCGACTGCGGTGCCGAGGTGGAGATCGTCTTCGCCAACGACCCCCGCGCCGTACTGAACTACACCAAGAACGTCCTGAACTGCGACATCCACACCCGCGAGCGCACCAAGCGCCTGCTGCGGGCCGCCGGTGCCGAGATCGTCTTCGGCATGGACGAGATCATGAACGCCCCCATCGGCGACAGCGGCTGGAACGCCAAGTACGGTCTGCTGGGCTCCAACAAGGCCACCGAGGATCAGGTCAAGCTGTTCCCCCGTGACTGCCAGGACCTGGTGGAGGACATTCAGAAGCGTCTGCTGGCCGCCACCGGCAAGTGTGTGGAGGTCATGGTCTACGGCGACGGTGCCTTTAAGGACCCCGTGGGCAAGATTTGGGAGCTGGCCGACCCCGTGGTCTCCCCCGCCTACACCGCCGGTCTGGAGGGCACCCCCAACGAGCTGAAGCTGAAGTACCTGGCCGACAACGACTTTGCCGCCCTGTCCGGCGAGGCGCTGAAAGAGGCCATCAAGCAGAAGATCCAGCAGAAGGACGACAATCTGGTGGGTCAGATGGTGTCCGAGGGTACCACCCCCCGCCGCCTGACCGACCTGATCGGTTCTCTGTGCGACCTGACCTCCGGCTCCGGCGACAAGGGCACTCCCATTGTCTACATCCAGGGTTACTTCGACAACTACACTACCGAATAATCCGAAAGATATTCAAATCCCCCGACCAACGGTCGGGGGATTTTTAGTTCGCACGTACAGTTCCCCATATCGTTTTGTGGAAGCACGGTATCGTTGTTGCGAAGAAGAAGGGCGGATACATCATAATCGCAAAGATCGATAAATTAGAATTTATAATCGCGAGCATTTCTGCTGAAATGCTCTATCGCTGACGCGACGCGATTTACGGGGAAACCAACCATGGTTTCCCCGTAAGCCCCTTCCTTCACGAACTGCGGAGAATTTTGGCGTTTTTAGGCTGTAGGTGCGGGGTTTCCCCGCTCACTTGTAGGGACCGGCCTCTGGACGGTCCGCAGATAACGGCAATTTACAAGTGGACCGCCGAGGACGTCGGTCCCTACATTGCGCAGGGGA
>JAFQHV010000006.1 GCA_017397835.1 Oscillospiraceae bacterium
AAGCGGCGCATGGCGGTGCGCTCCAGACCGATGCCGAAGGCCCAGCCGGAGTAGACCTCGGGGTCGATGCCGGACATCTCCAGTACCTTGGGGTGGATCATACCAGCGCCCAGCAGCTCGATCCAGCCCTCGCCCTTACAGGTGGGGCAGCCCACGCCGCCGCACTTGTGGCACTGCACGTCCATCTCGCAGGAGGGCTCGGTGAAGGGGAAGTGGTGGGGGCGGAAGCGGGTCTTGGTGCCCTCGCCGTACAGCTGCTCGACCACGGTGTTCAGGGTGCCCTTCAAATCGGCCATGGTCACTCCCTTGTCGATGACCATGCCCTCCACCTGGTGGAACATGGGGGAGTGGGTGGCGTCCACCTCGTCCTTGCGGTACACGCGGCCGGGGGCCACGATGCGGATGGGCAAGTCCATGCTGTCCATGGCGCGCACCTGCATGGGAGAGGTCTGGGAGCGCAGCATGACCCGGCTGTCCTCGTCAAAGTAGAAGGTGTCGGACCAGTCGCGGGAGGGATGGCCCTCCTCGGCGTTCAGACGGTCGAAGTTCAGCTCGGCCAGCTCGATCTCAGGACCGTCCAGCACGGTGAAGCCCATGCCGATGAAGATGTCCTTGATCTCGTCCAGGGCGATGTACATGGGGTGCTTGTGACCCGTGACGGCGGGAGTGCCGGGGATGGTCACGTCCAGCGCCTCGTTCTTGAGCTGCTGCTCCAGCGCGGCGGCCTCCAGCTTCTTGGCGGTGGCCTCGATGGCGGCTTCCAGGGCGGCGCGGACCTCGTTGGCCAGCTGACCCATGACGGGGCGCTCCTCGGCGGACAGGCCGCCCATCATCTTCAGCACGGCGGTCAGTTCGCCCTTCTTGCCCAGATACTGCACGCGCAGGGCGTCCAGCGCGGCGCTGTCGGCGGCGGCGTCAAAGGCGGCCAGCGCCTCGGCGCGGATCTTTGCTAACTGTTCTTTCATAATATATTTCTTCCTTTCGTGGGTTTTACAAAGTTAAGGAGTTTCGGCGGCCTTATCCGCGTCCATCTTTCGGCAGGCCCGCTGGAACAGCACGCCGCTGGCGAAGTAGGTGACCAGCGCGGCGATGGACAGGGGCAGGAACGGGACGTTCCAGTCCAAAATCACGCCGATGGCATAGCCGAAGGCGCTGTTGAACAGATTCAGTACGAACAGGCGCAGGGCAGAGAAACTGCCAATGACGTCGGCGGGGACGTACTGGTAGGTCACGATGCCGGGCAGAGAGCCGTACAGCATAAAGCCGCAGGAGGACAGACCCACCGCAAGGACGTAGAGGGGGAGGCTTCCAATAAAGCAGGAAGTGACCAGTACCACGCCGATGGTGGTGGTGGACAGCAGATACAGCCGACCCAGGTTGACCCGCTTCTGCAGCACAACCAGCAGCAGACAGCCCAGGGTCCCGCCCACGGAGCCGGCAATGGTGAACAGACCCACCGCGGAGGGCTCGTGGGCAAAGGTCACCAGACCGATGGGGGTCAGGAAGGCCCGCACGCTGTCACCCACGGCGCGCAGAATGTTGGGGGTCATCAGCAGTCGGAACTGGGACAGGGGGAAAATCTGCCGGCACACGTGCAGGGGGGATACGTGCTTTCGTGCGGGGGTGGTAACGTCCTCGGAGCCGGGGCGGTACAGAAACATCAGGCTGGCCGTCAGCAGGATGCCGCCCACCGACAGGGCGGGCAGCCACACGTAGGGGTCCCGGGTGTCGGAATCGGTGAAGAAGGGAATGATAAGACTGCTTAAAATGGTGGCGATATAAGACAGCAGGCTGGTCAGACCGATCAGCCGGGTGATATTGGGACCATTCAGACCAAGACGGACCATAGCCTTGGGGTCGAAGGTGGAATACAGACCCGTGTGCAGTACGCTTGCGATAATATGGGCCAGCAGGATCAGCAGGAACACCGTGTTTCCCGGCATATCCGGGGCGAACAGCCGGATCAGCAGCAGAGTCAGGGGAGTGGTGGCCAGCATGGCGGTGATCAGAACCAGCATCCGTCGGAAGGAGGAGAACCGCTTGACCGCGTCGGCCAGACCGGGCAGCAGGAACAGCACCAGAGCGGTGGCCACGGTGCCCAGAGTGGAGTACAGAGCCAAATCATCATAGTGCAGGCCCTTGTTCAGCAGAAAATTCTGCAGCACCGTCAAGGGGAACAGAGAGCTGCTGACCGAGCTGATGAAAGTGATCAGCATACGCAGGCTGGCGTTGTGCTGGTATGTGTCCTGGTTGTGAAGCATGGCGGCGGCCTCCTTTGCCAAACCATGTGGTACAGGCGAAAAAAATACCCTTCATCCCACACAGCAAAGGGACGAAAGGCAACCTCCTTCCGCGGTACCACCCGCATTTGCGCCCAAGGGCGCACACTCATACCCCGATAACGGCGGGTGACCGTCCGCATCTCTGCGGCTGCTCCCGGGCGAACCAAGCGACACGCTTCGGGGCGGCTTTCAGCCGGTGACCGCCCCTCTCTGCCAAGCGAAAACACGCTATTTTCCCGTTCCTCGCATTTAACTCACACCTTTTATAACATAAAACATATTGAAAAGCAAGAGGAAATTCGTTATAATAATCGCTGTGTGTCGCCCCGGAGGATTTTTTGTCACTTTCGTCTGTTTCGGGGGAAAATGTGGCAAAATAACTGTGGACAAATCAGGCGGCAAGCGATATAATAAGAATGGTTACTATTATGAAAGGCGGCAATGCCGCGTGACTATACGGAGGAAACCAATATGCTTGAACTGAAGAACATCAGCTTCGAAGTCAATACTCCGGAGCAGCAGAAAGGAATTTTGAAGGACATCAACCTGACCATTGACGAGCGGTTCGTTGCCATCACCGGCCCCAACGGCGGCGGCAAGTCCACCCTGGCCAAGGTCATCGCGGGCATCATCACCCCCACCACCGGCCGTATCCTTTTGGACGGAGAGGACATCACCGATCTGGACATCACCGAGCGAGCCAAGCGGGGCGTCAGCTTTGCCTTCCAGCAGCCGGTGCGATTCAAGGGTCTGACGGTCCGGGACCTCATCACTATGGCGGCGGGCAAGCCCATCAATGTGTCCCAGGCGTGTTCCTACCTGTCCGAAGTGGGCCTGTGCGCCAAGGACTACATCAACCGCGAGGTGAACGCATCCCTGTCCGGCGGCGAGCTCAAGCGCATCGAGATCGCCATGATCATCGCCCGGGGCACCAAGCTGTCCGTCTTTGACGAGCCGGAAGCGGGCATCGACCTGTGGTCCTTCGGCAACCTCATTCAGGTCTTTGAAAAGATGCACGAGACCATCAACGGCTCCATCATGATCATTTCTCATCAGGAGCGCATTCTGAACATCGCCGACCGCATCATCGTGCTGGCCGGTGGCCGCGTGGAGCGGGAGGGCACCCGGGACGAGGTGCTGCCCCACCTGCTGGCCGGTACCGGCAGCGTGTGCAGTATGCTGGCGGACAAGCTGTAAAGGAGGCTTGCTTTATGGATCAAATTGAACGCAGCCTGCTGGAGCAGGTAGCTGAATTGCACGAGGTGCCGGAGGGTGCCTATAATATCCGGGCCAACGGTCAGTCCGCCGGACGGAACACCACCGCCAATATCGATATCGTCAACAAGACCGACGGCCCCGGCATCGATATCATCATCAAGCCGGGAACTAAAAATGAAAGCGTCCACATCCCCGTCCTTATCAGCCAATCCGGACTGAAAGAGACGGTGCTCAACGATTTCTACATCGGCGAGGACTGTGACGTGGTCATCGTGGCCGGCTGCGGCATCCACAACAGCGGCGACGAAACCAGCCAGCACGACGGCATTCACCGCTTCTTTGTGGGCAAAAACGCCCGGGTGAAATACGTGGAGCGCCACTACGCCGACGGCGACGGCAACGGTCAGCGGGTCATGAACCCCGAAAGTGTCATCGAGATGGCCGAGGGCAGCTGGATGGAGATGGAGACCACCCAGATCAAGGGCGTGGACTCCACCGACCGTAAGACCACCGCCAAGCTGGCCCAAAAGGCCACCCTCATCGTCAAGGAGAAGATCATGACCCACGGCAAGCAGTACGCCCGCACCGAGTTCACCGTGGATATGGACGGCGAGGGCAGCAGTGCCAACGTGGTGTCTCGCTCCGTGGCCAAGGATACCTCCCGGCAGGAGTTCTACTCCCGCATCAACGGCAACGCCGCCTGCTCCGGACATACCGAGTGCGATGCCATTCTGATGGACAAGGCGCACGTTACCGCCGTGCCGGAGATCACCGCCAACCACATTGATGCCAGCCTCATCCACGAAGCAGCCATCGGCAAGATCGCCGGGGAGCAGCTCATCAAGCTCATGACCCTGGGCCTGACCGAGCAGGAAGCCGAGGAGCAGATCGTCAACGGGTTCTTGAAGTAAACAATACAAACAACCGGCACCGAGCGAATGGCTCGGTGCCGGTTTGGTTTTGCAAAGGCTTGTGGATGCGGAGAAGATGTGTTAGAATTAAGTTGGAAAAACCCAATGGGCGGAGGTGCGCAATGAAAAGAGGAAGGCGCATATGGATTACTGTTTTGGCGATTGCGGCGGCCTTTGTTTTCTTCGCGGTTATTCTGAATAGTTTGGATGTCGAAATTCTGCTGGTCAAGACGGACGTTGGGGTTCGTGTTAACGATGCGGACGTCGATGCCGGTTATCTTCACGGAAACCCTGAGGCATTTATTTACAACGGAACGGCCTACGTTGCGGCCAATGCGGTGGGAAATGCGTTTGGGGAGAAGGTGTCGTGGGTTAGCGACGAGCGCATGGTGTACATTGGGGAACATCGGGCGAAGGAAACGATGCAGGCGGAGAATGTAGCGATTTCGTTTGACGCGAAAAGTATAACGAACGACCTGAACGTTGACGTGTACCGCTTCAAAGATATTCATACCGGCTCGGTGTTTTTGTTTTTTGTGATTGAAAATCAATCGGATCACAACTTGCGAATCAATGCTGATTTGAGATTCTATAACAAAAATGGAGCACTGATTGGAGTGAGCGGGGGGACAGCTTGCGCAGTTGAGAAGAAAACAAAGCAAGTTATAGATGTGTATCTCGGTTATTCGGAAGAAAACTACGCCAGTGCAGAATGTGTGCTGTCTGTTGAGGAAGAAACAAGTTACTGCTGTCTGACAACGCAGCTTACCTATGAAACAGATTGGACGAAGTATATAGAAGTTGTGTCCGTTACCAACAACAGCGATATAACGGCGGAGGATGTGGACGGTCACCTGTTCTTCTTCAAAAAGGGAAAGCTGATCGATGTAGCGGTTGCCTCCTTCTTTGATGATGATTATGAATTGAAGTCCGGGCAGACGGTCACGCGAGAGTTGAGCCGCCGCAAAGACTATGATGCGGTGGAAATTATCATTACCGGCTATGGATACGCAATAACAGAAGAGGGCAACGGCTGAACGGGGGATATTGCTTCCGTAGAGTCGGCCCGATGCGCCCGCAAGGGGTATGCCATTCCGTAGGGGCCGATGTCCTCATCGGCCCACCGCCCCCTACGCCAAACCTATAGGTTTGCGCAATCGTCGGCGGAGTTCGATAGACAAACAGACTTACAGAGGGTAGGCAATGCGGCAGCCCAATCGGCGCTGAATGGGTCAGAGGTGTCCGCCGACCGTGTGGGTGTGACCCCACGGAGGTTGCCCAAAGGAAGTTTTAAGAAACCATGGGTTTCTTAACGCCTTTTTTGTGTCTTTTGCGGCGCTACAAAAGACGCCCGCTCGGGGGCGGAACAACCCCGACCTCGCCCCGCAGGGCGAAGTTTTCTTAAAAAAACACGAGCCATCTTCGAATGACTCGTGTTTTATCGTTTGTCAGAAGCACCACTAACCCCGAGAATATAGTCGGTGGTGGTCTTATATAACGTTGCCAGCCGAATTAGGACATCGGTGGGAATATCTCGTAACCCTCGTTCATAGCGGCTGTATTGGGGCTGTTTCATTCCAAGGTAATCTGCGACCTGTTGTTGAGTCAGGTCGTGATCTTCCCGCAAATCCCGCAGTCGGGGATAATAATTATCCATACCAATACCAACTTTCATATCCGTTTGGTATTGACATCCTATCACATTGAAACTATAATTATTCCATCCATAACCATATGGATATATTCCAAAAAAGGAGAGAAAACATCTATGAAACACAAACGTATTTTAACAGTGGTAGTCACCACCGCACTTCTGCTTGGACTGGCAATGCCGGTGCTGGCAGCAGTGGTCACCAAGACCATCACTGTAGAGACCGATGTTAAGGTCTATGTAAACGATAAGGCTATCGATGCCGGTGACACTCACGGCAACCCCGAAGCCTTTATTTACAACGGCACTACCTACATCGCTGCCAAGGCGGTCAGCAACTCCTTGGGGCAGAATGTGGCTTGGGATGGAAATACGAGGAGTGTACAGATTAGTACACCCAAGGAAGAGGTCAAGGACGCCTCTGCTAAAACACGCTTTGGGGTAGGCGAAAAGGTTGAATTAAAAAATGTTGTGGTCACTTTGAACTCTGTTACGGAAAACAGAGGTGCTAACTTTATGGAGCCGGATGATGGGAATGTGTTCCTAGTTTGTGAATTCGACATTGAAAACAATTCTACAAAAGAAATCGCAGTAAGTTCCTTGCTTTCATTTACGGCGTATGTGGATGACTATGCCGCTGGTCTAAGCATTGGTGGAATTGTTGCGGCAGGGAAGAATCAACTGGATGGTAGCATTGCCGCGGGCAAGAAAATGAACGGTATCGTAGCATATGAGGTTCCTAAGAATTGGGCGGAATTTGAAATTAAATTTACCCCCGATGTCTGGTCGGGTAATGATATTACATTTGTTGCGACACACGAGTGATCAGTGCTATAAAAGGGGCGGCCACCTTTTCGAGGGTGGCCGCCCCTTTTGGCTTTCTGTTTACACTCTCTTCCAGCTTGCGCCGCCGGGGACGTCGGTGACCTCGATGCCCTTTGCCTTCAGCTCGTCACGGATGCGGTCGGCCTCGGCAAAGTTCTTGGCCTTCTTGGCCTCGCCACGGGCCAGCACCAGGGCGTCGATCTCCGCGTCGCCCTCGCCGGTAACGGTGTAGCCGCCGGCAGACTGGTTGGCCTGAGCCTTCTTCTGCTCGGCGCGGATCTTGGCCGCCTTGTCCAGCAGGGACAGGGACAGCACCCGGTCATAGCTGTCCAAAATGGCCAGCTTGGTGGCATCGTTGGCCTTGGCCTTCAGGGCATCGTACAGGGCGGTGACACCCATGGAGGTGTTCAGGTCGTTGCCCATCTGCTCCTTGAATTTGCTCTCGTACTCGGCCAGCACGGCGGAGTCCACCTCTCCCTCGGGATTCAGGGCGGCGATGCGGGACAGGAGCTTGTTGAAGGCCACGGTGGCGTTGTCCAGATTCTCCCAGGAGAACACCAGACCCTTGCGGTAATGGCTCTGCAGGCAGAAGAAACGGTACACGATGGGGTCGTAACCCTTTTCCTCCAGCAGGGAGACGGTGAGGAACTCGCCCTTGCTCTTGCTCATCTTGCCGGAGTTGGTGTTCAGGTGGGCCACATGGAACCACTGCTTGCACCAGGCGTGGCCCAAATACGCCTCGGACTGGGCGATCTCGTTGGTGTGGTGGGGGAAGGCGTTGTCCACGCCGCCGCAGTGCAGGTCCAGATACTCGCCGTTGTACTTCATGGAGATGCAGGAACACTCAATGTGCCAGCCGGGATAGCCAACGCCCCAGGGGGAGTCCCACTTCAGGGCCTGATCCTCGAACTTGCTCTTGGTGAACCACAGAACGAAGTCGTTCTTGTTGCGCTTGTTGGAGTCCTCCTCCACGCCCTCGCGCACGCCCACGGCCAGGTCCTCCTCGTCGTGGTTGTGGAAGACGTGGTAGCTTTTGAGCTTGGAGGTGTCGAAATACACGTTGCCGCCGGCCTCGTAGGCAAAGCCCTTCTCCAGCAGGCCCTGCACGGTGGTGATGAACTCGGCGATCAGGCCGGTGGCGGGCTGGACCACCTCGGGAGTCTTGATGTTCAGCTTGGAGCAGTCGGCGAAGAAGGCGTCGGTGTAGAACTTGGCGATGTCCATGACGGTCTTATTCTCGCGCTTGGCGCCCTTGACCATTTTATCCTCGCCCTCGTCGGCATCACTGGTCAGGTGACCCACGTCGGTGATGTTCATGACGCGGTTGACGCTGTAGCCCTCATAGCGCAGGAACTTTTCCAGCACGTCCTCCATGATGTAGGAGCGCAGGTTGCCAATGTGGGCAAAGTGGTAGACGGTGGGGCCGCAGGTGTACATCTCCACGTGGCCGGGAGTATGGGTCTGGAATTCTTCCTTCTTGCGGGTAGCAGAGTTATAAAGATACATGGCTGTAACCTCCGTATATTAAGAGTCGAGATTAGAGAGTTGAGAGTGAAGATATCTTCACTTTTCACGCTGCACTCTTTTTTCCAGTTCCTCCACCCGCTGAGACAGGGCGGCCAGCTTTTCCAGGGTGGGGTTGTTTACGCTGGTCTGATCCACGTCATCGGCGTAGTGGGTGTTGCGGCCGTCAATGCGGACGATCTGGGCGGGGATGCCTACAGCGGTGGCGTTGGCGGGCACCTCGGACAGCACCACGGCGTTGGCGGCGATACGGGCGTTGTCCCCAACCTTAAAAGGACCCAGCACCTTGGCGCCGGTGGATACCAGCACGTTGTTGCCGATGGTGGGGTGGCGCTTGCCCTGGTCCTTACCGGTGCCGCCCAGGGTGACCCCGTGGTACAGCAGGCAGTCGTCGCCGATCTCGGCGGTCTCACCGATGACGATGCCCATGCCGTGGTCGATGACCAGCCGCTTTCCGATGGTGGCACCGGGGTGAATCTCGATACCGGTCCAGAACCGGCTCCACTGGGAAACCACACGGGCGATGAATTTCATCTTATGGCGGTAGAAAAAGTGCGCGATGCGGTGGTCGATGACGGCGTGTACGCCTTGGTACAGCAGGAAAATCTCCAACTTGGAGCGGGCGGCGGGGTCACGCTTTTGATAGGCACCCAGCAGCTCATTCAGGGATTTGAACATGACGCATCTCCTTTGGCGGTGCGGAGTGTAAAAGAAAAACCCCTTACACCCAACACGCAGGGTATAAGAGGCGATGACTCGCGGTTCCACTCTCATTTATCACTCAATAGCCGATATCGGGGCCGGGCCGGGCGGCATTACCCGCCGCGCTCGCGGACGCACTTCGCATTCGCCTTTCAAGGGCCGCTTTCAGTCGGTGACGGCCCCTCTCTGTTGGAAGGGGAGAATGCTACTTTTCCGGTCGTTGCGCTTATGGACTATTATATTAGCACTTGTGGTTGGTTGTGTCAAGCTTTTTCAGCCGGTCGGCAGTAACGGTGTGAAGGGCAGTGGGAGAGGAATGTCCGCACACAGCGCCCACCCAGCCGTGGCCGTACAGGGAGCAGAAGTGCAGACCGTCCCAATCTGCATCCTCGTCAAAGGAAACGGAAATTTCGCGAAGGGGGATGGTCAGGCCGCAACCGTCCTGCTTGACCCGGGCCTCCTTCTTGGTCCACAGGGACAACAGGGCACGTTGGGGGTCAGCCTGAACGTTGATCCACTCCAACTCGGCGGGGGAGCAGATGCGCTGGGCCAGCCGGGGGTGATGGGGTCGGACACACTCGATGTCCACGCCCACGGGAAAATCATCCAGCGCGCACAGGGCAAAGCGGCCGCTGTGGCTGAGGTTGAACTGAAGCTGCGGATGGTCGGGGAAGAAGGGTTTTCCATGCTCGGTACGGCTGATGGCAGGCAGACTGTCAAGGGAATACACCTTTTGGACGGCGTAGGCCAGCAGGGCGTATGCATCGGCCTTTTCTGTGATATCGGGATAGAAAAACAGCTCCATATTCTCACCTCCTCTTCAGATGCAAACAGAATATCACAAAATTGGGCGGAACAGCGGCGTGGAGTGCATATTTTTTCCCCTATGTTCCACAATAGGGGAAAGGAGTGATGGTATGAACCTGAGCAACGAGGAATACAGCAAGCTGGTGGACCGCTACCAAACGCCGTCGCCCATGGGGAAAAACTGCGTTTGGGCCTTTTTGGTTGGGGGCGGTATCTGCACCGTTGCTGAGCTGCTGATCCATGCCTTCCGGGCGGCGGGACTGGATAAGGACACGGCCTCCACCGTGGTATCGGTTATCTTGGTGTTTGCGGCGGCCCTGCTGACCGGCCTTGGCATCTTTGACAGCATCGCCCGGTTTGCCGGGGCGGGGACGCTGGTGCCCATCACCGGCTTTGCCAACGCGGTAGCCGCCCCGGCGCTGGAGTTCAAAACCGAGGGCTACGTCACCGGCATGGCGGTGAAGCTGTTTACCGTAGCCGGACCGGTGATCGTGTATGGTATTAGTGCAAGTGTAGTTTACGGGGTTATCTATTGGTTGTTCACTCTTTAGGTAGCACGGCTACGGTGGGGACCCGTTTGTGACCCAACGAAGTGGTCAAAAACGGGAGACGACGAGCAACGAAGTGAGTGAGTTCTGCCGTGAGGCGGAATGAACGATACGCAGTTTGCGAGGAGGAAGCCGGGCCGGTGATCGTGTATGGCATCAGCGCAAGTGTGATTTACGGGATCATTTATTGGGTAACTGCGTTATTTTGACAAAAAGGCTCGCCATCGGCGAGCCTTTTTGTCTGTTTCGCTGGCGGCAAACAGGGGAAAATCCTTGACAGAACGACCCTGCACATTATATACTTAACGATTGAAATGAAAGCCTTAGAACCGCCGGAGGGCGGGAGAGAAAAGGGGTATTTTTATGGCGTATACAAAAGAGGATGTCATCCGCATTGTGAAGGAAGAGGGCATCGAGTTTATCCGCATGCAGTTCGTGGATATTTTCGGTCAGCTGAAGAACGTGGTCATCACCGGCTCTCAAATCGAGAAGGCCGTGAACAACGAGATCGCCATCGACGGTTCCTCCATCCAGGGCTTCGTGCGAATCAACGAGTCCGATCAATATCTGTACCCCGACCTGAACAGCTTTGTGGAATTGCCCTGGCAGCCGGAGTACGGCAAGGTGGCCCGGCTGGTGTGCGATGTGCATAACCCCGACGGCACGCCCTTTGTGGGCGACCCCCGCGGTGTGCTGCACCGGGTCATCCAGCGCGCCAGGGACATGGGCTTTGACACCTTCAACATCGGCCCGGAGATGGAGTTTTTCATGTTCGAGACCGACGAGCGGGGCAACCCCACCACCCACACCAACGACGAGGTGAGCTACTTCGACCTTGGCCCTCTGGACCGGGGCGAGCCGGCCCGCCGGGAGATGTGCATGGTGCTGGAGAAGATGGGCTTTGAGATCGAGGCCGTCCACCACGAGGTGGCCGCCGGTCAGCACGAGATCGGCTTCAAGTATGCCGAGGCGCTGGACGGCGCGGACAAGGTCATGACCTTCAAGCTGGTGGCCAAGACCATCGCGCAGAAGCACGGGCTCCACGCCACCTTTATGCCCAAGCCTATCTACGGTGTGGCGGGCAACGGTATGCATATGAATATGTCCCTGTTCAAGAACGGACAGAACGTGTTTTATGACCCCGACGACCCCCGTCAGCTGTCCCAGACCGCCTATCACTTCATCGCCGGCCTGCTGGCCCACGTCAAGGGCTTTACCGCCATCACCAATCCGCTGGTCAACTCCTACAAGCGACTGGTGCCCGGCTACGAGGCACCCTGCTACAAGGCGTGGTCCGCCTCCAACCGTTCCGCCCTGATCCGCATCCCCGCCGCCCGGGGCAAGGCCACCCGTGTGGAGCTGCGCAATCCCGACCCCTCCTGCAACCCCTATCTGGCCGTTGCGGTGTGTTTGGCCGCCGGTCTGGACGGCATTGCCAACAAGCTGACCCCGCCCCCGGAAATTACCGAGAACATCTTTGAGATGGACAAGGACACCCGGATCGCCCACCACATCGACAGTCTGCCCGGCAGCCTGCGCGAGGCGCTGGACGAGCTGGAAAAGGACCAACTGATCCTGGACGTGCTGGGTGAGCACGTGGCCGAGAACTACATCGAGGGCAAGCGCAAGGAGTGGAACGAGTACCGCACCCACGTGACCTCCTGGGAGACCGAAAAGTACATTACCGTGTATTAAGGAGCGATTGCAATGACCAAGGTAAATCAAAACTTTCTGAAGCTGCCCGGCAGCTATCTGTTTTCCGAGGTGGCCCGCCGCATCGGCGCCTACTCCGCCGCCCACCCCGAGGCCAAGATCATCAAGCTGTCCATCGGTGACGTGACCCGCCCCCTGGCCCCCGCGGTCATCGAGGCCATGCACAAGGCGGTGGACGAAATGGCTGCGGCGGAGACCTTCCGCGGCTACGGCCCCGAGCAGGGCTACGACTTCCTGCGTAACGCCATTGCCGAGTTTGATTACAAGACCCGGGGCGTGGACATCGCCCCCGACGAGATCTTCGTGTCCGACGGCGCCAAGAGCGACTGCGGCAACATCGGTGACATCTTCGGTGTGGACAACGTGGTGGCCGTGTGCGACCCCGTGTACCCCGTTTACGTGGACACCAACGCCATGGCCGGCCGGGCAGGGGAGTATCAGCAGGAGCTGGGCCGCTGGAACAAGCTGGTCTATATGCCCTGTGTGGAGGCCAACGGTTTCGCCCCCGAGATTCCCGCCGAAAAGGCCGACCTCATCTACCTGTGCTTCCCCAACAACCCCACCGGTGCCGTGGCCAGCCGTGAGCAGCTGCAGGCGTGGGTGGACTACGCCAACAAAAACGGCAGCGTGATCCTGTACGATTCTGCCTACGAGGCCTTTATCACCGAGGAGGATGTGCCCCACACCATCTACGAGATCGAGGGTGCCCGCACCTGTGCCATTGAGTTCCGTTCCTACTCCAAGACCGCCGGCTTCACCGGCAACCGCTGTGCCTACACCGTGGTGCCCAAGGAGCTGGAGCGGGACGGCGCCAAGCTCAACGCCCTGTGGAACCGCCGCCAGTGCACCAAGTTCAACGGCGTGCCCTACGTTATCCAGCGCGGTGCCGCCGCCATCTACACCCCCGAGGGACGCGTCCAGACCCGCCAGTCCATCGACTACTACCTGAACAACGCCAAGGTCATCCGTGAGGGTCTGAGCCGTGCGGGCCTGTCCGCCTCCGGTGGCGTGAACGCCCCCTACATCTGGTTGAAGACCCCCCACGGCATGAGCTCCTGGGACTTCTTCGACCTGGTGCTGGACCGTGCCAACGTGGCCACCACCCCCGGCTCCGGCTTCGGCCCCAGCGGCGAGGGCTATGTCCGCCTGACTGCCTTCGGCGGAGCGGAGGCCACGAAGGAAGCTGTGGAGCGCATTGTGAATATGTTGTAAAAGCGGACAGGCGCAGCGAATTTAGCTGCGCCTGTTGCTATAGGCTGACTAAAATCAACATTTTTTAAGATGTCTGTTGTTCCGTTAACCTCCCGGGTGCGATAGAATTGCGGCATAACACAAAGGAGGTTATCAATATGAACACAGATAAAATTGCAGCAGAGGCCATTGCCAAGGAGTACGCACCTAAGGACAATTCCAAGCTGGTTGCCTTGAAAAAACTGGACAAGCGGGCGAAATTGCCCGCCACGGTGTTTACCTATTCGTTCGGTATCGTGGCGAGCCTTGTGGCGGGTGCCGGAATGTGCCTGTCTATGCAGGTTATCGGCAGCGGACTTGCCGGTATGGTGTTCGGCATTTTGCTGGGTGTGATTGGCTTTGTCGGCTGCGGCGTCAATTATCCGATTTACAAGCGGATGCTCGAAAAGGGGAAGGCGAAGTACGCCTTTGAGATCATGCAGCTTGCCCGGGAGATCGCAGACGAGCGGGCGTGAGTGCCTGTGCAGGGAGTGGTGATATGAACAGGTCCGAAAGCAAGTATTTCAATACCGCCGCAAAGATGGACCTTGCGCTGATTGAGCTGCTGAAACGAAAACCGCTGGAGTATATCACCGTGAGCGAGCTGTGTCGGACAGCGCAGGTCAATCGCTCCACCTTCTACCTGCACTACGAAACTGTCGGCGATTTGCTGGAGGAAGCCGCAAGGTATCTGCTGGATGATTTTCTGTCTTATTTTCCGGGTGAAATGCGGGCGGTGGCACACAAACTTGAAACCTGTGCGCTGGAAGAACTGGTCTTTATTACGGACAAATACCTGTCACCGTATCTGACCTATATCCGGGACCACAAAGAGGTGTTCGGTACGGCGCTTGCCCACGACAAGACCCTCGGCTTTGAAGGGGTGTACAGGCAGCTGTTCCAATATATTTTCAACCCGGTCCTGGAGCGCTTTCACTACCCGGTCGCGGACAGAAATTATGTGATGATGTATTATCTCAACGGCATCAACGCAATCGTTGTGGAATGGCTGAAAGATGGGTGTTCCAAGCCGATTGACGAAATCGCAGAGATCATTACCGTGTGTATTTATGGCAAGAAGATCCGGCTGTGAGCATGTAAGTGAAATGAAAATCCGACCTGTGATATTCACAGGTCGGTTTTTGCATATCTTGACATTTAGTTGTCGATGTGTACCTGTTCACCGCTTTGGTACTCCCGGGCATAGCGGCCGGGGGAGGTGCCGGTCAGGTTGCCGAATGTGCGGATAAAGTGGGAGTTGTCGGCAAAGCCGGACTGTTCGCCGGCCTGCTGGACGCTGACACCCTCCTGCAATAGCTGACGGGCACGCAGTACCCGGCTGCGGATGATATAATCCATGACGGAAAAACCGGTTGCCGCCTTGAAAATACGGCACAGATAGTGCTTGTTGAGGAAGAAGTGACCGGCGATGCGGTCCAGAGAAAGTTGGTCGGTCAAATTGTCCTGAATATAGTCCAAAATGGGATTGATACGGGCGAAATCTTTGTTTTGGACGACGTCGTCGGCAGGGGAGAGGTGCAGGATCTGCGAAGCCGCCAGCAGCAGTTCGATCAGGCTTACGGTCTGCCGCAGATCACTTCCGAAGCTGCCATCGTTCTGAATGGCCACCAGCGCCTGAAACAGGTCGGACAACTGCTCAAACTGATCGGGTTCCAGGGAAATACAGCGGAACGGTTCCTGCAGCAGGCGGACAAAGTCGGTCTGCTGGGTGGACAGCTCGGTCAAGGTGCGGCGGCTGATATGCAGCACGTAGCGGGAGTGAAACCCGTTGGCGATGGTGCGGTGCAGGGTGTTCTCACTAATGAGATACAGGTGTCCCCGCTGCAGGGGATAGATCTGATCCTTTACGAAGATGCTGCCGGAACTGGTCAGGGGGAGCATCAGCTCGTAATAGTCGTGAAAATGCAGGCGGCTCATGCTCCAACTGTCGTTTTGTTTGAGCCGCACGCGGAATTCGATACCGGTCACAGGGCCGCCTCCTTTCTGTGATATCTTGCCCGAGAAATATGGGAAACCGCGGGGGAAAACTGCGGCTATTCCCGTTGACACAAATATATTATAGCATGGCAGGTTACGATATGCAAACTTTTTGCTAACATACCAAAAGAAAAAAATATGCGCCTGCGGTACACTGTTAACGATAGAATGCGCAAGTGCGCAAAAATATTGCTTGGAGGTATGTAACATGGATAAAGTGTATTCCCTGCATGACGCGGTAGCCAAGTTTGTGGAAGACGGCGATTGCATCAGCTTCGGCGGCTTCACCACCAACCGCAAGCCCTATGCGGCTGTGAACGAGATCCTGCGTCAGGGTCAGAAGGACTTTACGGTTTGGGCCGGCGCCGCCGGCGGTGACTGGGATATGATGATCGGCGAGGGCCGCGTGAAGGCGTATATCAACTGCTACACCGCCAACTCCGGCTACACCAACGTGTCCCGCCGCTTCCGCGCCGCCATCGAGGCGGGCAAGCTGACCTATGAGGACTACTCTCAGGACGTGGTCATGCTGCAACTGCACGCCGCCTCCCTGGGTCTGCCCTTCCTGCCCGTGCGGCTGATGCAGGGTTCCGGCTTGATGAAGTACTGGGGCATCAGCGAGGAGCAGCGCAAGACGCTGGAAAAGGTGGATGACCTGAAGTGCGTTGAGATCGAAAACCCCTTCAAGCCCGGCGAGAAGGTGGTTGCCGTTCCCGTACCCCGACTGGACACCGCCATCATCCACGTGCAGCAGGCATCTCCCGACGGCACCTGTATCATCATGGGTGACGAGTTCCACGACGTGGACATCGCCATCGCCGCCCGCAAGGTCATCGTCACCTGCGACGAGCTGGTCAGCAACGAGTTTATCCGCCGCGACCCCACTCTGACCCGTATCTTCGGCGAGTGTGTCAGCGCAGTGGTCCATTGCCCCTACGGTGCCTGGCCCACCCAGTGCTACGGCTATTACGACAACGACCCCAATGCGCTGCGTGAGTACGATAAGGCCTCCAAGTACCTGGATGCCGAGGATGCCGTGGCCCAGTTGGCCAAGGCTGCGGTCAAGGCCGAGAAGGCCGCTGAGAAGGCACCCGGCGACGAGAAGTTGGCCGAGGCGGCTGCCCGTGCCCGCAAGGCGGCCGACGATGCCGCCGCCGGCGTTGCCATCCCCGAGACCTTCAAGGATTACCTGAACAAGTGGGTCTACTCCGTCACCGATCACAACGATATGCTCAACAAGATCGGCGGTCACCGGCTGATGAGCCTGCGCAACGCACCCCACCTGGGCTATTCCAACACCCACATCAAATAAGCAGGGAGGAAGAGAGAAATGGCTGATTACACCAAGTACACCAAACAGGAGATGCAGGCTTACGCCATCGCCAAGAGCATCAAGGAAAATCAAATTGTCATCGTGGGCACCGGCCTGCCCCTCATCGGTGCATCCCTTGCCAAGGCCGCTATTTGCCCCAGCTGCCATCCCATTGTGGAGTCCGGTCTGATGGACTGCGACCCCGTGGAGGTGCCCCGCTCCGTGGGTGACGACCGCTTTATGGCCCACTGCGCCGTTCAGTGGCCCAACATCCGCTTCATCGGCTTTGAGGCCAACGAGTGGCTGCACAACGAGGACCGCCTGATCGCCTTTATCGGCGGCGCGCAGATCGACCCCTACGGCAACGTGAACTCCACCTGCATTTACGGCAGCGGCGACTATGTCAAGCCCCAGACCCGCTTCACCGGCTCCGGCGGCGCCAACGGCATTGCCACCTACTGCAACACTGTTATCATGATGCAGCATCAGAAGCGCCGCTTCATGGAGAAGATCGACTACATCACCTCCTGCGGCTGGATGGACGGACCCGGCGGCCGTGAGCGTGCCGGTCTGCCCGGCAACCGCGGCCCCCAGATGGTGGTCACCGATCTGGGCATCATGAAGTTTGACGAAGAAACCAAGCGTATGTATCTAGCCTACTACTATCCGTTCTCCAGCCCCGAGATGGTGCAGGAGAACACCGGCTTTGAGATCGACGTGTCCCGTGCCGAGCTGATGGAGGGTCCCCCTCCCGAGATCATCAAGCTCATCCGTGAGCAGATCGATCCGGGTCAGGCCTTTATTAAGGTCCCCAAGGAATGAGATAAGAGATATTTCATATCTCATATCTATCGCGATTTGAAAAAGAAACAGGAGGAACTTATTATGGGTTTCTATTCCATGCCCGGCTATTTCCAAAATATGCCCGTGGTTGGCAAGGCGGTCCGCCCCAACCCCGAAAACGCCGAAGAGCTGAAGGCGGTTGAGGCCGAGATCGACGAGAAGATCGCCCAGTGCCTTGCCAACGGCAAGCCCGACGAGGCGATGAACGAAAAGGGGCAGCTCACCGCCATGCAGCGCATCGCCCTGCTGGTGGACGAGGGGACCTGGTGCCCTCTGAACACCCTGTATAACCCCGAGGGGAACAAGACCGGCACCACCTCCATCGTCAAGGGTTTGGGCCGTGTCAACGGCAAGTGGTGCTGCATCATTGCCTCCGACAACAAAAAGCACGCCGGCACCTGGGTGCCCGGTCAGGCCGATGACCTGATCCGCGGCAGTGACACCGCCAAGCGCCTGCGCATTCCCCTTGTTTACCTGCTGGAATGTGCCGGCGTGGAGCTGGATAAGCAGGAGAAGGTGTACCCCAACCGCCGCGGCGGCGGTACGCCCTTCTACCGCAATTCCGAGCTGAACCAGCTGGGCGTGCCCGTTATCGTGGGCATCCACGGCACCAACCCCGCCGGCGGCGGCTACCACTCCATTTCTCCCACCATTCTGGTGGCCCACGAGAAGGCCAACATGGCCGTGGGCGGCGCCGGTATCGTGGGCGGCATGAACCCCAAGCCCTACGTGGATATGGAGGCCGCTTTGGCCCAGATCGAAGCCACCCGTGGCCTGCGCGCCGATCCTCCCGGCTCCGTGTCCATCCACTACGGTCAGACCGGCTTCTGGCGTGAAGTCTACGCCGAGCAGGAGGGTGTCATCGAGGGCATCAAGAAGTACATCGGTATGCTGCCCAACTACGATTTGGAGTTCTTCCGCGTGGCCGAGCCCGCCAACCCCGCCGGTGACCCCGAAGAGCTGTACGACATCGTGCTGAACAACAAGAACCGCCCCTACGATATGTATTCCGTCATCGCCCATCTGGTGGACGGCGGCGAGCTGATGGAGTTCAAGAAAGGCTACGGCCCCGAGATCATCACCGGTATCGCCAAGGTGGCCGGTCTGCCCGTGGGTATCGTGGCCAACCAGCAGGGTGTGTTCCCCAACTATCCCGAGTATAAGATGGCCAAGTACGGTCAGGCTATGGGTGCCGGCGGCAAGCTCTATCGCCAGGGCCTGATCAAGATGAGCGAGTTCGTCACCATGTGCGCCCGCGACCGCCTGCCCATCATCTGGGTGCAGGATACCACCGGTATCGACGTGGGTGACGATGCCGAGGTGGCCGAGCTGCTGGGTCTGGGCCAGTCCCTGATCTACTCCATCCAGTCCAGCAAGCTGCCCATGATGGAGATCACCCTGCGCCACGGCACCGCCGCCGCCCACTACGTTCTGGGCGGTCCTCAGGGCAACGACAACAATGCCTTCTCTCTGGGCTGCGCTGCCACCGAGATCAACGTCATGAACGGCAAGACCGCCGCCAACGCCATGTACACCGGCCGCCTTGCCAAAGAGCAGAAGGCGGGCAACGACCTGCAGCCCGTCATCGACAAGATGAACGAGATGATCGAGGACTACGACCTGAAGTCCAAGCCCCTCTACTGCGCTCAGGCCGGTCTGGTGGACGAAGTGGTCAAGATGCCCCTCATGCGCAACTACATGATCGCCTTCACCGAGTCCTGCTATCAGAACAGCGTGTCCGTCTGCCCCGTGCATCAGATGCTGCTGCCCCGGGTGTGTCGTGACTACGACAATCTGAACAACAAGTAATTTCTTGCGCTCCGGCGCAATAACGGAGAAACACTATGGAAACCATTTATACACTGGGTATTGATATCGGTTCCACCGCTTCCAAGTGCGTGATGCTGGCCGACGGCAAAGAAATTGTCGCCAAGTCCCTCATCGCCGTGGGTGCCGGCACCAGTGGTCCTCAGCGGGCCATCGACGCCGTGCTTGAGGCGGCAGGGAAGACCCGCGAGCAGATTGCCTTCGTGCTGGCCACCGGCTACGGCCGCAACTCGCTGGAGGGGTTTGCCGACCACCAGATGAGCGAGCTGAGCTGCCATGCCCGCGGCGCTGCCTTCCTGTTTCCGCAGGTGCGCACCGTCGTAGACATCGGCGGACAGGACGTGAAGATCCTGCGGGTGGAAAACGGTGCTATGACCAACTTCCAGATGAATGATAAGTGCGCTGCCGGCACGGGCCGATTTTTGGACGTGATGGCCCGGGTGCTGGAGGTGGACGTGAACGATCTGGGAACGCTGGGCGCCAAATCCACCAAGGAAGTGGCCATCAGCTCCACCTGCACCGTTTTCGCCGAGAGTGAGGTCATCAGCCAGCTGGCTCAGGGTACCGATAAGTGCGATATCATCAACGGCATCCACAAGTCCGTGGCCGGCCGCGTGGCGGGCCTTGCCCACCGCGTGGGCGTGCAGGATGACGTGGTGATGACCGGCGGTGTGGCGCAGAACTCCGGCGTGGTGAATGCCCTGCAGGAGCAGCTGGGACACACCATCCACACCTCGCCCCTGACCCAGTATGTAGGCGCGTTGGGCGCCGCCCTGTTTGCTTACAAAAAGTGCAATAAATAATCAGTAGGGAGGAAACTGTAATGGCTAAAGAAGTTAGCCCCGGCGTTCTGGCGCTGCGCAAGGTGGTGGACGACGTCCACGCTGATGCCCGCAAGGCCAAGGCCGAAGGTAAGCTGGTAGGCTGGTCCTCGTCCAAGTTCCCCTGTGAGCTGGCTGCCGCATTCGATCTGGACGTCATGTATCCCGAGAACCAGGCCGCCGGTATCGCCGCCAACCGCGACGGTGAGATCATGTGTCAGGCAGCCGAGGATCTGGGCTTTGACAACGACATCTGCGGTTACGCCCGCATCAGCCTGGCCTATGCCGCCGGCAAGCGTGCGGCCCGCAAGTTTGACCCGGAGACCCTGGAGTATATCATCGACCCCAACTCCGGAAAACCCCTGAAGGACGAAAACGGCAAAGTTGTGATGGGGGAGGACGGCAAGCCCGTCAAGGACCCCAAGACCCAGCAGCCGTATACCGTACTTGTGGACATCCACGAGATCGAGGCCATGCCCGACGGACCCCTGAAGGACAAGTATTGGGAGTCTATCAAGCCCTACCGCCAGATGCGCATTCCCCAGCCCGACTTTTTGCTGTGCTGCAACAACATCTGCAACTGCATGACCAAGTGGTATGAGAACATCGCCCGTATGTGCAACATCCCCCTGATCATGATCGACATCCCCTACAACAACACCGTGGAGGTCCACGATTCCAACGTGGCCTACGTCCGTGCTCAGTTCGACGCTGCCATCAAGCAGCTGGAGGAACTGACCGGCAAGAAGTTTGACGAGAAGAAGTTCGAGCAGGCGTGCGCCAACGCCAACCGCACCGCCAGTGCCTGGCTGCGTGTGTGCGACTACCTGCAGTACAAGCCCGCGCCCTACTCCGGCTTCGACCTGTTCAACCACATGGCCGACATCGTGACCGCCCGCGCCAAGGTGCAGGCGGCCGAGGCCTTTGAGCTGCTGGAGAAGGATCTGGAGCAGGCCATCAAGGAAGGCACCACCACCACGCCCTTCCCCGAGAAGTACCGCGTCATGTTCGAGGGCATTCCCTGCTGGCCCAAGCTGCCTGACCTGTTCAAGCCCCTGAAGGCCAACGGTGTCAACGTCACCGCCGTGGTGTATGCCCCCGCCTTCGGTTTCGTCTATGAGGATTTGGACGGTATGGCCCGGGCCTACTACAAGGCGCCCAACTCCGTTTGTATCGAGCAGGGTGTTGCCTGGCGTGAGGGTATCTGCAAGGACAACAAGGTGGACGGCGTGCTGGTCCACTACAACCGCTCCTGCAAGCCCTGGTCCGGCTACATGGCCGAGATGCAGCGCCGCTTTACCGCCGATCTGGGTATTCCCTGCGCCGGCTTCGACGGCGACCAGGCCGACCCCCGCAACTTCAATGCCGCCCAGTATGAGACCCGCGTTCAGGGCCTGGTGGAAGCCATGGAACAGAACGCCGCCAATAAGGAGGGTTAAACGATGAGCATTGAACTGATGATGAAGCAATTTCAGGACATCGCCAATAACCCCAACAAGCAGCTGGCCGACTTCAAGGCCGCCGGCAAGAAGGTCATTGGTGTCCTGCCGTACTACGCCCCCGAGGAACTGGTCTACGCCGCCGGTATGGTGCCCATGGGTATGTGGGGAAGCAATAAAAAGACCATCTCCCGGGCCAAGGAGTACTGCGCCACCTTCTACTGCACCATCGCGCAGCTTGCGCTGGAGATGCTGCTGGACGGCACCATGGACCAGCTGGACGGTCTGATCACCCCCACCATCTGCGACACCCTGCGCCCCATGAGTCAGAACTTCCGCGTGGCCATCGGCGACAAGATCCCCACCATCTTCCTGGCTCACCCCCAGAACCGCTTTGCCGACTGGGGCCTGAAGTTCTGCATGGACCAGTACAACGATGTGCGCAAGATGCTGGACAAGATCTCCGGCCACGAAATGACCGACGAGGATATCCGTAAAGCGATCAAGGTTTACAACGCTTCCCGCGCAGCCCGCCGCGAGTTCGTCAAGCTGGCCAACGAGCATTGCGACGTGGTCACGCCCACCCTGCGCTCCGCCGTGCTGAAGGCAAGCTGGTTCATGCTCAAGGATGAGTACACGGAAAAGCTCACCGAACTGAATGAGGAACTCAAGAAGCTGCCCGCCGCCAACTGGAAGGGTGTGAAAGTGGTCACCTCCGGTATCGTGTGCGACAACCCCAAGCTGCTGGCCATCTTTGAGGAGAATCACATCGCCATCGCCGCCGACGACGTGGCCCACGAGTCCCGCGCCTTCCGCACTGATGCGGCTGAGGAGGGCGACCCCATGCTGGCCCTGGCCAAGCAGTTTGCCAACATCGACTACGACGTGCTGCTGTACGATCCCGCATCCTCCTCCAACCGCCGCGGCGAGTTCGTGGCCAATTTGGTGAAGGAGTCCGGCGCCCAGGGCCTGATCCTCTTTATGCAGCAGTTCTGCGACCCCGAGGAGATGGAGTACCCCTACCTGAAGAAGGCGCTGGACGAGGCCGGCATTCCCCACATCAAGCTGGGCGTGGACCAGCAGATGCGCGACTTCGGTCAGGCCAGCACCGCCATTCAGGCCTTTGCCGACGTGCTGTAAACGATTGACAAGCCGGGGACCGGAGGATATAATGCTTTCGGTTTTTGGATATACTGTCTTATTACGTAAAATCGGTCCTTGGACCAATATATAAAGAAGGAGATCATGATTATGAACTACGTTATCACCGTTAACGGCAAGACCTACTCCGTCAGCGTGGAGAAAGAGTCTGCCGCCAAGGCGGCTCCCAAGGCTGCCGCGGCTCCTGTGGCCGCTCCCGTCGCCGCGCCTGCCGCTGCTCCTGTGGCTGCCGCTCCCGCTGCTGCGCCTGCCGCCGCCCCTGCCGCTGTGGCCGCCGGCGAGACCGCTGTGAAGAGCCCCATGCCCGGCAGCGTGATGAAGGTGGAGTGCTCCGTGGGTCAGTCCGTTAACGCCGGCGACGTGCTGGTGATTCTGGAGGCCATGAAGATGGAGATCGAGGTCGCCGCCCCCTGCGCCGGAACGGTCAAGGCCATCTCCGCCGCCCAGGGCGCTGCCGTCAACACCGATGACCTGCTGGTCACGCTGGGTTGATTCCGGGAGGTAGCTGAATGTATTCTGGATTGACCTTTGAGCAGCTTGGCGGTTGGCCGGGTGCTCTGATGATCGCCGTGTGCGGCTTTGTGGTGGTGTTCCTGGTGCTGGCTGTGCTGGCGCTGATGATCACCGTCATTTCCAAGGTGGTGGCCGCTATCGAGCGCAAGCTGCCCGCCAAGGCCGCCGCGCCCGCAGCCAAGCCCGCTGCCGCCCCCGCACCCAAGCAGGAGGATGACGAGGAGATCATTGCCGTCATCACCGCCGCCGTCGCCGCCGAGATGGGGACCACTCCCGATCAGACCCGGCTGACCAGCGTGATTCGATACTGATAGGGAGGAGACGGAACAATGAACGTAATTCAGTTTTTTACGGACGTAATGTCCCGGATCCTCGGTGATTCCGGCTTTGCCAGCATCTTCAGCGGCAGCTGGAAGGAAGCGGTCATGATCCTGGTTGCCTGCGTGCTGCTGTATATGGGCATCGGCAAGAAGTTCGAGCCGCTGCTGCTGGTTCCTATCGCCTTCGGTATGCTGTTGGCCAACCTGCCCCTGACCGGCCTGATGGCTGCCCCGGCTGAAGGCGCAAGCCCCGGCTTTATGTGGGTGCTGTATCAGGGCGTGGGCCACGCCATCTATCCCTCCATCATCTTCCTTGGTATCGGCGCCATGACGGACTTTGGCCCTCTGCTGGCCAACCCCAAGTCCATGCTGCTGGGTGCCGCTGCCCAAATGGGCATCTTTGCCGCGTTCCTGATGGCTTTGGGCCTTGGCCCTGTCACCGGCGGTGCGATTTTCTTCACCCCTGCTGAGGCTGCCGCCATCGGCGTTATCGGCGGCGCGGACGGCCCCACCGCCATTCTGACGGCGTCCAAGCTGTCCCCCCAGATCCTGCCCGCTATTGCCATTGCGGCCTACTCCTATATGGCGCTGATCCCCATGATCCAGCCCCCGCTGATGAAGCTGCTGACCACCAAGAAGATGCGCGCGGTCAAGATGACTCAGCTGCGCACCGTGTCCAAGACCGAGAAGATCGTGTTCCCCATCGCGGTGGCCACCTTCGTCATCCTGCTCATCCCCGATACCGCGCCCCTGATCGGTATGCTCATGCTGGGCAACCTGTTCCGTGAGTGCGGCGTGACCGAGCGTCTGTCCGACACCGCCCAGAACGCCCTGATCAACATCGTTACCATCCCCCTGGGCCTGTCCGTGGGCTTCAAGGCGACCGGTGAGGAGTTCCTGGACCCCAAGACCCTGGGTATCATCGCCCTGGGCCTGATTGCCTTCCTGCTGTCCACCGCCGGTGGTCTGCTGCTGGGTGATTTGATGTACTTCCTGTCCAAGGGCAAGATCAACCCCCTGATCGGCTCCGCCGGTGTGTCTGCCGTGCCTATGGCCGCCCGCGTGGCCCAGTCTGTGGGTCAGAAGGAGAACCCCTCCAACTTCCTGCTGATGCACGCCATGGGTCCCAACGTGGCCGGTGTCATCGGCTCCGCCGTTGCCGCAGGCTTTATGATCAAGGTCTTCGGCGGCTGATTTCCCCAAAAAGTGAGTGCTCCGCTGTGTAAATGTGCACAGCGGAGCACTTTTTTGAGGGGAGAAGAGGGAAAAGAAAAAAGTTGCATTTTTTTGAAAATAGGGGTTGCATTATATAAACCTTTGTGCTATTATAATCTAGCTGTCGCAAGCAGTATGCGGCTGTAGCTCAGCTGGATAGAGTGTTTGGCTACGAACCAAAAGGTCGGGGGTTCGAATCCCTTCAGCCGTACCAAAAACGCAGATCACCATTCGGTGGTCTGCGTTTTTGCTTTTCGCGGCTGTGGGATTCGAACCCTGAGAGGGTGAGAGCCGTAAAAAACAGTCCGGTGGACTGTTTTTAGGCTCGAAGTCCGAAGCGGCTATGCTGCGAGGACGGCAGACGCGTAAGCGGCTGCATCCCTTCAGCCGTACCTTATTCATATAGCGAAGGGATTCGAACCCTGAAAAAAAGCCTCCCTTGTGTAAAGGGAGGTGGCACGGCGTAGCCGCGACGGAGGGATTGCCAATCCCCCAGTCAGCCTGCGGCTGACCCCCCTTTACATTGCGTAGTCGTCGGCCCGATGAGGGCATCGGGCCCTACGGATACGGTATACCCCTTTGCGGGTGCAAGGGGGGCTTGGCGTGGTGCGAACCAATCACATTGCGTAGGGCGGCATGCCCTCATGCCGCCGAAAAACAGAAACCCCTCCACCCCTTGATGGGGAGGAGGGGATGTTCAACGCTCCGGATATTGTTTGCCTTTTGGGATGCCAAGCAGATAGTCGGCGGACACATCGAAGAACGTGGCAATGGATACGATGTCTTCGATACTCGGTTCATACTTACCGCACTCGATATAGGACACCTTGCGCTGGGTCGTATTCAAGGCCTTGCCCAGCTCGGTCTGGGAGAGATTTCGGTCCTCCCGCAGACCCCGAACCTTATCACCAAAAGAACCTTTCATTTACATCACCGAGTCCACAATACTACAGACGGAAACTTTCTATTGACTTTTAGACGGAAAACATCTAAAATTGTATGAAGATAGGTGCTCTGTCAAAATAGGTGAGCATCAAAAGAAGAACTATTTATGGAGGAAAACAGATGAAAAGAATTGTGTATCTGACCCTAGCTGCTGTTATGTGTATGTCGCTTTGTGCGTGCAAAAGCAAAGAAGTGACCGGTGCGGAGGAACTAATCAATCAAATCGGCGGAGTGACGCTGGATAGTGAAAGTGCGATTGTTGCCGCTGAAACTGCCGTTGCCGCTTTAACTGAAAAAGATTTACAGAAGCTGGAAAACCTTCAGGTTTTGAAAGATGCGCGTACTGCGTATGACGTGCGTGACAATGAATTGGTAGAAGTTTGCGCCGCAATTGATGAACTTGGTGATGTGACTCTGGAGCGTGAGGAAACTATTTCTGCGGCCCGTCGCTTGTATGAGTCCAAGGGCGAGGATATTAAAGCTCGAGTCGATAATTATGCTGTGCTTACTGCAGCAGAAACTATGCTGACAGAGTTAAAGGTTGCGGAGGTTGTCAGGCTCATCAATGAAATCGGGACGGTCACCTTGAACAGCGGGGACAAAATTTCCGTGGCGCAGAGTGCGTATAATAGCCTGTCGGCGGATGCCAAGAGCAAGGTTGAAAACGCAAACGTAATTTCCGAGGCAAAGCAGACGTTGAGTCAGTTGGAAGAAGAGGAAGCAGAGCGAGCCAAGAAAGCCGCAATTTCTAAGCTGAAGAGCACCACCGATCGAGTGGAGGGTATTACTTGGTACGAAGCGAAGGTGCATCCTACCTACACAAACACTCGCTCTTTTGTACTGCCGTACATCGGTAAGAATAGCAGCAATGTATGGCTGCGTGTAAAATGCAACTACACCGGGGATGACTGGGTGTTCTTTGAGAATGTTATTTTTGTAGTTGATGGCGAAAAATATACAAAGTATTTTAGTTACTATGATGTAGATCGCGACAACGGCTATGGAGATGTTTGGGAAGTGGCTGATTTCGCTCCCAGCACATCAGATATTGAGATGCTGAAGAAGATTGCGGACTCCAAGGAAACGATTATCCGTTTTGAGGGTGACAGTAAGCGCCGCGATATAACGGTTAAGAGTACGGACAAGCAGGCGATCAAGGATGTTCTTTTGGCGTATGAAGCCATGAAATAAATAAAGAGGGTATGCGGAGATATCTCCGCATACCCTTTTATAATTTCCCCCGAAGTTGCAGAAGAAAACGGCTGGGTGAATGATTTGGCCTTACACGTTTGTTGGGGATTGAAATCCCCCGAATATTTGCTATAATATAGAAAAAACAAGGAGGGACTTGTTATGATCAAAACCGCAAAGGACCTGACCGTTACCACCGAGGACAACGCCCGTGGCGAGGTCAAGATGCACCTGCACAATCTGGCCGACTTCCCCGGCCGCAACCCCAAGCTGCGTATGTTCTCCAACGTGAAGCTCAAGCCCGGCGAGGAAGTGGAGTTCCACGTCCACACCGGCGAGTTTGAAAGCTACTACATCATCTCCGGCAAGGGCCTGTATCAGGACAATGAGGAATTTGTGGAGGTAGAGCCCGGCACCGTGACCTTTACCCCCTCCGGCCAGGGTCACGGCATCAAGAACATCGGCGACGACATTCTGGAGTTCATCGCCCTGATCGTTCTGGACTAAAATGAAATAACGCAAAGGGCCCCGACCAGTTTGGTCGGGGCTCTTTGCTATTACGGAGGAGTTATGAGAAAACGAAATCGACCACAGAGAAACCGAACATGGTGTCGTTTGCCTCCAGCACTGCGCGGAAGGAACACAGCACGTGGCCGTCCGCGGGGGCGGTCAGGGTGCCGTCCAAAAGGAACAGACCGTCCTGCGTGGGGATGGGGGCGGTCAGGCTGATATCGGCGGGGGCCAAATCACCCAAAGCCAAAGCGTATCGGTCCTTGGCGGGATCATAGCTGACGCGGCTGCCCAGCTCCGCGGGGATGGCAGGCAGCGTGTCACAGCGAGAGAACAGGGCAGCGAAGAAATCCTGCACGCACTCGGAGGGGAGAAGCAGAGCCCGCTCGGTCACCTCGGCCCGGTCGTCTTCATGTCCGAAGAGAGTCAGGACGTAGTACATGGCGTTCCAAATAAAGCTGCCACTATCGGCATCGTAAGACAGGCCGCCTTCCAGCATGGACAGGGCCAACGCGGTCAGGGGGAGGCTGATACCGTCGGTCAGGGAACTGTCCGCGGGGACGGAACCGGGCAGAAAACCGGTCTCTTCCTGTTGCGTTTGCGGGGCGGCGTTCAGGTCATCCGCCAAAACGCTTGCGGACATAGGCAGGGCAAGCAGACAGACCGACAGCAGAACACAAAACAGTTTTTTCACGGCGTGAGCCTCCTTTCCTTCTTTCTGATATCAGTATAACACCAGCTTATGGTTACATTCCTGTCCTTAACATTACGATGCGGTGAAAAATCGGTTACAGATAATTACAGGCGGCTCGTCCACCCGTTAAAGTGTACGCGGACAAGACCTGAAAAAGACCGGCAGGGAAAATATTTTTTGCCCCTCTGCGCGGTTGACCTGTGGGGGAGAATGTAATAAAATGTTGGATAAGAAAACTGTCAAAACGAGAGGGAACACCATGCTTGACCACGAACAGGAACTTCGATTTTGCAACGCGCGCCGGGCGGCCATCGCCCACGATTTTACCCGGCTGAATACGGAACAGAAGCAGGCCGTCCTGACTACGGAGGGCCCGCTTTTGCTGCTGGCCGGTGCGGGCAGCGGCAAGACTACGGTGCTCATCAACCGCATTGCCAACCTGATCCGCTACGGATGCGGTTCGGACAGTGTGGAGGTACCGGAGCACGTTACGGAGTACGACCTCGCCTTTTTGGAAGGCTACGCCGCCGACCCCGCCGGGCAGGATGCTGACCGCGCCCGCCGTCTGTGCGCGGTGGACCCCGCCGTACCGTGGAGCATTTTGGCCATCACCTTTACCAACAAGGCCGCCGGGGAGCTGAAAGAGCGCCTTGCCATGATGCTGGGGCCACAGGCCAACGACATTTGGGCCAGTACGTTCCACTCCGCCTGCGTGCGCATTTTGCGCCGGGACATCGACAAGCTGGGTTTTTCCTCCTCCTTTACCATCTACGATACAGACGACTCCCTGCGGGTCATCAAGGATATTTTGAAGGAGCAGAATATTGACGACAAGCAGTTCCCACCCCGGACGGTGCTTGGGTACATCTCCCGGGCCAAGGACGAGATGAAGCTGGCCGCCCAGTATCAGGAGGAGTGCCGCCGCAGCGGCGACTTCCGTACCCAGCGCATCGCTGCCATCTACGCCGAGTACGAGCGCAGACTGTGGGAGGCAAGCGCTCTGGACTTTGACGACATCATCCTGCAAACCGTGCGGCTTTTACAGCAGGACGAGCAGGTGCGCACCTACTACCAGCGTAAGTTCCGCTACGTCCTCATCGACGAGTATCAGGATACCAACAATCTGCAGTATCTGCTGGCCTCCACGCTGGCGGGCGGATACGAGAATTTCTGCGTGGTGGGTGACGACGACCAGTCCATCTACCGCTTCCGCGGCGCTACCATCGAGAACATTCTGTCCTTTGAAAAGCAGTACCCCAAGGCCCGCGTCATCCGTCTGGAGCAGAACTACCGCTCCACCGGCAACATTCTAGAGGCATCCAACGCCGTTATCCGCAACAATCAGGGCCGAAAGGGCAAGGAACTGTGGACGAAAGCGGGGGCGGGGGACAAGTTGCAGCTGTACACCGCCATGAACGAGAATGACGAGGCACAGTACGTGGCTATGCGCATTATGGACGGTTTCAGCAAGGGCAGGAAGTGGAAGGACCACGCCATCCTATACCGCATGAACGCCCAGTCCAACCAGATGGAAAACGCCTGCAAGCGCAACGGCATTCCATACAAAATCATCGGCGGCACCCGCTTCTTTGACCGGGCCGAGGTCAAGGACATGGTGGCCTATCTGTGCGTGCTGAACAACACCGACGACGACCTGCGTCTGCAGCGCATCATCAACAATCCGCCCCGGGGCATCGGTGCCAAGACGGTGGAGACGGCCCAGGCCATTGCCATGCAAGAGGGCCGACCCCTGTTTCAGGTCATCAGCCGCGCGGCGGACTACCCCGACCTGCAGAAGGCGGCGGGTAAGCTGATGCAGTTTGTGGAAATGATCCGCACCCTGCAGAAGCAGGCGGAGGAGATGCCTCTGCCGGACTTCTATGAAGAACTGCTGGCCACCACCGGCTACGCCGTCATGCTGGAGAGCAAGAACACCGTGGAGGATCGCACGCGGCTGGAAAACGTGCGGGAGCTGCTGACCTCCATCAACGGCTATTTGGAGAATGCCGGGGACGAACCCAGCCTGTCCGGTTTCTTGGATGAGATCGCCCTGTACACCGATTTGGACAGCCATGACGCCGGGGAGGACTGCGTGGTCATGATGACCATGCACTCGGCCAAGGGCCTGGAATTCCCCGTGGTCTTTGTGGTGGGCGTGGAAGAGGGGGTATTCCCCGGTCAGCGCACCATCGGTGACCCGGAGGAGATGGAGGAGGAGCGGCGGCTCTGCTACGTGGCCATGACCCGGGCTAAGCAGCAGCTCTATCTGACCTGTGCCAACCAGCGTATGCTGTTTGGCCGCACCAGCTCCAACCGCCCCTCCCGCTTTGTAGGGGAGATCCCGGAGCAGTATCTGGAGCGCAGCGGCCGCAGCTTCCTTGACCGGGACCCGGACACCGAGTGGTCGCTGGGCATTCCCAGCCGCACCAGCGGGTACGGCGGGTACGAGGGAGGCTATCGCAGCGGGTATTCCCAGCGGCAGGCACCCGTTACCACCTACAAAAGCGCTGCGCCCTCCGGGGCGGCCAAGTACCCCATCCCGGGCAAAAAGCCGGTGGCGACCCCTGTGGTCGGCGGCATCAAGTCTGCCTCCGCCGCGCCGTCCTTGGTGTTGCAGAAGGGCGACATGGTCAACCACAAGGCCTTTGGCAAGGGCATGGTCATCGCCACCCAAAAGGCGGGCGGTGACGTGCTGGTGGAGATCGCCTTTGACAACGTGGGCACCAAGCGGCTGATGCTGAAATTCGCCGCGGCCCAAATGACGAAACTATAAACGAAAAAGGGTGAAAATGTAAAAAAAGACTACCAAAACACAAAATAGTGTGGTACAATCTTACGTAGTACATAAATAGTCGGTCAACCGACGTGATGGAGGTATTCTTATGAAATGCCCTTTTTGCGGTCAACTGGAAAGTAAGGTAGTGGACTCCCGTCCCGCGGAGGAGGGGGCCAGCATCCGCCGCCGCCGCGAGTGTTTGGAGTGCCACAAGCGCTTTACCACTTATGAGACGGTGGAAAGCCTGCCTTTGGTGGTCATTAAGAAGGACGGCAGCCGCCAGAGCTTTGACCGTGCCAAGCTGTTCAACGGTATGATGCGGGCCTGTGAGAAGCGCCCGGTGTCTTTTGACACGCTGGAGCGCATCGCCGAGGAGATCGAGCAGGAGCTGCAGAACTCTCTGGAGCGGGAGACCAGCACCGAGCGCATCGGCGAGCTGGTCATGGACCGGTTGAAGGACGTGGACGAGGTGGCCTACGTGCGCTTTGCCTCCGTCTACCGCCAGTTCAAGGATCTCAACACCTTTATGGCGGAGCTGAACAAGCTGCTGAAAAACAAATAAGCATTGAAACGCCGGGGCTGTAAAGGCCTCGGCGTTTACATCAAAGGAGTGAAAGTCATGAGAAGAAAAGACCGGGAGCGTGACCGGGAATTCGGTCTTGCGGTCATCGACAGCTGCGAGTACGGCACGGTTGCTCTGCAGGGAGACGAACCCTACTGCCTGCCCCTGTCCCTGGTGCGGGTGGGGGAGGATCTGTACTTCCACTGCGCGCTGGAGGGCAAGAAGATGGACCTGCTGCGCGGGAACAACAAAGTGTGGGTCAGTTTTGTGGGGGAAAATGTGGCCGCCGCCGATGACTTTACCACCTATTTTCGCAGCGCCATGGTCAGGGGTACGGCGACGGAGGTCGCCGACGAGGGGGAGAAAATCGCCGCCCTGCGCGCCCTGTGCGAAAAGCTCACCCCTGCCCATATGCCGGCCTTTGACGCGGCCATTGCCCGCAGCCTTAAGGTGACAGGTATCTGGAAGATCCACATGGATGAGATCACTGCAAAAGAAAAGCAACGCCCTGTGAAATAAAAAGTTCCGCAGACCTTAGTCTGCGGAACTTTTTTTGTATACGTGGATGTCAAATCCAATCTCCGTTTCCAGCCGGGACAGCCGGCTCAGGCGTTCCACGCCCTCTTTGGGGGTTTTCCACGCATAGGGAGTCATGGAGAACAGTGACATAATGTCTGTGCTGTCGTTCAGTGTGACGGTATAGCGCAGGGGGACGACCTGCTGCCATGTGAAACCGGGATAATCCTCCCGTTTGACCGGATTTTCGTAGGGGTTGTCGTACAAAACTTCTTTCATCTGCCACAGATGCCGCTCCGAAGGGACTACATAGACAAAATATCCGCCGTCGGTCAGCACACGGGCAAATTCCTCCGCCGACAGGGGGGAGAAGATATTATACAGCAGGTGAATACTGTTGTCCAAGACCGGCAGGCGGTAGGAGGAGGCCACGGCGAACTCGACGCCCGGGGCCTTTTTCGCCGCACGGCGCAGGGCGAACTTGGAGATGTCGATGCCCGCGATGTGGGCGTGGGGCAGGGCGGCGGCCAGACCGGCGGTGTAGTACCCTTCGCCGCAGCCGCTGTCCAGCAGGGCAGGGGAGTCGATGTCCTGTGTTAGTTCGATAGCCAAATCGGTCAATGCGCTGCGCAGGGGGGCGTAGTAGCCCTTGTCCAAAAAGGCGCACCGGGCGGCAACCATCTGCTTGTCGTCGCCGGGGTTTTTGGAGTTTTTTTGGTTGGCGGGCAGCAGGTGGGTGTAGCCCTCGGCAGATAAATCATAGCTGTGGCCCGTGGGGCAGGTATAGGCGCGCTCGCCCCGCATTAGCGGCACGGCGCAGATGGGACAGCGGAACAGGCTGGACATATGATCACCTCCTGGAATAAAAGGCCCGTGCAGTATTGCACGGGCCTTTGCTGCGCTTAACCGTTTCGTTCGGCTTCCTCGCGTTGGTATTGAGTCGGAGTTTTGTATTCGTTGTAGAAATCATAATCCGCGCAAGCGGTTTCAAAATCCGTAATATCCGTGAATACATCCTCCGTCATGCCGTGGGCCCGCATAAACTCATTGATCCACGTCATCTTTTCCATGTACTCTTCTTTTCCAATGGAAAAGGTTGCCCGGTTTTTGGCACGGTACGATTCGGGCATGTGCTTTTTCAGTATCACCAGTTTATCGAAGGCGTAATAGACCTGCCGGACGTCGTCGGAACTCATGCCCAGGGCCTTCATAACGTTGGATATCCTGTGTTCGGTTTTGAACTCGGCTTCTGCCATCTTACGTTACCTCCTGAATGGGAGTCTTGGTGGAAATCAGCCGTTGTAGATGGGGTACTTGGCAGTCAGGGCCATGGCGGCGGCCTTGATTTCCTCGGCCTTGGTATCGAAGCGGAAGGCGGTGTCGGCGATCAGCTTGCCCACCACCTTCATATCCTCCTCCACGAAGCCGCGGGAAGTAACAGCGGGGGTGCCCACGCGGATGCCGGAGGTGACAAAGGGCTTCTCCGGGTCGTTGGGGATGGCATTCTTGTTGGCGGTGATGCACACCTCGTCCAGTCGGTGCTCCATCTCCTTGCCGGTGAGTTTGGCGGGACGCAGGTCAACCAGCATCAGGTGGTTGTCGGTGCCGCCGGAGACCAGGTTCAGGCCCTCGGCCATAATGGTGTCGGCCAAAACGGCGGCGTTTTTGACGATCTGCTGCTGATAGGTCTTGAATTCGGGCTTCAGCGCCTCGCCCAGAGCCACGGCCTTGGCGGCGATGATATGCTCCAGAGGGCCGCCCTGCGAGCCGGGGAAGATGGCGGAGTTCAGCTTCTTGGCGATCTCGGGATCGTTGGTCAGCAGCATGCCGCCGCGGGGGCCGCGCAGGGTCTTGTGAGTGGTGGTGGACACCACGTCGGCGTAGGGGACGGGGGAGGGATGGACACCGGCGGCCACCAGACCGGCGATGTGGGCCATGTCCACGAAGAGATAGGCGCCAACCTCGTGGGCGATGTCGGCAAAGGCCTTAAAGTCGATGACGCGGGGGTAGGCGGAGGCACCGGCCAGGATCATCTTGGGCTTGTGCTTGCGGGCCAGCTCACGGACCTGGTCGTAGTCGATGTAACCCTGCTCGTTGACACCGTAGGCCACCATGTTGTAGTTCTTACCGGAGAAGTTCACGGGGGAGCCGTGGGTCAGGTGACCGCCGTTGTCCAGGCTCATGCCCAGCACGGTATCGCCCAAATTGCACAGGGCCTGATACACGGCGTAGTTGGCCTGGGCGCCGGAGTGGGGCTGCACATTGGCGAACTGGGCGCCGAACAGCTGCTTGGCACGTTCGATCGCCAGGTTTTCCACTACGTCCACACACTGGCAGCCGCCGTAGTAGCGCTTGCCGGGATAACCCTCGGCATATTTGTTGGTCAGCACGGTGCCGGCAGCGGCCAGCACGGCGGGACTGACGATATTTTCGGATGCGATCAGCTCGATGTTTCGCTGCTGCCGGTCAAACTCGGAGCGGACAGCGGCGCCCAACTCGGGATCGACCTTGGAGAGAAAATCCATAGCAGAATGAATCATGGTGAACCTCCCAAATTTTGATTGAACACATTATATCAAGTTCTGTCAAAAAAACAATAGGATAAACGGAAAATGTATGTCGCTTTTGGGACGCAAATGTGGTAGAATGAATAAAACTGTTTTTTGCGAGGTGAGTGACGTGAAAGACCCTGCTTCTGTGCGTGCCATGATCGAGGAACTCAAGGCTCTGTATCCCGACAGCATTTGTTCTCTGAATTACGAAAAGGACTACGAACTGCTCTTTGCGGTGCGTATGGCCGCCCAGTGTACCGACGAGCGGGTCAATCAGGTCACCCCCGCCCTGTACGAGCGGTTTCCCACCCTGCAAGCTCTTGCCCAGGCCGACGTTGCCGAGGTGGAGCGGTACATCCATTCTACCGGCTTTTTCCGGGCCAAGGCCCGGGACATCGTGCTGGCGTCCCAGATGCTGATCCGTGAGTATAACGGCAGGGTGCCGGACAATATGGACGACCTTTTGCGCCTGCCCGGCGTGGGCCGCAAGACGGCCAACCTGATCCTGGGCGACGTGTACGGCACCCCCGGCGTGGTGGTGGCGGACACGCATTGCATCCGCATTGCCGGTCTGCTGGGACTGACCGACGGCACGAAGGACCCCGGGAAGGTGGAAATGCAGCTGCGGCAGGTTTTACCACCGGAGGAGTCCAACAACTTCTGCCACCGCATGGTGCTCCACGGCCGCGCTGTGTGCATCGCCCGGCGGCCCCGGTGCCAGAGCTGCACCCTGCGGCCCTGGTGCGACCATTTTGCAAAGCAAACGGAGGAAACAACGTGAAAAAGACGGTTCTGCGCTGGAGCGTGTATCTGCTGGGCCTGTTCTCTTTGGCCTTTGGCATTGCTCTGAGCATCAAGGCAAATCTCGGCACCTCTCCCATCTCCTCGGTGGCGTACAGTATTTCCACCATTTGGGGCCTGAACCTTGGCGTTATGAACTTCCTTGTGTATGCTTCGTTCGTGGCAGCGCAGTTTATTCTGCGGGGCAAGAACTGCCGCGTTTACGACCTGCTGCAGCTGGTGGTCAGCCTTGTGTTCAGCTGGGCCATGGACAAGCTGGTGGGGGTCATTCCGTACGACAGCGCCGCCCACGGCCTGCCGGGCAACCTCCTGCTGATGCTGGTAGCCATCGTGTTCATCGGCATCGGCGTATCCTGCTCGCTGAATATGCGTTTGGTTCCCAACCCCGGCGAGGGCATCGTGCAGGCGCTGTCCGAGAAGACCGGCTGGAGTCAGGGCCTGACCAAAAACATCTTTGACATCGGCTGCGCCTGTGTGACCACCGCCATCAGCCTCGTCTTTGCGGGCAGGCTCATCGGTGTGGGTATCGGCACGGTGGCCGCTATGCTGGGCGTGGGCCGCGTGGTGGCCCTGTTCAACCATCTTGTGATGAAAAAGCTGCGTGTGGCAGCGGGTGTTGCGTAAGGAGTGAGTACGATGTCCTATCGTCCCCTTGCAGACGAAATAAGACCGGAAACCCTTGACGACGTGGTGGGTCAGTCCCACATCCTCGGCAAGGACGGTCTGCTGCGCCGCATTATCGAAAGCGGCAGCATCCCTAATCTGATTTTCTACGGCCCCTCCGGAACGGGTAAAACCACCGTTGCCAACATCATCGCAAAACAGACCAACCGCCCCCTCCACCGGCTGAACGCCACCACCGCCTCCATCTCCGACATCAAGGCCATTATGGAGGAGATCGGCACCTTCATGGCGCCGGAGGGTGTGCTGCTTTACCTGGACGAGATCCAGTACTTCAATAAAAAGCAGCAGCAGTCCCTGCTGGAGTTCATGGAGAACGGCAAGATCACCCTTATCGCCTCCACCACCGAGAACCCCTACTTCGCCGTGTTCAACGCGGTGCTGTCCCGGGCCACGGTGTTCGAGTTCAAGCAGCACACCGCCCAGGACGTGCTGCCCGCCGTCAATCGGGGCATTTCCATGATGGAACAGCGGCTGGGCGCCACGGCGGAATGTGAGGACGGTGTGCGGGAGCATATTGCCGCCTCCTGCGGCGGCGACGTGCGAAAGGCTATGAACGCCATCGAGCTGCTGCTCACCTCTGCCAAGCGCAGTAAAGGTAAACTGCTTGTCACCTTGGAGGATGCCAAGCTGGTGTCCCAGCAGTCGGCCATGCGGTACGACCGGGAGGGGGACGCCCATTTTGACATCGCTTCCGCCCTGATGAAGTCCCTGCGGGGCTCCGACCCCGACGCGGCGCTGCATTACTTGGCCCGGCTGCTGGAGGCGGGAGATATGATCACCGCCATCCGTCGGCTGCTGTGTTCCGCCAGCGAGGATGTGGGCATGGCCTACCCTCAGGCGGTGCAGATCGTCAAAGCCTGTGTGGACAGCGCCCTGCAGCTTGGTCTGCCCGAGGCGCGGCTTCCTTTGGCACAGGCGACCGTCCTGCTGGCCACCGCGCCCAAGTCCAACAGCGTCTATGCCGGCCTTGCCGCCGCTATGGAGGATATCCGGGCCGGACGGACCGGGGACATCCCAAGAGAGCTGCAGAACGTCCACGCCGACTCTGCCGGTATGGAGCGGGAGCAGGGCTACAAATACCCCCACGATTTCCCCAACCATTGGGTTAAGCAACAGTATCTGCCCGATGCCATCAAGGACAGGAAGTACTATCAGTACGGCGATAATAAAACCGAGCAGGCCGCCAAAAAGTACTGGGATGAGATCAAAAAGTGAAACAAAAGATGCCGCCCGCCGGGCGGCATCTTTTTATAACACATTTTTCAAATCCAACCGTTCTGCCTCGGCCAGCAGTTCCAGCTGGGTGATGAGCTTGGCATTGGCGGCGGTGTACTGGTCAGGTTCTTCTAATTTCAAATACTCCACCACCTCGTGAAAGGTCAGGCGGATGGCATCGATGTCCGTGTGCCGGAGCAGGGTGTGGAGGTAGAAGTCGTGGGACTCCCACGCGGAAAGGGTTTGTTCGGTTTTCTCCAAAGCCTGCGGCCAGTTGTCTGCGGCGGCCAGTTCGGCAGACTGGGTCAGCTGCCGGCAAAACCCGTCCGTCATGCCGGTCAGGTAACGGCTGTTGGCTATGGTGGCGCCCAGCACGGCAAGCAGCAGGGCAGCGGCGATGATAAGGCGTTTCATCGGCTTGCCTCCTTTGTATCCCCATCCACCAAATACACGGCTCCAAGCTCGTCCACCGTCATCAAAAACACCCGGTCGGGGGAGGGGACGTGATGCTTGCGAAGCTGGCGGTCCAGCCACCGGGCATCGTACCCGGCGGCTGTCAGGTTCTCTTTCAGCAAAAGACCGTCGCTGATGATGACCCGGGGCAGGCCGGCATCCCCGGCGCGAAGGCCCATCTGTTTAACGGTGGGGGGGATTTGGTCGGCGTAGGGCAGGACGGACAGCGTTCCGTTGGTCTCCAGTATGGCGTAGCGGATCTGGGTCAGGTCGGTGTAGCCCTTCATGCGCAGCTCTTCCAGCAGCTCGTCCACGGTGAAGCGGTTGCGCCGCATTTCCCGCTGGTCGGGCTTGCCATCCCGGACCACGATACTGGGCTTGCCGCACAGCAGGACCCGCAGCCGGGTGCTTTTCATGGTCAGCACCGACAAAATCATGGTCAGGGCCAGCAAAGTGAGGATGGGGATCACCCCGGTGAGCAGGGGGATACCGAAGTCCTGCATAGGCACGGCGGCCAGATCGGCGATGAGCAGGGAAACCACCAGCTCCGACGGTTCCAGCTCGCCCACCTGGCGCTTGCCCATGAGCCGCAGGCCGGCGATGATGAGAATGTAGAGAATGACGGTGCGGATAAAGGCGATGGCCATGGGCGGGCTCCTTTCCGTAGAGATAAGGTTATTATGCCGTTTCGAGGGCGAAATATGCCCGCTGGGTTTGGGTATTTGTACGGAATTGAAAAAACGTAAAAAAACAGGGGAGAAGCCCTTGCAATTTGCCGAGGTTTTCGATACAATATACCGAACGAACTCGGGAGTTACTACGCGCCATCCGCAGGGATGATGGATGCGCGCGGTCACTCCCTTTTTTCGAGTAAGCAGACAATGGAACTGAAAGGCGGGATGCACAGTATGAAAGCGACTTTGATTCTGGAAAACGGCAGCGTGTTTACCGGAACCAGCATCGGCAGCACGGAAGAAAAGATCTGTGAGCTGGTGTTCAATACCTCCATGACCGGTTATCAGGAACTGTTGACCGACCCGGCCTACGCCGGGCAGGGCGTGGTCATGTCTTATCCTCTGATCGGCAACTACGGTGTCAATGAGGAGGACGTGGAGTCCGACCGCACTTGGGTGGAGGCTATCGTGGTTCGCCACCTGTCCGATCGTGGCAGCAACTTCCGCTGCCAGGGTGATCTGAATACCTATCTGAAGCAGAACAATATTGCAGGTGTGCAGGGTGTTGACACCCGTGCCCTGACGAGAATACTCCGCAACCAGGGGAGCATGATGGCTATGCTCACCTGTGCGGAGCATTTTAATGTCGCTCAGGTCATGGACAAGCTCCGCACCCATCGGGTGGCGAACAAGGTGGCCGAGGTCACCTGCAGCGAGGCCAAGGTCATTCCCGCCGAGGGTGAGCCGCGCTGCCACGCCGCCGTGCTGGACTGCGGTGTGCCCAACAGCATCATCGCCTGCCTGACTGCCCGCGGCTGCAAGGTGACCGTCCTGCCCGCCGCCACCGATGCCGAGGACATCCTGTCCGGCGGCTATGACGGCGTGGTGCTGTCTCCCGGCCCCGGCGACCCCGCCGAGAATACTGACATCATTGCTCAGGTGAAGAAACTGTACGACAGCAGCCTGCCCCTGTTCGGCTTCGGTCTGGGCCACCAGCTTCTGGCCCTTGCCGTGGGCGGCAAGACCGAGAAGCTGCCCTACGGTCACCGCGGCGGCAACATCCCCGTGCGCGACCTGGAGAAGGGCAAGGTGTTCATCACCGCCCAGAATCACGGCTACGCCGTGGTGGAGGGCAGTGTGGATGCCAACACCGCCGAGGTCAGCCACGTCAACGTCAACGACGGCAGCGTGGAGGGTCTGAAGTACAAGCGCGCCAACTGCTTCACCATGCAGTTCAACCCTGAGGGCAACACAGGCCCCATGGAAGTGAAGTACGTCTTTGACCGCATCGTTGAGATTATGGGAGGTGCCAAGTAATGCCCAGATACGCTGACGTTAAGAAAGTTCTTGTTCTTGGCTCCGGCCCCATCGTCATTGGCCAGGCCGCCGAGTTTGACTATGCCGGCACTCAGGCCTGCCGTGCCCTGAAGGAGGAGGGACTGGAAGTCGTTCTGGTCAACTCCAACCCCGCCACCATCATGACCGACAAGGACATTGCCGACCATGTGTATATTGAGCCCCTGAATATCCCCTCCATCACCAAGATCATCGAGAAGGAGCGCCCCGATGCCCTTCTGCCCAATCTGGGTGGCCAGACCGGCCTGAACATGGGCATGGCCCTGTATGAAAACGGTACGCTGGAAAAGTACGGCATCCGCCTGCTGGGTACCAGCCCCGAGTCCATCCACAAGGCCGAGGACCGTCAGGGCTTCAAGGATTGTATGGAGTCCATCG
>JAFQHV010000042.1 GCA_017397835.1 Oscillospiraceae bacterium
CCTGCTGCGGCGGCGAGGCCAAGCGGGAAACCGAGACCATGCCCCAGTGGGCCGGCTCCAGCTGGTACTTCCTGCGGTACATGGACAACCACAACAACGACGAGCTGGTCAGCAAGGCGGCCGAGCAGTACTGGGGTCCCGTGGACTGGTACAACGGCGGTATGGAGCATACCACCCTGCACCTGCTGTACAGCCGTTTCTGGCACAAGTTCCTCTACGACATCGGCGTAGTGTCCACCCCCGAACCCTATGCCAAGCGCACCTCCCATGGTATGATTTTGGGCGAGGGCGGCATCAAGATGTCCAAGTCCCGCGGCAACGTGGTCAACCCCAACGACGTCATTGACGAGTTCGGCGCCGACACCATGCGGACCTACATCATGTTCATCGGCGACTTTGAGAAGGCCGCCGCCTGGTCTGCCAACGCCGTGAAGGGCTGCAAGCGGTTCCTGGATCGCGTGTGGAATTTGGCCACCGAGCAGGAGCATACCGGCGACGAGTACTCCAAGGCCAACGAGGCCCTGGTCCACAAGACCATCAAGAAGGTGTCCGAGGACATCGAGGCCATGAAGTTCAACACCGCCATTGCCGCTCTGATGGCTTTGGTCAACGAGTTCTACGCCAACGGCGCCAGCCGCGGCGACATGAAGGCTCTGCTGCTGATGCTGTCTCCCTTCGCCCCCCATATGTGTGAGGAGCTGTGGGAACTGGCCGGTTACGGCGGTCAGGTGTGCCTGCAGGCCTGGCCCGAGTACGATGCCTCCAAGACCGTGGCCGATACCGTGCAGATGGCCGTTCAGGTCAGCGGCAAGGTCAAGGCGAACATCGTCGTTCCTGCCGATGCCTCCGATGAGGAGATCGTGGCCGCCGCCCTGGCGGACGAGAAGGTGGCCAAGCTGGCCGAGGGTATGACGCTGGTGAAATCCATCGTGGTAAAGGGCAAGTTGGTCAGCCTGATTTTCAAGCCCCAGGCCTGAAAATCAAGGGTTTGAACGCAACGCTGAAATATTTGCAAAAAATTCATAAGTTCTTGTAAAACCATCCTTGACAAGTGGTATCATTTTGCATATAATAGTTTACTGTTAAAGCCATAAATATGGCCCTTTCAAGGTGGAGTTTACTCCTCAATTCGGAGGGAGGGATATACAATGTCGGAAGTCCGTGTTCGTGAAAATGAATCTCTGGAAAGCGCCCTGAAGCGCTTTAAGCGCAGCTGCGCCAAGTCCGGTGTCCTGGCCGAGGTCCGTAAGCGTGAGCATTACGAGAGCCCCAGCGTCAAGCGCCGCAAGAAGTCCGAGGCTGCCCGCAAGAACCGCAAGAAGTTCTACTAAGAACAAAGAACGCGCCGCAACAAATGTTGCGGCGCGTTTTCTTGTGTGAAAAACAGAGAGAAAATGAAAAAAAGAATTGACAAGCGAGTGCTGATATGGTAGTATACTACTTGCGCTGAGGCAAACGTCGTGGCGTGAATATGGGGGTATAGCTCAGCTGGGAGAGCGCTTGAATGGCATTCAAGAGGTCAGCGGTTCGATCCCGCTTATCTCCACCAACGGACATCCATTTGGATGTCCGTTTTATTTTACAATTTTGGCGGAGGCGAGCTCATGGAGTGGTTGGAGAAGTTGGGGATTTCCGACGTGGACATGGTCGAAATTCGGGAATATGACCGTCTGTATGGGGAACATATGCGCCAGCTGGCAGAAGAATTCATGGCCGGTGTGCCCCGGGACTATTTTGTGCCGTACCCCGAGGGGACGCGCCCTGCTGCAAACGCCCGGCGAGATGCCTTTTTGGCTCGTGCCCGGGAGGGGCAAGAAAGCCCGTACATGGCGGATTTGCTGTTTTGGCTGTGCTGTGTTCCCATAGCGCAAGCGCGGTATGAGGAGTTTGGCATTGCACCTGAAATCTTTTGGGAGTCCATGAAAGATTTTTCCTATAAGATTCAGGAGTGCAAGACGCGGTTCGGAACGTGCGGTGTTGCCTCGGTGTGGTATTCGCTGATGTTTGAGTGGAAGCTGGTGGCTTTGGGCAGACTTCAGTACCAAGTGGTCACCTTCCCGGAGGAGTGCTATACGTGGAAGGACTACCGCCTGGAGCGCGGTGATGTGGTCTATGCCTGCCACATTCCGACCGCCGGACCGCTGACATCGGAACTGTGTATGGATTCGCTGGACCGGGCCTATCGGTTTTTGAAGGACAAGCTGAAGGACGGTATTCTCCCGGTTGTCTGCAACACCTGGCTTCTGTATCCGCCCTATGTGGAGCAGGTGTTTCCCGAGAACTCCAACCTCCGCCGCTTTGCCGACCTGTTTGACGTGGTGGCACGCACGGAGATTGACGTGTTTGACGATGGCTGGCGGGTGTTTGGCCCGGCCTATTTTGAGGAGGGGCAGACGCTGCCCTGTGATAACTCCTTGCGCCGCAACTTTTTGAGCTATATAGAAAACGGAGGGGGCTTCGGCCGCGGCTATGGCATTCTCCTGTATGATGGGGAACGAAAGTGTATTTATAATAGATAAGAAAAAGGGATGTCCCGTTGGGACATCCCTTTCTTTGTTGTGTCGTTATGCCATCGTCCACTCCAGCTCGCCGGTGGCGGTGGGGAGAATGGTGTTCTCCACAAGGCATTCGGTGTTGGGGTCGTAGGCCTTGATGGTATAGGGGTCATCCTTGACCACCTTGGAGCGGCCGGACAGCTTGCCATCTGCATACTGCACATCCAGCAGCTCCGCCGCGCCCTGAGTGATGTGGCGGGAGGTGGACACCAGCTGCAGTTGCCCAATCTTCTTGCGGATGGACAGCACGGCGGTGGCGCAGGCGGGGAGGGTGAGGGTCAGATTGCCGCTGACCACGCCGTGGAAGGTGTCGGTCCAGTACTCGTGGACCAGATACTCGCCGTCCTCCAGACCCAAATCCCTGCCGAAATCCACGGTGATGGTGCGCTCCTCCTGTGCCAGATTGGTGACAGCGGCCACATTCCAGCGCTCGAAGGGACGGTTGATGACCAGATTGGTGATCAGCTCGTCACGATCCAGGGGCAGCTCCCGCATGTCCATGGGGTGGATGTCTAGAGTGGGCAGACCGCGGCGCAGCAGCTCCAGCCGGTCGGAAGGCAGCTGGCGCAGATCATCACCAAAGGTGCAGGGCAGACCCAGAAGAGAAACCAGCGTGATGCGGGTCTGTGCCTGGTACAGGTCGTTGTACTCCGGGCGCAGGATGACGTTGTCCGGGTCGCAGTACAGCTGGGTATTGTGGAAGGGGTACAGGCGCAGAATGCGCTGAACGAAACTGGTTTTTAGCTCTTCCCAAGTGAAGATGTCGGCGCCGATACGGGCGGCATCGAAGATGTCGCTGGAGAGCAGGGTGGTGTACTCGCCGCCGCCGCAGCAGGACAGCATATAGAACTCCTCGCCCAAAATCTCACGCACAGTATGTGCGGCGTTGCGCATGGCCTGTGTGGTGGATTTGGAGGGATCGTACAGCTTGTCGTGGTTTCGGCTGGTGTACATACAGGTCAGAGGGAGCACGTCCCACTTCATGGCCTTATAGCCCCACTCGGAAATCTGCTTGACCGCTCGGGGGAGATAGTCCTGCAGGAACTTGGGGTGGGTCATGTCAAGGAAGTAGCGACCGCACCAATGAGGTTTGTCATACAGCACGATGTCCGGGTTTTCGTTTACGTAGTCGTTTTCCGTCGGCTCGTGGGTGGGAGCCATCCACAGGGCTGGGATGAAGCCGTTTTTCTCGATTTCTTCCGCCACGTACTTCAGACCGTTGGGGTAAGCCTCCGGGTTGGGGGAGAAGACATTTTGGCCGGCCTTGAACTCGCCATTGCGCCCATCGCCATAGGCGTTGTGATACCACTCCCAGTCCACCCAAACCGTGTCGGCACCGTAGTCCTTGAGCAGCTCTTTCTGCAGCTTGGTGTTCTCCAAAACCGCTTGCTCGCAGGCGTCGAACTTGACGGCATACCAGGTCATCCAGCCCGCAGGGGGTGTGGGGTATTGGGTCTTACACAGAGGCCTGTAGGGGACGCAGAAACGATCTTCGAAGTAGTGTGGGAACACCTGCACACCAAACTTATCAATGGCTGTAAAGGTGTAGTGCTTGCAATCCCAACACCAGCCCAGACGCAGGCTTTCGTCCTTGTCCAGCTGCAGCAGGCTGCCGTCTGCTCGGTCGAAGAGAGCATTGTCCCAGCGGGATACGGCAGGGCCGCAGCCGCCGCGCAGGCCGTAGCCGGGGCGGTCGGCACTGATGGCAAAGGTGCTGTGCTCCGGGTCGCGGCCCCAGCACAGTTTGCCGGTGAACACCGATGTCCAGCCGTCCACAGCAGCCGCCTCACAAGTGAAGTGGTCCCGGCAGACGGTGAGGGAGATGGAGGCCTCCGGCAGGGCGGCAGGGCCGCCCTTGAAGTAAACCTTCAGGACGAAAAACGGCGTGTTCTGCGTGCCGGGGAGCCACTCGGTAGAACGGCTTTGGAACCGGTCGGGGGTGACCACGTCGCCGGCGGCATTGGTCCAGCGGACGGTGCAATCGTCCATAATGGTGTCCTTGCCGTCGAAGAGGACGCGGAAGGCATCCAGCTTCTCGTTGACCTCGGCGGCGTAGCGGAAGTAATTCAGGTAACGGTCGGAAAGTTGCGTGTTCATGACAGAATGCCCCTTTCAAGGCAGGTAATTGGGTCAAAAGAGAATTTCACGTCCGGTCTCGGCGGACTCGTAGACAGCGCAGATGAGCTTGAGTACCTCGATGGCCTGCCAGGGCTTGACGATGCACTCGGTGCCGTTCAGGCAGCAGTCCACAAAGTGGGCGATTTGCCGGTTGTGGGGGGTGTCGCTGTTATCCAGCTCCGGGGTGCTTTCGGAGAGCTGGTCGTTTTCGTCCAGAGCGACCAGTTTCAGATCCTGTTTGAACACCTGGGCGACGGCGCCGGCCCGGGTGCCGCACAGCTCGATGCTGCACTTTTCCTCTGCGGTGAGGAAGGCGGTACCGGACTGCACACGCATGCAAGCGCCGTTTTCAAAGGTGATCATGGCACAGGCGGCGCTTTCGGTGGTGCGTTCCACAGGGGTTTCACCCTTGACCAGATAGGGCAGGGCGTTGTGAATATCGGTGGTATAACCCTTGACACTCTTAAGCTTGGGGTAGCCCATGAGGTACAGGGCGGAGTCGATCTCGTGGATGGCGCCGTCAAACAGCTCGCCACCGCCGGCCAGCTCCTTCTTATTGAACCAGCCGCGGCGCTGGATGCAGCGCTTGGTGCGGTTCAGGTCGGCGTAGTAGATCTCGCCCATCTTGCCCTCGTCCACAAGCCGACGCAGGAACTTCATGTGACCGAAATGGCGGGACACGAAGCCGAACATCAGCAGCTTATCGGATCCCTCGGCGGCCCGGACGCACTCCTCCGCCTCGGCAACGGTGAGGAAGGGGGGCTTTTCGCACAGGGCATGCTTGCCCGCGGCGATGGCGTCTAGCACGATCTGCCTGTGGGTGAAGGTGGGGGTGACGATACTGACGGCATCGATGTCGGGGTCGTTGAGAATGTCGTGGTAGTCGGTAAAGACCTTTTCCACGCCGAACTCCTCGGCACGAGCCTTGGCGGCCTCGGCGTTCAGGTCGCAGATGGCGCACAGTTTGGTGTTGGGCAGCGCCTTATAGCCGTTCATGTGGTAGGCGGAGATGGTACCGGCACCGATGATGCCGATGCGAAGCACGTTACCCATACTTTATTTCCCCCAGTTCAGGATGACACCCATTGCTTTGGTGCGGTCAGCCATCAGCAGCTCGTAAGCGGCCTTGGCGTCCATGCCGTCAAACTCGTGGGTGACAAGAGAGGATACGTCCAGCAGACCCTTGTCCATCAGGTCCAGAATGTAGTCGAAATCGTTCCGGCGGGTCCAGCGGTTCTCCTTGGACTCGGAGGCGATATGGGTGGACACGTTGTTGGCACCGATGATGGTGATGGCGGCGCGGCTGACGTAGTCCAGATCGATCATGCTCTTGTGTTTGGGGCTGCTGGTGATGATCAGGCGGCCGCCCTGGGCATAGGCCAGGCAGTTCATCTGCTGCTGAATGAGGTCGCCGATGGAGGTGGTTTCAAACAGCACGTCGGCACCGCGGCCGCCGGTCAGCTCCTTCACGCGGGCCACAGGGTCCTCCTTGGCGGAGTTGACGGGGATAAAGCAGGGGTCTTTCGGAAGTTTATCAAGGCGCAGATCGGACACATCGGTGACAATGATCTTGGTGGCGCCGGCCAGCTTGGCAAGGCGGGCGGCAAACTGACCGATCAGACCGGCGCCGTAGACCACGCACACCTCACCGGGGCGGATCTTGGCCACGCGGATGCTGGCCATGACGATACAGCCGATGGTGGCATAGGTGGCGTCCACGGAGCTGACCGAGTCGGGCACGAAATTGTAGAACTGGACGTCATCGCAGGCGGCGGGCAGCACGTGGTGGGTGGCGTGACCCTTGGCATACATGATGCGCTTGCCGATGTAGTCAGCAGGGACATCCTTGCCGGCGGCCACGATTTTACCCACCATGGAATAGCCGGGCAGCATGGGGTACTTGATGGACTTGGTGGCCCACATGGAGTCGGGGTCCACATTGGCTTCCAGACAGGTCAGCTCGGTACCTGTGCTGATGAGGGATGCCTCGTTTTCGACCAGAATTTCACCGTCGCCAAGGGCGGGGATGTCTTCGGTCTGCAGCTCTACCTGCTTGACGCCGGTAAAGACGACTTTGGTACTCTTCGCCATAAAAATCAACTTCCTTTATGTGTGAAAAATAATTCAGTCAAACAAATCAATACGGGGGAGAGAATCAGCACTTCCAGTTGCCGTAGCCGAAGGACTCCATCAGCTCCACCATCATGTCGGTGGCATACTCGGTGCAGTCCTGGATATAGCGGTAGGAGTCGGCAGCGTCGAACACGCCGGCCTCCATCTGGTCCAGACGGGCGATGGCGTTCTTGGCGGCGAACTGGCCGGCCTCCCGGGCGATGCGGGTCCACATATTCACGCGCAGCACGCCGTCATCGGACAGGCCGCGGATCTGCTCGTTGGTCAGGCAGGAGGTGCCGTGCAGCACCAGCATCTTTTTGCCCAGTACCTCAGTCAGCTTGCGGGCGCGGTCACCGTAATAGGTGCCGGCACCGGTGGTAGCGGCCTGCTGCTCGGTGCCCAGGTCGGCCACCATGAAGTCGATGCCGGTGTAGTCCACGAACTCCTTGGCGCGGTCGCAGTAGTTGTCGGCCTGAGCGGCGCGGGAGCTGCCCTCCACGTTTAGCATCTCCATGATGCCCTCGACCAGCACGTCCTTACCATAGGCGTCCACGTAATCCTTCGTCATCTTCAGGTTCTCCTCGTAGGGGAAACGCTGGGCGTCGAACATGACGCTGGAGAAGTACTGGCTGCCCACGGTCAGGGCCCAGCGGTCCTTGATGGGGTCGGCGTGGTCCAGGTGGGGCAGGACGACGACGTTGCGGTAGGGGGAGTGCTTATCGTCGCACAGGGCGTGCAGGTGGGCCATGTTGGAGATCAGGCCCAGCTTGGGGTTGCCGCAGTGGAGCATGCGCTTGCACTGGGCCATGTGGTCGTAAGTAAAGGTGGAGGAGACCACCACGGGGACATACTCCAGCTCATACTTCTCGGCGATGCGCTGGGCGGCCATCAGGATGGCCTCGGTGTTCCAGTGGCTGGCGGTGCCGAAGATGGCAATGCTGGTACCGTTGACGGCGGCCTTCTCGGCAATTTCAAGAGACTTGGCACGGTTGGTGATAACAGGCATTTTTATACGCTCCTTTTATTATATCAGTGTTGGCTTTACAGTTCAATACGGCGATAGCCCAGATATTTGGTAAAGGCCTCTGCAACGGCCTCGGCCACGTCGCCGCGGGTGATGGCCACATGGTGACGGAAACCGGCGGTGCACAGGCTCTGAAGCTTACGCTGAAGATCCTCGGTCTCCAGCACGGCGTAGGTGCCGAAGAACTCCTTGGCCACGGGGGCGTCCACGACCTCACCGGTGCCGACGTAGAACTGCACCTCGCCGTTCTCGGTGCGGAAGCCGCAGTAGGTGACGACGCCGGGCTTGATCTTGCCCACATTCAGACCCCAGCTGCAGTTGTCGCCGTAGGACTTGGACAGCATCTTGTGCTGCTCCACATGGCCGGGACCCTCCATCAGGTCCATGGGGAAGGGGCCGCAGTGGAACAGGATGCAGCGGTTGGGATCCTCGCCGTAGTTGTTGTTCCAGTCCAGGCAGCCGGCGGCACAGCCGGAGGCCAGGGACAGACCGGCCATAGCCAGGGCGTTGGTGGAGTCGGTCTCGCACACGGTGGGGATACCTTCCTGATTCAAAAGCCCCATGGCGGCACAGGGGGTGATGCCCAGCTGCTGCTGCAGCTCGCTCCAGCAGCGGATGGCCAGGGCGTCCAGCTTGTTGTCACGGACCATATTGTCGATGACCACGGCAAACTTGGCCAGGGCCACGTCGCGGCCTTCAGGCGCGCCGGAGTAGTCGCACACCCGGTGCAGGTCGGCAAGGCGGTTCTGCACAGCCTCGTCGTTGTCGGACAGCTCCTTGATGGCCACGAACACGTTGGACATATCGTAGCTTTCCACGTCGATGCCGTGAGACTCCAGAGCCATCTCGTCAAAACGCACGCTCTTGAAGGCAGTGGTACGGGCACCCACAGCGCCAAGGCGCATCTGACGCATCTTCTTGACGATGTTGCAGATGCCCACGAACTTCTTCAACTGATCGTCAAACTCGGCGGTAGAGGGGTGGACGGTGAAGGGCAGGAAGGTGGTGAACTTCTTCTTCATCTGAGCCAGCACGCTGCACAGGGCCAGCTTGCCGCAGAAGGCGTCACGGCGATGCTCAAAGTCCATTTCGTCCAGCTGGTCTGGATAGGCCTGCAGCAGGATGGGGACATCACAGCGGGCGATGGCGGCCTTGATGCCGTTTTCGTCGCCGAAGTTGGGCAGGCAGATGACCAGTCCGTCGTAGTCGCCCCGATGGGCGTCCAGGAAATCGGCAAAGACCATGCCCTCGGCAGTGGTCTCCACCGCGCCGTGACGGGTGGCGGACAGGTTGGGGTAGATGGGTTCCACACCCGCGCGCTTAAAGGCGGCGGTCATCTCCTCACGGGCGGAGGAGATCACAGAGCTGGGGAAAAATCCACGGTTGGCAACAAGCAGAGCAAGCTTCATAAAAAGGCCTCCTAAACATATTATCGTTCTCGTTATCGTTAACGATAACGTTAATATATCAAATGGGTGGGAGACTGTCAAGAATTATTAGGGGTTTCAGGGGGCAGGACTTGCATTTTTTGGCGGAATTGAGTAGAATAGGAAGAGATTGGAGGTGCGGCCCATGCCCAATAAAGGAACCCAGCGGGTGACTATGAAAGAGATCGCCCGGGAAACGGGCTTTTCCGTCAACACCGTTTCCAAAGCCCTGCGGGATGCGCCCGACCTGTCCGGACAGACCAAACGGATGATCCGGGACGTGGCCAAGCGGCTGGGCTACGTGGCTAACAATATGGCCAGCGCCCTGCGCAGCGGTTACTCCAGCGTGCTGGCGCTGATCGTGGGCGATATTTCCAACCCGTTTTTCGGTATTCTGTGCAAGGAGATCGAGCAGCAGGCCGCCCGGCACAACTATACGGTCATCGTCTTTAACACGGAGGAGGACCCGGAGAAGGAGGACCGCGCCGTCCGGACCGCGCTGTCCCAAAACGTGGATGGTGTGCTGCTGGCGCCCTCCCAAAACGGAGCGCAGGCGGTTCGGCTGTTGCAGGCCTACGGCAAGCCCTGTGTGCTGATTGGCCGCTATTTTGCTGACCGGGCCGCCGATGCGGTGCTGTACGATGACGAGAACGGCGGCTATCTGGCGGGCAAGCACCTGCTGGAGTGCGGCTGCCGCAACCTGTTGATGATCAACGCTCCCCACAACTCCAGCGCGGAGAACCGGGCAAAAGGCTTCGCCCGGGCCATGACCGAGGTGCCCGGCGCCAAAAGCCGTATGCTGACGGTGGAAAGTCCCCTGGGCGGCGTGCCTTCCGCCCTGCGTCAGGCCTATGAGCAGGAAACGATTGACGGTATTTTCGCCTACAGCGACCTGTTTGCCATGAAAGCCATTTGGACATTGGATGAGATGGGCGTGGAGCCCGGTACGGTCAGGATTGTCGGCTTTGACGACATCCAGTCCCGCCTGTCCCTGTCCATGCCACTGACCACCATCGGTGCCGGTAAGGCGGCCTTCGGTCAGGCGCTGGTGGAGCTGCTGATGAAGCGCATTTCCGGCGATATGTCCGATTTTCCCGTGCAGCAGGTGCTGCCTACCAAGCTGGTAGTGCGAAAAAGCACCCGGCAGGAATCATAATGTGACCCCCGCACCGTACGGTGCGGGGGTTTTTAAGCGTGTTTTGGCCCGGATAAAAAGAAAAAGAAGTGAAAAGGTGGTTGACAACAGGAGGGAAATGGGGTATTATACACGATAGTTTTAGACATTAACGCGTTGAAGTGTAAAAGTGAACGCGTTTTGAAAGGAAGTTTCCCATGGTAATTACAGATTTGCTGGAACGCAACAGTCGCCTGCGCGGCGATCGGATCGCGCTGGTGGAGATCAACCCCTCGGAAGAGCGGGACAACGCGATGATGAAAGCGGTCAACTGGCAGGACTTCAACCTGATCCAGAGTGCCAATCCCGATGCCCCTTATCGCCGGGAGCTGACCTGGAAGGATTTTGATCGCCGGGCCAACCGCTTTGCCAACCTTTTGCTCAGCCGGGGCATCAAGCGGGGGGCCAAGGTGGCCGTTCTGCTGATGAACTGTCTAGAGTGGCTGCCCATCTACTTTGGTATCCTGAAGGCCGGCTGCATCGTCGTCCCCATGAACTTCCGCTATTCCAGTGATGAGATCAAGTATTGCTTGGAGCTGGCCGATGCGGAGGTGCTGGTCTTTGGCCCCGAGTTCATTCAGCGCATGGACGCGGTGGTGGACGACCTGCCCGGTGTGCACACCTACTTCTTTGTAGGGGATGATGCCCCCGCCTATGCCGAAGACGGTATGCGGCTGATGGGCTTCTGTTCCTCCAGCGCGCCCCCCGTGGCCCTGGAGGAGGAGGATCACGCCGCCATCTATTTCTCCTCCGGCACCACCGGTTTCCCCAAGGCTATTCTGCATAATCACAGGGCGCTGTACAGCTCCTGCCTGACCGAGCAGAACCACCACGGCCAGCAGGAGGACGACGTGTTCCTGTGCATCCCGCCCCTGTACCACACCGGTGCCAAGATGCACTGGTTTGGCTCGTTGCTGTCCGGCAGCAAGGCGGTGCTGCTGCGCGGCGTGAAGCCGGAGTGGATCCTGCGCGCCGCCAGTGACGAGAAGTGCACTATCGTATGGCTGCTGGTGCCCTGGGCTCAGGATATTTTGGCCGCCCTCGACCGCGGCGAGCTGAAGCTTGAGGATTATCAGCTGTCCCAGTGGCGTCTGATGCACATCGGCGCCCAGCCGGTGCCGCCCTCCCTGATCCGCCGGTGGCTGAAGTATTTCCCCAATCATCAGTATGACACCAACTACGGCCTGTCCGAGTCTATCGGCCCCGGTTGTGTCCATTTGGGAGTGGAGAACGTGGACAAGGTGGGTGCCATCGGCAAACCCGGCTACCTGTGGCAGACTAAGATCGTGGACGAGAACGGCCAGCCTGTGCCCGACGGCGAGGTGGGCGAGCTGGCGGTGTCCGGCCCCGGCGTGATGCTCTGCTACTACAAGAATCAGGAGGCCACCGACGAGGTCATCAAGGACGGCTGGCTCCATACCGGCGATATGGCCCGGGTGGACGAGGACGGCTTTATCTTCCTGGTGGACCGCAAGAAGGACGTGATCATCTCCGGCGGTGAGAACCTGTACCCCGTGCAGATCGAGGCGTTCCTGGCCGCCATGCCCAAGATCCACGACGTGGCCGTTATCGGCCTGCCCGATTCGCGTCTGGGCGAGATCGCTACCGCCATCATTCAGGTCAAGGACGGGCAGACCTGTACCGAGGAGGAGATCGAGCAGTTCTGCGTGGACCTGCCCCGGTACAAGCGGCCCAAAAAGATCATCTTCGCCCCCGTGCCCCGTAACGCAACCGGCAAAATCGAAAAGCCCAAGCTGCGTGAACAGTACTGCGGCGTGCGCCTGGTGGAGGCGCAGAACAACGCTTAATTTGAAAGACCCCACTCTTGCGGGTGGGGTCTTTCTTTTTGTTGCACGATGTGCTATGATAGACAGGAATTTTGGCGGGAAGGCCCGCAGGAGGAACTAAACTATGGTCAATGAAAGAATGCTGGGTCTGGGTACCGCCCGGTCCGTGATCCGCGAACTGTTTGAATACGGCAAGCAGCGCGCCGCCGTGGTGGGTGCGGAGAACGTGTACGACTTTTCGCTGGGCAACCCCAGCGTGCCCGCCCCCGATGCGGTGAACGAAACCGCCATCCGCATTTTGCGGGAGAATCCCGACGTCATCCACTGCTATACCAGCGCCCAGGGCGATGCCACCGTCCGTGCCCGCTTTGCCGACAGTCTGAACCGTAGATTTAACGCAGGGTGTACGGCAAATGACCTTTACATTACTGTGGGTGCCGCCGCCTCGCTTTGCTGCGTGTTCAACGGCCTGACCTGCCCTGGGGACGAGTTCATCGTCTTTGCCCCTTACTTCCCGGAGTACAAGGTGTTCATCGAGGGCGCCGGTGCCAAGATGGTGCTGATCCCCCCGGAGATCAAGCAGTTCCAGATCGACTTTGATGCCTTTGAAAAGGCGATCACGCCCAACACCAAGGGCGTGGTGGTCAACAGCCCCAACAACCCCTCCGGCGTGGTCTATTCACGTGAAACGCTGGAAAAATTGGCCGCCATCCTGACCCAAAAGAGCGCCCAGTACGGCCATGCAATCTACCTCATCTCCGACGAGCCCTACCGTGAGATCGCCTTCGCCGGGGTGGAGGTGGCCTGGCTGCCCCACATTTACAAGGACACCATCGTGTGCTACTCCTTCTCCAAGTCCCTGTCTCTGCCCGGCGAGCGCCTTGGCTATGTCTACGTTCCCGGCAAGGTGACCGATGCCGACAAGATCTACGCCGCGGTGGCCGGTGCGGGCCGCTCTTTGGGTTACGTGAACGCCCCGAGCCTCTTTCAGCAGGTGACCAGCCTGTGCTGCGATATGACCGCCGATTTGAAGGTGTACGAGGAGAACTGCAAGCTGCTAGTGGACTCCCTGCGTGAAATGGGTTACCACGTGGCCCAGCCCGGCGGCGCGTTCTATCTGTTCCCCCGCAGTCTGGAGCCGGACGATTTGGCCTTCAGCGAGCGGGCCAAGCAGTTTGACCTGCTGCTGGTGCCCGGCTCCGGCTTCGGCGCCCCCGGTCATTTCCGCATCGCCTACTGTGTGCAGACCGACATGATCCGCCGCGCCCTGCCTAAATTCAAGGCTTTGGCCGACAGCTATCAGTAAACAAAAAACCGACACGCCGCGGCGTGTCGGTTTTTCTTATGTATGGCCTTTTCTCCAGCTGAGTGGGGTCACTCCGGTCTGGGACTTGAAGCAGCGGGTGAAGTAGCTGCTGTCGTTAAAGCCGCAGGCGTAGGCGATTTGGGTGACGCTCTGCTGGGTCTGTTCCAGCAGAACGCAGGCGTTCTGCACCCGGCAGTAGTTCAGATAGTCCATGGGGGTGCGGTGTACCATGGAGCGGAAGTAGCGGCAGAAGTACTTGGGGGTCAGGCCGGAGATCCGGGACAGCTCGTCCAGCGTGATGTGCTGCTGATAGTTTTGGTGGATGTAGGCCAGGGCCGATTTCAAATGGGTGAGCCGGTGGGCGCCCGCACCGGTGGATACGGCGGGTTCGTACAATTCCTGCTGTACCACGGCGCCGTAAAAGCGGAACAGGGCGGACAGAGCCACCAGCTGCCAGCCGTCCGTCTGCTCGCGAACCGCCTCCAGAAGCTGGTCCGTGCAGGACTGAATGACGGGGGAGGTGACGATGGGGGAGATCATGGTGTCGTCATTTTCCAGCCGGCGCAGCAGGTGTCGGGCCGGGCGGGTCTGGGCCAGCAGAGCGGATGGGTCGAAGTCCACGCAGTCGTACACGCACCCCTCCGGCTGGGCACTGTGCAGCACGCCCTGGGCCACGTAGCACACGTCGCCGGGACCCAACAGGTATTCCCGGGTGTCCAAAAAGATGCGAAGATGCCCCTGATGAACGCAGATCAGCTCGCATTCCCGGTGCCAGTGACAGGCCATGACGTAGCCGGGATGGCGTTCGTCCACGCGGTATAATTCCAGCGGGAAGCCCTCGGAGCCATGCTGCTTGTGCTCCCGATAGCCCATAAATTCCATAGGGAACCCTCCAAAAGTGAATATTGTCCTATTAATTGCCAGTATAGCACAAGAAATCAACGTTGCACAAGAGTTATATTATAATTAGTAAAATAAGAAAAGAAGTGGGACGGTGTCCCACACAGCGAGGAATTTGACGAGAAGGGAGGTTACATCATGAACTATGGTAAGAAGGTTTGGATCTTCCCCGATGCGGAGCTGCCCCCCGTGGGTGTGAATCTGATCCCCGGGCACGAGTCCATCATCATCACCAACGTGACGGATGACCGGGCGGACATCAAGATCACCCTCATCTATCCCGACCGTGAGCCGGTCAGCTTCCACACGCAGGTGGAGGCGCGCCGTGTGCGCTGCCTGCGCACCAACCGGGAGGAGGATTTCGGCAAGTTCACCGCCGCCTTTGAGGAGCAGTACGCCATCATGCTGGAAAGCAGCGTGCCCGTCGTGGCCCAGTACGGCCGCGCCGAGCCCCGCACCGTGGCGTTCTACACCACCCCCGGCTACTGTGAGTAATTCAAAACAAACACATACATAAGGAGGAAATTATTATGGGTCGCATTTGTATTCCCGATCATGAGTATAAGGAGCGCGTGCAGCGCTGCGCTGCCATTCTGCAGCGTGAGAAGCTGGACGTTCTGATCGTCAACGGCAACGAGGCCGACTACGCCAACCCCCGCTACTTCTCCGGCTTCTGGCCCCTGTTCGAGCGTTCCGGCGTGGCCATCTCCGCCGCCGGCGAGGCCGCTTTGATGGTTGGTCCCGAGTCTGCCATCTTTGGCGCTGACCGCAACAAGCTGGACAAGATCTACGTTCTGCTGGCTTACCGCGAGGGCGCTGACCCCGCTTACCCCGAGCTGAAGCCCGACACTTTCCACGACGTGTTCAAGGGCATCGGTGTCACCGGCAAGAAGATCCGCATCGGCGTGGCTTCCTATCTGGACACCTCCGTTACCATCTTCAACGCCATCCGTGACGCCTTCCCCGAGGCCGAGATCGTGGATGCCGGCAAGGTGATGGTGGAGCTGCGCTCCATCAAGTCCGAGAATGAGCTGGCCTGTCTGCGTGAGGGCTACCGCATCGCCGACCTGGCCACCCAGCAGGTCATGAAGGAGATCCGCCCCGGCATGACCGAGCTGCAGATGGTAGGCGTGGCCCAGCGCGTGGTCTACGAGAACGGCGCCGAGTACGAGGGTCTGCCCATGTACGTCTTCTCCGAGGCGTCCACCCGTCACGCCATCTCCCGTTCTTCCTACCGCGAGTTCCAGAAGGACGACATCGTGCAGCTGAACCTGTCCGCCAAGATCGACGGCTACTCCGCCGCCATCGGCTACCCCATCTGCCTGGGTAAGCTGGACGGCCGCCGCCGTGAGATCGTGCAGTTCTGCCGCGAGATGCACCGCTGGTCCGAGCAGCAGGTGAAGGCCGGCGTCTACGCCGCCGACATTGCCAAGAACTTCTATAAGAAGTTTGTGGACAACGGCTTTGAGAAGAACTATGTCTACGGTCCTCTCCACGGCACCGGCATCATCGAGGTGGAGGCCCCCTGGTGCGAGACCAGCTCCGACTACTTCCTGAAGCCCAACATGACCTTCCAGGTGGACACCTACATCTCCGGCGACACCTTCGGTGTGCGCTGGGAGAAGGGTATCGCGGTCCGCGACGGCGGCTATGAGCTGCTTAGCCCCGAGATCCCCGAGCTGTGCCCCGAACTGTACTTCTAAACGACTGACTTTGCCCGCAAGGCGCCGGAACCGGCGCTTTGCGGGCATCTGTAAAGGAGCAATACTATGCAGCTTATCGATATGCTCTACGATGAGATCAAGGACGCTGCCGAGCGCAAAGTGCCCTTTGTCATCCCCATCGGCACCATCGAGTATCACGCCCGCCACGCCTCCTGCGGCACGGACACCATGGTCATTACCGGCTGTCTGCGGGAGCTGGAGAAGGAAAAGGAGATCGTGGTCTGCCCGCCTATTTGGTACGGTGTGGCCTCCTACGCTGTGTGCGGCCCCCGGCCCGGTCACATCCACGTGGACGAGGACGTCTATGCCGATTACATTTATTCCATCGTCAAGTCCATGGTCTACGGCGGCATCAAGAACATTTATCTTGTGCCCCACCATCAGACCGAGGGCGCGGGCCTGATGCCCATGACCATCGCCTGCCACAAGGCGGCCAAGAAGGTGGCCATGGAGTACATGGAGGACACCATGGGCAAGGGCTGGTGGGGCAGCGACAGCTATGCCACCTACTACGAGGATCTGGGCGGAAGTGACGATCCCTTTGCCTACGTCAAGGTCATTCCCCTTATCGGCGCCGAGGCGCAGAAGAAGTGCGGCGGCTTTGACCACGCCGGCAAGTGGGAAACCAGCCTCATGCTGGGCACCTGGCCGGAGAACGTGGACCTGTCCCGCTGTGAGCGCAACACCGAGTGGTTTGCTCAGGACGCCAAAGAGGCCAGTGTGGAGACCGGAAAGCACATGGTCAACTGCACGCTGGAGTGGCTGCGTGAGGCCATTGTGTGACGAGGCCCGGATTTTTCTTGACAACTCTGAACACGGCCCGTTAGAATAAATACGGAAAAAGGCTTCGGCCCGTTTGGCAGAAGGAGAGATCGCTATGAAGAAAATCAAGGTACAGATGCTGACCGAGGAGAACTTCGCTCCCTTTGGTCAGGTCATTCAGACCGAGGGCCGCGCCTTTGGCGGCGAGGCCGGTATGTACAACTGGTACGAGAAGCAGGCTCAGGTAGACGGCGCCGAGACCGTGTCCGTCAACCTGCTGACCGCCATCCAGCGTGAGTACGTGTTCCGAAAGTTTGAGGCCCATGACCGCACCACCGAGACGGTTCTGCCCCTGACCGGCGGCCTGATCGTAGCCGGCATCCCCGCCGGCGAGGTCACCCCCGACCGGGTACAGGCGTTCTACGTCCCTGTGGGCAAGGGTATCTCTTGGGCGGCGGGCGCATGGCACTACGCACCGTTCCCCGTGGGCGGCGATGCCACCTGTGCGGTCATCTTCCGCCACGGCACCGGCGGCGACGATGCCGTCTTTGCCGAACTGCCCGAAGAGATGGGCTTTGAGCTGTGACCGAATCATGGAAAGCACCCCGCTCCGGTTGGAGCGGGGTGCTTTTTTGTGCGAAAAAGACGAAAGAAACAGGGGAGAGGGTGGGGAAGAACAGGCAGAAAAAACAAAAGAAAAAATTTTTCAAAAACCTATTGACTTTATCGCTTTTATGCGCTAAACTTCAACACATAAAAGCGATAAAGCGTCGCGAAAGAAAGGTCTGTTTCAAATGATAGTCAAACTGGGAATGCTGCTGGCGTTTTTTGCGGTAATGATCAGCGTTGGTCTGTACTGCCGCAGGAACGCCACCGATGTCAACGGTTTTGTGCTGGGTGGGCGTTCAGTCGGCCCGTGGCTGACCGCCTTTGCTTACGGCACATCCTACTTCTCCGCCGTGGTTTTCGTGGGCTATGCCGGACAGTTCGGCTGGAAGTACGGTATTGCCGCCACGTGGGCAGGCATCGGCAACGCCATTCTCGGTTCCCTGCTGGCCTGGGTGGTGCTGGGTCGCCGTACCCGCATTATGACCCAGCATCTGGATACCGCCACCATGCCGGAGTTCTTCGGCAAGCGGTTTAACTCCAAATCGCTGAAGATCGCCGCCGCCGTCATCGTGTTCATTTTCCTTGTCCCATACACCGCCAGTCTGTACAACGGCCTGTCCCGTCTGTTTGAGATGGCCTTTCCCGGCTTCGATTACGCATGGTGCGTGGTGGTGATGGCGATCCTGACCGGTGTGTACGTCATCGCCGGCGGCTACATGGCGACTGCCATCAACGACTTTATTCAGGGCATCATCATGCTGGTGGGCATCGTGGCGGTCATTGCTGCGGTGCTGGGCAGCAAGGGTGGCTTTATGGCGGCTTTGGAGGGGCTGGCACGGGTAAGCGACCCTGCCGTGTCCTCCGCCCCCGGTGTGTTCGCGTCCTTCTTTGGCCCCGACCCCATCAACCTGCTGGGCGTGGTGATCCTGACCTCGTTGGGCACTTGGGGTTTGCCCCAGATGGTGCAGAAGTTCTACGCCATCAAGAGTGAGAAGTCCATCAAGACCGGCACCGTGGTGTCCACCGTCTTTGCGCTGGTGGTGGCCGGTGGCTGCTACTTCCTGGGTGGTTTTGGACGTCTGTTCTCCGACAAAATCGATCTTGCCGCAGGTGGGTTTGACAGCATCATTCCTACCATGTTGTCCGGCCTGCCAGATGTGCTGATCGCGGTGGTCATCGTGCTGGTGCTGTCCGCCTCCATGTCTACGCTGTCCTCGTTGGTGCTGACCTCCAGCTCCACGCTGACTCTGGACTTGTTGAAGGGACACGTGTTCAAGGATATGAAGGAGAAGCAGCAGCTGAGCGTGATGCGTGTGCTGATCGTGGTGTTCATCGCCATCTCCGCCGTCCTTGCCATCGTGCAGCACAAGTCTAGCGTGACGTTCATTGCACAGCTGATGGGCGTGAGCTGGGGCGCTTTGGCCGGCGCGTTCCTTGCCCCGTTCCTGTGCGGTCTGTACATGAAAAAGACCACAAAGGCCGCCTGCTGGGTCAGCTTTGTGTTCTCCACCGTACTGATGTTGGCCAACATCTTCTGGAAGTCTGCGTTCCCCGCGGTGCTGCAGTCGCCCATCAATGCCGGTGCGTTCTGCATGATTGCAGGGTTGGTCCTTGTTCCCGTGGTCAGTCTGTTCACTCCCAAGCCGGACAAGGCGTTGGTAGAGGATGCCTTCTCCTGCTATGAGGAAAAGGTGCTTGTGCCCAAGAGCCACGCTTTGGGCGATCACAAGTAATACTTTTCAAATATCGAAAACTGTGGTATGCTCTTACGTAACGAGATGTGTTTGGTAGGAGGTATACTATGAGTGAGAAAATTCAGCCGGTGAGCAACCCGGACCTGCGCCGGGCCATGGAGGCTATGCACGCCGGTCAGAACGGCCGAGAGGAACAGATGGTCACCCTGAATTTGCTGCTGGTGGCCAACCTGCTGGCTCCGGTCAACGTGCTGCAGCAGCCGGGGGAAGAGGCGCAGATCCAGTTTCAACTGCTGGCTGCGGAGGATGGTCGGGTCTTCCTGCCCGCCTTTACCGACTTGGAGCAGCTGAAACTCGGCTTTCCCGACGAGGGGCAGAAGACTTTGGTGCTGACCTTTGCCGACTACGCCCGCATGATTTTGCAGGACAAGGCGGCAGAGGGATTGGTGGTCAACGCCTTTGGTGCCAGTTTGACCCTGGAACGGCCCTTGGTGGAGTTCCTCGATAGGGTGCAGAAAGATCAGGAGAAGAATGCGCCCCCGGTTGTATCGTGATAAAAACGCCCTGTGTCATCGACACAGGGCGTTTTTTGCTGGGTCAAGTTCTGCGCCAGGCCCGGCGGCTGAACAGGACGAGGATGGGGAAGATCTCCAGTCGGCCGATGACCATGCAGGCGGACAGGACGGTTTTGCTCAGATCGGAGAACGCAGCGAAGTTGCCGGACGGACCGACAACATCCAAACCGGGGCCCACGTTGCTCATGCAGGTCAGGGCGGCAGATAGGCTGGTGGCGAAAGAGAAATTGTCCAATGAAACCACCAGCGCAGCCAGAAAGGAAATGAGGAAATAGCTGACGGTAAAAAGTGCGATGCTGTTCAGGGTATTTTCCGGGACCACCTTGCCGTCCAGTTTGATGACCGATACGCAGCGGGGGTGAATGATTTGACGGATCTCACGCACGATGCTTTTCAAGCTCAGCAGCACCCGGGCGCATTTGATACCGCCGCCGGTGGAGCCGGCACAGGCACCGCACAGAAGCAGCAGCATCATAATGACCTGTGAAAAAACGGGCCAGGTCATGTAATCTGCGGTGGCCAGTCCGGTGGTGGAAATGATGGAGGTCACCTGGAAAAAGCCGTAGCGGAAGCATTGCCACACGGACTGATAGATGGGGAAAATGTTAATGGAAACCAGTACAGTGGCGATGGCGGTGAGTGCAAAGAAAAAACGCAGTTCATCGCTTTTCAGCATGTCCTTGGCCCGACCGCACAGCAACAGAAAGTACATGGCGAAGTTGACCGAGAACAGCAGCACGAACACCGCAACGATCATTTCAGCGGCAGGATTGCCGTAGGCGCCCAGGCTGGCGTTGCGGTTGGAAAAGCCGCCGGTGCCGGCAGAGGAAAAGGCATGGATCAAGCTGTCATACCATGGCAAGCCTACCAAACGCAGCAGAAGGGTTTCCATAGCGGTCAAAGCAACATAGATCCCATAGAGGATCTTGGAGGTCTGTGCCTGACGGGGCAGGAGCTTGGAAAAGACCGGGCCGGGGGACTCTGCCTGAATCAGGAAGTGGGCGCGCAGGCCCATGAAGGGAAGCAGTGCCGTGGTCAGTACCAAAACGCCCATACCACCCAAGAAGTGGGTGAAGGCGCGCCAGAACAGGATGCCCCGGGGCAGCGCTTCAATGTTGGTGAGTATGGTGGCACCGGTGGTGGTAAAACCGGAATAGCACTCAAACAGGCAGTCCACGATGGAGTTGAAACAGCCGCTGAAGTAAAAGGGCAATGATCCAAACAACCCCATCAGCAGCCAGATCAGACCTACAGTAAAGAAACCCTCACGGGCAAACATTTTCTTCTCATAGGGCAATCGGCTCAGCGGAAAGCCGATCGCCAGCAGGATGAGCATAGCGTAAAGAAATGGCGCGCCCGATTCACCGTAATACAGCGCCACGGCAAGGGAGGGGAGCATGGTTGCGGCCAAAATCATCAGCACGCGGCCGGTGATATTGAAAACAAGCTTAAAGTTCATTTCAGCCTCCCACAGGACCGGGTGCATCAAAAATGTCGTTCAGATCCAGGATAGCATGATCCCGGGTAACGATAATGACGCTGTCGCCCTCCTGTAAACAGCTGGAGCCGTCGGGTATGATCACCCTGTCGCTGCGGACAATGACAGCGATGAGAATGCCGCACTTGAGCTTCAGGTCTTTCAATGCTACGCCCAGATGATGGGTATTTTTGCTGACGGTAAACTCCAAAGCCTCGGCCTTATCGTTTGCGATGCGGTACAGAGCGTGCATCACGCTGCCCTGAGAGTTTTCCATGCCGCGGACCAGGTGCAGGATCTGCGCGGCAGTGATCTGTTTGGGGGAGATGACGCTGTCAAGTCCGCAGGAGCGGGCAATGGAGGCATAATTCTGCCGGTTGCACTTGGCAATGACCTTGCCCATGCCCTGCTGGGCGGCGTAGAGGGAGATGATCAGATTATCTTCGTCCCGATCGGTCAGGGCCACGAAAGCATCGCTGGCGGTCAGAGACTCGGAATCCAGCACCTCCTGATCGGTGCCGTCGCCGCAGATGACCATGGCCCCGGGCAGCAGCTCGCTGAGGGTGCGGCAGCGCTCCTCGTCCTGTTCCACAAGCTTGAGTTTGACGTGCATCTTTTCCAGCAGCTTGGCAAGATACACGGAGATGCGGCCGCCGCCCACCACAAAGACACTCTTCGCCTTGTGGGTATAGCGGCCCAGGGTGTGGAAAAACTGGTCCAGAGCGGCGGGCTGACCAATGGCGTACAGGGTATCATCGGCCTGAGGGACGAAAAAGCCGTTGGGGATGATGAGGTCGTCGCCGCGCTCTGCCGCGCACAGCAGCATGGACAGCTTTTTCAGCTTGTCTGCCTGAGCGTGCAGAGGCTTGCCCACAAGGAAGTCGCCCTCCTGCACCCGGAAACCCATCAGCTCCACACGCCCCCGGCAGAAACTTTCAATGTTGGCGGCAGAGGGGAAGCGCAGCAACCGGGCAATCTCACGGGCGGTGGCCCGCTCGGGGTTGATGATCATGCCGATGCCCATGTCCCGCTTGAAATACCCCAGATTTTCCAAATATTCCGGGTTCCGGATGCGGGCAATGGTGTACTTGGTACCAAGGTTTTTGGCAGTCAGGCAGCAGACCATATTTACTTCGTCCAGATCGGTGGCGGCGATGAGCAAGTCGGCCTGTGCCGCGCCGGCCTCCTCCAACGCGGAGACGGTGACGCCGTTGCCGCGGATGCTGATAACGTCCAGTGCGTCAGAGACCCGGCGGGACATATCCTCCGACGTGTCAACCACGGTCAAATTGTGATCTTCCCGGGACAGCTGCTCGGCAAGCGTGTAGCCTACTTTACCGGCTCCGACGATGATAATGTTCAAACCAAACACCCTTTCTTTGGCGGGGATCACGCTTATTATACTCGCCCTGTCCGAAAAAAGCAAGATACTGGACAGCGGGAGCGGGGTGGGGTATAATAAGACATCATTTGTAAGTGAGGTGCTTTCCATGCAGGAACGAAGCCTTCAGTACCATATCCAATGCGCCCCCGGCGACGTGGGCCGCTATTGCATTCTGCCCGGTGACCCGGGCCGGTGCGAAAAAATAGCCCAATGGTTTGATAACCCTGTCCACGTGCAGACCAATCGGGAGTACGTGACCTATACCGGTATGCTCCTGGGGGAGAAGGTCAGTGTGGTGTCCACCGGCATCGGCGGGCCCTCCGCCGCCATCGCCATGGAGGAGCTGGCGGCTATCGGCGCGGACACCTTTATCCGTGTGGGCACCTGCGGCGGTATCAAGCTGGATGTGCGCAGCGGCGACATCGTGGTGGCCACCGGTGCCGTGCGCATGGAGGGCACCAGCCGGGAATATGCCCCCATCGAGTTCCCCGCTGTCCCCGACTGGCGGGTGCTGTCCGCCCTGACACAGGCGGCGCAAGGCTCCGGTAGACCCTGGTACGCCGGTGTGGTCCAGTGCAAGGACTCCTTCTACGGCCAGCATTCGCCTGCCCGTATGCCCGTGTCCTACGAGCTGGAGCAGAAGTGGCAGGCGTGGAAGCGGCTGGGTGTGCTGGCCTCCGAGATGGAGTCGGCGGCCCTGTTCACTGTGGCGGCCTCTTTGGGCGTGCGTTGCGGCGCCACGTTCCATGTGGTATGGAATCAGGAGCGGGAACTGGCCGGTCTGGACCAGGAGGAGGGACACGACACCTCTGCTGCCATTGATGTAGCGGTAGAGGCGCTGAAATTGCTGATTGAGCAGGATAAGATGAGAGAATAATCCTTGCGCCGTAAGGCATTGTGGTGTATAATCTGACAAGACAGTCGAAAAACTGAAACGGGCCCGTTTCACATTGTGTGCAAACGCACAATGATTCTCCGGCCCTGGGTCACGACACCGTCGACCACGCGGCGCAGGAACCCACCACCGAAAGCGCAGGGTGGGAAGCCTATCAGACCTGCCCCCGCTGCGACTACACCACCTACAAGGAACTGCCCAAACTGGAGGTGGTCAAGCCAATTCGAGGAAGATTCTCTTTGGAGGTTGTGAATACCATTGAGGTAGACGGCCAAATGGTGGACATCTGCCGTTGGGTTTGGACGCCTGTTGAGGGATAATTGCATAAACGAACAGCGCCCCGCAGTCCACTGGACTGCGGGGCGCTTTGCTGTGTGGAAAGAAAGCCTCCCCTGTGTAAGGGGAGGTGGCACGGCGAAACGCCGTGACGGAGGGGTTGCCGCGTAGCGGACAATCCTCCAGTCACCGCTATGCGGCGACAGCCCCCTTTACACAAGGGGGCCTTAAACGGTCCACTCGTAGGCGATGCGGGGGCTGCCGTCCTCCATATACACGATGCCGCAGCGGGTAAAACCCATCTTGTCCAGCAGATGCTGCATAGGGTAGTTATCCGCGTGGGTGTCGATGCGCAGGTGACCGATTTGGCTGCGGCAGAAGTCCAGACAGCGGCCCAGGGTGCCGGGAACGGTGCCGTTGCTTGCAACCCTGTGAATGACGCCGTAGGGGGAGGGGTCCAGCCAGGCACCCTCCTCAATGTAACCGTAGGTGGGGTCCTCCCATATAGCAAACATGAATACGCCGCACATGGCTCCGTCCTGCACGTCTACGTACAGGCGGGAGAGAGCAATATCCTCCTGCAGCACTTCAACGGCGGGGTAGGTGGTGCCCCACTGGGTGGGGTTGCCGTTGGCGGCCATGAAGGTGCGGGCATGGGCATAGACGGCCAGAATTTCCGGCAGGTCAGCAGGGGTGGCAAGGCGAATCATGGATATTCCTCCAGTGCGGTTTTATTGTGTCCATTATACAGCAAAAATCGACATAGGCAAGTATTTTTCTTTTACACGCAAATGCAACGGAAAACGACAGCGGGGAGGGGATATAATCCCAGCAGAGATTTCGTTTAGGAGGGACAAGCTATGCCGGTGGAATGTATGTGTCGGGAACGGGAGATGACGGTGACGTTGAGCGGAGAGCTGGACCACCACGGAGCCAAGCAGATTATGGCAAATCTGGACAGCCGCATTGACTTGGAACTGCCCCGGCGGCTGACGGTGGATATGAGTGGCATCACCTTTACCGACAGCTCCGGAATCGCGGTACTGCTGCGGGCCCAGCGACGTATGATGCAGCTGGACGGCAGCATGACGGTAATCAATGTGCCGGTTCAGGCGGACCGGGTGTTCCGGGCCGCGGGACTGCACCGCATCATTCGATTTGAGTAAGGGAGGAGGAGTACATATGCGCACAAAAGCCATCAATCAGGTCAACGTGGATTTTCCCAGCCGCTCGGCCAACGAGGGGTTTGCCCGTACCATCGCGGCCTGCTTTGCCGCCCAGCTGGACCCCACTCTGGACGAGGTCAACGACATCAAAACCGCTGTCAGCGAGGCGGTGACCAACGCCATCGTTCACGCCTATCCGGACACCATCGGAAAGGTGGCCCTGAAGCTGCGGCTCTACGAGGACAACGTGATGGAACTGGTGGTGCGGGACTGGGGCGTTGGCATTGCCGACGTGGAGCAGGCCCGCACCCCTATGTTCAGCACCGGCGGCGAGGAGCGGGCCGGTATGGGTTTTACCATCATGGAGAGCTTTATGGATCACCTGCGGGTGCGGTCCACGCCGGGCAAGGGTACCACGGTGACTATGAAAAAGCGTATTTGCCGCAGGGCGGGGGGCCGATGAGCGGCACACCGTCCGCCCCGGAACTGCTGCAGGCGGCCAAGGAGGGGGACAACCGGGCCTGTGAGCAGGTGCTGCAGGAGAATGCGGGCCTGCTGTGGTCCATCGTGCGCCGCTACTACGGCCGGGGCGTGGATCCGGACGACCTGTATCAGTTAGCCTGCCTTGGGTTTCTTAAGGCGGTCCGGGGGTACGATACGGCCTTTGGCACCCAGTTTTCTACCTATGCCGTGCCAAAAATCGCGGGGGAGATCCGGCGGTTCTTACGGGATGACGGGACGGTCAAGGTCAGCCGCGGTGTGAAGGAACGGGCCATGACCATCCGTGCCGTACGCAGCAGGCTGCAAAGCCAGTTGGGCCGGGAACCCACGCTGTCGGAGCTCTCGGAGCAGACCGGCTTGGAGCCGGAGGAGATCGCGGCGGCAGAGACGGCGGTGGAGCCGGTGGCCTCCCTGCAGATGGAAACGGGGGAGGGACTGACACTGGAGAGCCTGTTGGGCAGCGGCGGCATGGAGGAACAGTTGGTGGAGCGCATGGTGCTGCATCAGGCCATCGGACAACTGCCGGAGCAGGAGCGCAAGGTGCTGCTGCTGCGCTATTACAAGGGCCTGACCCAAAGCAACGTTGCCCGGGTGGTGGGCGTGTCCCAGGTGCAGGTGTCGAGGCTGGAACGCAGGGCGGTGGACCGCCTGCGGGAACTGATGGATGTAAAATAAACCGCTTATACAGTTCTGAAAGAGGGCGGCATCCCGCAAGGGATGCCGCTTTTTGACGCTCAGATTTGGGGTCGTGGAAAGAATAATTGCCCTTTGCAAGAAATTTAAGCTTGAATTTATGGGCGAAAAATGCTATCATCTATTCTTAGTTTAGAGAAATTGCAGGCCCATCATGTTTGCTGGGCCCTGTGGCGCGAAAAACGGTGCCAAACGGGAGGCATATCATGTACAAAATCATTGATAGAAAAGCTTTGAATCCTACGGTCGTTCAGTTGCAGGTGGAGGCACCTCTTGTGGCGAACAAGGCCAAACCCGGCCAGTTTATCATTCTGCGTGTGGACGAGAATGGGGAGCGTATCCCGCTGACCGTTGCCGGAGTGGACAAGAAAGCCGGTACGGTGAAGGTTATCTTCCAAATTGTCGGTTCCACCACGGAGAAGCTGTCCCATAAGGCGGCGGGGGACTATCTGCAGGACTTTGTCGGTCCTCTGGGCACTGCCACCCACCTGGATGGATTGAAGAAGGTCTGCATTGTCGGCGGCGGCGTGGGCTGTGCCATTGCCATGCCCGTTGCCCAGGCTCTGCACGAGATGGGTGCCCATGTTACCAGCATCATCGGGTTTCGCAACAAGGATCTGGTTATTCTGGAGGATGAGTTTAAGGCTTGTTCCGATGTGCTGCGCGTTATGAGTGATGACGGTTCCTACGGCGAGCACGGCAACGTCACCATGCCGCTGAAGGAGATGCTGGACAAGGGTGAGAAGTTCGACATGATCATCACCATCGGTCCGCTGATCATGATGAAGTTTGTTGTCGCCACGGCCAAGCCGTTTGAGGTCCCCGTTACCGTATCTATGAACCCCATTATGATCGACGGTACCGGTATGTGCGGTGGCTGCCGCCTGACCCTGAATGTGGACGGCGAAAAGGTGACCAAGTTTGCCTGCGTAGACGGCCCTGATTTCAACGGGTACGAGGTCGATTTTGACGAGGCTATGTCCCGAGGCAGGATGTATTCTCCTTTTGAGCGCCACGCCCACGAGGAAACCTGCAACCTGTTCAGGAAGGAGGCGCACTGAAATGGCGAACGTTAATATGGCGCCGAAGCGCAACGTCATGCCCACGCAGGACCCCAAAGTCCGCGCCCGCAATTTTGACGAAGTGGCGCTGGGTTACAGCGAGGACACTGCCATTGACGAAGCGATGCGCTGCCTGAACTGCAAGAATATGCCCTGTGTGAGCGGATGTCCCGTGAATGTCCATATTCCTGAGTTTATCGCAAAAATTCGGGAAGGCGACTTCGAGGGCGCCTATCAGATCATCAGCAGATCCTCTTCGCTGCCCGCTGTCTGCGGCCGTGTTTGCCCGCAGGAAACGCAGTGCGAAGCGAAGTGCGTTCGCGGTGTAAAGGGTGAGTCCGTCGGCATTGGCAGGCTGGAACGTTTTGTGGCCGACTGGCACAACACGTTCTGCAAGGAAGAACCTGTCCGGCCCGAGAGCAACGGCCACCGGGTCGCCATCGTCGGTTCCGGCCCCTCCGGCCTGACTTGCGCCGGCGATCTGGCCAAGAAGGGGTACGAGGTCACCGTGTACGAGGCATTGCATACTGCCGGTGGCGTGCTGGTGTATGGCATTCCCGAGTTCCGCCTGCCCAAGGCGATTGTAGCCAAGGAAGTGGACACCCTGTCCAAACTGGGCGTAAAGATCGAGACCAACGTGGTGATCGGAAAGACCCTGACCATCGACGAGCTGTTTGAGATGGGTTACGAAGCGGTATTCATCGGTTCCGGTGCCGGTTTGCCCAACTTTATGGGTATCCCCGGCGAGGCGCTGAGCGGCGTTTACTCTGCCAACGAGTTCCTGACCCGCAGCAACCTGATGAAGGCCTATTTGGACAATCCCGACACCCCCATTATGAAGGGCGGCAAGGTGGCTGTCGTTGGCGGCGGAAACGTGGCCATGGATGCGGCTCGCACCGCCCTGCGTCTGGGAGCGGAGACCGTTTACATCGTGTACCGTCGCTCCATGGAGGAACTGCCCGCCCGTCGCGAGGAAGTTGAACACGCTGAGGAAGAGGGAATCGAGTTTAGACTGCTGTGTAATCCCACTGAGATCATCGGCTACCACAACCCGGAGGATCCCCGCGATCCTAAAAACGGCTTTGTGACCGGTATGAAGTGTGTTCGCATGGAGCTGGGTGAGCCTGACGAGAAGGGAAGAAGACGTCCTGTTGAAATTCCGGGCAGCGAGTTTGCCCTGGATGTGGATACTGTGATCATGTCCATTGGTACCTCACCCAACCCCTTGATCAAGTCCACCACCAAGGGACTGGAGGTCAACCGCAAGGGCGGAATTGTGGTCAACGAGGATGGGCTGACGTCCCGGGAGGCTGTCTACGCCGGCGGCGATGCGGTTACCGGAGCAGCTACGGTCATCTCTGCCATGGGCGCGGGAAAGACCGCCGCAAAAGCAATTGACGAGTATCTGAACAAGTAAATGTCATATACGAAACGGCGGCAGAGAGCTTCTCTGCCGCTGTTTTGTGAAAAAAGGGTGGCGTACCGAATGGTACGCCACCCTTTCACTTATAGCAAAGAATGGATCAGTCGTTGAAACCCTCGCGAGCGGCATAGGTGGTATGCAGCAGCTCGTGAGCCTTGTGAGAGTTGGGCTCGCCCAGGAACTCGTCATACAGGGCCTTGATTTGGGGGTTGTTGTGGGACTGACGGATGACCTGACGCTCGTCCTCGCTGTACAGAGCATTGGCGCGCTTCTGGATATAGGTATCCATGATGTCGTCGTCCTCGTTGGGCAGGAACACGTCACGGACGTAGGGCTGGCCGCCGCCATTGATGCAGCCGCCGGGGCAGCCCATGATCTCGATGAAGTGATACTTGCTCTTGCCGGCGCGGATGTCGTCCAACAGGATCTTGGCACCCTTCATGCCGTTGGCAACAGCGACGTTGACGGCAGTGCCGTTGATGTCGATGGTAGCCTCGCGCACGCCCTCCAGACCGCGGACCTCGGTGAAGTTGATCTTCTCATACTCCTTGCCGGTCAGCTTGAAGTAGACGGTACGCAGAGCAGCCTCCATAACGCCGCCGGTCACGCCGAAGATAACGCCGGCACCGCTGTAATCGTGGACGATATCGGTGTCGAAATCCTCGTCGGGCAGCTTGGGGAAGTTGATGCCGGCGCGGCGGATCAGGCGACCCAGCTCGCGGGTGGTCAGAACGGCATCCACATCGGGCATACCGTTGGTCTTCAGCTGATCGCGCTCCTTCTCGAACTTCTTGCAGGAGCAGGGCATGATGGACACAACGTACATATCCTCGGGCTTGACACCGATCTTCTCGGCATAGTAGGTCTTCAGGATGGCGCCGAACATCTCGTGGGGAGACTTGCAGGAGGACAGGTGGGGCAGCAGGTCACCGAAGTTGTACTCGGCATAGTTGACCCAGCCGGGGGAGCAGGAGGTGATCATGGGCAGCACGCCGCCGTTGGTCAGACGGCTGAGCAGCTCGGTACCCTCTTCCATAATGGTCAGGTCGGCAGCAAAGTTGGTGTCGAAGACCTTCTTAAAGCCCAAACGGC
>JAFQHV010000043.1 GCA_017397835.1 Oscillospiraceae bacterium
AAGCAAAAATCGGTGTGGACTTCCCGACCGATCCCAAGGAGCAGTTGATGGGCGCCGTGAAGGCAGTGTTCCGCTCTTGGGATAACCCGCGCGCGAATGTATACCGCCGTGACAACGATATTCCCTACTCTTGGGGTACCGCTGTAAACGTACAGGCAATGGCATTCGGTAACATGGGCGATGACTGCGGTACCGGCGTTGCGTTCACCCGTGACCCTGCAACCGGCGAAAAGAAGCTCATGGGTGAATTCCTCACCAACGCACAGGGCGAAGACGTTGTAGCCGGCGTCCGTACTCCCATGCCCATCGCCCAGATGGAAGAGAAGTTCCCCGCTGCGTTCGCCCAGTTCAAGGAAGTCTGCAGCATCCTTGAAAACCACTATCATGACATGCAGGACATGGAGTTCACCGTTGAGAACAACAAGCTCTACATGCTCCAGACCCGTAACGGCAAGCGCACCGCTCAGGCCGCTCTCAAGATCGCTTGCGATCTGGTTGACGAGGGCATGATCGATGAGAAGCAGGCTGTTGCCATGATCGATCCCCGCAACCTCGACACTCTGCTGCACCCGCAGTTTGACGCCGCCGTGCTGAAGAAGACCGCCCCCGTGGGCAAGGCTCTGGCCGCTTCCCCCGGCGCTGCCTGCGGCAAGATCGTCTTCACCGCTGAGGACGCCAAGGCCTGGGCCGAGCGCGGCGAGAAGGTCGTTCTGGTCCGTCTCGAGACCTCTCCCGAGGACATCGAGGGCATGATGGCCGCTCAGGGCATCCTGACCGTTCGCGGCGGCATGACCTCTCACGCTGCCGTTGTGGCCCGCGGCATGGGCACCTGCTGCGTCTCCGGCTGCACCGAGATCAACATGGACGAGGAGAACAAGCAGTTCACTCTGGCCGGCAAGACCTATCACGAGGGCGACTGCATCTCCATCGACGGTTCCACCGGTAACATCTACGACGGCCTGATCCCCACCGTGGACGCCGAGATCTCCGGCAACTTCGGCACCATCATGGGCTGGGCCGACGAGTTCCGCAAGCTGAAGGTCCGCACCAACGCCGACACCCCCGCTGACGCCAAGAAGGCCCGCGAGCTGGGCGCCGAGGGTATCGGTCTGTGCCGTACCGAGCATATGTTCTTCGAGGCTGACCGTATCGCCGCCTTCCGTGAGATGATCTGCTCCGACACCGCCGCCGAGCGCGAGGTGGCTCTGGACAAGATCCTGCCCTATCAGCAGGGCGACTTCGAGAAGCTGTACGAGGCTCTGGAGGGCACCCCCGTGTGCATCCGCTTCCTGGATCCTCCCCTGCACGAGTTCGTCCCCACTGAGGAGGCCGACATCGAGGCCTTGGCCAAGGCTCAGGGCAAGAACGCCGCCGACATCAAGGCTATCATCGCCGGCCTGCACGAGTTCAACCCCATGATGGGTCACCGCGGTGTCCGTCTGTCCGTCACCTACCCCGAGATCGCCAAGATGCAGACCCGCGCCGTCATCCGCGCCGCCATCAACGTGCAGAAGGCTCACGCCGACTGGAACCTGGTCCCCGAGATCATGATCCCCCTGGTTGGCGACGTCAACGAGCTGAAGTACGTCAAGAAGGTGGTCATCGCTACCGCTGACGAGGAGATCGCCGCCGCCGGTGTGGACCTGAAGTACCAGGTCGGCACCATGATCGAGATCCCCCGCGCCTGCCTGACCGCCGACGAGATCGGCAAGAACGCCGACTTCTTCTGCTTCGGTACCAACGACCTGACTCAGATGACCTACGGCTTCTCCCGTGATGACGCCGGCAAGTTCCTGAGTGCTTACTACGACGCCAAGATCTTCGAGAACGATCCCTTCGCCAAGCTGGATCAGAACGGCGTTGGCAAGCTGATGAACATGGCCGTGACCCTGGGCCGTGAGGCCAACAAGGACCTGCACGTGGGTATCTGCGGCGAGCATGGTGGCGACCCCTCCTCCGTGGAGTTCTGCCACAAGCTGGGCCTGGACTACGTGTCCTGCTCTCCCTTCCGTGTGCCCATCGCCCGTTTGGCCGCCGCTCAGGCTGCCATCAACGGCTGATCGCATAACCAAACACAACCGGACCCCGCCGAGTGATCGGCGGGGTCCGGTTTCATTATTATGAAGTAAAACATCCCCTCTGTCGTTGACAGAGGGGATGTTTTACGTTTGATTCAGTACAGTCCCAGCAGAGCCAGCAGGCCGCCGAACAGTACGCCGGTGGCGGACAGCAGGAACAGCTGCAGGAACATCTTGTTCCGATCTTCGGCGGTCACGTTGCCGGAGGAGTATGCAGCCAAGGTCAAACCGCCGCAGCTGGAAACGGGGCTCATGGCGGCCATGTGGGAGCCGATACCAACGGCGACCACAACGCTCATGGCATCCACGCCGGGCATGTTGGCGGCCATTTCGGCCCCGGCGGGGAACAGGGTGGGCATCACCACGCCGGAGGCGGAGGAGAACCAGGACATCACGCCGGCCAGCACGCCCATGATGGCCGCGGCGGTTTTGGGAGAGGCCAACGCCTGCAGCCACTTGGACAACAGAGCGATACCGCCCAACTCCGTGACCAGAGAAATCAAAATGCCTACGCCGGTGATCATGATCAGAGTGCTCCAGGGGACTTTCTTCAGGGCAGCGCCCTCGTCTGCCGCCTTGAACAGGGTCAGCACAACGGAGACGGCAAAGGAGATCAGACCTACGTTGACACCAAACACGGTAGACACCACGGCTACGATCACGATTCCCAGCAGTGTGGCGATCTGCATAACGGAGAAAGGAGCGGATGCATCACCGGCCTGGGTGGGAACGGAGGCACGTTTGTGCCACTTGAAGATGAAGAAGTAGAGAATGATGCCATAAATTACGCAGGTCAGAGCCATCTTCAAAGGCAAGGCGGTTCCCACACCGAAGATGCCGCTTTCCTCGGCTTTGTTGACGGCCACGATGCCGGAGGGGGTGATGGGGGTCAGACCGCCGGCGAAGGAACCCAGCAGACCAAAGGAGGCCAGGTGAATAAAGGGAATATTGACCTCGGCGGCAAGGGGGACTACCAGTACGGCGATCAATGCGCTGACCGAGATGGGGCCGGGGCCGATGGCGGCGATGACCGCAGCAACGAAAAACACCACGATGGGCAGCAGCTTTGTGTTGCCGCGGCACAGGGCAAAGGTTTTTTTAGAGAGCAGTTCCAGGGTTTTATTCTCCTGGGCGATGCTGAATAAGTACATGACACCGAACAGCATCAAAAACATTTTGCTGTCAAAGGCGTTGAGCAAAAACTTTTCCGGCACACCGGCAACCCAGGACAGTACCAAAGAAACAACGAGCGCAACCAAACCGGTGTTGATCTTGAAGACAACGGCAACGACCAGCGTGGCACAGAATAAAATCAGTGACAAAACAGCCATATCCATAATACAACGTACCTCCTCAATTTTCCGGTGTACCAAATGCACAACAAAACTATTATACCAAACCATGTGCGTTTTGCAAGGGAAAAAGGCGAAAAAGATGGAATTGCAAGGCGTTGCGGGGCGGCTGCTTGCATATTGAGCAAAAGGGGAAGTGATTTGAGCAAAATGAGAACGCCGCATGAAGGCAGAATTCGACCGAACGGGGGAACGCTATTGCAAAGGCCGCAAAAGACGGATAAGATGTGGGTGAAAGGAGGTCTTATATGAAATGCGAAATCATTGTTGATCCGACCGGAGAGGAACGGGTGGTGGTCTATACCCGACGGGAGAACGACCTGACCCGGGCCATCTGCCAGCTGGCGGAGGAACATACTACCCGGCTGGTTGGTTACCGGAACGGAGAGATCGTCCCCCTGACCCCGGCACGGATCACCTGTATCACGGTGGAGGGCGACCGGGTGTTTGCTCTGTGCCGGAAGGAAAAGCTGCAGATGAAGCAGCGGCTGTACGTGCTGGAGGAATTGCTGGGGAACGGTTTTGTGAAAATCAATCAGTCCTGCCTGGCTAATGTGAGCGAGGTGGAGCGCTTTGATGCGTCCATGTCCGGCACCCTGAAGGTAAAATTCAAAAACGGATACGTTGACTATGTGTCCCGGCGACAGATGAAAACGGTGAAAGAGAGGTTTGGTATCAAATGAATCAATACGTAAAAGAATTTCTGCACCGGGGCCTGATATTCGGCGGCTTCGGCCCCATCATTTTGGGCATTATCTGTGCTGTGGCCGAACCGGTACTGACCGGGGGAGAGCTGCTGCTGGGCATCGTGTCCATCTACCTGCTGGCTTTCCTGCAGGCGGGGGCTTCCGTATTCAATCAAATTGAGGGCTGGAGCATCCCCAAGTCCATGCTGTGCCACTTCGCGGTGCTGTATGCGGCCTACGTGGGCTGCTACCTCGTTAACCGCTGGATCCCCTTTGACTGGCGGGTGGTGGTACTGTTCACCGCCATCTTCGTGGTGGTATATCTGGCGGTCTGGCTGACGGTGTTCGTCTGTGTCAAGCTGACCAGCCGAAAACTGAACGCGAAAATCGGATAAAACAGAAACCGCCCCGCCGAGCAATCGGTGGGGCGGTTTTCGGCCCGGGGTGCTTGTAGAGGGTGTGTAGGGGGCGGTGGGGAAACCGCCCCCTACGCCAAGCCTGGTGGTTTGATTGATAGTCGGCGGAGGTTCGGTAGACAGATAGATTTACAGATGGTGCGCAGGGCGGCAGCCTAATAGGAGGCGGCAGGGGCAGAGGTGTCCGCCGACCGTGTGGGAGGGACTCCACGGAGGTTGCCAAAAGGAAGTACATAGAAACCATGGGTTTCTATGCTGATTTTTGGTTTCTTTTGTTCAGCGACAAAAGAAACCCGCCGCCGGAGCGGCGGAACAGCCCCATCTCGCCCAGCCCACACCCAATGAGGGTGGTTCTGTGGCAGAGTTGCCTTTGTCGCCACCTCATCCGACCTCGCTGCGCTCGGCCACCTTCCCCTCAAGGG